>JAUHYZ010000008.1 GCA_030426245.1 Alphaproteobacteria bacterium | reverse complement strand
GTTTGGGCCGAGTCCCGCTTCAATCCGATGGCGATCAGCCCGGCTGGTGCTGCCGGACTTGCGCAGTTGATGCCGGCAACCGCCCGCGAGCTTGGCGTTCGCAACCGGCATGATCCTCGCCAGAACATCGATGGAGGCGCGCGCTACCTGCGACAGATGCTGGACCGTTTTGGCGAGGTCCATCTGGCACTCGCCGCTTACAATGCTGGTCCGGGCGCAGTTGCTCGTGCCGGTGGCATCCCGAGAAATCGGGAAACGCCCGCATATGTCAGGAGCGTTTTGCAGCGATGGATGGCATACAGGCCTTCATGAATACGAATCGGCAACGTATCAGCGGACGGCTCGAGCAACTGCCACGCGGCTTCGCCATCGTAACCGAGGCGGGCGATCACTGGGTGCTCGAATACGTCGAGCCGGCGAATGATCATTTCGGCAACGAGGTGACAGCGGAAGGCGAAGTCGTTGGTCTCGATCGCTTGCGCGTCGATTGGCTAGGCGAGATCTAGACAGAAGCTCACAGCGCTAGCTGAGCCAATGCATGCTCTGCATCGTTCCTCACCAAGTGACCATAGTGCTTTTCAATCATAGCGACACTCGTATCCGACAGTTGCGCAACGGTAAGAATCGGCAGTCCAGCGCGCACCAAGTCAGTTATTACGCTGTGGCGAAGAGTGTAAGCAGAAGTACCCTGCGGAAGACGAACGACCTTCACCGCGTCCTTGATCGGACCTTTCCATTTGTCCTTGGACCAAGGCACCCCATCTGCGCGCATGAACATCGATGCAGTGGGTAACTTGCTCTTGCACTGTTCTGCCAAAAATCCGGCGATTGTTTCAGGAACACTGATTTGTCGAGGAACGCCGTTCTTGTCGGCACCAATCGTCAGCGTCCTAGTCCTCTTGTCAAAGTTGCTCACCTTCAGTCCTGCAAGAGCTCCAGGCCTCAGCGGCAACAGACAAAGGCCCCGGACAAAAGGCTCTATATCCTCAGGAAGGGCGGCCAGAAGTTTCTTGCGTTCTGGTCGATCCAAATAGACATCGCGACGCCGGTCCGCACCCTTTATCGGCTTCAAAGCTTCTTGCCAGGCAGCGTCAGTATTTGGTGCACCAGGGGAGAGGACACGCCAAAGTGCCGCGCGAAGTGGGACCATGTCACGATTAACTGTGGAAGCAGCTCTGGTCTTGAAGCGAGGCTCCCCATCCTTGCTTCGAGTGATAAGCGCAGGCGCATTCTCAAGCCGCTTTCGCCATGCACGCAGATGATGCTTTCGGAGCTTGTCTAACTTAACCTTGGCAATGGCGTCATCGAATACGTGACGGCGAAACACGCCTTCAGCAATTGGCCCCGGTTTGTCGCTAAGATAAGCCCGACACGCATCTTCAACCGTATCCAGCTTCTCTGTTCGCAGCCCTCCAGCTTCTACCAACTCGGCGAACGCCTCTGCATCCCTCTTGGCTGTGGCGAACACATCATGTCCGGACAACGTCCCATAAGGTCCAAGATTCTTGCGGCGGTACTTGCGCGCGTCTTCATCATAGGCGCGAGCGAACCATGACCCCTTTCCGCCTCTTCGGGACGGTCGATATCCTACATACCAACCAGCCTGGAGCCGTTGCCAATGAGGTTCTTTGTCGCTTCGCGGCTTCAGTTTATCACGTTCGCCGATCTTGCTCAGGTCAGGCATTCCCGCACAGCCTTTGTATGAAACGTATGAAACAAGTATGAAAAACTTGGGTGGATCAATTGAGACAAGTTTAGACAAATCTACCTGTTTTTCAAGACTTTTTTTAGTCCCAGATAATCCCAGATAGTCCGTATTCCCATCCTTCACACGGGTGGGGTCGCAAGTTCAATCCTTGCCGCGCCCACCATTGAATCAATGATTTAGTATACCCCTCTCTGGTTTCCATATAAAATTCATGGAAAACTACTCGGGAAGATGGGCAGCCGCACCCCAACGGGAAGTGGTATCACACACTGAATCGACAGGCCAACTTTGACTGCATTGCGCCAGACTCAGTCGCCTCAAAGTGCCGCGAATGTGATATCAATCAGCCAACCATAATTCGTGGCTATCGATCTGGATTCTGGTGATTGCGCGCATTGCCTCGGTTCGCGCCGACGCTTCAATGCGAAAGGCGTCATGAACCATGCGTTCCCCAAGGAGCAAATCGGCGAGGTCGATTTGTCCCAATTCATGGCCGCGGCGCAGCTTTTCCAGAGCGGTCATCTGGGCGGCCAGGCCTTCGCGGGCCCGCTGCCACGCGGTGAAAAGATACTGGGCTTCCGCCATGTCGGCATTGGCGGTTTCGCGCACCTGGAACTGCGCCAGCCGCCCTTCGGAGAGAGCAGCATTTGCATCGGCCCCGGCCTGATCGGCCAGTGCGGATCGCCGCCCTCCGCCCAGAGGAACGGAAAAAACCACACCCGCCCCTCTTTCTTCTCCGCTGCGCTCGGAGAAAAATCGCAGGCCGATAGACGGATCGGCGATCTTCTCCCGCCGCTGGCGTTCCGCCATGCTGGCCATCCTGCGCGCTTGCGCGTCCGCCGCAGCAATCTCGTGACTGTTTGCGATAACCAGATTGCGCAACCGCTCCAATCCCTCCTCCGGCAGGGCGGGTGAAGGGACATCGGGCGCCGATTGCGGCAGAGCGAGCGCTGGAAAATGCGTTTCCAGCCGTCCTCTGGCCAGCCCCGCGCGGCCTGCGGACTGCTCTGCCAGAATCCTTGCAGAAGCCAGCGCCGCTTCGGTCTGATCCGCCTCGAGCTGGGCCGCGTCACGCAGTTCCACCCTGCGCTTCACTGCGGCCAGCGCCTGTTCGTAGTTGGCGACGGCCTGGGCATCCACCCGCGCCTCCTCCGCCGCGCCCAGCCAGTCGAACCAGTGGTTCATCAGCAGCAATGCTGCCTGATGTTTCGCATCCTCGGCCGTGTTTTCCGCTGCATCGACGCCATAGGTGCCGATTTCCCGGTCGAGCCTGGCTTTGCCCGGCAATCGGAAAGCCCTGCTCACTTCGGCATCATATTCGTCGAATTCGCCCTGGAGATCGATCGATCTGCGGCTGTAACTGCCGGTAAAGACGAACTCATGCGGGCCGCGTGCACGCGCTCGCGCCTCTGCCCGGGCTGCGTCGACCCGCGCACGGGCGGCCACCACGCTTGGATGATCCGCCAAAGCCGCCTCGACGGCAGCTCCGTCAGGCAATCCCGGTTCGGCGGATAGCGGAGCGGCAAGCGCCACAAGCGGGAGGAAAAGCAGTTTCACGCGCATCGCATCAATCCTCCGCCGCCGGGTGCAGAACATCGCCGGCCTCCCGCTCGGCCGCGCTTTCGCCAAACCGTTCGTAAAGGATCGGAAGCAGGACGAGCGTCAGCAGCGTCGCGGAGACCAGGCCGCCAATCACCACGATTGCGAGCGGCTTCTGGATTTCCGAACCCGGGCCCGTTGCGAAGAGCAGCGGAACGAGGCCGAAAGCGGCAATGCTTGCCGTCATTAGAACCGGACGCAGGCGGCGTTCGGCGCCCCGCCGCACTGCCCGCGCCAGAGGCATGCCCTCTTCGCGCAGCTGCCGGAAATAGCTGACCATGACGAGGCCGTTGAGCACCGCGATTCCCAGCAAGGCGATGAAACCGACCGATGCGGGAACCGAGAGATACTCGCCCGAAACGGCCAGGGCGATCATCCCGCCGACCATGGCGAAGGGAATATTGGTAAGGATCAACAGCGAAGCACGCAGCGAACCAAGCGTGAAATAGAGGATGCCGAAGATCATCAGGATCGAGATCGGCAGAACCACCATCAGCCGGGCGCTGGCGCGCTGCTGATTTTCGAACTGACCGCCCCAGACCAGGCGGTAACCGGCCGGCAAGTCGACATTCTGGGCGATGTCGGCCTTGGCCTCTTCCACATAGCCGACGAGGTCGCGCCCCGAAACAAATGCCTGCACCAGGGCAAAGCGCGTGCCGCTTTCATGTTCCAGCTTCACGGGGCCTTCGATCCGGCTGACACTGGCTACGTCGCTCGCCCGGACAAGCTGACCGGTTGGCGAACGGTAGAGCTGATCGGCAAAGGCCTGTGGCGGCAGATCGCGCCCGCCTTCGGAGCGGATCACGATCGGTACGCGGCGTATGCCTTCGTTGACGACGCCGGTGCGCAGACCTTCGACATCGGCCCGCATCGTGTCCTGCAAATCATTGATCGGCATGCCGACGCGGCCTGCGGCCACACGGTCGATATCAATCTGGAGATAGTCCACCTCGTCATTGGCGGCCGTCATGGCTTCCGCCGTGCCCTCGATAGTTTCGAGCCTCGCCTGCAACTCACCGGCCAGTCTGGAAAGCTCGTCCAGATCGGGGCCGAATATCTTGATCGCAAGATCGCCGCGGGCGCCGCTCAGCATTTCCGAAGTCCGCATTTCGATAGGCTGGGTATAGGCAGGTTCGATCCCGGGAAACTGCGCAAGCACCTTGCGCAATTCACCCAGGAGCCAGTCCTTGTCGGCCACGCGCCATTCCTCGCGCGGTTTCAGCACCAGAAACGTATCCGTCTCGTTCAGACTCATCGGATCGAGGCCCAATTCGTCGGAGCCCACGCGGGCAATCGCCTCCTCAACCTCGGGAACTTGCTCCAGAATGGCGCGCTGGACCTTCATGTCGCCTTCCACGCTGTGTTCCAGCGAGATCGAAGGCAGCTTTGTCAGCTGTACGATCACGGACCCTTCATCCATGGTCGGCATGAATGTCTTGCCGGTGATCGTATAGGCGAAACCCGTCAGGACCAGCGCGATGCCTGCCACGGTGAAGACCAGCTTCTTGCGGCCAAATGCGCGGTCCAGCAGCCAGGCGTAGCCCGGCGAAATCTTGCGCATCAGCCAGGGTTCGTGATGTCCCTGCTTCACTTTCAGCAGATAGAGCGACAGCACCGGGATGAGCGTTAGAGAAAGGACCAGCGCAGAAAGCAGCGCCAGCACGATGGTGAGTGCGACAGGCGAGAACAATTTGCCCTCCAGCCCCTCCAGCGTGAGGAGCGGCAGAAACACCAGTGCGATGATAGCCAGGCCGGAAGCAACCGGCTTCGCCACTTCAGCCGCCGCGATAAAGATATTGTGCAGCTTACCCGCCTTGGCGTGCTGTTCGTCGGATAGGCGCTCCACGACGTTCTCCACCACCACGACTGCGCCATCGACCAATATGCCCACTGCAATGGCTAGGCCGCCAAGGCTCATCAGATTGGCCGTCAGTCCGATCGAGCGCATGAATATGAAGGTCAGCAGCGCCGCCATAGGGAGCGCCAGAGCCACGATCACAGAAGCGCGGAAGTCCCCCAGGAAGAGCAGCAACAGAATGACGACCAGCACAGTCGCCTCCAGCAGTGCGCTCTCAACTGTTCCCACGGCGCGGGAAATGAGGTCCGAGCGGTCATAGAAGACAGCCACGCTCATGCCTTCGGGCAGGCCCGGTTCGATTTCGGCGAGCCTTTCCTTCACGCCGGCAACGACCTGGCTGGCATCGGCACCGCGCAGGCCGATAACCAGACCCTGCACGGCTTCTCCCGTCCCGTTCTTGGTGACGGCGCCGTAGCGAGTCAGGCTGCCGGTGCGGACCTGAGCGACATCGCCGACACGTACGACTGTACCCGTACCGCTGCGGACGACCGTATTGGCAAGGTCGTCGAGCGTCCGAATGGCGCCAGTGGAGCGCACGATCAAAGCTTCCTCGCCCACGGCAAGGCGACCTGCCCCGTCATTGCGGTTGCTGGCCTCGATAGCGGCGGCAATGTCACGCATGGTGAGCCCTGCAGCCGCCAGTGCTGAGTTGTCGGGTGCGACCTCGAAGGTCTCGGCAAAACCGCCCAGCGAGTTGACATCCGCTACGCCTGGCACTGTGCGCAGGGCCGGACGGATGGTCCAATCGAGCACGCGGCGCTTTTCGGTGAGGCTTTGCGGCCCCTCCAGGGTAAACATGAACATTTCCGACAAAGGCGTGCTGATGGGCGCCATTCCGCCTTCGACAGTGTCTGGCAGGTCGCCCATCACCGCGCTCAGGCGCTCGGCCACCTGCTGGCGCGCCCAATAGATGTCGGTGCCGTCCTTGAAATCGATCGTCACATCCGCAATCGCGTATTTCGCGGCGGAGCGGAGCACCGTCTGATCAGGTATGCCCAGCATTTCCATTTCGATCGGCGTGATGACGCGGCTTTCGACTTCTTCAGGCGTCATGCCGGGCGCCTTGAGAATGACCTTCACCTGTGTTGAACTGATATCCGGGAAGGCATCGATCGGAAGATTGGCGAAGGACCAGCCGCCAATAACGGCAAGCAAGGCGGCAAGCCCAAGTACGGCCAGCCTTAACTGGAGCGCTTTTTCGACAAGTTTGCGAAGCATGGCCGGCCTACTCCGCAGCCATAGCCTTGAGCTCGGTGACCGAGGAGGTTGCAACCTCCTCGCCCGGCGCAAGCCCGGCAGAGATAGCGGCAGTCCCTCCTGTCTGTGCGGTGACGGTCACCTTCCGCGGCTTGAAGCCATCCTCATCGCGCACGAAGACATGTTCTTCACCTCCGATCCGCGTAAGCGCGGAGGATGGTATGGAAACACTGGTGGCCGAACCCGTGCCGCTGATCGTGACCATGACATTCTGACCTGCCACCAGCCCGGGCACGGACCCGATGCTGGCCTTGGCCATGATCGAACGTGTCATGGGATCTATCGAAGGCGCGACAGAAAGGATCTTGCCGCCGACTGCAACCGCTTCTCCCCCTTCAACCGGAAGCGATACCTCGACCGCCATGCCCGGTTTGACGCTGCGGGCCAGCCGCTCTGGCAATTGCAGGTCGATCCGGTAGGCGTTGGCATTCTCGATCACGAAGGGCGCGCTCATGCCGTCCACCGGCCCGCCGGTTTCGATTCCGGCATGCTGAAGGCGGCCCGAAATCGGAGCCTTCAGGATCATGGTTCCGTCCCCGCTAACTCCCGCTAGTGCAGCAAGACGCCGGTTCTCCGTCACGGATGACTGCGCCTGCTTCAATTGGGCCTGCGCCTCGTCGGCCCGCGCCGGGGCAACGATCCCTTCATCGGCAAGCTGCTGAATGCGCTTCGCCTGGGCTTGCACAAGGCCGAGCTGTGCCTCCGACCGGGCCAGCTCTCCGCGTATCTGCACAGGTTCCGCTGCCCGTATGACGGCCAGCGCCTGCCCTTTTCGTACGGTCTGACCCTCGATCACGAAAACCCGAACAGCTGCGCCGGGGAAAGGCGCAGTTACCGCCACGCGCGCCTCTGGAGGCAAGCTTACCGTACCGGGTACCATTCCGAGGGGAAGGCCGTTGGCTTCGTTCGCGGTCGCCGTCTCTATTTCGAGCGCAGCGAGAGGATCGGATTCCAGCGCGCTGCCTTCCACCGTGCTTTCGGAAACGGAATCGCCGGAGCAGGCAGCAACGGCTGTCAAGGCGCAGGCGAATGCAAGCGATAGGATGGGACGTGAGGCCATATCGGCTTGCTGCGCCCTCAAGCTGACAACAACTTGTCAGTTTGGCAGCATCTTGTCAGTTTCGCGGAGCATCATCCACTCGATGATGCAGGAGAAAACAAGTGCGCTTGCTGCTGGTAGAGGATGAACCCGAACTCGGACGGAGGCTCAGTGAGAGGCTGCGCAAAGCCGATTTCGCGGTCGACCTGGCCACGAATTATGCGGAGGCCGAAAACTGGCCCGATCTCGACAAGATGGGCGCCATCATCCTCGATCTCGGCTTGCCGGATGGCAGCGGAGTGGACCTCCTCCACGAATGGCGCGCCAGCCGCGTCGATTGCCCGATCCTGATCCTCACCGCACGAGATAGTTGGCAGGACAAGGTGGAAGGGCTCAATGCGGGTGCCGACGACTTCGTGGTCAAGCCTGTGCGCTTCGAAGAATTGCTCGCCAGGCTGAATGCGCAGTTCCGCCGTCATCTGGGCAAGCGTGCCAATATACTCGAAGTGGGCGATCTGCAGCTGGACCCTGTCAGCCATGAAGTCCGGCTAGCCGGCGATACGATCAGCCTGAGCCGGCAGGAATTCCGCCTTCTGCACCTGTTCATGCGCAGGGCAGGCCAGGTTCTTCCGCAGCCTGATATTCTGGAGCATCTCTATGAGCTGGATGAGGAACGCGAACTCAATACGGTCGAAGTCCTGATCGGGCGATTGCGCCGCAAGATCGGAAAGGAAAAGATCGTGACGCTGCGCGGGCTGGGATACAGGTTCGACAAGTGACACAGGACACGCAGGATCAGGCAAAGGCCTCCGGCAGTCTGCGGCTGCGCTTTTTGCTAGCGATCCTGCTTTGGGTCACTCTGGGAATCGCGGCGATCTGGTATTCCGCCACCAGCGTTTTCGAAACGCATGTTGAGCAAAGCTATCACGAGGAACTGGAAGTCCATGTTCGCGAATTGGGCAGGCTGACCCGGATCGACGCGGACGGGCAGCTCGAACTCACGCGTCCGCTATCCGACCCGCGCTATGAAGTTCCGCTATCCGGCTTCTATTGGCAGGTCACCGTTCCCGGGAAACGCCCCCTCAGATCCGAATCCATGACGCGCGGCGTGCTGGATGACGAAGTCGCCCATTCGCCGGAAATCACCCATGTCGTCGAAGAAGGGCCGACCGGTCCTGCAATCACCTATGGCTTCATCCGCCAGGGTCCGAAAGGCGAGGAAATCCATTTCGTGATTGCCACCGACCAGTCCGAGCTTGACCGGCTGATCGACAGCTTCAACCGCGAGTTGACTCTATGGCTGGTCGTTCTGGGCGCGATGCTTGCCGCAACCGGCATTGCGATCATCAGCTTCGGCCTGCGCCCGCTGGACCAATTGCGCCAGGCAATCGCCCGTCTGCGCCGCGGAGAAGCGGACCGGCTGGAGGGCCGCTATCCCAGCGAAATCGCTCCCCTCGTGAACGACCTTAACGCCTATGTCCGCCAGTCCGGAGAGATGATCGCACGGGCGCGCGTGCAGGCTGGCAATATGGCTCATTCTCTGCGAACGCCGCTGGCTGTCGTGACTGACGAAGCGGAGCGCATGGCGGAAATTCCGGCTGCGGAAGCATCGGCCAAGGTCTTGCTGGACCAAACCCGCATGATGGAACAGCAGGTCGAATATCATCTGGCCCGCGCGCGTTCAGCCGCCGGCGTGCGAACTCCCGGTACGGCCAGCCATCTGCCCGAATTGCTCGTACCCATCCTCAGCGCAATGCGGCGCCTGCATCCGGATCGGAAATTTGTCCTGGCAGAAGAAGACTGTGAAGGCACCACTCTGCCAGTGGACCCCGTCGACCTTTCCGAGCTCCTGTCGATCCTGCTCGACAATGCGGGGAAATGGGCGCGAAGCACGGTTTCCGTTTCGCTCAAATGCGGGGGTGACGGCACATTCGATATCCGGATCAGCGATGATGGGCCCGGCCTGCGCGATGATCAGATCGTGCAGGCCTTCGATATCGGCACACGGTTCGATCCGGACACGCCCGGCTCCGGCCTGGGTCTGGCGATCGCCAGAGATATTTGCACGGCGATGGAGGCCTCGCTGGTACTCGAATCCGGTGAAACGGGCCTTGTTGCCCGTGTCGGTTTTCACGGGCTCGCTGCTCAAGCGTGAGCGAACTGGTTAGTCGCAATTTGGAATAGCGGACCTCTTAGAACAGGCAGAAGGACGTCTATTTCCTGACACCTCTCATGAGCGGAAATTCCGCTGTCGGCCAGAGAGTGGACGGTCGAATTCCCGTTGCTTCTGACTGCATTAGAAGTCTTGTGCTTCTCGTCTCGTCCAAACTGCATCGCCGATCCACCACGAAAAAGCCGAGCTGTTTGACCTTAATCGTTGGCGGCGAAGTTTTAGGAGAGAGAGGGCGCGACTGCTGGTCGCAGGTCGACATTCGGCCACGCTCCAAGCTTCCTCTTTATTGGTCCGATAAGGTGGATGACTGCCGTGTCCAACGCGTGCCGCAAAGCGCTTCGGCTTGGCCGTGCAGAGCCTCACTGGGCAAACCAAGATTGAAGGTTCAGGCCAGCGCAGCGCGTTCCACAGCATCTGCCGTCGCTTCCGGCATGGCCACCATCGTGTCATGGCCGCATTCCAGCTCCTCATAACGCCAGGCTGGATCTTCTTGAATGTTTTCCAGGGTTCGATTGGGAAAGGCGACTGCAGTCTCGGTCGCCTTGATGAACGTTTTTACCCGAATCCTCTCCACCGCACCCGTAGTATGGAGAGGTTCGGTGAAGCAGGTCATCGGTTGCGGGGAGAGTTTTGCGCGTAGCCAATCCCTGCGTTCAGCAGGCAGGTAGGCTCCCGCATCCTCACTAGGCATGCGCATTTTCGGCAGGCCTTCCGTCGAGCGGCCAAAGTACGAGTGAACACTCTGGCCGTCACCGGGCATCAGCGCATCGAGAAACACGATCGAATTGATGGTATTCGGCGCCACGCGTTCGGCCACGCCCGTTATCACGACGCCGCCATAGGAATGGCCAACGAGGGTGATGCCCGCGCCTTCCAGATCTTCCCATTTTATGCAATTCACAACGTCCAGAATGTGTGTGGTCAGGTTCACATCGAAATCGACTAGGTGAGATCGTTCCCCAAGTCCGGTTAGCGTTGGCGTCCAGACGCGGTGACCTTTTTCTCTAAGGCGGTCGGCGGTCATCCTCCAAATCCAGCCACCGCCCGCTGCGCCATGTACCAGAACGAAATTCTTGCCTTCCGACATTTTCCCTCTCCTAATCGCTGGTTGCAGTGCCGCCTAACTGCCGTGCCGTAGCCCCATGTCGCTTGGAGCCAGGTCGATTAGTTCGCGCATGGAAGTCTGCGCCCGCGCTGCATCACCGGCCTCGTCGATCTCGCCGCGACCGAGCACTTTAAGGGCCTTCCAAACGATCATGCCGGATCCCATTCGTTCGCTATTGTATAAATCTGTTCGGCATAGACACAACCGATTGACAGTCACTATTAACTCATACAAATAAATTCCGTTACTCAAACCAATGGGCTGACAAGCGCCCATCGGATCCAGGCCTCACGCGACGACGAGGTGCGAGACATGGGCTCAGTTTCCCTTGCATGGGAACTCAAATGCCAACTCGGTGAAGGGCCGGCCTGGTTTAGGGGCGAGCAGGTGCTGCGGTTTGTCGACATCAAGCGCGGCCATATTCATGCCTTCGATCCTGCCACTGGCGTGAAGGACACTTTCGAGGTGGGCGGACAGCCGAGCTTTATTGTGCCTGAGGATGGCGGCGGAGCCCTCGTTGGCTCGGGTCTTGCAATCTACCGCTTTGCATCCGGCCGGCTGGGCGCGCCCTTGTTTGCGATCCCCGACATAGAGGGAAATCGCACCAACGACGCTACGGTGGACCTCTCCGGCAGGTTGTGGTTCGGGACGATGGACGATCAACATTCAGGCAAATGCGGCGCCGTATGGTGCCACGACGAGGCTATCCTTCACCGCGCCGGGGCGGAAGCCCCGATCACCAACGGCCCGGCCATCAGCCCCGACGGACGATGGCTCTATCACGTGGATACGATCAAGCGGCTGATCTGGAGGTACCCGCTCGAAGGTCGAACCGTACTCGAAAATGGCGAAGTCCTGGTTGAGCTCGAAGAGCAAGACGGCCTTCCAGACGGTATCGTCTTAGATTGTGAAGGATGCATCTGGGTGGGCCTGTGGAATGGCTGGGGGGTGAGACGGTACGATCAGGAGGGCAGATTGCTGGAGCATATCGCGATGCCCTGCGCGAATGTCACGAAGATCGCCTTCGCCGGCCCGGATCTAGGGACTGCTTACGTCACCACCGCACGCAGTGGGCTCGACGAGGAACGGTTGCGGGACCAGCCTCTTGCTGGATCACTGTTCACGTTCGATCCCGGCGTTGCCGGCCTCCCTTTGCCGAACGCCCGCAAGATAGAGCCGGCCGACGAGGCCACTCTCAATTCTTAGAGCTAACTGGCGAGGTTTCATCATGAGTGAGAACAAGCGCGCGATTGTGATCGTACCGGGAGCCACCGGAGGAGCCTGGGCGTGGCAGGAAGTCGCCGGAATCTTGCGCGCGCACGGACACGACGTCTTTCCCATCACACTTACTGGGCTGGGCGAACGCAGCCATCTCGCCAGCGCCGAGGTGAACCTTACGACGCACATGATGGATGTTGTGAATACCATCAAGTGGAACGAACTCGACGGTAAGGGCATCGTTCTGGTTGGACATTCCTATGGCGGCACTGTGATGTCCGGGGTCGCCGAACTGGTTCCCGATGGCACAATTGCTGCCGGAGTGTTCCTCGATGCGGGCGTGCCCGACGACGGACAGAGCCAATACGAATACATGAACGTACCGACACCCGAGCCGGACGGCATTTTCGCCCCCGCATTGGCGGGCGGACATGTGCGCACGAATACAGAAGGTGAGCAGCGTGCAGCAAGGTTGCGCACTCCGCAGCCCTTCAACACTTTTACCGAACGCCTCAGACTTTCCGGGGCACGCGAACGCATTCCTACGCTGATGTATGTTGCGGGCACCGACAACAGAATCTGGGAACGGAGACCGCAAGTCGACAGGCTGAGGAACGACGATCGCTGGATTTGGCGGGAACTGCCCTGCGGCCACAATCTATATATCTTGCCGGAGGAAACTGCCGCCCTGATTATGGAAGCAGCGGACAATTGAAATCAGCGAAGCATAAGAGATTGGGAGAGGCACTTGTCACGAACGAATTCCAGGCAAATCCATCTGATGCAGTACGCCGATCCAAATGGGCCGACGCCAGAGAGTATCTTCAAATTGGTGGAAGTTACCGTACCCGAGCCGGGTCCCGGCGAGGCGCTGGTTCGTAACATTTGGATGTCCTGCGATCCCGGCGCACGGGGCGGGATGACCAATCAGAAAGGAGAACGCATCAGCCTTTACGCTCTGGATGCGCCGCCGCCCGCAGGTTCGATCGGCCAGGTGGTTCAGAGCAACGACCCCTCGCTATCGGCTGGAGACTATGTGCGCAGTTCGCGGGGCTGGCGGGAATATTTCGTCGCGCCGGCATCGGAATTGCGGAAGTGGTCTGGCGAGCCGGGAACCTCGATCTCCTCATTCGGCGCGATGGGGGGCGCAGGCCACACTGCCTATATCGGTTTGATCGAGGCTGGCGGCGGCATTACCCCCGGAGAAACAGTGTTGGTCTCCGCCGCAGCCGGTTCGGTCGGCTCCTATGCATGCCAGATCGCCAAGCTTAAGGGCGCACGCGTCGTGGGCATAGCCGGAAGTGACGAGAAGTGCGCCTGGCTCGAGAAGGAACTGGAGGTTGATGCGACCATCAATTATCGCACAGCTGGCAATCTGTCGGAAGCGATCCGGCAGGCAGCACCGGAAGGCATTGACCTCTATTTCGAGAATGTCGGCGGCGAACACTTGATCGCAGCCATTGACAATATGAAGATGCATGGTCGGATCGCCGTCTGCGGCCTGATTGACCGTTACAGCAAGGATGGGATGCCGCCGCCTCACAATTTCGTGCAGGTGCTCTACAAGCGCCTCCGGATACAGGGCTTTATCCAAGGCGATCACCCGCATCTCGACGCGCAGTTCGAAGCCGAGATGGGCGATTGGGTCCGCCAGGGAGAGATCAAGTCGTTCGAGACCGTATATGACGGTATCGAGAATGCTCCGAAAGCCTATGCCGGACTGTTCACCGGGGCAAATATCGGCAAGACGCTGGTTCGGCTCGGTCCAGATCCCGCCATATAGGCAGACTCATTTCTGAGCCTGCCCGTCTACGCCTTGCTTCGAGGACCATCGCCCAATGGAATTGGAAACCAACACATTTAAGAGCCCGGACGGGCTTACTCTCGCATGGTACGAACTGGGCACCGGACACGGAGAACCCCCGATTGTCGTGCAGCATGGGTTCTCCTCCTCCACCAGGCATGAATGGATGGACTGCGGGATTGCCGATGCCGTCGCCAAGCTTGGACGGCGGGTTATCGGCATCGACGCGCGCGGCCATGGGAACTCCGAAAAGCCGCATGACAGCAAGCACTATGGTGCGCACTTCATGGTCCGCGATTTGATGGCACTGGTCACGCATCTCGGCATAAATAGCTACGATCTTGTCGGCTATTCGATGGGCGGGACCATCGTGACTATGGTGGCAAGCATGGATCCGCGCGTCCGCCGTGTCGCAATCGGCGGTGTGGGCCATGGGCTAGTCAATCGCGGCGGACTGGACCCGAAAGTGCTGAACACAAAGGCACTGGCGGAAGGATTGCGCGCGGAAAGCGAGGAGGGATTGTCCGGCATCGTGCTGCAATTCCGCCGAGCAGCCATTGAACGCAACAACGATCTTCTGGCCTTGGCGGCACACTCGGAAGCCGCAGGTCCTCGGGAAATCGACTTCGATGCCATATCTGCAGAGGCAATCGTGCTCGCCGGAACCGAAGATCCGCTGGCCGAACATCCGGAAGTGCTCGCAGGCGCGATCAAAGGCGGCCGCCTGGCGCTCGTCCCCGGTGACCACCACGAATCCAAGCGTTCGCCGGAGTTCAGGCGGGAGCTTGTGGATTTCCTGCGCTGAGCGAGTGGACGTCTTCCGCTGTCGCGCGGTGTCAGTTCTTCCAGGCAGAGACCGCTTTGAAGAAGGCAAAAGCTTCCTCATTGTATGGCCCAGGCTCGTCGGGATAGTATCCCATCTTCACGATTACCGTCTCGGTGTCGGGATCGACATAAATGAACTGCCCGTCATAACCGATCGCCACATATGCTCTCGTGTCCGCCAGCGTCCACCACTGATACTGATAGCCGGTCGGCGCACCGGGAGCGGTCAGCTCTCCGGGCTGGGACACCGTCGATTCACGCACCCATTCCTCGGTCAGAATCTGCCGGCCGTTGGCCTGGCCCTTATTGAGCATCATCAGGCCCAGGCGGCCATAGTCGCGAAGCGTGGCGTTGAACCCCATTCCATTGTGTTCGCGCCCCACCCCGATCGGGCCGTCAAGGACCCAGGAGCCGTCGGCTTCCGCCCCCAGGGGCTGCCAGATACGTTCGCTCATATATTCCGAAATCGACTTACCGCCGATTGCGCGTTCCAGCACCCAGCCAAGAACCACGGTGTCGAGAGTGGAGTATTCGAACTTCGATCCTGGCTGAATGGCACGCTTCATCAGCAGGGCCTGCTCTGCAACGCGGCGCTGGTTGCGGATAATGGTCGCCTCGCGCCATTTCCACCACTCGCTCGGGTTGTCCGGATCGACGGAATAATCCTCCTCACGTGCGATCCCGGTTCGCATCCGCAAGGCGTCGCGAATGGTGACACCATCATATCCGGTGCCGGCCAGTTCGGGAACATAGGTAACGATCTGCTCGTCCAGCGAGTCGATCAGCCCGTCCTGCAGCGCAGCGCCGATCAGGATCGAGGTGATCGACTTCGCCATCGACATCGACAGAAACTGCGTCTCGGGCGTGCTGAAGTTGAGATAGTTCTCATAAACAATCTCGCCGAACTTGATGACCAGCAAGGCATTGGTCTTGTTTCTGCTGAGGAACTGCTCGGGCGTGTAGGTTTGGCCGGCGAATTCGTATGTGAAGGAGAGCGGCGCTTCCGCCCGATCGAGGGACCACACTTGGCGCGAAGAGCCGGAACAGGTCTTTACGGGTGCCGTGTGGAAGATGCTGTCGATGTGCTGGTAAGCCAGCATGTTGAGCGGCGAATTGATGAAATCGCTCCGAAGCTGGATGAGCTCGGGGGGAATATCACCGGTAGGGTGCGCCGGAACTTCCTGTGAATAGGCGGCGCCCGCGCTCACCAGAATTGGCGCAGCGAGAGCTATCAGTAAAGGCGTCCCCCGCAGTCTGGTTCTACGCAACCGCTGGCCGATGATCCCGTTCAACATCCATCCCCTTCCGATAATCGCCCGCTTATGGCTGAATTATTGGCCCTCCGGTTTCTATACTGGCCATGCGCTTCATTGCCAAACGCCGGCGTCCCTGCGGTGATCTTCCTTGAGATGTATCTTGCCGGGAAACGTTAGCTACCGCTGGGCCCGCAAGCCCTGCAGGCCGGATCCTTGGCTATTGAGATGGTGCGCATGCCCGGCTTCAATCCATCCAATATATGCAGCTTCCCCCAACCAGGATCGCCGAAAGTGCTGACCCCTTGCAGCACGACGCGGATCGCCTGCATTGCCGCATAGCTGCCGGCCCAACCGGCCATTGCGCCCAGCATCCCGTCTTCCGCGCAAGTGTCGCAATCATCCGCATCGAAGGCATCGCCAACATAGCAGCGATAGCAGCTCTGCCCCGGCAAATGACCGGCAAAACTCGCCACTTGCCCCTGAAAGCGACCGACGGCCCCGCTCACCAGCGGAATCGCACTCGCCACGCAGGCATCGGAAACTGCCAGCCGGGTAGCGAAATTGTCACAGCCATCGAGCACCAGCGTAGCGCCTGCGATGCAGGCCGCAGCATTCTCCGCCGTCACTCTCCGGTCGATCTGATGGATATCCAGCTTGTTGTCGAAATTGCTGACCCAGCGCTTGGCCGCCACGGTCTTGCCATGGCCGATATCCCGTTCGGAATAGATCGTCTGGCGCTGAAGGTTGGACGCCTCCACCCGGTCATCGTCAATCAATGTCAGCTTTCCAATTCCGGCCGCCGCGAGATATTGCAGCGCCGGCGATCCGATACCGCCGAGCCCCACCAGCACGACATGCGCCTGATCCAAGGCATGCTGCCCCGCCCCGCCGATCTCGGGCAGAACGATATGCCGCGCAAAGCGGTCCAGGCGCCTTTCATCCAGACTCATACGACAATCTTCATGGGGAATCGGCGCCATCTGCCGGCAGCGGCCGCTCTTTCGCAAAGCCGTTCAGCCCGAACCACCACTGCGCCGCGATGATGGCCCCCTTGGCAGGCTGCAATATGCCAAGCATCGTCGCCACCGCCAGAGGGATCAGGATCGCAAACAGCGCCCCGGCCGAAAGCTTATAATCGAGCGCCAGCAAAATCAGCAGCGGCGCCATGAGGTGCCCCGTGACGAAGATCGCAACATAGGGCGGAAAGTCGTCCGCGCGCTGCAGCGACCAGTCCTGATGACAAGCCGGGCATTCGTCCACAGGCTTGAGCCATTTGTGGAAAAGCTTCGCTTCGCCGCAGCGTGGGCATTTGGCACGCACGCCGCCTCGCTTGGCCGCTTCCAGATAGGTCTGCGGGAGCGAAACGGGGCGGTCCTGGCCGGATATGGGTCTCATGGCGAGCGGCTTAGTGCAGGGACAAGCCTGTGGAAAGACCTGAGGACAAGCTGTTCGGAATTGGGGGACTGGCAGCGGCTGGGCTGTGAACGCCGCCAGCCACCGATTTCAGCTTTCCAGCTGTCTCAACAGGCTGCGCACATCGCCATCCATATCCGCATCGCGCTTGCGCAGATCCTCTATCAGGCGCACCGCGTGGATCACGGTGGAGTGATCGCGCCCGCCGAACTTGCGCCCGATCTCCGGATAGGATCGGGGCGTGAGTACCTTGGCGAGATACATTGCCACTTGCCGCGGCCGTACCACGGCGCGTGCACGCCTTTTGGACGACATTTCAGAGCGGTCCACTCGGTAGAACTGGCAAACGGTCCGCTGGATCTCGTCAATCGTGATCCGCCGGCGATTGGCCGAAAGGATGTCGGTCAACTGCTCTTCGGCGAGTTGGAGCGAGACTTCCTGTCCAGTCAGCTGCGCATAGGCGATCAGCTTGTTGAGGCCGCCAACCAGCTCGCGGACATTGCGGTTGATCGTGCGGGCAAGGAACTCGATCACATCAGCGGGAACATCCAGCGGCGCGAACTTGGTCAGCTTGCTTTCCAGGATCGAGCGCCGCAGTTCGATATCGGCAGGCGCGATATCGGCCACCAGCCCCATCGACAATCGCGAGAGCAGGCGCTGCTCCACACCGTCCAGCGCCTGCGGGGCGCGGTCGGCAGCAAAGACGAGGCGCTTTCCTTCGGCCAGCAGCGCGTCAATCGTGTAGAGCAGTTCTTCCTGAGCGCTCGCCTTGCCGATGATGAACTGGATGTCGTCCACCAGCAGCAGATCAAAACCCCTGAGGCGTGCCTTGAACTCGATCATTTCGTTCTGGCGCAGCGCCTGAACGAACTCGACCATGAAGCGCTCCGCACTGCAATAGAATATCCGGGCACGCGGGTGCGCCGCGAGATAGGCATGGCCGATCGCATGCAACAGATGCGTCTTGCCCTGACCGGTAGCCGCCTTGAGATAGAGCGGAGAGAATTGCGGTGTCTCAGTTTTGGACATCCGCTCTGCCGCGTTGAAGGCGAGAACATTGGTCGTGCCGGTAACGAAGGCCGCGAATGTGAGCGATGGATCAAGCCCGACCGAGGAGGTGAAACCCTGCTCTCCGATCGTGCCTGCCGCATGCATCAGCCCGGCGGCATCGATCCCGTCATTGGCGGCACTCCGTCCGAAGCCATCCTTGCCGGCAAGCGTGACCTCCGGCATCTGCCGGCGGCCGGGATGAACGGAAATGCGCACATGCCGTACTTCGCTGCGCGCGATCTTCCACGCGAGCGACAAACGGTCCGCGAATCGGTCCGCAACCCAATTGGCCGAAAACTCGGTCGGCAGGAACAGGTCCAGTGTCCCCGTTTCCTTGCAGAAAGTGCCCAGCTGAATCGGCTTGATCCACTGCGTATGCAGCTGATGCCCCAGGTCCTTGCGCAGGCCCTGGCTGATGTCAGCCCAGTCTGCAGCGAGGTCCAAAGCTTCCTGATCTCCGTTCAAATCATCCTGACCCTTGCGCCGCTTAGCAATGCCTGAGGCCCTTTCACCGTGAGGTCCCATTCGAATCATTCTTACGCCCCGCCCTGTTATGTTTAGCGTCCATGGTTCTGCGACAGGCCGGCATACGGATCAGGCATAGCTCCGCCATGCTCCGCATCTCCCCACAGATCGGAGCCCGTAAACCGTCGTCTCGAATGTTGGTGTCCGGACTAACTCGCCCCGGACTGAGAGCTGTTATGAACCGCTCTGGATCGAGAGCAAGGTCACCCTCGTAAAAAAATTGAAATAAACTGACTTGACTCCGAGTGCATCGAAGGCGCTGCGTTGAACCCTCTGTTTTATCGAGATTTCTTCAAGTCGGCACTGCGAATCGCGGAATTACCTATACTTAGCGTGGCTTGCCGCAAGTGCACTTCGCAGACGCAAAAAAAGCCGGCGTATGACACGCCGGCTCCGTTCCAACTTCGTTCCCGAAAAGGCTTCGGGAAGCTCGCGAATCAATGCTGGGTCAGAGCGCAGCGATTCGTTTCGAGAGACGCGACATCTTCCGCGCGACAGTGTTCTTGTGGAGCACGCCGCGTGCAACCCCGCGGGCCATTTCCGGCTGGGCAGCCTTCAGCGCGTCGGCAGCGGCGGTCTTGTCTCCGCCTTCGATGGCTGTTTCGACCTTCTTCACGAAACCGCGAATACGGCTCATGCGCGCACCGTTGATTTCGGCGCGGTTGGTGTTGCGGCGGATGCGCTTGCGGGCTTGCGGCGTATTGGCCATGTCTGTCCTTCATGTCGGCTGCGGTCGGCGCAGCACATTTCCTATATAATACTGTAGCAAAATCGCTGGATTGGACTGAGCCAAACCGCGGAAAGCGCGGCCCTTAGCCGGACAGGCGCAAATCGTCAACTCGTTCTGGCCCAGACAGCGCCTGCGAAGCGGCACGAGCGCAATCGTGACCGCTCCACCATCGCCGAGCGGCTATTTCTGGCATGCTGGGCAATACCAGGTGCTGCGCCCACCCTGAACAAAGCGCCTTATGGCCTGACCGCAGCGGCGGCAGACTTGGCCTTCACGGCCGTAGACGTCGAAGCGTGTGGCAAAATAACCCAGCTCCCCATCGGGGCGGGCATAGTCGCGCAAGGTCGAGCCCCCATCGGTAATGCTTTCATTGAGCACATCGCGAATGGCAGGAACCAGGCGCTCCAATGCAGGGCGTGACACCCGCCCGCCTGCCTTTCGCGGGCCGATCCCTGCGCGGAAGAGCGCTTCGCAAACATAAATGTTACCCAGCCCTGCCACGATCCTCTGATCCAGCAGCAGCAGCTTGATCGCCTGTTTGCGTCCGGCAAGCGCGGATTTGAGATATTCCGCTGTCAGTTCGCTGCCTAGCGGCTCGGGGCCCATCGCGGCGAATTGCGGCCAGGAAGGGAGGGAGTTGGTCGCAACGAGATCGACCGAGCCGAAACGCCTGGCATCGTTGAGCGCGAAGGCATGTCCGGCCGTTTCGATGACCAGATGGTCATGCTTACCCAGGCTTTCCGGATCGATGCGCCAGCGTCCGCTCATACCCAGATGGAAGATCATGGTCTGCTGTCGGTCGGTATGGATCAGGCCATATTTCGCGCGCCGCGAAAGCCCGAGCACCTTTGCGCCGGTTAGCACCTGCACCAGATCGGGCGGGAAAGGACGGCGCAGGTCCAGCCTGTTGACGGCGACGCGCACTATCCGCTCCCCATCAAGGAAACGGGCAAGTCCGCGCACAGTGGTCTCGACTTCGGGCAGTTCGGGCATGGCACAGCGTCGTTAGTGCGCCATTGCATCGCTGTCATCGTCTTGCGCTCGCATTATGCTTCAGCGGTCCCTATGGCGGCGCGCATGACGCAGGAGACGAAACCGCTTGCCGCCTATGCCATGCTGGGTCTGGTTGTCCTGCTCTGGGCCGGCAACGCGATCGTGGCGCGGGCCGTGCGGGTAGACATCCCGCCTGTCACACTGGCCTTCCTACGCTGGAGCCTCGCCTTCCTGATCGTCGCGCCCTTTGCATTGCGCGGCGTCTGGCGCGACCGAGCGGCGCTGCTTGCTGCATGGAAGCCCGTGCTGGCCCTTGGCCTGCTGGGCGTGGGGGCGTTCAATACGATCCTTTATACGGGGCTGCACTACACAACGGCCACCAATGCCCTATTGCTGCAGGCCGCGATCCCGGCTTGCGTCATGCTGCTGGACCGCTTCTTTTTCGGCGTACGTGCCCATCGCTGGCAGATCTGCGGCGTGGCGCTTTCGATACTGGGCGTGGCAGGCATCGTGTTCCGGGGCGACCTTTCCGCCGTGCTGGGCCTTGAACTCGGCATGGGCGATGCAATTGTGCTGGCAGCCGTTGCGGCATGGTCCCTTTATACCGTTTTCCTGCGATTGCGCCCGGCAGTCGCCCCGGCCAGCTTCATTGCGGTGACATTCGCAATCGGCGCAATCGCGCAATTGCCCTTCTTTCTTGCAGAACGGCAAGCTGGCCTGCAGGTGAACTGGACGCCCCATGTCTTCGCAGCGCTCGCCTATGTTGCGCTGCTGCCCTCCTTGGTGGCGTATTTCATCTATAATTGGGCCACCGGCAAAGTAGGCCCCGCTCGCGCAGGCCAGGCGATTACGATGATGCCGCTTTTCGGAGCGCTTCTGTCGGCTCTGCTGCTGGGTGAGGCGCTGCATCTATATCACGTAGTCGGCATGGCGCTGATCCTTGCCGGCATCGCGCTGTCGGCTCTGGCCATGCGGCGTCCCGAACGAAGACAACAGGCCGCTGGCGCTCGCCAAGGGGCGGCGCTAGAGGACGGGTCATGAGTGAGAGCGTTTCTTTCGGCTACCAGGAGGTGAGCCCCGAGGAGAAGACCGAGCGCGTGGGCGCCGTGTTCTCCAGCGTCGCCAAGAAATACGACATCATGAACGATGCGATGTCGGGCGGAATGCACCGCTTCTGGAAGGACCGCTTTGTGCGCCGGGTGAAGCCCCAGCCGGGCGAAGCGATCCTGGATGTGGCAGGCGGCACGGGCGACATTGCCTTTCGCATGGCAGAGCGCGGAGCGGACGTGACCGTCTCCGACATCAATCAGGACATGCTGGATGTCGGGATCGAACGGGCGATGGAGCGCGGCTTGGACGGTTTCGTCTGGTCCTGCCAGAACGCGGAAGAGTTGAGCTTTCCCAGCCGCACTTTCGATGCCTATACGATCGCCTTCGGTATTCGCAATGTAACGCATCGGGAGAAGGCGCTGGCAGAGGCCTACCGCGTGCTCAAACATGGCGGGCGTTTCTTCTGCCTTGAATTTTCAACCACCGAATGGCCCGGCTTCAAGGAAGTCTACGACGTCTATTCGCACAAGCTGGTTCCTCAGATCGGGCAGGCCATTGCCGGCGATGCAGAAAGCTATCGCTATTTGATCGAATCGATCCGGCGGTTTCCCACGATGCCCGAATTCGAAGCGATGATCCGCGATGCGGGTTTCGTCCGCACGAAGGTGGAGCCGATCATGGGCGGCCTCGTCGCAATCCATTCGGGGTGGAAGATCTAGGCAGGTGGCTAGGCCATCCACTCATATCTTCCGGCTCCTGAAATGGGGCCGCACGCTTGCACGGCACGGCGGGCTGCGCGGGATCGAGCGCGACCCCAATACGCCTGCACCGGTTCGGCGCCTGGCCAGAATCGCCCGTTTCGGGACTTTTCAGCCGGTCGAGCCAGACTATGCGACCGCATTCAAGGCCATCGGGCCGGCGGCGATCAAGCTGGGCCAATCGCTGGCAACGCGGCCCGACCTGGTGGGCGACGAAGCGGCGGAAAACCTGCTGACGCTGCAGGACAGGCTGCCGCCGGTCAGTTTCGAATCCATCCGGCAGGAAATCGAAACAAGTTTTGGCCAGCCGCTGGAAGCGCTGTTCGAAAGCATCGATCCCGATCCCGTTGGCGCGGCTTCGATCGCTCAGGTGCATAAGGCGGTTACAAGCGATGGCCGCACCGTGGCCGTGAAGGTTCTGCGCCCGGGCATCCGCCAGCGCTTCGCGCGCGACATCGATACCTATGAATGGGCGGCCGCGCACCTGGAGGCGCTGGGCGGAGAGGCAGCGCGCCTGCGCCCGCGCCTAACGATCGAGAACTTCAAGCGCTGGACCAACCGTGAACTCGATCTGCGGCGCGAAGCTGCTTCCGCCTCCGAGCTTTCCGCCGCCATGAAGGGCTTCGCCGGCTATACGATCCCCGAGATCGACTGGGACCGTACCAATGGCCGTGTGCTGACCATCGAATGGGTCGATGGCATCAAGATCAGCGAAGTCGAAGCACTCAAGGCCGCCGGACACGATCTGCCCGAACTGGCCCAGCGGCTGGTCCTGGCCTTCCTGACCCAGGCGATCAGCGCAGGCTATTTCCATGCCGACATGCATCAGGGCAATCTGTTCGTGAAGGCCGACGGCACGATCGTGGCAATCGATTTCGGGATCATGGGCCGCATCGATCGGCGGGCCAGGCAATGGCTGGCCGAGATCCTCTATGGCCTGACGACAGGCAATTATCAGCGCGTCGCGGAAATCCATTTCGAAGCGCAATATGTGCCGGCCCATCACAATGTCCATGAATTCGCGACCGCGCTGCGCGCAGTGGGTGAGCCGATGCGCGGCAAACCCGTGAGCGAGCTTTCCGTCGGGCAAATGCTGGACGGTCTGTTCGCGATCACCCGCGATTTCGACATGCAGACCCAGCCCCACCTGCTGCTGCTGCAAAAGACGATGGTAATGGTGGAAGGCGTCGCGACCCAGCTCCACCCCCAGATCAATATGTGGGACGTTGCCGCGCCCTATGTGAAAAGCTGGATCCGGGACGAACTTGGCCCCGAAGCAGCACTGGCCGACCGGCTGCGGGAGGATTTCGGAACACTGCTGCGCCTGCCCGAACTGGTGCGGCGGCTGGAGGAGCGGATTCCGGCAAAGGGCGGTGCGCCAGACGCTCCGCCGCTACCCGAAATAGCGCTGATGTGGGAAGGGGGCCGGCGAACCCGCAGCTGGGCCGGCTATTTGCTGGCTGCAGTGATTGGGGGCGGTGCCGTATGGGCCGCGGCTGCGCTGGGCTGGCTGGGATAACGGCGCATCCCGCTCGGGCGCTACGGCACTCGGCCGACTAGAGTTCCAGCCCTTGGTCTTCCGCTTTCTCCCGGGCATGTTCGACCTCTGAAGCCTTCTTGCCCTGGGCTGCTTCGACCATGGCCCAGTTCCGCGCCTGATTGGTGATCGTCACTGTGAATTTCGACGCAAGCTGCGCATTGTCGCTCGAATCCTGGATGTCGTAGGAAACCACATTGAAGCACGGTTTCGGGCTCTCTGAACTGAACGTATGCCTGCGGCACACGGTATAGTTGGTGTTGTTCGGCCCAAGCCTCTGCCCATCGCGAGAGCGGACGATGTATCCGCTATGCCCATAGGCCGCCGCATCGAACTCGCCATATTTGTTCTCCAGCTCCTGTTCTATGCTGGCGATGGGCAATTCGTTTCCGCTGGTGAATTCGATCGTGCGCTCGACATGCATGACCTGTTCTTCCCCAGAAGGTCCGACGAGCCACACCACGACTCTGTCCAGTCCTGAATCCGCTGTCAGATCGACGCGAGACATCTGCCCGCCATCCGGCAGGCTGGGCTTATAATCGCTGGTCCGGATCGCGTAGCTGGCATTCCTGCATTGCAGAACCTGACGCGTTTGTTCGATCGACATGCCTTCGCGAACGCCCAGGATGTCATCTGCCGGCTGCCCTTCCGGCGCGGTCTCACCTTCGACAGACTCACAGCCTGCTCCGCCTTCGCCGGACGCAACTTCGGTGTCGCTCGAAGAGCTGCCCTCTACCGATGACTGCTCTGCATCGGCAGCGGAGCCGTCATCGCCGCCACAACCCGCCAAAAGCAACAACCCGCACATCCCGAAAACACTGATCCGCATGCCACCCCCAATTTTGTCCGCTTCGAGCGCCTCGATCGGGCGCTAAAATCGCTGGAATACCCTCCACCTGCGCCTGATGTTCAGCGACAGACCAGGCTAGAGTGCCGGAAAATGTCTCCCCGTGGCAAGGGCCAATGCCAATCGGACCTCAATCGCGGAGTTTCCAGCAAATTCAGCAGAGAAGCTACACTCCGGTCTCCCGAACTACCCTGTTGAAGCAGCCCGCCGCGCCGGAGGATCCGCCGAGCCGGAACCTTATGTTCCTAGACTTCGTTAAGACATTAACCTAGTTTTTTAACTGGCGAGACAAAACAGGAGATGGGCAATGGCCATATCGAAGACGATTGCAGCGCCCGCTGCACTGGCATTGGTAAGCGCACTCGGCCTCAGCGGCTGCGCAACCAAGGAATATGTGAACGAACAGATCGCAAGCGTAAACCAGCGCATCGATGCACTGGACGCCCAGTTGCAGACCACCGACGGAACGGCAAATGCCGCCATGGCCGAAGGCCAGGCCGCTTCGGGTCAGGCACAGAATAACAGCACGCGCATCGACCAGTTGAATGCCAGGGTGGATGGCCTTGAGCAGCGCATGGAAGAAAGGCCCGCGCGGAACTGAACTCCGCGAAAAACGTAGTTAGCTGATGAAGTTCCCTTTCGCCGGACCTTGTCAGATGACGCACTTTCTTGATGGAATGACCGCGCGCAGAGTTGTGGGTGCAATGTCGTGCCTGACACTTGCGTGCGGTCTTCCGTCAGCTCTGCAGGCCGAAGAGGAGGCTGGCGCGGCCGGCATTCCGGTGCCTGTCCAACTGAGCGCCCAATTTCACGAAATGAATAGCTTCGCGGCTGGCGGTGAAACGCCAAGATCGGAAGCTGCGGCACGCGTGATCGGCTGGATTGCGTCATCCAATGACAACGGATCCCTGCCCTATCTTGTCATCGACAAGAATGCCGGGACAATGTTCGCGTTTGATGCCCAGGCTAAATCCCTGGGCGACACTCCGGTCCTGATAGGCGTCGCAAGGGGGGACGAGTCCTCGCCGGGAATTGGCAGCCTGAAACTGGCCGAGATCGGTCCGGCAGAGCGAACGACACCTGCGGGACGTTTTGTTTCCAAATTCGGCTATGCGGCCGGCGGCGAAAGAGTCTTCTGGGTCAAATACGCCGATTCCGTCGCGATGCATGCCGTTGCCACAGGCAACAAGAAAGAAGAGCGGCGCCTGCGCCTGCTTACGCCGGCAGCGGAAGACAATCGCATCACTTTCGGCTGCATCAACGTGCCAACCAATTTCTATGAGACGCAGATCGTGACCCATTTCGAAGAGAATGGGGGCGTGGTCTACGTCCTCCCGGACACGAAGAGCCTGGAAGAAGTGTTTCCGCGCATCCAGATACACCGGTTTTCGGACGCCCAATCGGGCTGATCGCAGCCGGTCAAACGCGGTCCGCCTTCTTCTCCCTGTGTTCCTCGTATGAATCGAGCACCTGGCGCATCGCCTCGAGAGCTTCTTCCCGCTTGCGGTCGTCATGGATCCGCTTGAGCTTGGCCTTCAGCGAAGTTGCAAAGTCGGCATAGGCATTCTGCCAGTCGCGCCCCTTGGCCAGTGCCAGATCGGTCCGGCCGGTCTTGCTTCTCTTTGCAGGCTCACCGGCAGCCAGTTCGTAGGTTTCCCCAATTTCCGGCAGGCGAACCGATAGCTCCGGCAATCGCCGCTGCATTTCCCGCCGCATCGCTTCCATGCCGACGGGTTCACCATGCGATAGAAACAGGCTGCCCGAGATCGGGCCGCGATCGTCGATCCATTCCAGCAGTTCCTCCTGATCGGCATGCGCAGAGTAATTGTCGATGCGGCGGATTTGCGCACGCACATTGACGTCCTTGCCGGAAATTCTGACGGTCTTCGCACCCTCCATAATTACGCGGCCAAGCGATCCTTGCGCCTGGAAGCCGACAAACAGCACCGTCGAATCGCGCCGGTGAAGGTTGTGGATCAGGTGATGCCGTATCCGGCCCCCTTCGCACATCCCGGAAGCGGCAAGGATGATCGCGCCGGACATCGAATTGAGCCGGATCGATTCCTTCACATCGTCAACAAAATGGAACGATGGATGCGCAAAAACGTCGATCCCGCCCGTATCTTCAAGCTCTGCGGAATAGCGCGCGAACACGCTGGTAACTTCATTCGCAAGCGGTGAATCGACGAAGACCGGAACCTTGGGAATGCTCCCGTCGCGCAGCATATGCGCGAGATCGAGCAGCAGCTCCTGAGTTCGCTCCAATGCGAAAGTGGGGATGATCAGGTTGCCCCCGCGCGTGATCGCAGCCTTCACTTCCGCCTCCAGCAGCTTGCGCCGCTCCTCCAGCGTCACCTTTTCGCGCACGCGGCCGCCATAGGTCGTTTCGCAGACCACATAGTCGAAACCCGAAGGGCCCGAGGGATCTCGCAGGAATGCGTGATATTCGGGGCCCAGGTCCCCAGAGCACATCACGCGCACCCCGTCCGCCTGAAGTTCGACAGAAGCGGAGCCGAGGATATGGCCGGCATTCCACAGGCATGCGGAAAATCCCGGGGCAGGTTCGAAACTAGTCCCCCTTTCCACCGGCCGGCAGCGCCGCCAAGCAGCCATCGCGTCCTTTTCTGTGTAGACCGCCTCCAAAGGCTCCTCGCCGGCCCGGTCTCGCCGGCGGTTTCGCCGCTCGACATCGTATTCCTGGATCCGGCCAGAATCCGCCAGCATGAACTGCAGCAGATCGGCAGTCTGCCGGGTACACCAGATATCGCCTCTGAAACCGTGCTTGACCAGTTTGGGCAACATGCCGCTGTGATCGATATGGGCATGCGTAAGAAGGACGGCATCGATATCCGCCGGCCGAAACGCGAAAGGCTCGACATTGAGCTGTTCGAGCGTGCGCGAGCCCTGGAACATCCCGCAATCGACCAAGATCGATTTCCCCTCATGCGTGAACTGCATGCACGATCCCGTCACCGTGTGGGCGGCACCGTGGAACGTGAGCGAGAGTCTGTCTTTTGCCATAATTTCCTCAGTCTTTACCGATCCATCCCCGCTCCACGATTTCACCGGCCAGCAAGGAAGCCAGAGAAATCGAAGCAGTCGCGCCAGGCACGCTGTCGCTGGAACGGATTCGTTCGATGCCGGCTTCGCGCAGCCTTGCAAGGTCAGCGTCGCTCGCCAGGCAATGCGTGGCCAGCGCCTCGATCCTGGAGGCCCCGGCTTCGCGCAGCAGGCCCGCTGCGGTCGCCAGCGTCTCGCCGCTGGCGATGACATCGTCGACCAGCACGGCCGGGCGGGCGGAGACCTTCTCTATACTTTCGATGACGATTTCGACGGCCCGATCTCCCTTGCGGCGCTTGGCGCCGACCAAAACGTCGAGCCCCAATGGATCGGCAATCGCTTCCACCCACTGGCGGGATTCGCTGTCCGGTCCGATCAGCACCGGGCTCTCACCCTTGGCGATCGCACGCGCCAGAGCTGGCGCCGCAGTGATGCTGATTGCTTCGATGTCCGGCATGATTTCGGCCAGGGAGTGAATCCGGTGGAGATGCGGATCGACCGTCAACAAACCGTCGAAATGTGCGGCGAGCATCTTTCCGATAACCCGCTGGCTGACCGCCTGCCCGGGCTCGAATGCTATGTCCTGCCGCATATAGGCCAGATAGGGCGCGACCAAGATGATGCGGCGCGCGCCGTTTTCGCGAAGTGCCGAAGCAGACAGCAGGATTTCGACCAGCTTGGCATTGGGATTGTCGAGCGAACGATAGAGGATCGCGGTTTCCGGAGCAGGTACGGGCGCGACCTGCACCAGGCTCTCCCCATCGGGAAAGCGATGCACACTGATTTCGTGGCACGCAATGCCCAGCGCATCGGCCAGCCGCCCGGCCTCATCCGTACATTCGGCAAATCCGAAAACTGCGATGCCCATCAGCCGATTACATATCCCGAACGCTCGCCGGCCAGATCCGCCGCGAAGCCCAGCCCGGCCTTCGTATTCGCGTGAATCCGGTAGAGCGCCTCACCGGTACGGACTTCCGCGCCGACCTTGTGCAACAAATCGATGCCGGCGCCCTTATCCATGGGCGCGCCCGCAAGCCGTGCGATCCGGGCCATTCGTTCACAATCGATGCTCACAACCCGTCCATTCTGGCCCGCTGTCACTTCCTTGCGAAGGGTGCCCGGCTCGAGCTTTCCGGTCTTGCGCCCCTGAGCTTCGATCAATCGCTCCATCGCTGCCAGAGCCGCGCCGGATGCCAGCAGTTCGAACGCCCGCGCATAGCCTCTGCCGCCTTCGATCGCCGGATCGAAGTCGAGCACATGCCCCGCCAGCAGCAAGGCACGGTCGCGCAGATCGTCGGGCGCGTCTGCTTCATTGCGCAGCACGGCCATCACATCGCGCACTTCCAGCACCGGACCGATTCCTCGCCCGATCGGCTGGGAGCCATCTGTCAGGACCACATCGATTTCGATCCCCAGATGCCGCGCAACATATTCGAAGAGCTTTCGCAGGCGCACAGCATCGCTTTGCGAGCGGACCTTCGCGGTCGGCCCGACCGGGATGTCGATGACCAGATGCGTGGAGCCCGCAGATGCCTTCTTGGACATGATCGATGCAACCATCTGCTCGAACCTGTCGAGCCGCAGCGGCCTTTCGACCGAAATCAGGATATCGTCCGCCGGCGACAGGTTCACCCTTCCTCCCCAGGCGAGCACTGCCTTTTCCTTCCCGACGATATTCGACATCTGCTCTTCGGAAAGGTCGACATTGGCCAGCAGTTCCATCGTATCCGCCGTGCCCGACGGGGAGGTGATCGCCCGCGAGGATGTCTTCGGGCAGATCAGGCCATGTGCGGCGACAATCGGGACCACGATCATCGAAGTCCGGTTGCCCGGAATGCCGCCGATGCAGTGCTTGTCCACCACCAGCGGCGAATTCCAATGGAGCCGGTTGCCGACATCGATCATCGCCTGGGTCAGGGAGAGCGTTTCCTGCGTGCTCATGAAACCGGCACAAGCGACAAGGAACGCACCGATCTCCATCGGAGAATAAAGATGGCGGGAGATGTCGTGGATGATGGCGGAGACCTCGCTATCGCTGAGAACCTCGCCGTCGATCTTGCGACGCACATATTCGAGGCTGGCCGGCGGCCGTGCCTGCTCGATATGGACCTGGCTGCCCTCTGCCAGCCCGAGCCTGCGAAACGCCTGTTCGCCCAGCCC
The DNA here is from genome assembly GCA_030426245.1 of Alphaproteobacteria bacterium. Taxonomy (GTDB): domain Bacteria; phylum Pseudomonadota; class Alphaproteobacteria; order Sphingomonadales; family Sphingomonadaceae; genus Andeanibacterium. The sequence continues at coordinate 53,252 of JAUHYZ010000008.1, read as the reverse complement.
GATTTCGCCTGGGCCGACAATCCGCTCATCGTCGACCAGGCCCAAAGAAGCGAGAATCTCGCAGCCATCCGCCGAAATCCTGATCTTGCGGAGCGCCTGAAACTGCTCGGCCGAATAGCCATTGCCGTGCCGCAGCAGATAGGCCGTGTTGTCCGGATGCATATCGATCGGGATCCGCCGGACCGAAAGCATTGCCAGCCCCCCATTCCCGTCGCCTGGCTGTGTGTGGTCCTGGACCGGATCAGTCATTCGGCATCCTGCGCGTCAATTACTGCAATGTTTTGTATTCGTTGCCGCTCATATTGGCGGAAAGCCGCTCTCTTGCGCAACAGCAAAGACGCATTCGAAAGATCGGCAATTGCGGTCTCCCCCAAAGGGCGATACTTCACACATTAAGCGCTTTGCCTGGCTGCCCGCATAAGGCCGCAGGCCAGCATATCAGGTTTGCAGGCGCCCGGCCGGGTGTCTGCGGGAGGCGGGCATTGAACGTTAGCGAGCCCATATCGACCGGGGACGGTACGGCGGCGGAGATTTCGCCGGAACAGCTGCGCACCTCCACCCTGGTGCTGGGCGTGCTGTTCATCGTCTATTTCATCAGTTCGGTCGACCGTTCGATCTTCAGCATCCTGGCCCAGCCGATCAAGGAGGAGCTGTTGCTGAGCGACATGCAGATCGGTTTCCTCACCGGTTTTGCCTTCAGCCTGGTCACCCTGATCTTCGGTTTCCCGATGGCCTGGGTCACCGACAAGGGCAACCGGGTCAACATTCTGACAATCTGCATCACCTTCTGGTCGGTAATGACCGCCGTCAGCGGCCTTTGCGTCAATTTCTTCCAGATGACCCTCGCCCGCATGGGCGTGGGTATTGGCGAAGCGGCCTGTCTACCGGCCTCCCATTCCCTGATCAGCGACTATTATCCGCCACTCAGGCGCACCAAGGCACTGGCTATCTTCGGGCTCGGCTTTCCAGCCGGATCGCTGATCGGGATGGTGGTGGGCGGCACCGTTGTCGATCATTGGGGATGGCGCGCGGCCTTCTTCGTGGTCGGGCTACCCGGCCTGATCGTCGCGGCCATGACCTGGTATCTGGTGAAGGAACCGGAACGCGGCCGATATGACGCAGCAAGCGAGACCGGCGGCGCAAATAGCGGCGCCGTATCCTTCAAGGATGTCGCAACGACCATGTGGCGATCGCCGGTCTTGCGGCAGATGGTGATCGCGCTGACGCTGGTATCGGTCTTTACCAGCCCGACTTCCACATTTCTGGGGCCTTATATCGTCCGCCGCTTTCCCGTTTCCTATACGGAGCTGGGCTGGATCCTGGTTGCGGCCATGATGTTGCCGGCCTCCATCTCCACATTTGTCGGCGGAATCATCGCCCAGCGTCTGGGGCAGCGCGACATGCGCTGGCTGATGTGGTTCCCGGGCATCACGTTAGCGATCGGAGCAGTGCCCTATGTGATTTCCCTCGCCCAGTCGGAATGGCAGCTGCTGGTGGCGTTCATGTTCTTCGGCGCGCTGATTAACGCCACGTTCCTGGCGCCGTCCTACACCGTGCTGCACAATTCCATCGCGCCAGGCGGCCGGGCCAAGGCTGTTGTGATCCTCACAATGTTCATGGGCCTTGTCGGCCACAGCATCGGCCCGCTGGTTGCCGGCGCGGCCAACGATCTGATCGCAGCGGTCCAGTTCGGCGATTTCGCGCCCGGAGGCTTCATGGCCGCCTGTCCCGGGGGGCAAGCCCCCGCAGGCGCGGCTGCCGCGCTTGACGCGGCCTGCAAGAGTGCGCTGGCGAATTCCACCCAATGGGTAATGATGGCCAGCATGGCGCTGACCACATGGCCGGCCTTCCACTTCTACCTTGCCGGCAGGAACATGCGGCGGCGCCCCGCTTCGCCCGAGCGGGCGATGGCGCACGGACATTGACCCCAATCAATGCCGTGTCATGATCCGCCTGCCTAAAAGGCTTGGAGAGGAGAAGAACCGATGTTCAAGACAAATGTCGGCGGCGCGGACCGCATCATACGGATTATCGTGGGCCTTGTGTTGATAGCGCTCGTATTCGTGGGGCCGAAGACGCCCTGGGGCTGGCTGGGCCTGATACCGCTGGCGACCGGGATATTCCGCACATGCGGGCTCTATTCGCTGCTGGGCATCAGTACCTGCAAGGCGGAATAGTCCGGGCGAATATTACGGGCGCTGCCGCCAACAACTTACCTTGCCAGCAACTGGCCAAATCGGCATAGCCGCGCCCCATGCATGACCTGCGATACATCCGCGAAAATCCGGCTGAATTCGATGCCGGCCTGGCCAAGCGCGGCGCCGAGCCCGCGTCGGCCGCGATCCTAGAGCTCGACGCGAAACGGCGCGAGGTTTCCACGCGCATGCAGGAAGCGCAAAGCCGCCGCAACGAAGCCTCCAAGGCGATCGGCGCTGCCATGGGCAAGGGCGACACGGATACTGCGGAGAGCCTGAAGGCCGAAGTCGCCGAGCTGAAGCAGGCTCTGCCCGCGCTGGAGGAAGAAGAGCGCACTCTGGGCGCACAGCTGGACGATTTGCTGGCCGGCCTGCCCAATATCCCCGACGGCGCCGTTCCCATCGGCGAGGACGAGGACGGCAATATCGAGGTCTCGCGCTGGGGCGATCAGCGCAGCTTTTCCTTCGATCCGCAGGAACATGCCGATATCGGCCCGGTGCTGGGCCTTGACTTCGAAACCGGCGCACTGATTTCCGGCGCGCGCTTCACTTTCCTGCGCGGGCAGATGGCTCGGCTGGAACGGGCCATCGGGCAGTTCATGCTCGACCGGCAATCGGGCGAAAACGGCTATACCGAATGCATGCCGCCGCTGCTGGTGAAGGACGACGCGGTGTTCGGCACCGGCCAATTGCCCAAATTCGCCGAGGATCTGTTCAAGACGACCGATGGCCGCTGGCTGATCCCCACGGCGGAAGTCAGCCTGACCAATGCAGTACAGGGCCAGATCCTGGACGAGCTTGCCCGGCCCTTGCGCATGACTGCGCTGACCCCCTGCTTCCGAAGCGAAGCGGGTGCCGCCGGCAAGGATACGCGCGGCTTCATCCGCCAGCACCAGTTCGAGAAGGTCGAGCTGGTCTGCATCTGCCGCCCCGATGACTGGGAAGCGGAGCATGAGCACATGGTGCGTTCCGCCGAAGGCATATTGGAGGCACTGGAGCTGCCTTATCGCAAGATGCTGCTCTGCTCCGGCGATATGGGCGCGACGGCGAAGAAGACCTTCGACCTCGAAGTCTGGCTGCCCGGACAGGGCGCCTATCGCGAGATATCCAGCATTTCCTGGTGCGGCGACTATCAGGCGCGCCGGATGAACACCCGCTACCGCCCGGAAGGGCAGAAGGGCACAGCCTTCGTCCACACGCTGAACGGTTCGGGGCTGGCCGTGGGCCGCACGCTGGTGGCGGTGCTGGAGAATTACCAGCAGGAAGACGGCAGCGTGGACGTACCCGCCGCGCTGCACCCCTATATGGGCGGGATCACCCGGCTGGTGCCCGCCGATTGACAACGCGGGCGTGGAAAGCTGCCCCGTCGCCGCCATGCCGAACTTGTTTCACACTGGCTAAGAAGGGATACAGGCGGTCCTATGCGCATCCTGCTGACCAATGACGACGGTATCCATGCCCCGGGGCTCAAGCTGCTCGAAGAGGTCGCTCGCCAGCTGAGCGACGATGTGACCGTTTGCGCCCCGGCGGAAGAGCAATCGGGCGCCGGCCATTCGCTGACGCTGCATATGCCGGTGCGTCTGCAGGACTTCGGGCATCGGCGCTTCGCCGTGACCGGCACGCCCACCGATGCCGTCAACCTGGCCTTGCGCAAACTGTTCGACACGCCGCCCGACCTGGTGATCTCCGGCATCAATGCAGGCGAGAACCTGGGTGACGACATCACCTATTCCGGTACGATCTCCGCGGCGATGGAAGGCGCACTGGCGGGCATACCCGCCATTGCCCTGAGCCAGGCAATGCGCGGCGACAAACGCAGCTTTGCCGCGGCCGAAACATGGGCAGCCGACGTGCTGCAGCCGCTGCTGGAAATGACGCGGGCAAAGCGCACCCTGATCAACGTCAATTTTCCTTGCCGGCCGGCGGATGAAGTCCGCGGCATTCGCGTGGTCCGCCAGGGTTTTCACGATTATGCGCGCGGCTCTCTGGTCGAAAGCAAGGACCCGAGAGGCCGGCCCTATTTCTGGTTCGGCCTGGAAGATGTCGAGCACACGCTGGATCACGGCACGGATCTGGAAGCCGTCAGTGAAGGCTATATCTCCGTCACCCCGCTGCAGGTCGATCTCACCGATCATTCGGCCATCGGCGCCCTGGCAGAACGGTACCAGTGAACGGGAAGAAGAAACCCGGCCTGAGGCGCTTCCAGCCTCTGAAGCGGGCAGTTCACGTCCCCGTTTGGGCCGATCTCGGCATACGCCTCAGCGCCGCGCTGGCGCTCATCTTCCTGGTGATCCTGATCCATTATTGGGACCGTGACGGGCTGGTGGATGCGCATGACGGGCATGTCAGCTTCCTGGATGTCGTCTATTTCACGATGATCTCCATCACCACGACAGGCTTTGGCGACATTGCGCCGATCAGCGACCGGTCGCGCCTGGTGGAAGCCGCAATCGTTACGCCGATCCGCTTCGCGGTGATCTTCATATTTATCGGCACAGCCTATAACTTCATTATCAAGCGCAGTTGGGAGAAGTTCCGCATGTCCCGCATTCAGCAGCAGCTTTCCGGCCATCTAGTCGTGCTGGGCTTCGGCGTCAGCGGATCGGAAGCGGTCAATGAACTGATCGAGCGCGGCACCGATCCCAGTACCATCGTGGTCATGGATTCCAGCGCCCAGCGTCTCCAACTGGCGGAGGACCTGGGCTGCAATGTGATGTGCGCCGATGCCGGGCGGGATGAAAGCCTGATGGCGGTCCGGATCGACAAGGCCAGCGCCGTGCTGGTTTCGGCCGGGCGCGACGATACGTCGATCCTGATTGTGCTCACCGTGCGTCATCTCGCGCCCAACGTGCCGATCAGCGTGGTCGTGCGGGCGGAAGACAACGAGATCCTGGCCCGCCAGGCCGGGGCCGACAATGTCATCAACCCGGTGCACTTTACAGGCCTGCTGCTGGCCGGTTCCGCGCAAGGGGCCCATGTTTCGGATTATCTGGCGGATCTCGCTTCGATTTCCGGCCGGGTCCAGCTGGTCGAAAGGCCCGTAATGGCGGAAGAAGTGGGCCAGGGCCTCAAAGACCTTGCCTCAGGCGGCCTCGGGCTCAGGGTCTACCGCGATGGCATCGCCTTCGGTTATTGGGAAGACGAAGCCAAGAAACTTCAGACAGGCGATGTCGTCGTGGAAATCCTGCCCACGGACGAAGGCAAGAACGGCAATGGAAAGGCAACGACGCCTTGAGCCGGTTCAGCCAAGCGCCACGAACACGCCGCCAACGGCCAACATTCCGACAATGAAATAGCCCGCGTCGATCGCGAAGAGCTTGCCAGGCCGCATCTGGAACAGATAATTGATACCGATCGCCGGCGCCATGATCGAGATACCGAAGCCGCCAGCCATCATCATCACCACATGCGGCGGCGGAGTTGTGCGTGCCAGCATATGGCCGAACATGACGCAGATCAGCAGTTCGAACAGGAACGCCAGCAGCATGATCAGCCAGACGGGGTTCTGCCCTGCCTGCGGCCCAGCCTTACGCATTTCTTCGCTGATGCCGCTGAGCTCCCGCCAGGCCTTGCCGAAGAACGGCCCGTACCACAGAGCGCCGATTGCGAAGAACACGGCAGCGCCCAGAAACACTGCCGGCAAATTGACTGCACCCATGATCGACCCTCCTCGCAGGCTGCGGACCCTAGCCCAAAGCGCGTGCCGGGTGTAGAGGCGCGGCAATTATGGATACAGCTCCAACCGAAACACGCACGATTCCGGCTGCGAAGAAAGTCGGCATGGTCAGTCTTGGCTGCCCCAAGGCGCTGGTCGATTCCGAACGCATCCTCACGAAGTTGCGTGCCGATGGCTATGCCATGAGCGCAGACTATTCAGGTGCCGATGTCGTGCTGGTCAACACTTGCGGGTTTCTCGATTCGGCCAAGGAGGAAAGCCTGGCCGCCATCGGGGAAGCGATTGCGGAAAACGGGCGGGTGATCGTCACGGGCTGCATGGGCAACGAAGCGGAGCAGATCCGCGAGCGGTTCCCCGCTGTGCTGGCCGTGACCGGGGCGCATCAATACGAGGATGTGGTGGAGGCCGTGCACGAGGCCGCACCGCCTTCTCAGGGGCCGTACGTCGATTTGATCCCCGCACGGGCGGATCTGGCTGACGTAAAGCTCACCCCGCGCCATTATGGCTATCTGAAGATCTCCGAAGGCTGCAACCATTCCTGCGCCTTCTGCATTATCCCGCAGCTTCGCGGGAAGCTGGTCAGCCGCCGCGTGGATGCCGTGTTGAGCGAAGCGGAAAAGCTGGTGGCGGCGGGAACGCGCGAATTGCTGGTGATCAGCCAGGACACTTCGGCCTATGGCGTCGATATCAGGCACGAGGCGCGCGAATGGAAGGGCCGCGAAGTGCGCGCGCATATGAACGACCTTGCGCAAGCCCTGGGCCAGTTGAAGACGCCCGATGGACAGCGCCCCTGGGTCCGCCTGCACTATGTCTACCCCTATCCCCATGTCGACGCGGCGATCCCGCTGATGGCCGAAGGGCTGGTGACGCCCTATCTCGACATCCCGTTCCAGCATGCCGCGCCTTCGGTGCTCAAGGCGATGAAGCGTCCCGCCAATGAAGCGAAGGTTCTGGAACGGCTGAAGAGCTGGCGCGAGATTTGCCCCGACATCGCCGTACGCTCCAGCTTCGTGGTCGGCTTTCCCGGCGAAACGGAAGCGGACTTCGAGTATCTGCTCGACTGGCTGGACGAAGCCCAGCTCGACCGGGTGGGCGGGTTCCGCTTCGAAACGGTCGAGGGCGCTGCTGCGAACGACTTGCCCGGCCAGGTTCCGGAAGAGCTGAAGGAAGAGCGCTACGCCCGCCTGATGGAGAAAACCGAAGCCATCAGTGCAGCCAAGCTTGCAGCCAAGGTTGGCCGGACGATCCCCGTCATAATCGACGAAGTGGGCGAACCCGACGAAGACGGCGATATCGGCGCGACCGGCCGCAGCGAGGCCGATGCGCCGGAGATCGACGGGAATGTCTTCCTGAGGGACGTTTCGGCCGAGATGCGCCCAGGCGATATTGTGAATGTGCTGATCGAAGATGCCGACGCCCACGATCTATTCGGCGTTCCTGGCGAATGATGCGCCAGGCGTTGACCGAACTGGAATTCGCCACAAGCAGCCAGGGCCTGAGCGAGATCACCGATGACATTGCCGCATGGCTGGACGGAACGGGCATCGAAACCGGCCTGCTGACACTGCATTGCAAGCACACTTCCGCGTCCATCCTGATCACGGAAAATGCCTCGGCTGCGGTGTGGCGGGACATGGAAGAGTGGCTCTCCAGAATGGCGCCCGAAGGCGGCTATTACCGCCACGACGCCGAAGGACCGGACGATATGCCCGCCCACCTCAAATCTGCGCTGACCGGCGTGAGCATGTCTTTGCCGGTAGCAAACGGGCGCATGACCTTGGGGACGTGGCAGGGCATCTTCCTTGCGGAACATCGCCGCGCGCCACACCGCCGCAAAATTGTTCTGCATATTGTCGGAGAATGAGAAACATTCCCCACAGCCATGCGTTTGAAGCGGCATATGACAATCGACGTTAGCACCCGCTTCTCCTTCACGCTTCCGCAACCGGTCGACGTGCTGCTGCAATTCGAAGCTGCCGCCATTCCCGAGCAGACGATACTGAACGCGCAGACGAACCTCGCCTGCGGTGACGATTGCGTGCGCGTTTCTGCACAGGACGACATCGGGGAACGCATCTGGATCCATGCGAGCGGCGCATTCGATGTGTCCTATACGGCCAGTGTGGACATCAATCGCAGCCTGCCTCCGCTAGGATCACTCGAGAAGCTCGACCTGCACAATATGCCGGGCGAAGCGGTGCAATATCTGCTGTCTTCGCTCTATTGCCCTGCACAGCGCTTCCTCAGCTTCGTTACGGACACGTTTGAAGGCACGGAAGGCGGTGCAAGGATAGAGGCCATCCGGGACTGGATTGCCGAGAACTTCAAATACGAGCCCGGATTCTCCAACCAATCGACAACCGCGCTGGACAGTTTCGTGGAACGGCGAGGCATCTGCCGGGACTACGCCCATGTGCTGGTTTCGCTTGCCCGGGCCTCCGGTATCCCTGCCCGCTATGTTAGCGCCTACGCACCCGGTGTCACTCCACAGGATTTCCATGCCGTGGCGGAAGTCTTCCTGGCCAATCCGGAAGGCGAGGGCGGCACTTGGCAGCTTGTCGACGCCACGCAAATGGCCGAAGCAGGCGAGGTAGTGAAGATCGGCATAGGCCGCGACGCAGCCGATACCAGCTTCCTGACGAGCTTCGGCGATTGCCAATTCGCAGGCATGGAAATTAACGTCAGCAGCAGGGCCCAGGCAAGCTAGCCAAGCCGCCGCAAACCTGTTAGCCATGTTGCAATGCAGCAATTGGTTGGAGGCCGAAGGAGCGTGAAGGGGACCGCCCAGGGATGAGCTTCACTGCAAACCGCCTGCTCCTGTTCGGTGCAACGGGCGACCTTGCGCAGCGTATGCTGCTCCCCTCTCTGTGTGCGCTGGATGCCGATGAGCTGGTACATCCCGAGCTCAGGATCATTTGCACGGCGCGCTCCGAATACGATACGCACCAATACCGCAACTTCGCCCGCGAGGCGCTGGAGAAGTACCTGCCTGCCGAACGCCGGGGCAGTGTCGCCGAATTCCTCAACCGCCTTCATTATCAGCCGCTGGATGCAAGCGACCCGAGCGGCTTCGGAGCGCTGGCCGAGGAAGTCGGGGCGTATGATGACGGCCTGGCCATCTTCCTCTCCACTGCGCCAAGCCTGTTCAAGCCGACGATCAGCGGGCTGGCGCAAAGCGGCCTGGCAGGCGAGAAAGCGCGGATCGGGCTCGAAAAGCCGCTCGGGATCGATCTCGAATCAAGCTGCGACATCAACGACGCTGTAGCCGAAGCCTTTCCGGAAGACCGTATCTTCAGGATCGATCATTATCTGGGCAAGGAAACGGTTCAGAACCTTTTGGCGATGCGCTTCGGCAATGTGATGTTCGAACCGCTGTGGAACGCAGCCCATATCGACCATGTGCAGATCACCGTGGCCGAGACGGTCGGGCTGGAAGGCCGCGTGGGCTTTTACGACGAAGCCGGCGCCCTGCGCGACATGGTGCAGAACCACATGCTGCAGCTCCTGGCGCTCGTCGCGATGGAGCCGCCTGTCAGCTTCGACGCCACTGCCGTGCGTGACGAGAAGGTGAAGGTGCTACGCGCCCTGCGTGCGGTCTCATCGGGGGAGACCGTGACCGGGCAATACCGCGCCGGTGCAATCGGCGGCCAGGCCGTGCCGGGATATGACGATGAGCTGGGCAAGGAGAGCGACACGGAAACCTTCGTCGCGATCAAGGCCCATGTCGATAATTGGCGCTGGAAAGGCGTGCCGTTCTACCTGCGCACCGGCAAGCGGCTGTATAAGCGCACGACCGAAATCCTGGTGCAGTTCCGCCCCGTGCCCCATTCGATCTTCACCGGCACAAGAAGCGAACCCAACAGCCTGCTGATCGGCATCCAGCCCGAAGAGAATATCACCCTGTCGCTGATGGCCAAGGTGCCCGGTCTGGACCGCGACGGCATCAGCCTGCGCAAGGTACCGCTGAATATCGCCATGGCAGACGCCTTTACGGGCAAGCATAAACGCATCGCCTATGAACGCCTGCTGCTGGATCTGATAGAAGGCGATCAGACCCTGTTCGTGCGGCGCGACGAAGTCGAAGCCCAGTGGAACTGGGTGGACCGCATTCGCGCGAACTGGGCCGAAAACGCCTTGCTGCCGAAGCCTTACACCGCCGGAAGCTCCGGGCCGAGCGCAGCCATCGCCCTGACCGAACGCGATGGGGTGAGCTGGCACGAGTGATGGCGTATATACGACTGAATATGAACAAGATTGCGACAGAATAATGGCGGAACTCAACCCCACCATAGCCAAAGTGACGCAGCGTATCATCGAGAGATCTCGGGATACGCGTGGCCGCTATCTGGAACTCATGCAGCGCGAAGCGGAGAACCAGCCCGACCGCAACAGCCTTTCCTGCTCCAACCTGGCCCACGCCTTTGCCGGTGCGCTGGAGGATCAGCAGGCGATCAAGGCCAATCGCGGACCCAATCTGGCCATCGTCACCGCTTATAACGATATGCTTTCGGCCCATCAGCCCTATGGCCGATATCCCGAGCAGATGAAGCTCTTTGCGCGCGAAGTCGGTGCCACTGCGCAGGTCGCGGGCGGAACGCCGGCCATGTGCGACGGGGTTACGCAGGGCCAGGGCGGGATGGAGCTCTCCCTGTTCTCGCGCGATGTGATCGCGCTTTCCACCGCCGTGGGCCTGAGCCACGCCATGTATGATGGCGTGGCGCTGCTGGGGATTTGCGACAAGATCGTGCCTGGGCTGATGATAGGCGCGCTGCGCTTCGGCCATCTGCCCGCGGTCTTCGTGCCATCCGGCCCCATGCCTTCCGGCATCGCGAACAAGGAAAAGCAAAAGGTCCGCCAGCTCTATGCCGAGGGCAAGGCGACGCGCGCCGAATTGCTCGAAAGCGAAAGCGCCAGCTATCATTCGCCTGGCACCTGCACCTTCTTCGGCACCGCCAATTCCAACCAGATGATGCTGGAGATGATGGGGCTGCACATGCCCGGCGCAGCCTTTGTGACGCCCAACACGCCTCTGCGCCAGGCGCTCACCCGCGCAGCGACACAGCGCCTTGCCGCAATGTCCAGGGACGGGGACGATTTCCGGCCGCTTTCAGCCTGCGTGGATGAAAAGGCCATCGTCAATGCCGCGATCGGCCTGCTCGCAACGGGGGGATCGACCAATCACGCGATCCACCTGCCCGCAATGGCGCGTGCGGCGGGCATCCTGATCGACTGGGAAGACCTGTCGGAGCTTTCCGCCACCATACCGCTGATCGCGCGCGTCTATCCCAACGGATCGGGCGATGTGAACCATTTCCACGCTGCGGGCGGCATGGGCTATGTCATCGGCGAATTGCTGGATGCGGGCCTCGCTCACCGGGACATCCTGACTGTCGGCGGAGACGATCTTTCCGCCTATGCGCAGGAGCCCGGCCTCGATGACGACAAGCTCGTCTGGCGCCCGACCGGCCCCAGCGGAAACGACGAAATGCTGCGGCCGGCCAGCGCGCCGTTCCAGAGCGAAGGCGGCATGCGGCTGGTCCAGGGCAATCTGGGCCGTGCGACTTTCAAGACCAGTGCCGTGGAGCAAGAACGCTGGACGATCGAGGCGCCTTGCCGCGTATTCGAGACGCAGGAAAGCGTGGCCAAGGCCTTCGCCGCCGGCGAACTGGATCGCGACGTGATCGTGGTCGTCCGCTTCCAGGGCCCGCGCGCCAATGGCATGCCCGAACTGCACAAGCTCACCCCGCCTCTGGGTGTCTTGCAGGATCGCGGATACCGCGTCGCACTCGTTACCGACGGGCGCATGTCCGGAGCCAGTGGCAAGGTTCCGGCGGCAATTCACGTAACGCCCGAAGCACTGGCGACTGCAACCGGAACGCCGGGCCCGCTGGCCCTGCTTCAAGATGGCGACATTGTGCGCCTTTCCGCGGAGGACGGAACTTTGTCGACCAGCGCGGACCTCTCCACACGCGATCCGGCCCCCGCCCCGCCGCCGGAAATGGGCATGGGAAGAGAGCTTTTCGCCATGTTCCGGGCCAATGCCGACGGCGCCGAGCAAGGCGGTTCTTCCATGTTGGCCATGGGGGCCATGTAGTGGAACTGGTCGCGGTCGACGTAGGCGGCACGCATGCACGATTTGCCCCGGCCAAGGTCACGCCCGATGGCAGCATCGAACTTGGCGAAATCACAACGCTCAAGACCAGCGACTATGCCAACCTGAAGAACGCATGGGACGATTTCGCCCGCATTGTTGGGGGCACGACACCAAAGGCGGCAGCCATAGCGATTGCCGGGCCTGTAACCGGCGAAACCGTGCGCATGACCAACAATAGCTGGATATTGCATACCGGAGCGCTCGACGAGCAGCTTGGTCTCGAGCGGGTGACCGTGCTCAACGATTTCGGAGCGGTGGCCCATGCCGTCGCGCAGGCACCGGAAGACGAATTCGTTCACCTCACCGGCCCCGAGCGCCCCTTGCCAGGCCAAGGCACGATTACAGTGATAGGCCCGGGGACCGGACTTGGCGTCGCGCATTTCCATCGCTTCGAAGGCGGCTATCACATCCAGGCAACCGAAGGCGCGCATACCGATTTCGCGCCGGTCGACCATATCGATGACATCATCCTGGCTCGCCTGCGCGAACGCCACCGCCGGGTTTCCACCGAAAGGGTCGTATCGGGGCCGGGGATCGTGGAAATCTACCACGCGCTCGCAGCCTTAGAAAAACGTAGCGTGGAGGAACTGGACGATCGCACCATCTGGGAGCGTGGGATGAACGGCGAAGACGGCCTTGCCATTGCGGCCGTCGATCGATTTTGCCAGTCGCTTGGCAGCGCGGTGGGCGATTATGCTCTAGCCCATGGCGCCAGTGCCGTCGTGATCGCAGGCGGACTTGGATACCGACTGCGGGACTTGCTCCCCAAGTCCGGCTTTGCGGAGCGCTTCCGCTTCAAGGGACGCTATGAAGCGATGATGGCGGCCTTGCCCGTAAAACTCATTGTCCATCCGCAGCCGGGCCTGTTCGGCGCCGTAGCTGCCTTCGCGCAGGAACACCTTGGAGATCGCCAGGTATGAAATCCATTGAATCGATTATGCTTGCAGCGCCGGTGATCCCGGTGCTGGTCGTGGAAGATGCCAGCCAGGCCGCCCCGCTGGCCGAGGCGCTCGTTTCGGGCGGACTGAAAGTGCTCGAAGTGACATTGCGCACATCCGCCGCGCTCGACGTGATCCGCGAAATGAAGCAGGTGCCCGGGGCGATCGTCGGTGCAGGCACGGTCACCAACCCGCAGGAATTCGATGCGGCGGTCGAAGCGGGAAGCGAATTCATCATCTCCCCGGGGCTAACCGATAAGCTGGGTAAGCACGTGGTCGAGGCCGGCGTCCCCCTGCTTCCCGGCATCGCGACGGCTGGTGACATCATGCGCGGGCTCGATCTGGGCCTTACGCATTTCAAGTTCTTTCCGGCGATGGCCGCCGGCGGAATTCCGGCACTCAAAGCTCTTGCCGGGCCATTCGGGCAATGCCGTTTCTGCCCGACAGGCGGGATCTCGCAAGACACTGCGCCGGACTGGCTTGCCCTCGACCCCGTCCTGTGCGTCGGCGGAAGCTGGCTTGTACCCAAGGGACCGATGGATTTTGACAAGATTGCGCAGGCTGCCCGCGAGGCAAGTGCTCTCAAGGAGGTTTAGAGCGAATGATGAAGAGCGTCTTTGACCTGTCCGCTCGCCTTGAGGCCTTGCGCGAGCGCACCAATGAAACGCCGCTGTTCAATCCCGCCTTCCAGCTCTCGCTCGAGCTTTCGCGGGAGATCGAAGCCGGCGAGCTGTCGCTGGACATGATCGAGGGCATGATTGCGGAGCTGGAATGCGATGCGCTGCAAAGCCGTGCCCGGCGCCTGCGCCGGCTTGTCGAGCCGGTTGGCATCCAGTCCAACCATGACCTTTTTGCGCAAGCACTGGCAGACAGCCCAGACAATTTTGCGGAATTCCGCGCCCGGTGGGAACGGCCGCAATTGCACTGCGTCTTCACTGCACACCCGACATTCCTCCTTTCTCCCGCTCAGACCGACGCGGTGGTCTCCGCAGCATCACAGGATGGTGACATCGACGCCTCGGCCTGCAGCGCGCCGAGCGACAGGCCGGATATCACTCTCGACTTCGAACATGCCCGGGCGCTCGAGGCGATTGCCCACGGCGCCGATGCGCGCGATCGGCTCGTGACGGTGCTGCTCGAACAGGCGAGCGAGCGCTGGCCGGATGAATGGCATGCCCTGCAACCGCTGCCATTCCGTTTCGCAAGCTGGGTCGGCTACGACATGGACGGCCGAACCGACATTAAATGGTACGATTCGATCGGCTTTCGGCTGGCAGAAAAGGCCGCGCGCCTTGAACGCTATTGCGCCTCTCTCGAAGCTATCGACCCGGCCCATGCGCTGCTTGAGAAACTGCGCGCAGCCACCGCATATTCCAAAGACCGCGCAGCGGAATTCTCAGACGACCTGACCGACCCCGATAAACTGTCTGCCGCAGCCAATCGATTGACTGCAGACGATCCGGACAAGCTGCTCTCCCTGGCTCCCATGATCGAGGCGCTGGAAGAAGAAGCCAGGGGCGCCGATACGACACGCGCGATCGAGCTCAAGACCTTGGCCGCGGCCATGCGGGCCGATGGGCTCGGCGCAGGCTGGATCCACTTCCGGGTGAATTCCAGCCAGCTGCACAACGCCATTCGCCGCGTGATCGACCCGTCTGGCGAGCTCGATCTTTCGAGCCGGGGCGCGCTGGTTCGCCTGCGCGAGAAGCTGGACGAGGTGAAAGCCCATCGATCCAATTTTGCTGCACTCGCGATCGAAAGCAGTACGGCGATCCGGCAATTCCTGGCGATGGCGCAGATTCTGCATCACATCGATGCCGATGCGCCGATCCGGATGCTCATCGCGGAATGCGAACAGCCTTCGACGATCTTGGCCGCGCTCTATTTCTCGAGGCTGTTCGGGATCGAAGAGAAGGTGGACGTCTCGCCGCTGTTCGAGACCGAGAGCGCGCTGGAGCATGGCGGGCGCTTCCTCGACGCTTTGCTGGCGGAGGAACCTTACCAGACCTATGTGCGCAAGCGTGGCCGCGTAGCGATACAGACCGGGTTTTCCGACGCCGGGAGGTTCGTCGGCCAGATCCCTGCCAGCCTGGCGATCGAGCGCCTCCAGGGCCGGCTGGCGCAGGCAATGGTCGACAACGAACTGACCGACGTCGCCGCGCTGATTTTCGATACGCATGGCGAAAGCATGGGCCGCGGCGCCCATCCCGATTCATTCGAAGACCGGCTCGCCTGGCCGCTTTCACCCTGGGCGCGCAGGCGCTTTGTCCGGGCTGGCATCACGCTGGAACCCGAAGTGAGCTTCCAGGGCGGCGACGGTTACCTGTTTTTCGGTTCTCTCGAACTGGCATTGGCCACGCTTACGCGCATTGCCGAGATCAAGCCTTCCGACACCGATCCCAATGCGCCGACCGACCTGTTCTATCGCCGCACCGATCTGAGCCTGGATTTCTACCGCGCCATTCGCGATCACCAGCACCAGCACCTGGAAAGCCGGACCTATTCCCGTGCCATCACGGCGTTCGGCCTCGGGATGCTCAATGTCACCGGCAGCCGGGTTTCACGCCGGCAGTCAGACCTTTCGGCAGACCGCGAAATGAGCCTGAGGCAGATCCGGGCCATTCCGCATAATGCGATCCTGCAGCAGCTCGGCTATCCTGTGAACGTGATCTGCGGTATCGGGACCGCCGCCGATGGCATTTACGAGGATCTGGCCGCACTGCTGCGCGACAGCGACAGGGGCAAGCAGCTGGTCCGCCTCGCCCGCGCAGCCAATGCCCTGGCCAGCGTGAAAACCGTTGCCGCCTATGGCGAACTGTTCAACTCGGCCTATTGGGCGAGCCGCCCTTATCGCGGCACGGAAAGGCACCTATCGGACGCCTGCGAAGCGCTGGCGGAATATCTGATCAAGGATGACCGCACCGGAGTTTTCCGCCGCCTTGCATCACGCCTCAGAGTCGATGCTCTGAAGCTGCACCGCCTGTTGGACCTGATCCCGGACGACAGCCCTCTTCCTGATCGGGAACATGTTCGCCGCTCGATCGGTGTGCTTCAGGCGCTGCGGCTGGCCCTGTTCCAGCACATGTTCATCTGCGCCGTTTCGGTTCCGGCTTTCAGCCGCGCCAACGACATCAGCCGTGACGACGTGCTGGAAATGGTCTTCACGCTCAGGGTCGACGATGCGCTGGCGCAGCTGCGGCGGGCATTCCCGACCAGCTTCCCGAAAATCGAGGATTTCGCCGTCGACGAACCGACCGATTATCCGGAAGGTGCAGGCGAAGGCTACGAGGCCATCCAGAGGGATTTCGTCCAGCCGATCGAGCGTGCGCATAATCTTTCGCTCCGGATCACGACTGCCATCGCCAACCATTTCGGTGCCCATGGTTGACTGAAGCGTGCGCTAAGGCCCTTGCCATTCCCCGACGCGCTTGCCCGGGCGGATTAACCGCAGCGCCATGTCGGCCGCTTTCAGCGTCACTTTCGCCTTGAACGGCGCCCAACCGTGCTGTTCGCTTTGTCTGGGCGGTTGCCCTTCCGCTCTGGCCGGAGCGAGCAGGCGTGCCTCGACATCCGCGATCAGAGCCTTGTCCCGCAATACCGCGATATATTCGCTGTTGAGCCTGTAGCTGACGAAATCGAAATTGCTGGACCCTGCGAGCAAGATCTCGCCATCGATCAGCGCGGCCTTCACGTGAGTCATCCGATCGATCATCGAAAGTTTGATTCCAGCCTTGGAAGCGAAACCCAACAAGTAATCCCGGACTATCGGCTTGTTGTTAGGCCGCGGCGTGTGAATCGTAATGTCGACGCCGCGGGCGGCCGCATGCGCCATGGCTTCGGTGAATGGCATGGTGGGATAGGCCGAAAGCACTTCGATGGAATGTTTCGCTTCGGCAAAGTAAGCCAGCAAGCCATGCGACTGCGCGACATTGGTTGCACCGTCAAAGCTCATGATCTGAAGATCGGGTCCGAAATCCCGGCATGCGAATCCCGGGTCTCCCTGCCAGTCCGCTTCGAAATGCGTGGCAAGCCAATCGGCAACCGCGCCATCTTCGATACGCAGCATCATGTCGTGCCATTCGAAATTATGGTCGGAAAAGTTGATGCCGCCAAGCCACACCGCATTGTCCATGATCAGCAATTTCTTATGATTGCGTGCCGGATAACGGAACGGATTTCTCCCGATCGGATTGGTTACCCGTATATCGGCGCCGTTTTGCCGCAGTGCATCGAACATGGCCCAGGTCGCCGAAGCTTCCGAAACCAGTTTCGGATCACGCGAGAAAAGCAGAAAGGTGTCGTTGATCACGTGGCGGGAATAATCGTCGACCAACACACGCCGGTCCAGCGCCTTGCTCGCACCGATTGCCTGCGCGGCGGCGGTTCCGGCGGCATCGCCTTCGAAAGTCATCGCCTGGACGAGCACGCGCCGTTTCGCAGCCGCAATGTCTTGTGCAGCGCGCGACCAGAATTCGCCCGATCCGACCAGCAGCTCGAAGCGAGCCAACGCCAATGCTCCTTAGGATATCTCCGTTCGTCGCTGCGCTCCTTGCCAGCGCTTGGAGGCAATGGCAATAAGCCCGCGAAACTCCCCCAGAGAATTTAGTATGCATGGAAAACCCTCGGCAGTTCAAACACTTGGTCGTCCTGTCCGAGTGTTGCTCCTGTTGAGCTCGCTGCATGGTGGCGGCGCGGAACGCGTTGCGGTCCACCTGATGAACCGGCTCGATCCCAAACGCGTCGAGGTCAAGATGGGCCTGCTGCGTGCCGCGGGACCCTATATGGGCCAGGTCGATATGGATCGAGTGCTGACGGCGCCTGATGGCGACAAGTATTTCAACTATGACGGTCCGAACTCGGCCCAGTTCACACCGGGAAAAGTATTGGGCAGCGCGATGCGCGCGCCGCTGGCATTCCGCGACATGATCCGCGAGACCCAGCCGGATGTCATGATGAGTTTTCTCAAGGGCACGAATCTGCTCGCCTGGCTGGGTCTGACCGGCCTGGGCCGCAAGCGCCCCAAATGGATCGCCCGCGAAGGCAATAACGTGGTCTCCGTGGTCGAAGAGGAAAGCCCCAACAAGCTGGCTGCGGCCGTTTCGCTGGGCCTTACCAAGAAGGCCTATCGTGCGGCGGACGTCGTGCTCGCCAATTCATCCGACATGGCCGAAGGACTGACCAAGGATCTCGGGCTCGAGCGCGGTCGCATGCGGATGATCAACAATCCCATCGATATCGAGACTATCCGTTCGCGGCTTGACGACTGCCTGCCGGGCGCGCCCAAGCGGCCCTTCATTCTTACCGCCGGTCGGCTCGAATATCAGAAGGCGCATGAAGTGCTGATCCGCGCCTTCGCCGCAAGCGGGCTCTGGCGCAGCCATGCATTGGTGATCCTGGGCAAAGGCAGCCGGCTGGCGGAGCTGCACGTCCTGGCGGCCAAGCTGGGTGTTGGCGAATATGTTCGCTTCATCGGCTTCGTTGCCAATCCCTACGCCTGGATGCACCGGGCCGAGCTGTTCGTGTTGCCGAGCAGATGGGAAGGGTTTCCGACTGTCGCCGCCGAGGCAATGGCTGCAGGCACACCGCTGCTGCTTTCCGACTGTGAATTCGGCCCGCGCGACGTGATCGAACCGGGAGTGAGCGGCGAGTTGGTGCCCGTCGACGATGTCGATGCTCTGGCCGCGAAGATGAGCGAACTGATCGCCGATCCGGCGCGGCGTGCTGCGCTCGCAGCCGCAGCTTCCGAGCGGGTGAAGTGCTTCGACATCGATGTAATGGTCAACAATTATTCCGACCTGTTCGAAGAACTCGCACTGGTAAAAGCCGGCGTAAGCTGACCGCGAGCGACCCTCCGGCTGACTATTCCGGCCCTTTTATGCGGCGCGGCGGTTCGCGGCGGAACGTCCAGCTGTTCTTGTCGACGCGCGCCACAACCCCGCCCAGCGTCGCATCCTTGCCATTGCGCAAACGCTGCATGAGCCGCGCGACGGCGCTGAGCCTGGGTTCCCCGCCCAGAATGCCGATCGCACGAGCCACGATACGCATGCGGATGGGCTGCGGTGCAGAGGGCGTATAGACGATTTCCCCTTCGCCGACCTTGACGGCCTCGTTCCATTCGCGCTGTGCGGCCCACTGCATGACGCCTTCGGCCTCGGCCAGGTAGGCCGCGCTTGCGGCAACACCCTGAACATCGAGCCAGTCGGCTTCCTTCAATGCTTCGCGAATGCGTGCCCGGTCAAATCGGGGATCCTCGTTGCTCGGATCCTGGGCCGGTTCGATACCGGATGTCTCGACTATCCGTGCCAGTTCCTCCCGCCGCCAGCCGATCAAAGGCCGCAGCAAAGCGAAGTCAGTACCCGGTACGATCCCTCTTGCACGTACGCCAGCGAGGCCGGCGACGCCGCTCCCGCGATTGAGCCGCATGATCAGCGTTTCCGCCTGGTCGTCCGCGTGATGCCCTGTCGCCAAAGCGGTGAGGCCGCTTCGCGCCATCCAGCCTGCAAGCGCTCCATAGCGGGCTTTGCGGGCACGGTCCTGCAGGTTCCCGGAGGCGACCTTCACATTGAGGATTTCATGCGGAATGCCATAGGCCGCGCACAGCTCCGCCACCATTGCAGCTTCCGAAGCGCTTTCCGGCCGCAAACCGTGATCGACCGTCGCAACGGCGAGCCGCTCCGGCACTGCAGCATTGGCCAACAGCAGCAGAGCAAGACTGTCCGGCCCGCCCGACACTGCAAGACCAAGCCGGTCGCCCTCCGGCCAGATCCGAGCGAGATCGGCCGCAAATCGCGCAATCAGCTTGTGAGACAGCGCCTCAATTGCAGTTCACCTTGCCGCGATTGTCCTGATACTGGCCGGAGAGCCGCCCGGAAGCGATTGCCGGATAGGTCTCGCTGAATTCGGCAAGTGCAATGCAGGCCCGGTTCGTATCGTCTATTGCGATCATCGATTCCGCGAGGAAGAGCAGGCTGTCGGCCGCACGCACGCCCTGCTTGTCAGCCTGATAGTTCTTCAGGAACCACGGCGCCGCTTCCCGCGGCTTCCCATCGTCCAGAAATGCCCGGCCAAGCAGGTTGCGGCCGTAGCTGGCGCGCCAATGATCCGGATATTCGTTGAGGTACAAGGTCAATTGCTGCTGCGCTTCGGGGTAGAACCCCGCATCCCACAAGCGGAAACCGTAGACATATTCGTCGTCTCCGGCATCGGAAGTCTGCGGCTTGGCGATCGCCTGAACGGCTTCGATGCGCTCCGGGCTTGGTCCCGCCGGTTCGGCCGGCTCCTGCGCTTGAGACGACTGCGAAGGCAGAATTTCGCCGGTCCTTTGCGCAGGCGGCAATGGGGTGCCCTGCGGCGAGGGAGCGCTAACTCCCGTCCCCGGCACTGCACCTTGCGCATCCAGGCGCTCGGTCAGCCGGGCAATGGCATTGGTGTTCTCCTCCGTCTGCGCAGTCAGAACGGCAAGCTGCGATTCCAGCGACTGGAGACGGCCCAGGATGTCCGTCACCGCCGTAGTTGCCGGGGCGGCGCTGGGAGCAGGCGTGGCCGCATCGGACGTATCCACTTCAGGCGTGAAGAAGCGGCCGTCAGCGCCCGGGAACACCTTGCGCTGAAGCGCGCGCACTTCCGCTTCGATCTTGCGCAGGCGCGCATCCTGATCGCCCGATTGCGCCGCTGCGGGAAGCGCTGTCAAACCAGTACTGGCCAGCGCCATTGCCAAGGCGATCATGCGCGGCTGTACCCATCGAGCCATCATTGTCCTGTTTCTCCCGTGTCACCGAATTCAAATTCAGAATGGCCCATGCGCGACGAACCGAAGCTGAACAAATAGGACCTACGACATTGCCAATCCAGGATTCGCTTGTCGAGTTGGCGCGTAAGCTAAGCTGTGGGCGACGCGGCCTCATCCACGTTCTGGCGAACCAGCAAGGCGTCGGCTGTCACCGGCACGTCTTTCATCACACGGTCCGTCTCGGACAGCTTGGGCACCGGGTTGCCGCCAACCGTGATTTTCAGCGCGTCGGGGCGGCCGGTCCACAATAGCGGTCCGTCTGCCCCGGCAGGTACGGTGTAGGTCTCACCCAGACTCATCTGCTTCTGCATCAACTGCGCACCGCCACGCTCATAGAACTTGACCCAGATACCCTCTTCAAGCGCCGTGAAAATGACTTGATCGGGCGGCTGTGAACTCGTCGCCAATTCGGCGGGCGCCTGACCTACCGCTGTATCGGAGACAGCAGCGGGCGCCTCTTCGCTGCCAAGCGCAGGAAGCCGGCCTGCAGGAGCGATAAAGCTGCTCCAGAGAAATACACAGCCGGCCGCGAAAATCGCAATTCCGGCGAAGGCCGAAATCCAGGCGAGGCGGGCCGAGGGAACACGGGCGGGATCACCCGGCTCGAAGTCACGTGGCCTGACATTTTCGGTCTGCTCGTAGCTGGCAAGCTCCGCGCGCACATCGCGCGCAATCTCGTCATCGTCGAGCTCCAGAAGCTTTGCATAGCTGCGCGAAAAGCCCACCGCATAGGTCCGGCCCGGAAGTTCTTCCAGTTTGCCGGCTTCGATCTGCTCCAGATGCCGCTTGGCAATTCGGGTCTCGGCCGCGACCTCGTCCAGCCCAAGCCCCTTTGCCTCTCGCGCAGCACGAAGCCTGTCCCCGACACTGACGGGGAGCGCATCATGCTCCGCGATTACTTCATCATCGTCCATTGCAGACCCGATTACAGACAGATTGTTGAATTTGCCCGAAAGGGAAGGAATCAATCAGACTCTGCCAAGTCAAGCAAATGACCGGCCCGTCCCTTCCTGCCGCGACCGAACGACGCATATGTACGACGAAATCGCTGCGAAGCAGATACCTTGACCATCCTGTGACAATCAGCCGGTCAAGGCAATCACCTAGTCGTATTCGATATCGCGATCGGCAGCCCAGTCTTCAAGGGTCTTGCGCATATTGGCCGGGGGATGGGCCAGCCACCCGGTCATCGCCTCGCCAATCTCGGCAAGATCAACCTTGCAGACCAGCTCCTTGATCGGGCCGATAGCCGCCGGCGTGATCGAAAGACGTCTGATCCCAATTCCCAGCAAAGCCAGCGCCTCCAGCCGCCGGCCGCCCATTTCCCCGCAGACGGTCACGTCCACATTGTTCCCTTCGGTCGATTTAACGACGCGACTGATAAACCGCAGGATGGAAGGGCTCAGCCAATCGTATCGTTCCGCAAGTTTGGGGTTGGAGCGATCGGCCGCGAACAGGAACTGGGTGAGATCGTTGGTTCCGATCGACAGGAACGAAAGCTTCGGCATGATCAGATCGAGGACCTCGGCCAATGCGGGCACTTCCAGCATCGCCCCATAGCGGATCTGTTCGGGCAGCTTTTTCTTTTGCTGCTTGAGGAAGGCCAGCTGCTGTTCGAACACCTGGCGCGCAGCATCGAATTCCCACGGCTCGGAAACGAGCGGGAACATGACGTTGAGCGTCTTGCCCGCCGCGGCCTCGATCAGAGAACGCGCCTGCGCCTTCAGCAGGCCTTCGCGCTCCAACGCAAGCCGCAATGCGCGCCAGCCCATGGCCGGATTTTCGTCGAGCTCCGAATACTCGCTGCGCATATAGGACAATGTTTTATCACCGCCGATATCGACCGTCCGGAAGATCACTGGCCGATCGCCGGCGGCCTCTAGAATATCCCGGTAGAGCCTGGTCTGCCGCTCGCGCTGCGGCATCGTCGCAGCGACCAGGAACTGAAACTCCGTGCGGAACAGCCCGATCCCATCAGCACCGGTGAGATTGAGAGTCGGGATATCGTCGCGCAGCCCCGCATTCATCATCACGGTGATGCGCGTTCCATCCTTGGTGAACGGTTTCACGTCACGCAATTTGGCGTAGGCGGCCTGGCGTTCCTTGCTCTTGGCAAAGCGCGCCTCGAAAGCCTCGATCACGCTCGGCGGCGGACGGACGGAAACTCTTGCCGCGTCACCGTCGAGCAGGATCCGGTCGCCTTCGCGAATGAGCGAACGGACATTGGCGACACGGCCGACCACGGGCACGCCCATGGCCCGGGCCACGATCACCACATGCGCGGTAAGGGAGCCTTCTTCGAGCACGACGCCCTTCAGGCGTCTCCGGTCATATTCCAGCAGCTCCGCCGGGCCCAGATTGCGTGCGATCAGGATGGCATCCTCGCGCAGCCCCATGCTGGCAGCCGTTCCAACCTGGCCCGAAACCATCCTGAGCAAACGGTTGGCGAGGTCTTCCAGATCGTGCATCCGTTCGGCCAGCAGAGGATCGTCGATCTCGCGCATCCTCATGCGCGTGCGCTGCTGGACGCGTTCGATAGCCGCTTCTGCAGTCAGACCGGAATCGATCGCTTCATTGATCCGGCGGCTCCACCCTTCGTCATAAGCGAACATCTTGTAGGTCTCGAGCACGGCCTCATGCTCTCCGCCCACCCCGAATTCGGCTTGCGCGGCCATCTGATCGATCTGTTCGCGCATTCTGTCGAAGGCGAGATAGACGCGCTGGCGCTCGGCCTCCGTATCTTCCGCCACGGTGTGCTCGATGGTGATCCGCGGCTGATGGAAAACCGCCACGCCCGATGCCAGCCCCTTCACCAGGGAAAGGCCGCTAAGAATGTTGGGTTCGGAAAGGGACGCATCCCGGCCAGAGGCATCTTCTCCGTCTACCAGCCCTGCATTGTCGATCAGTTCGGCCAGCACCATGGCGACCGTTTGCAGGGCCTCGATCTCCACTTCTTCGTAGCGGCGGGGATCGACATGCTGCACCGTGAGCACGCCGATGGCCCGTTCGCGTCGCACGATCGGCACGCCTGCGAAGGAATGGAACTTCTCTTCGCCCGTTTCGGGGCGATACTGGAATTCCGGATGCGCCGTCGCCTCTGCCAGGTTCAGCGTTTCCACATTGGCGGCTATGGTGCCGGTCAGGCCTTCGCCCACACCCATACGGGTGACGTGGACAGCACTCTGGTTGAGGCCGCGGGTTGCATAGAGTTCGAGCATCCCCTCGCGAAGGAGGTAGATCGAACACACCTCGCTATCCAAGGCCTCACCGATGATGTCCACGACCTGATTGAGCTTGCCCTGCGCATGCAGGCGCGAAGCCATCACTTCGTGAAGCTGCGTGAGGATAGAACGGGCGGCCGCTGCGGCAGTCATATCACCCGCCTATCGCACAATCACCGCTAAGGGAATGTTTCAGAACGTGTCCGGCAAATCATCCCCGCCGCGCAGGTTAGAGATCGTTGATCTCTTCCTTGATCTTGAGCTTCTGCTTCTTGAGGTACTGCAACGTCGTCTCGTCCGGGGAAGGTCGGCCCATTTCTTCGCGTATCCGGCGTTCGAGCCCATCATGCTTGGTTTGCAATGCAGTGATGTGAGACGATTCCATTGGTTGCAACTCCTTCTATCTACAGGCGTCCTGCCGGATGCCCAAAGGGCGACTCGCCTGCGGGCGAAGCCGCGCAATTGTCATCAAATCATAATAGCCGTAGATCGGCAATTGGTGTTGCGCCGCGCGACGCATGAAGGCGTAAATGCGGTCTGTCGAGTTTGGGAGATCCCTCACGGTGAATGAAGATGAGATGCGCAAAAGGCTTGCCACCCTTCGCATCGAACACCGAGATATGGACGCCGCGATTGACGCGCTGACTGCCGCTGGCTCTCTGGATCAGCTGCAACTGGCCCGGCTTAAGAAACGGAAATTGCTGCTGAAGGATCAGATCGCCATGATCGAGGACAATCTGCTGCCCGACATTATTGCCTGACGCGTTTCGCCTCGGCTGCCGCCAGACCGCTCTCAAACCCGGAAATCCACAGATATTTGCCACTTGGAATGAAACCGTTCCGCTGCGGGACAGTCCCATTTTGGCAGTCGAAAACAACCCTAACGCGCTGGCGAAGCCGCATGGCCGGAGTTAGCGGTGGCGGCGATATGACGACAATGACCGACATCAATCCGCGCATTGTGGAGTCGCTCTACAACGACGCGCTCATACTGGCCGACGAAGTGCGTGCGGCTTTCGACCTGTCCGCGCGGCCTGAGGCCAATGAACAGGATGAAGACCTCACGCGGATCGCGCTGTCCTGCGAAGCGTTGCGGACGACGACGCGTATGATGCAGGCGATTGCCTGGCTGCTCAATCAACGGGCCTATTTCAACGGCGAGATCTCCGAAGTGCAGCTCAAGCGGCATGGCCGCCTGCCGAAGAACAAGTCCAAGCCCGACCCGGAACAGCTCGACCTGATCGATCCTGATACGCGCGAGCTCATCGAATGTTCGGAGCTGCTCTATGCCCGGGTTGCCCGGCTGGACAAAGCGCTGGAGGCCAAGTTTGCCATGGAACGCAGCGCTTATCTGGAAATGCAGGACCAGCTCGAAAAGCGCGTCGGCGTCGGCGGCTGACTAGTCCGACGCTGCGTTCAATGCTGCGATCGCCTTGTTCCAGCGGTCGAGCCGTTCGGACCTGACATCATCGGGCATTTCCGGTTCGAATTTCTTCGTGGCGCCGCACATGGCGTCCGCTGCCTCCTGCAGCGTATCGAAAAGGCCAGCGCCCAGCCCGGCCAGGATCGCTGCGCCCAGCGCCGTGGTTTCCACGAAGTCGGGCCGCTCTACGGTCAGGCAGGCGAGGTTGGAAATGTCCTGCGCCATCCAGTCATTCGCGCTCATTCCGCCATCGATCCTGAGCGACGACCACGCCGCCCCATCGGCTTCGAAGGCACGCGCCAGATCGTAGGTCTGGTGTGACATCGCCTCCAGCGCAGCGCGGGCGATATGCGCACGTCCGGTGGAAAAGCTAAGGCCGGTAATCAGCCCGCGGGCAGACGGCATCCAGTGAGGCGCGCCCAGCCCCGAAAGCGCGGGCACGATCGCCACGCCGCCGCTGTCTTCGATCGACCGGGCCAGATCTTCGGTATCGGCTGAATTTTCTATGACGCCGAGCGAGTCCCTCAGCCACTGGACAAGACTGCCGGCCACGAACACCGATCCTTCGATGGCGTAGCTGCGTTCCCCGCCCAGCTGGCAAAGCACGGTCCCCAGCAGACGGTTGGATGATCGCGGGATCTTTTTTCCGGTATTGGCCAGAATGAAGGCACCGGTTCCGTATGTCGCCTTGCTGTCTCCAGGCGAGAGACACCCCTGTCCGATCATCGCCGATTGCTGGTCCCCAGCCAGGCCCGTTATGGCAATCGGACCGCCGAAAAACTCAGGCAGCGTCTCTCCCAGACTTCCGGCATTGTCGACCACTTCGCCAAGCGCGCGGTGCGGCACGCCAATCAATTCGCAAAGGCCTTCGTCCCAGCTTGCACCGGCCAGCGGCAAGAGCAGAGAGCGGCTGGAATTGCTGGCGTCGGTTATGAATGCGCCGCCCGTCAGCTTGTAAACCAGCCAGCTTTCCACGGTGCCGAGCGCCAATCTGCCCGCCTTGGCCGCCTCTGCCACTGCCGGCTCGTTTTCAACCAGCCAATGCATCTTGGTGCCGGAAAAATACGGGTCGATCAGCAGCCCGGTTGCCTCCTGCACGAAGGGCTCATGCCCATCGCCGCGCAATTCGGCGCATCTGCTTGCAGTACGCCGATCCTGCCACACAGGCGCACGCGACAGCGGCTCTCCTGTCTCACGGTCCCAGGCGACAACCGTTTCGCGCTGATTGGTGATCCCGATCGCGGAAATCCTGTCCGCGCCGCCGGCCTGCTCCACCATTTCCTGAGCGCAGGCGAGCGTCTTCTCCCAGATCTCCGCCGCATCGTGTTCGACCCAGCCGGGGCGCGGATAGTGCTGCGTAATATCCCGCTGCGCCACACCGGCCAGTTTGCCGCCCAGTTCGAACAGCATCGCACGGGTGGAAGTCGTGCCTTCATCAAGCACAAGAATTAACGGTTGAATCATGGCAATCGGGCTCCCTGTGCTCCATATGCGGCGCATGGCCCTCCCACCGCAACCCTGGCCGACCGGCAAGACTGAAATATTGGAGCCGCTTGTCCGGCGGGTGCTTGCGCCCAACCCATCGCCATTCACCTACACCGGCACGCAGACCTATCTGGTGGGCGCGGGGCGGGAGATCGCCGTGATCGATCCCGGTCCCGACGATCCTGAACATCTGGACGCCATCGAGGCTGCAATTGGCGGCGCGTCGGTCTGTGCGATATGCTGCACTCACACGCATCGCGACCATTCCCCGGGGGCTGCCCCGCTTGCGAAGCGAACCGGTGCGCAGATCGCCGGCTGCGCCCCACTGGTCATCGAAAGCGACGAGCCCCGCGTGGATGCCCCGTTCGACAGGGAATACGCCCCTGACAGGGTCCTGCGAAACGGAGAGAGCCTGACCGGGCCCGACTGGACGTTGACCGCGATCGCAACGCCAGGGCACACATCCAACCATCTGTGCTTCGCGCTGGAAGAAAGCGGCGCCCTGTTCACCGGCGATCACGTGATGGGCTGGTCCACCAGCGTGGTCGTTCCGCCCGACGGGAACATGGCCGATTACATGGCCTCGCTCAGCCTGCTGCACGAACGATCCGACCGCATATATTACCCGGCCCACGGCCCGGCAGTTGAAAAACCGCAGCAATTGGTGCGCGGCATGATTGGGCACAGGAAACAACGCGAACGCCAGATCGTTAGACTGCTGAATGAGGAACCGCACGAGGTTATGCAGTTGGTGCCGCGCATGTATGCTGGCGTAGACAAGAAACTCTGGCCTGCCGCCGGGCAATCCGTCACGGCGCATCTGATCGAGCTGCAGCGCCAGGGACGCGTGGTTCGCGATGGTGAATTTTGGGTTATTAGCGAATAGGTTACGCCTGCCCGCTATGGCATGCACTTGAACTGAAGGTACGAAAAAAGCGAATAATTCGGCGATGGTCTATTCGATCCTGACTTCCCAGAAATATTTCGGCGACCGCTGGGTGGGCCATGCCGGACTCAACCGCCTGGGCCTGCACCGTGCCCGCGTGAAGACGGCCATGGCGCTGGGCACCTTCCGCCGCTGGCAGCGCCCCGGCACGCTCACCAGGGCCGAGTGCGAACTGCGCGACAATGGCGTCGCCATCGTCTCCGATTTTCTGCCTGAGCAGGATTTTCAGAGCCTTTACAAGGAAGTATCGGAAGCCGCCGCAATTGCGCACGATGCAACTCCCTATCCCGAGCCAACCGAGCGGGGCTTCGGGAAAGAACGCCGCCACGACTGGGGCTTCGACCGCTTCGATGGCAGTACGCTCAACCGGTTCATCGATCCCGGCCCGCTGGCCCGGCAATTCGCCCGCCATCCGGCCCTGCGCGGGCTGACCCGCGTCGCGACCGGCCGCTCTTTCGATCCCCGGCGGGGCTCGATCTATGAATCGGTGAGCCATGAAGATCGCGGCAATCCCGACATTCAGCGCGATTTCCACCGCGACACTTTCTTCAATGCGGTCAAGTTCTGGTATTTTCTTGAGCCAGTGCGCGATGAGGACGGCCCGTTCGTCTATGTGCCGACCAGCCACAAACTGACCTCCGCACGCCTTGCATGGGAAGATGCGCGCGCAGCGGCGGCCGTTGAAGCGAGCTGCGCGGGCGATACCGGCGGGATGGGCGGCGCCTTCCGGATTTCCCGCAGCGAAATTGCGCAGCTGGGCCTTCCCGATCCGCTTACCTATGCCGTGCCTGCAAATACGCTGGTGATCGCCAATGTGTTCGGCTTCCACCGGCGCGGCGATGGAGAACCCGGAACCAAGCGGCTGGCGCTTTACGGCAACCACCGCCCTTACCCCTTCCGGCTTCTGGGCTCCTGAATTTCCTGCCCCAAGGCGGCCTTTTGGGGGATGAAATCGCGCGCCGGAACATTATATCCGGTGCAGGAAGCAAAGAGGAAGCCGCGAGACCATGAGCGCCGAAACCACGATACCTGCCGGCACTGATCTGCTTGAAGTGATCGAACGCCTGCGCAAAGAGCGCAATGCCGTGATCCTGGCGCATTACTATCAGAAGCCGGAATTGCAGGATCTCGCCGATTTCGTCGGCGATAGCCTGGAACTTTCGCGCAAGGCGGCGGAAACCGACGCCGAAGTGATTGCCTTTTGCGGCGTCAAATTCATGGCCGACACGGCCAAGATCCTCAGCCCCGAAAAGATCGTGGTCCTGCCCGATCTGGATGCCGGCTGCAGCCTGGAAGATTCCTGCCCGCCGGAAAAGTTCAAGGCTTTCCGCGAAGCGCATCCCGATCACATCGCGCTGACCTACATCAACTGTTCGACCGAAGTGAAAGCGCTCAGCGACATCATCGTCACCTCATCCAGCGCAGAGACGATCCTGCAACAGATCCCGAAGGATCAGCCCATCATTTTCGGGCCCGACAGGCATCTGGGCGGATATCTCTCCCGCAAGTTCAACCGCGAAATGCTGCTCTGGCCCGGCGTGTGCATCGTGCATGAGGCCTTCAGCGAGACGGAATTGCTCAAGCTGAAGGCGCAGCATCCCGATGCGCCGATTGCCGCCCATCCCGAATGCCCGCCCACGATCCTGGATCATGCCGACCATGTCGGTTCGACCAGTTCGATCCTGAATTTCGCGAAGAGCTTCCCGGGCGACACGCTGATCGTGGCCACCGAACCGCATATCATCCACCAGATGGAAAAGGCGCTGCCGCAAAAGACCTTTATCGGCGCGCCGGGCGCGGACGGAAACTGCAATTGCAATATCTGCCCCTATATGGCGCTCAACACCATGGAAAAGCTCTATGCCTGCCTGCGCGATCTGGAACCACGGATCGAGATCGAGGAAGGCCTACGTCTGAAAGCCAAGGCCAGTCTCGACAGAATGCTGGAAATGGCAGGCAGCACGGTCGGCAAGGGCGATCTGGGCAACCGCCCCTAATTTTCCGCCGGTGCAACCGTAGGCAAAGCTGAGGGTTCGCCGTCGGCAGGCGCTTCGCTCTCTGCTGCATTCCCCTCTGCTTCAGCGGCAACATCGCCCGCTGCTTCCGCCTCTTCTCCAGGGCCGGTCTCGCTTGCGGGCTGGCTCTGCAAGAGCGGCGGCTGCGATGTCACCGTATCCAGCGGCAGCATGGCATCGCTGATGGAGCCTTCCAGAACTTCGCCCGAGGCCGTCCGGTCATCGCTTTGAGCGCTCTCTTCTCCGCAAGCAGACAGCGACGCGCCAAGCAGCATTGCAGCTGCAACCCCTGCCGGAAATTGCCAGTTCATCACTCTGTTCATTCTGCCTCGATCGTCGCGAAAACGCTCAGGAAGTCCCCGGCGCGGCGCTGCAATGCCTCATCCCATGCCTCTTGCGCAACAGGAACGCCCAGGCGGGCCATGCTCGTCACGCCATATTCGGCAATCCCGCAAGGCACGATCCCGCCGAAATGCGACAGGTCCGGGTCGAGATTGACGGCCATGCCATGCATGGTGACCCAGCGCCGGATGCGCACGCCGATGGCGCCGATCTTGGCCTCTTGCCCGTCAATATCCCGCGTCCAGATGCCGATCCTGTCCGGAACGGCCCAGGCGTCCACGCCGAAATCGCCGAGCGTGGCGATCGTCCAGCTTTCCAGCACGTGGACGAAGGCACGCACGTCGCGCCCCCGCCGGCGCAGATCGAGCAGCACATAGGCTACCCGCTGGCCCGGCCCGTGATAAGTGTAACGCCCACCGCGCCCTGTCTGGATCACATCGAAGCGCGGATCGATCAGCTCGGCAGCCGGCGCGCTGGTGCCTGCCGTGTAGACCGGCGGATGCTCCAGCAGCCAGATCAGTTCCTCCGCTTCGCCGGCAGCGATCGCGTCGTTGCGCGCTTCCTGCTGTGCAAGAGCGTCCAAATAGGGCACTGGCGATTGCTCGATCCGCCATTCGATCCTGCCGGGAGCGTTTTCCAACATGGGCGATTGCGTGGCCCGGTTGGGCGGGTTTATCAAGTGTGGAAGCGTTGAGGGGAGAGTACAAAGTGAAGTTCGATATGGGCCGGGCCTGGCGCGATGCAGTGGCGATGATCAACGCCAATCGCGAAGTGATGCTCGTCATTTCCGGCGTGTTCTTCTTCTTGCCCAGCCTCGCCTTCGTTCTGCTGATCCCCGAAATCCAGCCACCGACGAGCGACAATCCCGAAGAAGTCGAACGGCTTCTGCTGGAATTCTATTCCGCCAACTCGCCCTATTTCATCATTATGGGAGTGATCCAGGTCGTTGGCCTGCTGGCAGTGCTTGCTCTGCTGCGGGATGACCGGCGGCCGACAGTCGGCGACGCGCTTAAAGTCGGCGTGACGGGCGTCCTGCCCTATATCGGCACGCAGCTGATCGTCGCCTTTGCCTTGGCGCTTGCAATTATCCTGCTGGTTGCGCTTCCTGCGGCAGCCGGGATTGCCGCAATCACCGTGATCTTCGGCGCCATTGCAGCCGCCGCATTCGCTTACATCATGACCCGCCTGTCGCTGACATTGCCGGTGATCTCGATAGAGAAAGTCTTCAATCCTCTGCACATCATCAGGCGCGCCTGGAACCTGACCAAGGGCCATGCGCTGCAGCTTTTCCTGTTTTTCATGCTGCTGTTCGTCGCCTTCATGGTCATCTCCATCGTGGCCAGCCTGGTCACCGGAATACCCGCCGCGCTGCTGGGCGATGGCGCGACGGCCCAGATCATAAGCGGGGTGGTGTCCGGCCTCGTCAGCGCATTGGGGACGATGCTGTTCGCCGCCATTCTGGCAGCGGTGCACCGTCAGCTGGCCGGTCCTTCGACCGGCAATCTCAGCCAGACTTTCGAGTAAACCGGCAGAGCGCCGTTTCAGGCGCCGCTTTTGTCTTCAGGCTCTTTCCAGCCCCAGCAAAGCTTGCAGGGCAGGATGTTGAGCGGTTCGAAGCCTTCTTCGATCCGTTCGAAATGCCGCGCCGTATAATTGCGGGCGACATTGCTGAACTGATAGGTCAGGAAAGCACCGCCGGGGCGCACCACATCGTAAGTCGCCTCTGCAATGCGCGGGGCCACGCCATCGGGCAAAGTCGAAAAGGGAAGGCCGGAAAGCACATAGTCGGCATGATCATGGCCATGCGCCTTGATGATTTCCTGCACGTCTTCGGCTGAACCGAGCACCGCGACGAAGCGGCTGTCCGTCACGGTCCGCTTGAGATAGTCGATGAATGCGCGGTTGGTGTCGATCACCAGCATCGTGCCGTCACGCGGCAATCGGTCGAGCACCGGCTTGCAGAATGTGCCCACGCCGGGCCCATATTCGACAAACAGCTTGCACTCTTCCCACTTCACCGGGGCAAGCATCTTGCGAATGGTGAAGCCGGAAGACGGGATGACCGATCCGACCATCACCGGATGCTGCACAAACTCTTCGAAAAATACGCCCCACGGTCCGAGGAAACGGCGCAGCTTTCGTTTCAGGGTGTCGCGCTTGCGTTCCTGAGAAAGCTCATGTCCACCCATTACGGCACTCATCCCCTAGCCACGCCCCCGGGCATGGGGACCACATATCTGATTGCAGGCGTTCGCAAATTAGCCCGGCCATTGCAAGTGCAGAGGCCATATAGCCCATAGAGTGACCGGTATCATTGCATGCGGCGCAAGACGGTCGTAGCGGGAACACCATGCGCACGCCCTCGCCCCTCAAAACCGGAATCCCGCCCGTACGCATGGCGTTGCTGTTCGGCGTGATGCTGGTGACGGCGGCGGGCAACACGGCGATGCAATCGGTCATGCCGGCCGTCGGCACGGCGCTGAATGTGGAGGATTTCTACATCAGCCTGGCGTTCAGCTGGTCGGCGGCGCTGTGGATGCTGACTGCGCCGATCTGGGCAAGGCGATCCGACCAGCGCGGCCGAAAAGCCATGATGGCGCAGGGGCTGATCGGTTTCAGCATATCCTTTTCTTTGTGCGGCGCGGTGCTGTGGTTCGGCCTGATGGGCGCCTTGGGGGTGACCGCCACACTTCTGCTATTCGCCGCGTCCCGCGCGATCTACGGCATGTTCGGCAGCGCCGCCCCGCCCGCCGTGCAGGCCTATGTCGCCAGCCGCACGGCACCTGAAGACCGGACCCAGGCAATGTCCATCGTGGCCTCCAGCTTTGGCCTCGGCACGGTGATCGGGCCGGCACTTGCACCCCTGCTGATATTCCCGGTGGTCGGGCTGACCGGACCATTCATTGCCTTCACGGCAATTGCGGTGTGCATGCTGATCGCGCTGCGCCTGTTCCTGCCCAATGATAACCCCACCTATCCCGCGCGCGGCAGCGTGATTTCCGGCCCCTATGGCGCTGGGGCGGATTCGCGGATCGGCGAGGAGGAAATCGAAGACGATTTTCCCGGCGGCGAAGGGCTGGCCTACCGTACAGAGGGCGCGGACGCGCCCGTGCGTCTGCGATGGCGCGACAAACGGCTGCGCTACTGGCTGATCTCCGGCTTGCTGGGTGGTCACGCACAGGCGGCCATGATGGGGATTTGCGGGTTTCTGGTGCTTGACCGGCTGAACCTGCGATCCGATCCCGAAGCGGGAACCGGCCCGATTGGCATCGTGATGATGGCCGGCGCATCGGCGACTTTGCTGGCTCAATGGGGATTGATCCCCTTCCTCAAGCTGGGCCCGCGCTCATCGGTGCTGTGGGGCATGGTCTGCGCATTGGCGGGGAGCGCGCTGTGGAGCGTGGCCCACGATCTGCACACGATCGCACTGGGCTTTGCGATCGCCTCGCTCGGCTTCGGGCTTTTTCGCCCGGGCTTCACGGCCGGGGCATCGCTTGCCGTCAACCGGGCCGAACAGGGGCAAGTCTCCGGCATGGTGGCTTCGGTGGCCGGCGCATCCTTCGTCGCGGCTCCCGCTATCGGCGTGTGGCTTTACAACACCCATCCCGGCATCGGCTTCGGCGCGATTGCAGCACTTTCCGCAGCGGTGCTGCTGCTGGGCTGGGTCAAGCTCGCCAGCGATCAGGCGCTGCGCGAGGCAAACCGCTAGAGACCGGAATAGGAACGCGCGCTACAGGATTTCCTGGATCTTCTCCGGCGGGCGGCAGAGGCGCACACCCTTTTCCGTTTCCACCAGCGGCCGCTCTATCAGCTTCGGTTCTTTGGCCATGGCGGCAAGCACCGTGGCATCGTCGGCCTCGGTCAGCCCGCGCTCCTTCGCATCGGTACCCGAAAGGCGCAGCCCCTCGCTCGCGGTCATTCCGGCATCCCGGTAAAGCTGGGCAAGCTTGTCCGCACTGGGCGGATGCTTGAGATATTGCACCACTTCCAGATCGATACCCGGCTGTGCCTGCAACGTTTCCAGAGCCATGCGTGACTTGCTGCAATTGGGATTGTGCCAGATCGTGGCCTTCATCTCTCCATTCCTTTCGCGAGTTTCGGCCTCAGCCTCCTAGCGAGCGGGAAAATTTTCGAAAAGACCACAAAACGCTTGATAGTGATAATTGATCTCAATAGAGGGCTGCCGCAAATCGCTCGCAATAACAATTAACGAATGAGGGTCTTTTGTTGAGGTCGAATAGTTTGCAGGCGCTTCTGCTCTGCGCAGGCGCGTTGGTTCCCGCCACTGTTGCTCACGCCCAGGATGGCCGCACCTATTTGCCGGGCGACATCGTCGTGACCGGGGAAACGCCCGGCTATGTCCTCGAAGACGGTTCCAGCGGCACAAAGACGCCGACACCGCTGGTCGACGTGCCGCAGGCCATATCCGTGATCACGCGCGACCAGCTGGACGATCAGGGGCAGACCAGGCTCAACGATGCGCTGCGCTTCGTTCCTGGCGTCAGCATGGAAAGCGGCGAAGGCAACCGTGACGCGGTGTTTATTCGCGGCCAGGAATCGACCGCCGATTTCTACATCGACGGGCTGCGCGACGACGCGCAATATTATCGCTCGCTCTACAATGTCGAACGGGTCGAGGTGCTCAAGGGCGCCAATGCGCTGATCTTCGGGCGCGGTGGCGGCGGCGGCGCAGTCAACCGCATCGCCAAGCGCGCGGACCTCATGGGCGGCTTCACGGCACTGGCTGCAGGCATCGATACCGAAGGCGCATGGAATGCCTCCGCGGACATCAACCAGCCGCTGACCGCCAATATCGCCGGGCGGCTCAATGCAACTTATGAGACCTTCGACAGCCATCGCCAGTTCTATGACGGGCGCTTCATCGGCATCAGTCCCACGCTGAATGCCGAGCTGGGGCCGGATACCAGCCTGGCAGTGCATTACACCTATGACGACGACGATCGCCTGGCCGATCGCGGCATCCCCTCCTTCGGCGGGATGCCGATCGAAGGCTATGACGAAACGCTGTTCGGCGATCCGGACTATAACCGCTCGCAAGTTCAGGCGCATATTCTGCGCGGACGCATCGATCACCGGCTGTCGGACGGCGTCAGTTTCAATGCGACGGCGCAATTCGCCGATTACGACAAGTTCTACGCCAATATCGTACCGTCGGGCACGGACGGAACCGAGGCCACGCTCGTCGGCTATCAGAATGCGAATAACCGGCAGAATTTCATCGGCCAGGCGAATTTCGTTGCGCAGTTCGACACGGGCAGCATCGGCCACACGCTGCTCGCCGGTGTCGAGGCGATCAGCCAAAAATCGGATTCGTCACGGGACCGCGCAGTGTTCGGCGGCCAAACGAGCGTTTCGGTATTGCTGGCCGAAACCATCACCGTTCCCGCCTTCACGCTGGAGCCGCAGCGGGCCAGCGAATCCGATCTGACGACCACCTCCGTCTACATCCAGGATCAGGTCGAGATCGGCGAATTCCTCCAGCTCATCGCCGGGATCCGCTACGAAAGCTTCGACCTCGAAACCTCGGACTTCGTTGCCGCATTCAATGCCCAGCGCAAGGACACGAAATGGAGCCCGCGCTTTGGCGTGGTCCTGAAGCCCGTTGAAGCGGTTTCCATCTATGGCAGCTATTCGCAAAGCTTCCTGCCGCAATCGGGCGATCAATTCTCCGTCCTCAATGCAACCAGCGTCACCCTGGAGCCCGAGGAGTTCGAGAATTTCGAGATCGGCGCGAAATGGGCGATCCAGCCCGAACTCCTCCTGACGGCCGCGCTCTTCCGGCTCGAACGCTCGAACAGCACTGCACCCGATCCGGACAATCCGGGCTTCGTGATCCAGACGGGCGAGACGCGGGTGGAAGGCTTCGAGCTGAGCCTGGCGGGGGATGTCCTCTCCAACCTCCACGTCAATCTGGGATATACCTATCTCGACGGCGAAGTGACGTCCGACACGAGCTCCGCTGTGGCCGGTACACGGCTGGAACAGCTGCCCGAACACCAGATCGGCGCATGGGCCCGCTATGACATCTCGCGCCGCCTCGGCGTGGGTGCGGGCATCGTTCACCAGTCGGAGCAATTCGCATCGCTCAGCAACCAGGTGGTGCTGCCTGCCTATACGCGGGTGGATGCGGCAGTGTTCTTCGACGTGACGGAGCAGCTCGCGCTGCAGCTCAATGTCGAGAACCTGTTCGACACGGCCTATTATGCCAGCGCCCATGGCGACAACAACATCCAGCCCGGCGAACCGATCAGCGCCACTCTCGGCGCCAAGCTGCGCTTCTAATCGCTGTCGCCGGTGCCGATCGCAGGGACGGCCTGCGCGGCATCCTCCGCGCTGATCCCCGGCGCGGGCATGGCGCTGATCGTTTCCTGCCGCAGCGTGACGCGCCCGGCGCGCTGCACCGCGCGCACCAGCCGCGGATAGACGCCGCAGCGGCACAGATTGGGGATCGCCTCCTCTATTTCCTCCTGAGAAGGTGAAGGGTTCCGGGCGATCAGCGCAGCCGCGGCAATCGCAATGCCAGGCGTGCAGAAACCGCACTGGATCGCCTGTTCGGCCACCAGCGCCTGCTGCACCGGGTTGGAGCGGTCGCGCGAAAGCCCCTCGATCGTGGTGACATAGCGCCCTTCCGCCTCGGCAATGGTGATCAGGCAGCTCCTCAGCGCCTCGCCATCCACCATCACCATGCAGGCGCCGCAATCGCCCACGCCGCAGCCATATTTCGTGCCGGTGAGATTGGCGGCGTCGCGCAGCGCCCAGAGCAGCGGCGTCTGCGGATCCATTTCGAATTCGACCGGCCGGCCATTCACAGTCATCCTAGACAGGGCAATTCTCCATGCTCGAGGCCATGCGGGCTGCCTGCAATATCACGCGCGCCAGCCTGTATCGATTGTGTCCAGCTTGCGCACCCAGGCCGCGAAATCGGCCTCGCCGAAACCGGCGATCGCCACTTCGTCCCGGTCGCGCTGATGCACCGCGATCACTTCTTCCGGCACCACGATCGGGGTGCCCGCGCCATTGGCCATGATCTGCACCTCACAGGCGCGCTGCAGCATGTAATACATGAAGAACATTTCCGGCAGCGTCTTGCCCAGCACCACCGGGCCGTGATTGCGCAGCATCAGGATCTGGCGCCCATTGCCCAGATTCCTCAGCAGCCGCTCGCCCTCATCCGGGCGCACCGTGATGCCTTCGAAATCGTGATAGCCGATCATCCCCTGGAAGAAGCAGGAATAGAAATTGGTCGGCGTCAGCCCTTCTTCCGTGCAGCACACCGCCATCGTTTCGGGCGTATGCGTATGCACGATGGCATGGGCCCAGGGCAGATTGTTGTGGAAGCAGCCATGCTGCGTGAAGCCCGCCTTGTTGACCGGGTAGGGGCTGCCGTCCAGCTTGTTGCCCTCCCCATCGATCTTCACCAGGTTGGATGCCGTTACTTCCGACCAAAGCAACCCATAGGGATTGATCAGAAAGGCTTTATCGTCATCCGGCACGCGCAAGGTGATGTGGTTGTAGATCGATTCTGACCAGCCGAGCATGTCGAATATCCGGTAACAGGCAGCCAGATCCAGCCGCGCCTGCCATTCCGCTTCGCTGCATTCCGTTTTGCGCTCGATCCGGGTTGCCATTGCCTGCCTCCAAAACTTGCCTGCAGCCTATCGCACGGCGTCATGCAGGGTCACAAGAGCGTGCACGGCTGCGCTCGCAGATTGACAATGCCCCGGTAATTAGCAAGCCATGTTCCACCGCGTTCGGGGAATCATGCCGGCAGTGAAGCCGGCGGCCCGTTTGACGGCAGGAGAGCAATGCCATGACGCAAACCCTGGGCTACGGCCAACCACTGGGCGGGATCGCGCAGACCGCCTTTGTGGTCGAAGACCTGCAAGCGTCGATCGCCCGCTTCGTGGCGGATACCGGTACCGGCCCGTTCTTCGTTCTCGATCACTTTCTGGCGCCCGGGCAGACTTATCGCGGCGAGGAATCGCGCGCCGATATCACGCTGGCAATGGGGTTTGCCGGGCACATGCTGATCGAGCTGATCCAGCCGCTGGACACAAATCCTTCCGTCTACCGCGAAACCATCGAGCAGCGCGGATACGGCTTCCACCATTTGGGCATAGCCTGTGCAGATGTGGACGCGGCATCGCGCGACTATCAGGCCCGCGGCTACGCAGAGGCGTTTCGCGCTGCGGTGCGGACCGGCGGCGAAGTGATCTATCTGGACAACGGCACAGGCGCCCAGTGGGGTTTTGTGGAACTGCTGCCCGTGACGCCGGGCATGGACGAAACCTTCACCCGTTTCTGGAAAGCTTCGCAGGGATGGGACGGCAGCGATCCCGTCCGTTCCTTCATCTGACAATCGAACGGACAACGTAGGACGCACCGCAAAGGCGCGGCAGGGAGAGAACACAATGCAGCCAGCCGGCATGTTGCCCCAAGGGAATTGGACGAAGAATTCCGGAAAGTACCAGTTCCTGCTGGTTTTCCTGCTGAGCCTGAATTTCGGGATCGTGTTCTTCGACCGGCAGGCGCTGAATGTGCTGATGCCTTTCGTGCAGCCGGAGCTTGCCCTTTCCGGAGCGCAGATCGGCCTGCTGGCGGCTGGCCTTTCCTTCAGCTGGGCCATCGCCGCCTTCTTCGTCGGGCGCCTGTCCGACACGCTGGGCAAGCGCAAATTGCTGCTGATCATCGCCACGATCGCCTTTTCGCTGTGCTCCTTTCTTTCCGGGCTTGCGCCCAGCTTCCTGTTCCTGTTCGGCGCGCGCTTGCTGATGGGTGCTGCCGAGGGCGGCGTAATGCCGATCAGCCATGCGATGGTGGCAAGCGAGGTCAACCCGGAACGCCGCGGCCTGGCGCAGGGCGTTGCGCAAAATCTGGGCTCCAACCTGCTCGGCAGCTTCGCCGCGCCCGTGGTATTGGTATGGTTTGTTGTCGAAATGCAGTTCAGCTGGCGCGAGGCCTTCTACCTTGCCGCGCTGCCCGGCCTCATTTCGGCCGCGCTGATCTGGTTCCTGCTCGAAGAGCCAAGGCCCGTCGCGCGCGACGAGAGGCCCACTGCCGGCGATTCGCAAGCGGCGAGCAGCTATTTCACCGAAGTCGTCCGCGCCATGAAAGTCCGCAACATGTGGATCAGCGTGGTGGTGGGCATCATGATGGTGGCCCATTTCGTCATTACCTGGGCCTTCATGCCGATCTTCCTGGTGCAGGGCAAAGGCCTGGACGGCACTTCGATGAGCTACCTCATGGGCTCGCTCGGCATCGCGGCGGCAATATATTCGATGGCGGTTTCCGGCCTTTCCGACAGGATCGGGCGCAAACCGGTGATGGTCTTCCTGCCATTCCTCTCGCTGATCGGCCCGCTTGGCGTATTGCTGCTCGATCCGGCGAATTTCGAAAGCTTCGCCATCGGGAACATGAGCGGTTATGCCGTTGTGCTGGTGCCGATCTTCTTCCTCGGCTGGATGGTCAACGGCACGTTCCCGATCTTCATGGCCACGATCCCTTCCGAAACGTTCAAACCGGTCCACCATGCCACGGTGCTGGGCCTGGCCATGGGTTTCTGCGAAGTGCTGGGCGGCGTCGCGGGCCCGCCGATTGCCGGGCTGCTGAACGACCGGTTCGGGATGGAATCCTTCCTCTATGCGCTGATGGTGCTGGCCGCGATCAGCGGGATCGTCTCCATGGGGCTGCATGAAACCGCACCTGCCGCGCTTCGCCGGCGCGGCAAGACCTACGAACCTGTATGATCGAGCCCATCGGACCATGATCGAGCCCGCCATGCGGCGCAGCGGCCGCTACCAGTTCTGGCTGGTCCTGCTGCTGAGCCTGAATTTCGGAATCCTGTTCTTCGACCGGCAGGCAGTGAACTTCATGATGCCTTCGATCCAGCCGGATCTGGGGCTCAGCAACACGCAGATCGGGATGCTTTCTTCCGGGCTCTCGCTCACCTGGGCGATGGCGGGCCTGGCGATCGGTCCGCTGTCCGACCGGCTGGGATCGCGCAAACCGCTGCTGCTGATATGCACGGTGATGTTCTGCGCCTGCTCTTTCCTGTCCGGGCTGGCCGGGGGATTTCTGGCGCTGCTGGCCGCGCGGCTGCTGATGGGCGTGGCCGAAGGCGGCGTAATGCCGATCAGCCATGCGATGATCGTGGCGGAAGTGAATCCCAAGCATCGCGGCACGGCCATGGGCGTGGGCCAGAGTTTCTTTTCCAGCATCCTGGGCTCCACGGTGGCGCCGCTGGTCCTGATCCCGCTGGCGGCATGGGTGGGCTGGCGCATGGGCTTCTACATCGCCGCCATCCCCGGGCTGATCACTGCCGCGCTGATCTGGCTAACCCTGCGCGAAGCGCCGGCCGCACTTGTGGAACAGGGCCATCTGGAAGAAGGCGAAACCGCGATCCGCAAGCCCACCCTGATGGAGGCGCTTTCCAACCGCAATGTGCTGCTGTGCACGGTGCTGTCCGTGCTGCTGGTTTCCTACCTGGTCGTGTGCTGGACTTTCATGCCGCTCTATCTGGTCAGAGGCGCAGGTTACGATGGGCCGGTAATGGCCGGGGTGATGGCCGTGCTGGGCATATCGGCGGCGGTCAGCGGGTTTCTCGTCCCCGCGATCTCGGACCGCTGGGGGCGCAAGCCGACCTTCCTTGTCACTTGCCTGATCGGCGCCATTCTGCCGCTGGGGGCGCTTTACTGGCAGGGATCGGCATGGACGATGGGCCTGCTGTTCTTCACCGGCTGGTTCGTCAGCGGCACCTTCCCGCTCTTCATGGCGACGGTGCCGGCCGAAAGCGTCGATCCGCGGCTCACGGCCACGCTGGCAGGCTTCGTGGGCGGCATCGGCGAAGTGCTGGGCGGCGTGCTCAGCCCTTCCCTTGCCGGCTGGCTGGCCGATCTGCACGGCCTTTCGGCTACGATCTGGCTGCTGCTGGCGCTGACGCTGGCCGCCTTCTTCTTTTCGATGTTCTTGACCGAGTCCGCCCCCGCCGTCCGGGCGCGGCGTTCCGCCGCACAGACTGCGTGACAAAGCCGGTCAAGCGAGTAGACTTTGTCCGAAATACGCGAGTCCGGAAATGTGCCGGGCCGCATCAACCAGGAGAGTGCCATTGGCCACCCAGATGAAAGCCCCGCCGTCCACGAAGAAAGAGATCGTGGAAGTCCCCTTCAACTATCGCTCCATGGTGGAGAAATATTCTCCCGGCGGCCGCTATATCGACGCGCAGACCGACGATGACAGCCCCTGGGTGCCCTTCGGCGACAATGCCGCGATCAAGCACCTGGCATTCGATGTCCGCCGCAACCTGTTTTCCAACATTCTGTGGGTGAAAGGCCCCGGCGTTGTCGGCACCCATCTGCACCGCGGCACGATCACCATGGTCTGCCTGGAAGGCAGCGTGCGCTATCTGGAATATGACTGGGTGGCATCGCCCGGCGGCCTGATCCTGGAAGTTCCGGGCGAAGCGCATACGCTGGTGACCGAGCATCCCGAAGGCTGCAAACTGTTCGGCTGGATGGAAGGCCCGATCGAGTTTTACGACGAGAATGCCAATTTCATCGAAACGGTCGATGTGTGGTGGATGATGAACCACTACGAGGAATATTGCCGCGATCAGGGCATCGCGATCAACGAAAAGCTCTACGTCTGAGGGACTGCACATGAAGACGCTCGACCAGTTCGACGTGTCGGGCCGCTCTGCGCTCGTCACCGGTGCCGCCTCGGGCATCGGGCTCGCCTATGCGGAATGCATGGCCGAAGCCGGTGCCGTGGTGACCCTGACCGATATCGACGCCGACGGTGCCGAGCGGGAAGCCGCGAGGCTGGTGAAGGAAGGCTACGAAGCGCGCTGGGCGGTCTGCGACGTGGCCGATCTCGACCAGGTGACAGAGGCGGTGGACGGCCATGTCCATGCCTATGGCGGACTGGATATATGCTTCGCCAATGCAGGCGTGGATGCGGGCAACGGCTTCTGGACGCCGGAGGGCAAGCGCAATCCCGATGGCCAGATCGACGTTTACGATCCCGCGCGCTGGCACAGATCCATCAATGTCAACCTGACCGGCGTGTTCCATACGGTGCGCGAAGCGGCACGGGCGATGAAACGGAACGAGGCGAATACCGGCCGCCGCGGCGGGAGCATCGTGATCACCAGTTCCAACGCGGCGGAAGTGAACGAGGCGATCGTGGGCGTGCCCTATATGGCCGCCAAGGCGGGCGTGAAGCATTTCATGCGCCATGCGGCCTTCGAACTGGCCGCCTATGGCATCCGCGTGAACGCGATCGCGCCGGGCCCCTTCGTCACCAATATCGGCGATGGCTGGGTGAAAAAGAACCCGCAGGCGAAGCAGGCCTGGGACGAGCTGTGCCCGCTGGGCAGCATGGCGGAGACCTATCAGATCAAGCCGCTGGCCCTGCTGCTGGCCTCTGACGCCGGAAGCTACATGACCGGCAGCCACGTGATGATCGACGGCGGCATGCAGCTGGGGCCGATCAAGCCGCTGAACGACTGACGGAGAAAAGACAATGGGTAGGATTGCCTCTGTGGTGCTGGCCGCGCTCGCGGCTCTCACTGCGCATAGCGCCGCGGCCCAGGAGAACGCGCCGCCGCTGACAGTGGAAGTGCTGCGCACCAGCGCCGGATCGCTGCATTCCAACGCCGCGCTGATCGTGGGAGAGCGGGACGCCGTGCTGGTCGATCCGCCCTTCACTCAGGCGGACGCACACCGCGTGACGGCAATGGTGCTGGATAGCGGCAAACGCCTCACCCATGTCTTCGTCACGCACGATCACCCCGATCATTTCTTCTCGATGGACGTGCTGGAAGAAGTGTTTCCGGACGCAGAGATCGTCGCACATGAGACTGTCGTGGCCGACATCTGGCGCTCCCTGCCCTTCAAGGTCGCGCGCTGGAGCCCGATGCTGGCCGACAACGGCCCGGCCTATCCCAGTGCACCCCATGCATTGGCCGGCGACGCCATCATGCTGGAGG
Organism: Alphaproteobacteria bacterium; assembly: GCA_030426245.1. Lineage (GTDB taxonomy): Bacteria > Pseudomonadota > Alphaproteobacteria > Sphingomonadales > Sphingomonadaceae > Andeanibacterium. The sequence goes on along the minus strand of JAUHYZ010000008.1, from coordinate 10,062 downwards.
GGCACGAGCTGAAAGTGCTCGGCCCGATGCAGGGCGACCATCGGCACTCCACTGCACTTTGGGTGCCGGAAATCCGCGCGCTGATTGCCGGGGACCTTGTGTTCAATCAGGTATTCCTGTGGTTGGGCGAGCATACGCCCGATGCGGTGACGGCCTGGCGCCAATCGATGGACACGCTGGAAGAGCTCGAGCCCGATATCGTTGTGGCAGGCCATGCGAAGCCCGGTCTGGCCGACGATGCCAGCGGGATCGCCTTCACCTATCGCTATCTCGATGCGTGGCCGCAGCTGGTCGCGCAAGCGGAAGATTCGCAGGATCTACAGCGCCGGGTTCGGGCCGCCTTTCCCGAAGCAATCGACGTGCTCGACGATTTCATCCTGCCCAATTCCGCCGACGTGGCGATGGGCGAACAGGAACCGTGGGAGGAATAAGCGCATGCGCGCCGTGACCTTCCAGGCCCTGCATCAGCCGCTCAAGGCGGAAACCCTGCCCGATCCGGCGCCCGGCGAAGACGAAGTGGTGGTGCATGTCGGGCGCTGCGGCATTTGCGGCAGCGATCTGCACATGACGGAGGACGCCGCCTATGGTTGCCAGCATGGCGACGTGCTGGGCCATGAATTCGCCGGCGAAATCGTTGGCCTTGGCCGCGGCGTCGAAGGCTTCAAGACCGGAGAGCTGGTTTCGGTGATCCCGCTGAAGAGCTGCGGGCACTGCGAATATTGCCGCAAGGGCGAAGTGCAATGGTGCGATCAGTTCGGCCTGCAGGGCGGCGGCTATGCCGAATATGCGGTGACCCGGCCCAATCAGTGCGTGAAACTGCCGGCGGATATCAGCCTGGCGGACGGTGCGATTATAGAGCCGCTGGCCGTGGCGCTTCACGGCGTGAACCTTTCGGGCATGCAACGGGGGGACAAGGTGCTGGTGCTGGGCGCGGGGCCGATCGGCCTGGCCGTCGCCTTCTGGGCGCAGCGCATGGGCGCGGGCAAGGTCGCCATTCAGGACGTCGCCGATTTTCAGCGCGAGCGCGCGCTGGGCATGGGGGCGGACGTGTTCGTGGTCGATCCCGAAGATCCGGTGGGCAGCGCCGAGCGCGGCCTGGGCGGCAAGGCGGATATCGTCTTCGAATGCGTCGGCATTCCCGGCCTGATCGCGCAAGCGGTGGAGCAGGTGCGCAATCGCGGCACGATCCTGCTGCTGGGGCTGTGCACGCAGCCCGACACAATCAACAGCTTTCGCATGCTGAGCAAGGAAGTGAAGCTGGTGACCAGCGCCTTCTTCACGCGGCAGGACTATCAGGCCGCGCTGGACGCGCTGGAACAGGGCGATGCCAAGCCGCGCCTGCTGGTGACCGACACGATCGCTCTGGCCGAAACGCCCGAAGTGTTCGAAAGCCTCAAGCACCGCACCAGCCAGTGCAAGGTGCTGATCGCACCCTGAGGCGGGCCGGCATCTTCGCAGCCGCGAGAAAACTCGCCGCGCGATTGTGGAAGAAGGGCGCGCGCCACTGGCGGGCAGGCGGAATTTCCATCAGATTCGCAGCCGAGCATCTCCCCGAAGCGAGGCGCGAGTGAATTACCGAAACAGCAGCGCATTGGCGCTGATCCTGCCAGCCCTGCTCGCAGCTTGCGGCGGCGAGGACGATGGTGCGGTGGGGGGCTCCCCCACGCCGACGCCGACAGCGCCCGCGCCTTCCCCCACGCCTTCGCCGGCCCCTGCACCTGCGCCTTCCCCGACACCCTCGCCGCGGCCTGCCCCTTCACCCTCGCCGAGCCCGACGCCCGCCCCTACGCCGGGAGTGCCGGCCTTTTCCATGCCGACGATCCAGCAGCCGCAGATCGCCTGCACGGGGCGTTACACAATGCCCGCCGAGCAGGTTCTGAATTCCGGCACAGCCGATGTGGACGGCCTCTGCATCGAGGAAGCCGATCTCTACATGCGCGGCAACGGCATAAGCGGCTATGTGGTGGAAGACGTGGATGCCCGCAATTTCGGGCTGGTGGTCAAGCTGTTCAACATGCCCCAATTGCGCGTCAGCCGCGTGAAAGTGACAGACGGAGCTTCCTCCGGCAGTTCGATCTACGGGATCGGGATCGGCCATTTCACCAGCTACATGACCAATGTCACCTTCCAGGATCTGATTTATCGCGGCGATCCCGACAAGCCGACGCGCAACATCGATGACGCCTGGGCCGCCATCGCGCTGAGAGGCCGCGGCGCGGACGATATCGGCAGATTTTCCATCGACCGCTTCGATTTCCAGGACCTGTTCATGGAAGCGGGCACCTACTTCCAGAATGTCGACGGAATCTCGACGGAGAGAGGCTATTCCGGGACCATCACCAATGGCCGGATCAGGAATGCCAGCGACGCCTGCCTGGACCTGAAGGGCGACGTGTCGGTGAACAACGTCTACGTCGAAGGCTGCTATTCGGGCATGAAATTGTGGGACGATCAGGATCACGGACTGGTGGAGATCGGGCCCAACCGGTCCTTCAACGTGATTGGCAAGGGCACGGCGGGCACCATCCGCCAGATCTATATCGAAACGCTGATCCTCTCGGGCGATCCGGATATGCCGATGTTCCGCGCCGAAGACGGCATCGTGCATCTGACCGTCGGCACGCTGATCGCCGATCCCGACCAGGTGCTCAACGCGGACGGGTCCTATCCGGGTTCGAGCGTGACCGTGAACCACCGGATCAACCCGTAGATAGAGCTGGCGGTAGTTAGAGGTGGGTGCAGACAGAGCGGGTCCAGACAGGGGCAGGGCCGCACCTGCCCTGCGGCAAACGCGGCCCTGCTTGTGCGGATTTACCGCCCGGTGACGGGAGGAGGCTTCAGGCCTTTTCGTCCTTGACGAATTCGCGCGCCTTTTCCTTCGCGCTGCCCCAGGCATTCTGGACCTTGCCTTCGGCCTGCTCGGCGCGGCCTTCATTTTCGAGCTTGGCGTCTCCGGCGAGTTTGCCGGCGCCTTCCTTCAACTTGCCGGAAAGCTGCTTCGCACTGCCTTCCGCGCGGTCCTGGTCCATCTTCTTGTCCTGATCGGCGTTCTGGTCGGTCATGTTCGTTCACTCCGTTCGGTTGCTTTATACCGACTCAATCCGTGGGGGCGCTGCAATGTTCCGAATAAGTCGGCGCGAACCCGATCAAGCGTTGGCCTGGCAGGAGCAGTGCCTGCCTAGGCCCGTTCGTCCTTGGGCGAGCCCATCACGATGTAGGAGGTGATGGTGGAAACCTGCGGCAGGGCGCCCAGCACTTCGGTATGGAAATGCTTGTAGCTCGCCAGATCGGCCGCTTCGATCCGCAGCAGATATTCGACGCTGCCGGTGACATTGTGGCATTCGCGCACTTCGGGCGACTGACCGATCGCCCGCTCGAAACTTAGCTGTTCGTCCTTCGTATGGCGTGAGAGGCCCACCGTGACATAGGCGATGAAGGATACGCCCCGCGCTTCCGGGCTGACACTGGCGCGGTAGCCCGCAATCGCGCCGGACCGCTCCAGCGCCTGAACGCGGCGCAGGCATGCCGATGGCGAGAGAGCGACTCTGGCAGCGAGATCGACATTGCTGATCCGCCCGTCCTCCTGAAGAACGCGCAATATCCTTCGGTCGAAATCGTCCATATCCGCCATATATTGTGCATTGGACGATTTTTGCACGATCTTTGCAACATATTTCGGCGGATATTCGCCTATTATTGCACGGTCATGCAAACCGAGTTGCTCTTTGCCCTGGCGGCTTTCGCCTTCGTCGCGTCCATCACACCGGGGCCGAACAACATCATGCTGATGGCCTCCGGCACGAATTTCGGCTTTCGCCGGACCATCCCGCACATGCTGGGCGTCGTGCTGGGCATGGCCGTGCTGCTTTGCGTGATGGGCGCCGGGCTGTATCAGCTGTTCGGCAGATTCCCGATGGCCTACACGGCGCTGAAATGGATCAGCGTGGCCTATCTGCTGTTCCTCGCCTGGAAGATCGCGACCGCCGCCTCCCCCATACGCGGCGGCGATTTGCAGGCCGAGGGGCCCAGGCCCTTCTCCCTCTTTCAGGCCGCGCTGTTCCAAGGGGTGAACCCCAAGGCCTGGACCATGGGCCTGGCCGCAATTGCCACCTACACGTCGAAAAATGCGCCCTTCGCCAGCCTGGCGGTGCTGGTGGCGGTATTCGCCATCGTCAACATTCCGTCGGTCAGCGTCTGGACGCTGATGGGCGTGCAGGTACGGCGCGTGCTTTCCCGCCCGAACTGGCTGCGCGCCTTCAATATCGCGGCCGCGCTGCTTCTGCTGGCGTCGCTCTACCCCGTGATTTTCGGCACCGGCTGATCGGCACCGCTGCACGCGCCCGGCACATTCTTCTTGACATAACTAACCGTTTTGGTTATCGATGCGCCCATCCTGTAACCTCAGCAGGATGCGGATCGGGGGCGGCATGGCCGGCTGAACCCGCTTCCATCTGTCCCAAAATGGGACATTCGCGGCTGGCGCATATTGCGTCAGGGAGGCGGCTTCATTCGCCGGCTCCGCCTGTTGCTTCTCCCCCTGACGGGTCACCTCAGCCCGAAAGGAAAGAGAGCGGCAGAAGCCTGCAGACACCGGATGTGGTGCGGCAATTCAGCCGCAGGGATGTAAGGAGCAATGCGAGCCCGCTCCTCTCATCCCGAGCCGGTGGCGGGAAATAGGGCCGAACCTGTGCGCGGATGGAGCGGAATTTGGAACGCATAGGTCAATCGCAACACATTTCCATCCGCCCGCCTGACCTGACGCCCAGGGTTGCCTCACCCGCATCCCGGCGCCAGCCGCGCGATCCGTTATTTCTTCAGGGCGTAACGTCCGGGTTCGCCGCCGGATGATCGGGTGTGTCTGCCCCCTATCGTCATTCCCGTGCCCCTTGGTCATCCCGGACTTGTTCCGGGATCCCGCTCTCTTATGCCGACAAGTAAAAAGCTGGACCCCGGGACAGGCCCGGGGTGACCGCGTTTCAATGTCCGCTAACGAGCCAGAGCGGACCCACAGCCATCATCCAGAACCCGTTCGTGCTGAGCTTGTCGAAGCATGAACGCGCGTCCTTCGACAGGCTCAGGACGAACGGATGTGGTGGTATTGGGTCGTCCGCTCCCCACCCATTGCAGCCATCAACGCCGCCCTTTCGGAAAAAGGTATGGCCCCGTTCGTTCGGCTCGCCTTTGTCCTGCCGGGCACCGATGCAATAGTCCTGACGGGAGCCGACTTTCCCGAAAGGAATTTTCGCAATGCATCCCCAACACTGCGCCGACCTTCGCAAACCGGACACATTTTTTGGCGATAGCTACCGACAGCTTGCATCCGCGGCGCTTGGCGTCTTCAGCCTAATGGCGGCGGCCATCCTTGCCTTGGCAGCGACGCCCGCGGCGGCGCAGTTCCAATCCATCGAGCCGACGATGGCCGATGAGACGGTCACGCTCACCGGTCACAGCCTGACGATCGAGCAAGTGGTCAAGGTCGCGCGCGGCGGGGCGAAGATCGAAGTTGCCCCGGAAGCCATGGAACGGGCCAAGGCCTCCTATGGGCTGATGCTGCAGGCGCAGGAAGAAGGCGTTTCCGTCTACCGCTTCAACCGCGGCGCGGGGGCGGGCCGCGAGATCGTGACGCTGGAAGGATCGCCGGATTCGCCCGAAGCGCTGGCGACCATCGCCAAACGCTTCGAAGGGTCTTACGGCTCGCGCGGATTGGAGCCGGAGGTTCTGGACGAAGCGTCCTTGCGCGCCATGCTGGCCGTGCTCGCCAATACGGCGACCTGGGAAGCCTCCAGCGAGAACTTCATCAATGGCGTGGTGGCGCTGCTCAACAACCGCATCTATCCCGCCATGCCCGCCCGCGGCGCGCGCGGTGAAGCCGATTTCATCCCGGCCGGCGCCACTATGGGCGGTCGCGGTTTCGCCTATTACAAGGGGGAGCGGATGCTCGCCGCCGATGCGCTGCGGCAGGCAGGGCTGAAGCCCTTCGAACTTTCCGGCAATGACGACGCCATGAACACCGTCAGTTCGCTGACGGGGGGCAAGGCCGCGCTGCTGGTGCACGATGTGCGGGAATATCTGGAATGGGCCGACATGGCCTATGCGATGACGCTGAACGGCATGAATTCCAGCCTGACGCCGATTGCCATGCCCACGCTGGGCACGCGCCCCTTCCCCTGGGTCGGCTATCACGGCGCGCGGGTGATGGAGATGCTGCGCGGCAGCTATCTGTTCGAAGCCGATCCCGACCGTATCATTCAGGATCCCGAGGGCCTGCGCGCCCAACCCTGGCGCCAGGGCGCAGTGTGGGAAGCCTGGGCCAACCTGCGCAACAACACGCTGATCCAGATAAACTCCAGCGATCACAATCCGACCTCCCGGCCGGGTGTCAGCCCGGAAGATGCGTGGGAACTCTCCACGCCCCAGATGATGCAATACTACATCAAGGGCGGCCGCTTTTCCGATGGTGTCGGCGGCTACATCTTCTCGAACTCCAACTGGGATCCCTTCCCGCTGGTGGTTTCGATCGAGCAGCTGGGCATCGCCCTGATCAATGTGGATTCGATCGTAGTCGAAACGATAAGCCGGTTCGAAGATCCCTTCTTCACCGTGGTGCGCCCCGAAGAGGTGCTGGAAGACGGCCCCCGCTTCGGTAGCGGCGGCGGCCGGTCCAATCACTGGCTGTGGTCGGAAATCCTCTCTCTGGCCATGCCGCTGACCCCGCCCGGAATCGGCACGGTCGCCGACCCGGCCGATGTCGGCGCCGTCCCGCTGCTGCGGCTGGAACGCGCCAATCGGCTGCTGGAGGTTCAGCGCGAGCTGCTCGCCGGATCGATCCTCACCGCGGCCTACTGGATGGACGTGCGCAAGGCGCAAAATCCGGAGCGTGGCTTCGGCCCCGGCCCCACGGCGGCGCATGCGGCCCTGCGGCAGGTCGTCCCGCTGAACCGGCCGGACGACACGCCGCAGCCGGTCCGCAGCGACCATTCCCTGGTCGCGGAATTCATCGCGAATACGCCGTCGTCGCAGTTCTTCGAAACGACGGCAGCGATGCCCGATCCCGGCGAGATCCCGATGCCGGCTGCAACCCTTGAGGCTGCCGGGCGGACGAACTGATCGGCGGTCGCGTGACGCGCTGCTGCTTCGCAAGCGAACGCGAAGCGGCAGCGCAGCACCGCCGGTTCAGCACCAACGGATCTGGATAGCGCCGATCCGGATTGGGCGAAGGCTTAGGCCGCCAGCTTCCTCAGCACATACTGCAGGATGCCGCCATTGAGGTAATATTCCAGCTCATTGGCGGTATCGATCCGGCACTTGGCGTTGAAGGTGAAGCTCGAACCGTCAGGGCGCGTAACTTCCACTTCCACCAGCTGCTGCGGCGTGAGCGTGGCCAGCCCCTTGATGGTGAAGCTGTCATCGCCCGTCAGGCCCAGCGTTTCGCGCGTGGTGCCTTCTTCGAACTGCAGCGGCAGCACGCCCATGCCCACCAGGTTGGACCGGTGGATACGCTCGAAGCTTTCCACGATCACGGCGCGCACGCCCAGCAGGTTGGTGCCCTTGGCCGCCCAGTCGCGCGATGAACCGGTGCCGTATTCCTTGCCTGCGACCACCACCAGCGGGGTGCCGTCTGCCGCATGCTTCATGGCGGCGTCGTATATCGGCATCGTTTCGCCTTCATACTTGGTCATGCCGCCTTCCACGCCGGGAACCATTTCATTGCGGATGCGGATATTGGCGAAGGTGCCGCGCATCATCACCTCGTGGTTGCCCCGGCGCGAGCCGTAGGAGTTGAAGTCCGCCTTGGAGACCTGGTTGGCCAGCAGATAGGCGCCCGCGGGCGAATCTTCCTTGATCGAACCGGCCGGGCTGATGTGGTCGGTGGTGACGGAATCGCCCAGGATCGCCAGCGGCTTGGCCTCGACAATGTCGTTCACCGGGGCCGGGGTCATTTCCATGCCTTCGAAATAAGGCGGGTTGGCCACATAGGTGCTGCCCGGGCGCCACTGATAGGTTTCGGATGCTTCCACCGTGATCGCCTGCCAGTGCTCGTCGCCCTTGTAGACGTCGGCATAGCGCCTTTCGAACATCTGGCGGTCGATAGAGCTGGCGCGAATATCGGCCACTTCCAGATTGCTGGGCCAGATGTCCTTCAGATACACATCTTCGCCCTGCTGATCCTGCCCGATCGGGGTTTCGATCATGTCAGTGGTGACGGTGCCCTTCAGCGCATAGGCCACCACCAGCGGCGGGCTGGCGAGGAAGTTGGCGCGCACATCGGGAGAGACGCGGCCTTCGAAATTGCGGTTGCCCGAAAGGACGGAGGCGGCGACGATATCGTTGCCGTTCACCGCCTTGCTGATCGGTTCGGCCAGCGGGCCGGAATTGCCAATGCAGGTGGTGCAGCCATAGCCCACCAGATCGAAGCCGAGGGCGTCCAGGTGATCCTGCAACCCGGCCTTCTCCAGATAGTCGGTGACCACCTGCGATCCGGGCGCGAGGCTGGTCTTCACCCAGGGCTTGGGCTTCAGGCCCTTCTCATTCGCCTTCTTGGCCACCAGCCCGGCGGCGATCAGCACGTCGGGGTTGGACGTGTTGGTGCAGCTGGTGATGGCCGCGATCACCACGTCGCCATCGCCGATATCGTGGTTGGCGCCGTCCACGGGCACGCGGACCGGCTTGTCCTTGCCATAGACCTTCTTGAGGTCGGAACTGAACAGCTCGTCCACTTCCGGAAGCGCGACCTTGTCCTGCGGTCGCTTGGGCCCTGCCAGAGAGGGGACGACGCTGCCGATGTCGAGGTCCAGCGTCTTGGTAAAGACCGGCTCGTTCTCCGCCGTGAACCACATGCCCTGCTCTTTCGCATAGGCTTCCACCAGCGCGATGCTTTCCTCGCTGCGGCCGGTGAGGCGCAGATATTCCAGCGTCTTGTCGTCAATGCCGAAGAAGCCGCAGGTCGCACCATATTCCGGCGCCATGTTGGCGATGGTCGCGCGGTCGGCCAGGCTAAGCTGGGCGACGCCGGGGCCGTAGAATTCGACGAAGCTGCCCACCACGCCCACTTCGCGCAGCATCTGCACGCAGGTGAGCACCAGATCTGTGGCAGTGACGCCTTCGGCCATCTTGCCGGTCAGCTTGAAGCCGACCACTTCGGGCACCAGCATGGAGATCGGCTGGCCCAGCATCGCGGCTTCCGCCTCGATCCCGCCGACGCCCCAGCCCAGCACGCCCAGGCCGTTGATCATGGTGGTGTGGCTGTCCGTGCCCACGCATGTATCCGGATAGGCCACCAGCGCGCCGTCCTGATCCACACTGGACCACACGCCCTGCCCGATATGTTCCAGGTTCACCTGATGGCAGATGCCGGTGCCGGGAGGGACGGCCTTGAAATTGTCGAGGCTCTTGGCGCCCCATTTAAGGAAGTCGTAGCGTTCGGCATTGCGCTGATATTCCAGCGCCATGTTGTTTTCGAAAGCCTTGGGATGGCCGAATTCGTCCACCATCACCGAATGGTCGATCACCAGGTTCACGGGAACCTGCGGATTGATCTTGGCCGTATCGCCGCCCAGCTTGGCGATCGCATCGCGCATCGCGGCAAGGTCCACCACGCAGGGCACGCCGGTGAAATCCTGCAGCAGCACGCGCGCGGGGCGATACTGGATTTCCGTGCCCGTTTTCGGATCGTTCTGCCAATCGGCCAGGCCCTGAATATCGTCCTGCGAAACCGTGAAGCCTTCATCTTCGAAGCGCAGCAGGTTTTCGAGCAGCACCTTCATCGAAAAGGGCAGGCGGGAAACGTCGCCGATTGTCTCCGCGGCCTTGGCCAGGGAGTAATATGCGTATTCCTTGCCCCCTACATTCAAAGTGCTGCGGGTATCGAGCGAGTTCTTGCCGACCTGAGTCATCGTGATGCATCATCCTTTGCCGTGAAGTGGGACCCCTTCCGGAAATGGCCGGGAGCGGGGGCAACGGGATGACTCGGCACCTGCTCGTTTTGCAGTGCAACGTCAAGAGTGCGCGGCGCATCAAAGCGCGTTGATTGCGCGGTTCGCTGCGCTCTATAGGGGGCAATGG
>JAUHYZ010000054.1 GCA_030426245.1 Alphaproteobacteria bacterium | reverse complement strand
TAACCGAAGCGGCAGCAGTGGCTGCATCCAGGCTGGTCGGGCGCGGTGACGAAAAGGCCGCCGATGCGGCCGCCGTGGAAGCGATGCGCAAGGCGTTCGATGAACTCTATATCGATGGGACTGTGGTCATCGGCGAGGGCGAGCGCGACGAAGCGCCGATGCTTTATATCGGGGAGAAGGTGGGCGGTGCACCGGGCGAAGGCCCCAAGATCGACATCGCGCTCGATCCGCTGGAAGGCACCACGATTACGGCCAAGGCAGGGCCGAATGCACTGGCCGTGCTGGCTGCCGCCGAAGAAGGCTGCCTGCTCAATGCGCCGGACGTCTATATGGACAAGCTGGCCGTTGGCCCCGGTTATCCCGCCGACGTCATCAGCCTGGACAAAAGCGTGACGGAGAACGTCACTGCCGTGGCCGAAGCCAAGGGCGTCAAGCCGAACGAGATCATCGTTTGCGTGCTGGACCGCCCCCGCCATGCGGAGTTGATCGCCGAATTGCGCGAGCTGGGCTGCGGCATTCAACTGATTCCCGATGGCGATGTTGCCGGCGTGATCGCGGTGACCGATCCTGAAACCACGATCGACATCTATATGGGCCAGGGCGGTGCACCCGAAGGCGTGCTCGCCGCTGCCGCACTGCGCTGTGTGGGCGGACAGTTCAACGGCAGGCTCGTCTTCCGCAACGACGACGAGCGTGCCCGCGCCGACAAATGGGGGATCGAAGACCTCAACCGCATCTACAAGCTGGACGATCTGGCGAAGGGCGATTGCATTTTCGCCGCCACCGGCGTTACCGACGGCTCTCTGCTTGACGGCGTGAAGCGCCTGCGGGGCGGCAGGATGACGACGCAAAGCGTTGTGATGCGCGCCAGTTCGGGCACGGTGCGCTGGATCAGCGGCGACCACCGCTCGCACTGAGCGGTCTGCTGACGCTTCAGGCTTTCAACAGCGGCGCCCGGCTGCAGGTTGCAATCGTGTGACGCTCGGCTAGAGCCGCAAAGTGTTTCAAGTCGCACGCGGATAAAGGGGCTGATCGCGCGATGAAAATCATGGCCGCCAATTCCAATTTGCCGCTTGCACGGGCGATCGCGGCTTATCTCGAACTTCCGCTGACGGACGCTTCGGTTCGCAGATTCGCGGATGAAGAGATATTCGTCGAGATTCACGAGAATGTCCGGGGTGAGGACGTGTTCCTCGTCCAGTCGACATCCTACCCGGCGAATGACAATCTCATGGAGCTGCTGATCTGCATCGATGCGCTCAAGCGCGCTTCGGCCAACCGGATCACCGCGGTGGTGCCCTATTTCGGTTATGCCAGGCAGGACCGCAAGCCCGGCCCGCGCACGCCGATCTCCGCCAAGCTCGTGGCGAATCTGATTACGGAAGCGGGCGCAGACCGCGTGCTTTCGGTCGATCTGCATGCCGGCCAGATTCAGGGATTCTTCGATATCCCGACGGACAATCTCTACGCCGCGCCGGTGATGGCCGCCGATATTCAGGCGCGCTATGGCGGGGAAGAACTGATGGTGGTGTCGCCCGACGTGGGCGGTGTCGTGCGCGCCCGCGCTCTGGCCAAGCGGCTGGACAATGCTCCGCTGGCGATCGTCGACAAAAGGCGGGATCGGCCGGGCGAATCCGAAGTGATGAACATCATCGGCGATGTGCAGGGGCGCCACTGTATTCTGATCGACGATATCATCGATTCGGGCGGCACGCTGTGCAATGCCGCGCAGGCGCTGCTCGATTCCGGCGCGAAGAGCGTGGCGGCCTATATCACTCACGGCGTGCTTTCGGGCGGTGCCGTGGCGCGGGTGAACAAGTCCGCGCTGAAGGAGCTGGTGATTACGGACACAATCCTGGCAACCGATGCCGCGAAGGATTCCACCAGCATCCGGTCCCTGACCATCGCCCCGTTGCTGGGCGAGGCGATTCGCCGGATCGCCGATGAAAGCTCGGTCTCGAGCCTGTTCGACTGAGTGGTCCGCGATAGCGACATTGCCCTTGCGAACCGCCTTGCCGACGCGGCGGGCGCGGCGATTCGTCCGCATTTCCGCGCGCTGGATTCAACCGAAAGCAAGGACGACGCGTCGCCGGTAACGGTGGCCGACCGCGAGGCGGAAGAGGCAATGCGCAAGATCCTGAAGGCCGAGACGCCGCAGGACGGCGTGATCGGGGAGGAATTCGGAACCGAAGAAGGCAAGTCGGGCCGCCATTGGGTGCTCGATCCGATCGACGGGACGCGCAGTTTCATCGTCGGGCGGCCGATCTTCGGCACGCTGATCGCGCTCATAGACGGCGGGTTCCCGATATTGGGCATCATCGACCAGCCGATTGCGCGCGAGCGCTGGGTGGGCGTGGTCGGCCAGCCGACCCTGTTCAACGGGCAAGCGGTGCGCACGCGTGCCTGCCCGCGGCTGGAAGGGGCGCAGATCGCCACCACCAGCCCGCATCTGTTCGACCAGCACCAGGCGGAGCATTACATGGCGCTGATCGAAACAGTGGCCGATGGCCGGCTGAGCCAGGGCCCGGTCTATGGCGGCGATTGCTACAATTACGGCCTGCTCGCATCCGGCCATATCGACATCGTGTGCGAGGCGGGGCTCAAGCTTTACGATTTCGCTGCGCTTGTCCCGGTCGTGGAAGGCGCAGGCGGCACGATGGCCGATTGGAACGGGGAACCGCTCCATGCCGGGTCGGACGGGCATGTGATTGCCTTGGGCGATCCGGCGCGGCTGGAAGACGCGGTGGAGGCGCTGGGGGTCCACCCCTGACGCGTTCAAGCGAGCCGGTCGAAGCCTGCAATCGTCATTTCGCTCTCCGCTGCGTCCATCACCCGCGCCATCACCTCCTTGGGCAATTGTGCGCCCGCGGCCTTGCGTGCTTCGTCGTCCTGCCAGAATTCCAGGAACAGGAAGTTCCCGCTTTGCTTGCGGTCCTGCAACGCTTCCGCACGCTCGGCCCCGGCCATGGCGGAAACCGCTTCGGCGAGCGCCCGCAACGCATCGCCCAGTTCGTTCTCCCGCCCGGCCTTCGCCGTCATTGCATAGCTTTGTAAGATTCCCATCCCTTGCTCCCTTGACTGGCCGCTTGCCGCTTCCCACTGCCTTGGCAGACCCAGCAGCAGCGGGAAAGCCATGCGTTTCTTCTTCTACGGTACCTTGCTGGACGGCGGCTATAATTCCGTCGCCGCCTGGTTGCACCGGCGAATGGAATTGATCGGCTCGGCGAGTGTTGCAGGCGTGCTGGAAGCGGTGCCCGACCCCGAAGGCTGGTATCCGGCTCTGCTTGACGGGGAGGGGCGGGTCCACGGCCGGCTATATGAAACGGCCGCGGATTTCGGCGCGGAAGATCTTGCCCGGCTTGACGCCTATGAGGATTACGATCCCCTGCACAGCGCGAGCTCGCTCTATCTCCGCCAGACGCTGACAGTGACGCTGAAGTCCGCCGGCACTGGCACCGGCCCGGGTGATTCGGCTTGCCAGGCTCAGGCCTATCGATTCAACCGGCCGCTGCCTGCGGGCGCCCGGGCGATCCCGCATGGCGATTTCGTGCGCTGGCTGGCGGAAGAGGGGCTTGCGCCGTTCGGCGGCTGAAGCGCTTGCTTTTTCTTCGGTCTGGCCGTAATGGCGCGCGCTGCACTGACACGCGAAGGGTCCCGTTATTGGGATTCTTTCGGGTCGGCCTGGCTGAAAGGGCTGCCAGGGCTGATTCCGCCGTGTCCCCCAAGAGGAGACGAAAATGCCCAAGTTGAAGACCAAAAGCGGTGTGAAGAAGCGTTTCAAGCTCACCGCAACGGGCAAGGTGAAGCACGGCGTTGCCGGCAAGCGTCACCGCCTGATCAGCCACAATGGCAAGTATATCCGCCAGAACCGTGGGACCGACGTGATCTCCGATGCCGATGCAAAGGTGATCAAGAAGTGGGCGCCCTACGGGCTCAACTGAGACAGGAGTACTAGCCAATGTCCCGAATTAAACGCGGCGTCACCACGCGCGCCAAGCACAAGCGGATCCTGGAGCAGGCCAAGGGCTATCGCGGCCGCCGGAAGAACACGATTCGCGTCGCACGTCAGGCTGTCGAAAAAGCCGGCCAATATGCCTATCGCGACCGCAAGGTTAAGAAGCGCAACTTCCGCGCTTTGTGGATCCAGCGGATCAATGCCGCGGTTCGCGCCGAAGGCCTGACCTATTCGCAATTCATGCACGGCGCCAAGCTTGCCGGCATCGAGCTGGACCGCAAGGTAATGGCAGACCTGGCGATGAACGAAGGCGCAGCTTTCGCGGCGATCGTCGAACAGGCGAAGAAGGCACTGCCAGCCTGACAAATCCATATCCTGCGCTAATGCCGGGAGATATGGAGCGGGTGGGGCGCGAAGTGGCTGGGTGCCATTTCGCAGCCCGCGCATGTCGAGGGTGTTGGGGATGGAATGTCATACTGACGTGCGCTTCTACCCGGCTCCGCCGGATCTGGATGGGTGCTTTTCCTCCTTCTACCGGGCGACATTCACCATCCCCGGTGGAATGCGTATCAGGGACCAGTTGCAGCCCGAATGGGCCAATCTGCGCTTTTTCGACGGCGACCGCCCCGATGCCGGGCCTCCCGGTGTCGAACCGCTCAGGGGCGCACGGCTGACGGCCACCGGGCCGAGTTCGCTGCCCGTCCATTTCGAACTTGGCACTACCCGGATGTGGGGTGTGGGGCTGTTCCCGCTGGGGTGGGCCAAGTTCTGCCACGGCCCGGCAGCCGATGTCGCCAATTGCGTGGTCGACGGCGAAAACCACCAGGCTTTTGCGAATTTTGCCGATCTTTCCCGCGAACTGTTCGATTGCGGCGGAGACGAGCAGGCAGAGCTTGACCGCATCATCGCCTGTTTCCGTGCGCTCAATCGTGACGTCCCCGACCAGGAACGGATCGTTGCCATACATGCGGCAATGGTCGATCCGGCTGTCGCCAGCGTGGCCGAATTCGGCGAACATTGCGCCTTGGGCCGGCGGACACTGGAACGTCTTTGCCAGCGCTATTTCGGCTTTCCGCCCAAGCTGCTGCTGCGCCGCCAACGCTTCATGCGCAGCCTTGCCGAATTCATGCTGGAGCATGCGGCAAACTGGAGCGAGGCGATGGACGCGCATTATCACGATCAGGCGCAATTCGTCCGCGAATTCCGGGCCTTCATGTGCATGAGCCCGCGCGAATATGCCGCGCTTGAGCACCCGATTCTGGGGGCCTTCATGAAACAGCGCGCGAAAGTGTGGGGCGCAGCGGCCCAGACGCTGGATCGTCCACAGGGACGCCACGGTCACGCTGCTTAATTGTTTGCCATTTCGGCAGTCCTCATATTATTGCAGCCATTCCAAGGAACCTGGATACTGCCTTTGCCGTTTAATCTCTCATGCATGAACGGATAGCGATCCCGCCAGACGCTGAAATGCAGGCCGAGAATATAGTATCGGTTGAGAATTTCCCTGTGCCTGAAAGGCTCCAGCCTTATTTGACCAGGCTTTATTCGGTGACGATCGACTGCGAAGAGGGCGTGGTCTTCACAGATTTTCTTCACCCCGAATGGGCGGCGTTGCGATTTGTCGAAGGCACGCCGATCCTCGCGAGCGTCGGCCCGGGCCTCCTGCAGGCGCAATCGCCGTTCATCGCGCATGGCCCGATCAGCAAAGCGATCCATTTCGGCGTCTCCAGGTCGCGCGTCTGGGGGCTCAGCCTGCAGCCCGCGGGATGGGCCAAATTTATCGATGGCCCGGCCGACGAGTTTTCGGACAGGACATTTGACGGCAGCGAGCATCGGGCGTTCAGCGCGTTCGATCCCCTGGTCGGCATCATCCGCAATGCACGGGGCAATTCGCATGTGATCGTGGAGCAGATGCTCGATCATCTGAATCGGCTGGAAGACCGCGACGTCTCGCACGAGGCGCAGATATTCGCCTGTCAGGAGGCGCTGCGCGATCCGGAGATTTCGGGCGTGGCAGAACTGGGCGAGCGGATCGGCATGTCGAAGCGTTCGCTCGGGCGTCTGTGCCGCCGCTATTTCGGTTTTCCCCCCAAAGTGCTGCTGCGCCGGCAGCGTTTCCTGCGCAGCCTGGCGCAGTACATCATGGCCCCATCGGGCACATGGATCGGGGCGATGGACGGGCAATATCACGACCAGGCACAATTCGTGCGTGAGTTCCGTGCGTTCATGGGCCTTTCGCCGCGCCAATACGCATCGCTGCCCCATCCGATTCTGGATGCGCTCGTCAAGCAGGGTAGAGCGGGCGGAATCCCCGAAGCGCCCCAGCTCGATCTGCCCACCGTGATGCGCTACGGAGCTGGCGGCGACGGGAACCCGATCGCCGGCGACTGAAGCCGCGAATGAAATTCCGCAGGCGTTTAGGGCTTGGGTTGGAGCGATCCGAGCGCTAACAGGCCGCCCAGAGCGATCAATGAGACAATAGCGAGCCGGGCGAAGCAATCTACATGGCGGATATCGAGCAATTGAACGGCGATGCGCAAAGCCGCATCGGTGCAGCTGAGGACCTTGCCGCGCTGGAAGCCTTGCGTGTCGAGTTTCTGGGCAAGCAGGGCAGCGTATCCGCTTTGCTGAAGACGCTCGGCAAGATGACGCCGGAAGAACGGCAGGAACAGGGGCCGAAAATCCACGCCTTGCGCGAAGCCGTTCAGGCCGCGTTGACCGCCCGCAAGGAAGCGCTGGAAAATGCCGCGCTGGAATCGCAGCTGGCGGCCGAAACGCTCGACCTTTCGCTGCCCGCGCCCGGCATGCCGCAAGGCTCCGTCCATCCGGTCAGCCAGGTGATGGACGAACTGGCGGAAATCTTCGCCGATCTGGGTTTCGCCGTGGCGACCGGCCCGGAGATCGAGGACGACTGGTACAATTTCACCGCGCTCAACATGCCGGAAAGCCATCCGGCGCGGGCGATGCATGATACGTTCTATTTCGGCGACAATCACCGCGCACCGAAGGGTGGGCGCATGCTGCTGCGCACGCATACCAGCCCGGTGCAGGTGCGGACCATGCTGGCCGATGGCGCACCTGTGCGGATCATTGCGCCGGGCCGCGTCTATCGCAGCGACAGCGATGCTACGCACACGCCGATGTTCCACCAGATCGAAGGCCTGGTGATCGACAAGGGTATCCATCTGGGCCATCTCAAATGGACGCTGGAGACTTTCCTCAAGGCCTTTTTTGAGCGTGAGGATATCGTGCTGCGTTTGCGGCCGAGCTATTTCCCCTTTACCGAGCCTTCAGTGGAAGTGGATGTCGGCTTCGCGATCGAGAACGGCCAAGATGGAAAAGGGCGGCGCGTGCTGGGCGGCAGCGGTGACGAGCCCGGCCACGGCTGGATGGAGCTGCTGGGCAGCGGCATGGTCAACCGCCGCGTGCTGGAAATGAGCGGACTCGATCCCGACGAATGGCAGGGCTTCGCCTTCGGTGTGGGCGTGGACCGCCTGGCCATGCTCAAATACGGGATGGACGATCTGCGCGCCTTCTTTGACGGCGACGTCCGCTGGCTGAGGCATTACGGCTTTTCCGCCTTCGATCAGCCGACGCTTTCGGCCGGTGTGGGAGCGCGCGCATGAAGTTCTCCCTCGAATGGCTGAAATATTATCTCGATACCGACGCTTCGGCGGAAGAGATCTCCGCCAAGCTCAATGCGATCGGTATCGAGGTGGAGGCCCTCGAAGATCCGGCCGAAAGCCTGGCGGGTTTCACGATCGCCAAGGTGCTGACGGCCAAACCGCATCCCGATGCGGACCGGCTGCAGGTGCTCACGGTAGACACCGGCTCCGGCGATGCGCTGCAGGTCGTCTGCGGCGCGCCCAATGCGCGTGCGGGGCTGGTCGGCGTGCTCGGCTCTCCCGGCGCGACGGTGCCGGCCAATGGCATGCAGCTGCGCAAGTCGGAAATCCGCGGGGTCGAAAGCAACGGAATGATGTGTTCCTCAAGGGAACTAGAGCTGGGCGACGACCATGAAGGCATCATCGAACTGCCCGAAGATGCACCCGTCGGCACCGGCTTCGCCGAATACAGCGCCAGCACGCCGATCTTCGATGTGGCGATCACGCCCAACCGGCCCGATTGCATGGGCGTGATGGGCATCGCCCGCGATCTCGCTGCGGCAGGCCTGGGCACGTTCAAGCCGGTCGAGGTGCCGGAAATTGCAGGCTCGTTCCCCTGCCCGGTCGAAATCCGCACCGACGATCCGGAAGGCTGCCCGGCCTTTTACGGCCGCGTCATTCGCGGCGTGAAGAACGGGCCGAGCCCGGAGTGGATGCAGCGCCGCCTGATCGCCGCGGGCCAGCGCCCGATCTCCGCGCTGGTGGATGCGACGAACTATCTGATGCTCGCCTGCGGCCGCCCGGCCCACGCCTATGATCTGGCCAAGCTTTCCGGCGCCGTCGTTGCCCGCCGCGCGCAGGATGGCGAGGAAGTGGCCGCGCTGAACGAGAAGACTTACCGCCTCGATGCCGACATGACCGTGATTGCCGATGACCGGCAAGTGCACGACATTGCCGGGATCATGGGCGGCGAGGATTCGGGCGTGGCCGAGGGCACCACCGATGTGCTGCTGGAAATCGCCTATTTCGATCCCGCCAGTATCGGCACGACCGGGCGCCGCCTGGGCCTCGCCTCCGATGCGCGCACGCGTTTCGAACGCGGGGTGGATCCGGCCTTCCTCGATGACGGGCTGGCGCTGCTGACCGATCTGATCCAGCAATGCTGCGGCGGGGAAGCCTCCGAAGCGGTGCGTGCAGGCAGCCCGCCGATGGAAGCGAAGATCGTCGCCTACGATCCGGCGCTGGCCGCCAATCTGGGCGGGATCGCGATTCCCGAAGACGAGCAGCGGCGGATTCTGGCCGCGCTCGATTTCGAAGTGTCGTCCGATTGGCAGGTCACGGTTCCGCTGCGCCGCCACGATGTGGAAGGCGCGGCCGATATCGTGGAGGAAGTGGTGCGCATCCACGGGCTCGATAGTGTGCTCAGCGCGCCGCTGCCGCGCATGGAAGGCGTGGCCCGGCCCACGGCCACACCGGCCCAGAAGCTGGAGCGCAAGGTCCGCCGTGCCGCTGCCGCAGCCGGGCTGAACGAAGCGGTCACCTGGTCCTTCATCTCGGAGAAGGAAGCGGCGGCAGTCGGCGGCGGCCATTGGGTGCTGGACAATCCGATCAGCGAGGATCTGAAGGTCATGCGCCCATCGCTGCTGCCCGGCCTGCTTTCGGCCGCGCGGCGCAATCTCGATCGCGGCGCATCCTCGCTGCGGCTGTTCGAGATCGGGCGGCGTTACCTGGCCGAAGGCGAACATCCTTCGCTGGCTTTCGTGCTGGTGGGCGAGCGGGTCCCGCGCAGCTGGCAGAGCGGCAAGGCGCAGGTTTTCGACGCTTACGATGCCAAGGCGCTGTGCCTCTCCCTGCTGGAGGCGGCAGGCGCACCGGTCGGCAATCTGATGATCATGGGCGAGGCAGGCGATTTCTATCACCCCGGCCAGTCCGCCACCTTGCGGCTGGGGCCCAAGAACCAGCTCGCCAGCTTCGGCGCGATCCATCCGCGCACGCTGGAAGCGTTCGATATCGATGTGCCGGTGGTGGCGGGCGGTATCCATCTCGATGCGATCCCGGCGAAGAAGGGCGGGGGCTTCGCCCGCACCGCCTATGCGCCGCCCGCGCTGCAATCGGTGACGCGCGATTTCGCCTTCCTGGTGGATGCCGATGTCCCGGCGGGCGATCTGCTGCGCGCGGTGAAGAATTCGGACAAGGCGAATATCGTCGATGCGCGGATTTTCGACCTGTTCCAGGGGCAGGGCGTGCCCGAAGGCAAGAAGTCGCTGGCGATCGAAGTCACGCTTCAGCCGGGCGAGAAGAGCTATACCGACGAGGAGCTGAAGGCCATTGCCGACCAGGTGGTGGCTGCTGCGGCCAAGCAGGGGGCGGAGCTCAGGTCATGAGGTACGCACTTGAAGCTGAGAGTGGTGAGTTCAAGCTGACAGGCGCGGATGTCGATCAAAAGATCGCTCCCCCGGAAAATTAGCCATTTCCGTCATGCCGAACTTGTTTCGGCATCCATCGCGCCTCCGGGTCTGGACGTGCGAAAGGAGAAATGGACCCTGAAACGAGTTCAGGGTGACGAGAATTGAAGTGAAAGTTGAAATGTCCAATCGCCGAACCTTCGCGATCATTTCGCATCCCGACGCGGGCAAGACCACGCTGACGGAAAAGCTCCTGCTGCAAGGCGGGGCGATCCACCTTGCCGGAGAGGTCAAGGCACGCGGCCAGGCGCGGCGCGCCCGCTCCGACTGGATGAAGATCGAGCAGCAGCGCGGCATTTCCGTCACCTCCAGCGTGATGACGTTCGAGCGGCGCGACGAGAATGGCGATATCGTCACCTTCAACCTGCTCGACACGCCGGGGCACGAGGATTTTTCGGAAGACACCTACCGCACGCTGACCGCAGTCGATTCCGCGATCATGGTGATCGACGCGGCCAAGGGGATCGAGCCGCAGACGCGCAAGCTGTTCGAGGTCTGCCGCTTGCGTTCCGTGCCGATCATCACCTTCGTCAACAAGGTGGACCGCGAAGGGCGCCCGCCGTTCGAATTGCTGGACGAAGTGGCGGACATGCTGGCGCTGGATGTCAGCCCGCAAAGCTGGCCGATCGGCATGGGCGGATTGTTCAAAGGCGTGCTGCATTTCGAAAGCGGCGCGCTTGCCCTGCCGGAAGGCGAAAGCAAGGAATTCCTGGGCAAGTTGGACCCATCGCCGGAAATTCCCGAACCCTTCGCCGAAGAGGCGGAGCTGGCGCGGGTGGCCTATCCCGAATTCGATCTGGAGGCCTATCGCGGGGGCGACCTGACGCCGGTGTTCTTCGGCTCCGCGCTCAAGAATTTCGGCGTGGTCGATCTGATCGAGGCGATCGCCCGCTATGCCCCGCCGCCCAGGCCGCAGCCCGCGGGCGAGGAGCAGATTCCGCCCGAGCGGGACGAAGTGACCGGGTTCATCTTCAAGGTGCAGGCCAATATGGACCCGCAGCACCGTGACCGGATCGCCTTCATGCGGATGGTTTCCGGCACCTTCAAACGCGGCATGAAGCTCACCCCCTCGGGGCTGGGCAAGCCGCTGGCGATCCATTCGCCGATCATGTTCTTCGCGCAGGACCGCGAGATTGCGGACACGGCAGAGGCGGGGGACATCATCGGCATCCCCAATCACGGCACTTTGCGGGTGGGCGATACGCTGTCGGAAAAGAACGCGCTGCGCTTCACCGGCCTGCCCAATTTCGCGCCGGAAATCCTGCGCCGCGTGGTGCTGCGCGATCCGACCAAGACCAAGCAGCTCAGGAAGGCGCTGGACGATCTTTCCGAAGAAGGCGTGATCCAGGTGTTCTATCCGGAAATCGGCGGCCAGTGGATCGTGGGCGTCGTCGGGCAGCTGCAGCTCGAAGTGCTCGTTTCCCGGCTGGAGGCGGAATACAAGGTGGAAGCCGTGCTGGAAGCCGCGCCCTTCGACACCGCCCGCTGGCTGACGGGTGACGAGAAGGCGGTGGACGAATTCGAACGCTTCAACCGCGCCAATCTCGCGCGCGACCGCGACGGGGATCTGGTGTTCATGGCCAAGAGCCTGTGGGACGTGAACTACCAGCAGGAAAAGAACCCGGATCTGGCCTTCAGCGCCACCAAGGAACGCTAAGGGCCTCCGCCCTAATAACCCATTTGGAGCAAAAAGCTTGACATCGTAACGCTATCGGGTTAGTTATCCGGAACATCGCGATAGTGCGATTCGCTCCCGACCTGCCTCTCCTGCCGTTCCGCCCTTGGACATTGCCACTTGCCCTTGCCGGGCCTAACGTCGGCGTTACCCAAGCGGCCTGTTCCGGCCCGCAACCGCAGGATTAGTTAGAGCGCCCGATCTCTTGCAGTTGAAATTCGCCAGCTACAATATTCACAAGGCGGTCGGCGCGGATCGCCGCCGCGATGCGGACCGCATTTTGCGCGTGGTGCGCGAACTCGATGCGGATATCCTGGCGCTGCAGGAGGTGGACCGGCGCTTCGGCCGCCGCGTCACCGTGCTGCCGCGCCTGCTGGTGGAAGAACAGGGCTATCACATCGTGCCGGTTGCGCTGCGCCCCGCCAGCATGGGCTGGCACGGCAATGCGATCCTGGTGCGGCGCGGGATCGAGATCCTGCATGGGGACCGGGTGCATCTGCCCACGATCGAACCGCGCGGCGCGGTGCGCGCGGAACTGGCGCTGAAGGGCAAGCGGCTGCGCGTGGCGGGCATGCATCTCGACCTCTCCGGCCTGCGCCGCCGGGATCAGATCCGCGCCGTGCTGGGCGAGCTGGCGGATTGCAAGCCGCCTTGCCCCGCCGTGCTGCTGGGCGATTTCAACGAATGGTCGCTGCGCGGGGGCAGCATGCGGGAATTTACGCGGGATTGGCAGCCGATTGCGCCTGGCCGGACCTTCCCCAGCGGCCAGCCGCTCGCCCCGCTGGACCGGATCGTGCTTTCGCGCCACTGGCGCTGCACCGGCCAGGGCGTGCATCGCAGCTCGCTCGCCGTGCAGGCATCGGACCACCTGCCGGTCTGGGCCGAGGCACAGTTAGCTGCCTAAATTTTGTGCAGCTGCACAAGATTCGAGCTAGGCGCGGCCTTAACGCCCGGGAAAGAATCGTAAATTTCGTCTTAATTCACTGACTCACGCGTTTGGCACGCTTGTTGCAAGCTAGTCAGGCAGCCGGCGATTTGGCCGGTAGGCAACCAGGGGTTTGAGATGAAATTCATCATTGCCATCATCAAACCGTTCAAGCTCGACGAGGTGCGTGAAGCCCTCGGCGCCATCGGCGTCGCAGGTATGACCGTGTCGGAGGTCAAGGGTTTCGGACGGCAAAAAGGACAGACCGAGATTTACCGCGGGGCGGAATATTCCACCAACATGCTGCCCAAGGTGAAGATCGAAATCGCCGCGACGGACGCGATCGCTGGGCAGGTCGTCGAAACGATCCAGCAGACCGCCAGCACCGAAAGCATCGGAGACGGCAAGATATTCGTGCTGGACCTCGCTTCGGCAACTCGCATTCGCACCGGCGAAACCGGTGACACTGCGCTCTGAACTGGGGGAAAGCAGACATGAACAAGCAAATAGTTAAATGGGGCGCGCTTGGCTTGGCCACGCTCGCCATCGCCGAGCCGGGTCTGGCTGCGGTCGCGGCCGACACGGCTGCCGCTGTGCCGGCCGAAGAGGTCGCCGAAGTGGCAGAGGTTGCGGCTCCCGCGGCCGATGCCGTTGCCGGCGGCACCGCTTATATCTTCAACACGCTGCTGTTTCTGATCGGCGGCTTCCTGGTCATGTTCATGGCCGCGGGCTTCGCCATGCTGGAAGCCGGCCTGGTGCGTTCCAAGAACGTATCCATGCAGTGCCTCAAGAACATCACGCTCTATTCCGTGGCCGGCCTCATGTTCTGGGCCACCGGCTACAGCCTGATGTATGTCGACGTGAGCGGATATATCGGCACTTTTGGCATCTATCCGATGCAGGAAGTGGGCGGCGCCGATCTGGAGACCGGCTATTCGGTCGCTTCGGACTGGTTCTTCCAGATGGTCTTCTGCGCAGCGACCGCCTCGATCGTTTCGGGCACGGTTGCAGAGCGCGTGAAGTTCTGGCCGTTCATCATCTTCACCGTCTTCCTGACCGGCATCTTCTACCCGATCACGGGCAGCTGGCAGTGGGGCGGCGGCTGGCTTTCCGAAGCCGGTTTCTCCGACTTCGCCGGTTCCACGATCGTGCACTCGGTCGGCGGCTGGGCGGCTCTTGCAGGCGCCCTGATCATCGGCCCGCGTCTCGGCCGCTATGTCGATGGCAAGGTGGTTGCGTTCCCGGGTTCGAACATTCCGCTCGCCACACTGGGTACCTTCATCCTGTGGCTCGGCTGGTTCGGCTTCAACGGCGCTTCGCAGCTTGCGATGGGCACCGTGGGTGACGTTTCCGACGTGTCGAAGATCTTCGTCAACACCAACATCGCCGCTGCGGCCGGTGTGGTGGCTGCCGTGATCGCGACGCAGCTTCTCTACAAGAAGATCGACGTAACGATGGCGCTCAACGGCGCGCTGGCCGGCCTGGTTTCGATCACGGCCGAACCGCTCGCTCCTTCCGTGCCTGCGGCGATCTTCATCGGCGCTGTCGGCGGCCTGATCGTGGTCTTCGCGGTTCCGCTGCTCGACAAGCTGAAGATCGACGACGTTGTCGGCGCGATCCCGGTCCACCTTATGGCCGGTATCTGGGGCACCTTCATCGTCCCGCTGACCAACGATGGCGCAAGCTACGGCACGCAGATCATGGGCATCCTTGCCTATGGCGTGTTCACCTTCGTCGCCAGCGCGATCCTGTGGTTCATTCTGAAGTTCACCCTGGGCCTGCGCCCGAGTGCTGAAGTTGAAATGGATGGCTTGGACAAGGGTGAAGTCGGGGTGGAAGCCTATCCCGAATTCGCCAACACCTAAGCCCTACAAGCTTGGCGGGACCGGGGCTTCTCCTCTCCTCCTCCGGTCCCGCCTCACGACGTTCCTCCTGCGAACGTAACCTCAATAGGGCCGGAGCTGAGGCTCCGGCCCTTTTTTTAGAAGCGGGAGAGAAATTACCGGCCGGGCCATCTTGCGAATTTTCTCGACGGGGCCCGCGCCAAATGCTGTCATTCGAATCCTGCCGGGATGGTCCGGCAAGAGAATGCGGGGGATGAGACATGAAATATGTCATTGCGATAATTAAACCGTTCAAGCTCGACGAGGTGCGTGAAGCCCTCGGCGCCATCGGCGTCGCGGGAATGACCGTTTCCGAAGTCAAGGGTTTCGGACGGCAAAAAGGGCAGACCGAGATCTACCGCGGGGT
>JAUHYZ010000053.1 GCA_030426245.1 Alphaproteobacteria bacterium | reverse complement strand
ATTGCAGTTGACCATGATGGTCTCGAACCCGTCTTCATCCAGCGCGAAGCAGGCATGGCAGCAGCAATAGTCGAATTCGATACCCTGCCCGATACGGTTCGGCCCGCCGCCCAGAATGACCACTTTCTTGCGGTCGGTCGGCATGGACTCATCCTCCGCCTCGCCGAAGCTGGGCGTCTCATAGGTCGAGTACATATAAGGCGTAATCGCCTCGAACTCGGCGGCGCAGCTGTCTATCCGTTTGAATACGGGGAAAACGCCCAGCTTGTGGCGCAACTCCCGCACTTCTTCCTCGCTGGTCGCGCCGGCCATGGCGCGAAGCGTGTCGTGAAGCAGGCCGGAACGCTTGGCCTGCGTCTCACCGAGGCCGCCCGCGACATGGACGGACCGCACAGCGAGCGTAGATAGGCGCTTGTCGGAAAAGCCCATCGCCTTGAGCTGGCGCAATCCGGCTGCATCGTTGGGCAAGCCACTTGCCATGATCTCGCTCTCGGCAGCGATAATCTCTTCAATATGCCGCAGGAACCAAGGATCGTAATGCGTGATTCCCTGGATTTCCTCGACAGTGAAACCTTCGCGAAAGGCCTGCGCAACCTGCAGCAGCCGTTCTGGCGTCCGCTTGGAAAGAGCAGCTGTGATCTCTTCTCGCCCTGCCCCTTCCAGCTCGACCACGCGGTTGAACCCGTCCAACCCGGTTTCCAGCCCGCGCAGGGCCTTCTGCATGCTTTCCTTGATGTTGCGGCCAATCGCCATGACCTCGCCGACCGATTTCATCGCGGTCGCCAATTCAGGCACTGCGCCCTTGAACTTTTCAAAAGTGAAGCGCGGGATCTTGGTGACGACATAGTCGATCGTCGGTTCGAAACTTGCCGGGGTCGCGCCAGTGATTTCGTTCATCACCTCGTCCAGCGTATAGCCCACGGCCAGCTTGGCCGCGACGCGAGCAATCGGGAAGCCCGTTGCCTTGGAAGCGAGCGCCGAACTGCGCGATACGCGCGGGTTCATTTCGATAACGATCAGGCGGCCATCCTCCGGGTTGACCGCGAACTGGACGTTCGACCCGCCGGTTTCCACGCCGATTTCGCGCAAAACAGCCAGACTGGCGTTTCGCATGACCTGATATTCTTTGTCGGTCAGCGTCAGGGCCGGCGCGACGGTGATGGAATCGCCCGTATGAACGCCCATCGGATCGACATTCTCGATCGAACAAATGATGATGCAGTTGTCGTTCTTGTCCCGAACGACCTCCATCTCATATTCCTTCCAACCGAGCAGGCTCTCCTCGATCAGCACTTCGTTTGTGGGCGAAGCATCCAGGCCTTCGCGCACGATACGGTCGAACTCGCTACGGTTATAGGCGATTCCGCCGCCGGTACCGCCCATGGTGAAGCTCGGGCGGATGATGGCAGGCAGGCCGGTGCGCTCGAGGATCTTGAACGCCTCTTCCACGCTGTTGGCCATGCCGCTGCGCGCGCTTTCCAGTCCGATTTCGTCCATCGCCTCACGGAAGCGCTGCCGGTCTTCGGCCTTGTCGATCACGTCCGCATCGGCGCCGATCATCTGGACGCCGAATTTCTCCAGCGTCCCGTCTGCGTCGAGAGCCAGCGCGCAGTTGAGCGCCGTTTGCCCGCCCATTGTCGGCAGCAAGGCGTCAGGCCGCTCCTTCTCGATGATCTTGGCAACGATCTCTGGCGTAATCGGCTCGACATAAGTCGCATCCGCCATTTCCGGATCGGTCATGATCGTGGCCGGGTTGGAGTTGACTAGGATCACACGGTAATCCTCCTCCTTCAGTGCCTTGATCGCCTGTGTGCCGGAATAGTCGAACTCGCAGGCCTGGCCGATGATGATCGGCCCCGCGCCGATGACGAGGATCGAGGATATGTCAGTTCTTTTGGGCATTAGCCGAGCATCCCCACGAATTTCTCGAAGAGGTAGAAACTATCCTGCGGCCCCGGAGAGGCCTCAGGGTGATATTGGACGCCGAAGGCTTTCTTGCCTTTCACCGCCACGCCGCAATTGGAGCCGTCGAACAGCGAGACATGGGTCTCTTCCAGCGTATCCGGCAAGGTGGCGTTGTCGACGGCGAAGCCGTGATTCATGCTGGTGATTTCCACCAGCCCTTCGGTTTCGCCCCAGCTGCCTCCCACCCGCTGGACCGGGTGGTTGGCGCCGCGATGCCCCTGGAACATCTTGGCCGTCTTGGCGCCTGCCGCAATGGCCAGCATCTGATGGCCAAGGCAGATGCCGAAAATCGGAATGTCGCGCTCCAGAAGGCCCTGGATCGTCGGCACGGCATATTCCGCAGTCGCTGCAGGATCGCCGGGTCCGTTGGAAAGGAACACGCCATCAGGCTCAAGCGATAGGATCTTGTCCAGCGGAGTCTCCGCCGGGACGACCGTCACCTTCGCACCAGCCTTAACAAGATTGCGGAAAATGTTGTTTTTGCTACCAAAATCCATCGCCACGACATGCGGCCGGTCGTCATGCGGGCTGCGGGCATAGCCATGGCCCAGAGTCCAGACGCCGCCTTCCCAGTCTTCGTTCTTCTTACGGCTGACGAGCTTGGCGAGGTCCATCCCTTCCAAGCCCGGCCATTCCTTGGCACGCTTGATGAGAGCGGGAATATCGAACTTGCCGCTCGGCTCATGCGCGATCACTGCATTCGGCGCACCCTGCAGACGGATCCGGCGGGTAAGTGCGCGCGTATCTACGCCCGACAGGCCGATTTTGCCGTTCCGCTTCATCCAGTCCGTGAACGTGCCGGTAGAACGGAAATTCGAAGGCTCGGTCACCTCTTCGCGCGTGACGCACCCCACGGCGCTTTCCACGCTGGATTCGATGTCTTCCTCATTCACGCCGACATTGCCGATATGGGGGAAGGTGAAGGTCACGATCTGCGCGGCATAGGAAGGATCGGTCATCACTTCCTGGTAACCGGTCATCGATGTGTTGAAACAAACCTCGCCAACGGCACTGCCTGTTGCGCCGAAGCCCTTGCCCCAGACAATTGTACCATCTGCAAACGCGAGGACTCCCGTCGCACCTTCCGGGGGTGCGTGCGAGGATGCGGGGTCGGCCATATGGCGCTCCGTTCAAAGGGGTTTCTGCGATGTGCGCTAAGGCTCATCCGCTAGACGCGATGCTGCATTGCGTCAACCTATCGGAGCGAGAGAATTGCGTCTAAACACCTCGCTTCCCCCAAAAGGGGAAGGATTGATCCACAGGAAAGTAGAACCAGAAAAATGCTTCGTGACAGCATCAAGTCGGCGCAGGTCGCCGCGATGAAAGAAGGCGACAAGACACGCCTGGCCGCAATTCGCCTGATCCTGGCCAAAATCAAGGATCGCGATATCGAACTGCGTACCGGCAAAGCGCCCGATGACGACGATGCCCTGGTGATCGACGTCTTGCAGAAGATGGCCAAGCAGCGGCGCGAATCAATTCAGATGTACAAGGATGGCGGGCGCACGGAACTTGCCGAAGCGGAAGCGACCGAACTGGCGGTGATCGAGGAATTCCTGCCGGCGCAAATGTCCGACGACGAGGTCAAGGCCGCAATCGAAGCGATCAAGGCGGAAACCGGCGCGGAATCGATCAAGGATATGGGCAAGGTCATGGGCCTGCTCAAAGCCCGCCACGGTGCGGAGATGGATATGGGCAAAGCCAGCGCGCTCGTGAAAGCAAGCTTTGGATAAGTTGCACTGCGATCTCGACTCGAAGGCAAGCTGACGGCACAATAAACCGTCGCAAATTCCGTCTGCGTCCGACACGGACGGCGAAATGGTCCGATCTATGCTCAGTCCACAGTGGCTTGACGAACTCCGCGCTCGAATCACGCTTTCGAGCGTGATTTCGCGTACGGATAAGCTGCAGAAGGCTGGGCGCGAATGGAAGGCCTGCTGCCCCTTCCACAATGAGAAGACCCCCAGCTTCACCGTCAATGACGAAAAGGGCTTCTATCACTGCTTCGGTTGCGGCGCCCATGGCGACGTGATCCGCTGGATGACCGACCAGCGCGGCCTCTCTTTCATGGATGCGGTGAAGGAACTGGCAGCAGAGGCGGGAATGGAAGTCCCCGCCCCCGATCCGCGTGCGGCGAAGCAGGCGGAAGAGCGCGCAGGGCTGCACGATGTGATGGCCGCAGCGCAGGACTGGTTCAAAGACAACCTCAGCTCTGCCGAAGGCGCAAAGGCACGCCAGTATCTCCATTCGCGCGGCTTCGACGCACACACGATCGAGCGGTTCGGCTTCGGTTTTGCGCCGGACAACCGCAATGGCATCAGGCAGGCGCTGGGCGAACGGTTCGATGTGCATATGCTGATCGAAGGCGGATTGCAGATCCAGGTCGACGACAAGCCGCCTTATGACCGGTTTCGCGGGCGATTGATGCTGCCGATCGAAGATGCACGCGGACGCGTCATCGCGTTTGGCGGCCGTATTCTCGATTCCGGCAAGAGCGACGCACCGAAATACTTGAACTCGCCCGATACGCCGCTCTTCGACAAGGGACGCACGCTATACAATCTGCACCGGGCCGGCCCGATTTCACGCCAGTCCCACCGTGTAGTGGTTGTCGAAGGCTATATGGATGTCATCGCGCTTGCCGCAGCGGGCATAGGCGATGCCGTTGCTCCCCTGGGTACCGCCCTGACGGAAAGGCAGATCGAGCTTCTCTGGCGGCTCGTCGACGTACCCATATTGTGTTTCGACGGCGATGCGGCGGGACAGCGCGCTGCCATGCGCGCGATCGGCCGCGCCCTGCCCCTGCTCCGCCCGGGCCATTCCCTGGCGATCGTACGTCTTCCCGCAGGCCTTGATCCTGACGATTTGCTCAAACAGCAGGGCAAAGGCGCGATGGAGAAGCTGCTTGCCGATCCGAAATCCCTGCTTGAAGCGCTGTGGGAACATGAACGCGATGCACAGGAGCTGCGCACACCGGAGGACAAGGCCGGCCTGAAGGCGCGCTTGCTGGAGCATGTCGATGCAATCCAGGACACCGATATTCGCTCGCTCTACCGCCGCGAGCTGCTCGACCGCTTTTCGGCCTTTGCCTACCCGCCCCGCCCCCCGCGCGAACGGGGCAATTGGCGGGATACCAAGCGGGCGCCGCAGCGCCTTTCTTCAGAGGCAGCGGGAATACTGCGCAGGGCCAGCTCGGGCAGCACCCGCGACACTTTGACGGCAGCAGTCATTGCCGGACTGGTCCGCCATCCCGATGAAATCCACCGGCATGCGGAAGCGCTTGGAAAGCTATCTTCTGCCGACGATGCAATCGGCAAAGCGATTGACGGCTTGCTCGATGCTGCCGATACGCTTGAAATGGGCGAGCAATCTCCCATATCCGCCTTTGAACACTTCGCCGCGCTGCCGGATAAAACCCGCTTCACCTTCCTGACGGAAGGAACCGATCCGCAGGCCGCGCGCGAAGATTTGGCCGAGGCAGTCGCCTTGCTGGTCGAACGGCCAGCCTTGGAGGCTGCTCTTGCCGATGCCACCGCTCGGTTCGAACAGACATTCGAACAGGATGCTTTCGAAGAACAGCAGCGGCTGCTCAAACGAAAGCTGGAATTTGAGCGGCGACTCGGGCAAATGGCCAGCAAACGCGCCGCCGCAATGGCACCGGAAACAATATCGTCCGCGCTTCGCGAAGAAGCGGTGGACGAAGGGAAATTGGATTAGAAGCGACTATGGCGTCAGAAGCGAAGACGAAAAAAGACGATGATGCTCCGCTGATCGACCTCAACGAAGCCTCGATCAAGAAGCTTATCGCGAAGGCGAAGCGCCGCGGCTATCTCACTTATGACGAACTGAACGAAGCCCTGCCGCAAGACCAGATGTCTTCCGAGCAGATCGAAGACGTGATGTCTGCGATCTCGGAAATGGGCGTCAACATCGTCGAGAATGACGAAGACGCCGAATCGCAGGACGACGATGCCGGCGTCGAGGAAATCAGCGCTTCGGACGACAACAATACTACTCGCAGCAATGTTGCCGAAGCCCCCAAGAAAACGACGACCGAGCGCACGGACGATCCCGTGCGGATGTATCTGCGCGAAATGGGCGCAGTGGAGTTGCTCAGCCGCGAAGGCGAAATCGCGATCGCGAAGCGGATCGAATCCGGCCGCGACACGATGATCATCGGCCTGTGCGAGAGCCCGATCACCTTCCATGCGATCATTCAATGGTCGGAAGCGCTCAATAACGAGGAAATGCAGCTTCGCGAGATCCTGGATCTCGACGCGATGTTGTCGAAGGAACCTCCCGTCGAGAAGATGGAGGAAGGTGAAGACGACGATAGCGGCGAAATCAGCGAAGCGACCGCCGGGCCTTCCTACAAGGAAGATGACGACGAGCCCGAAGAAGAGAGCGACGACGACGAGGATGAGGACGGCGAAGGCTCCAGCCGCCGGCGCGACGACGACGAGGAGGAAGACAACACCCTTTCCCTCGCCCAGATGGAAGCCGCGCTGAAGCCCGACGCGCTCGAACGCTTCGCGAAGATCACTCAGCTGTTCAAGAAGTTCGAGAAGCTTCAGGCGGAGCGCGTCGACGCGCTCGGCAGCGGGGACGAGTTCCCGGCCGCCAAGGAAAAGAAATACGAACAGCTGCGCGAAGAATTGACCGCAGAGGTCGAAAGCGTGCAGTTCCACGCGACGAAGATCGAATTCCTCGTCGACAATCTCTACGCCTTCAATCGCCGCCTGACTGCACTTGGCGGCCAGATGCTGCGTCTTGCGGAACGTCACAAGGTCAAGCGCGTCGATTTCCTTCAGGCCTATGTGGGCAACGAGCTGGACGAAACCTGGCTCAAAGCCATGGCCAAAAAGGACAAGAAATGGGCCGCCTTTGCCGAGAACGAGGCGGAAGGCGTTGAACGCATCCGTGCCGAGATCGCCGATATCGCAAGCCAGACCGGCATGAGTCTGGGCGAGTTCAGGCGCATTGTGAACATGGTGCAGAAGGGCGAGCGTGAAGCGCGTATCGCCAAGAAGGAAATGGTCGAGGCCAATCTGCGCCTCGTGATATCCATCGCCAAGAAATACACCAATCGCGGCTTGCAGTTCCTTGACCTGATCCAGGAAGGCAATATCGGCCTGATGAAGGCGGTCGATAAATTCGAATATCGCCGCGGCTATAAATTCAGCACCTACGCCACCTGGTGGATCCGGCAGGCGATCACACGCAGCATTGCAGACCAGGCGCGCACGATCCGTATTCCGGTCCATATGATCGAGACGATCAACAAGCTGGTGCGGACTTCCCGCCAGTTCCTGCATGAGCAGGGACGCGAGCCCACGCCGGAGGAAATGGCCGAACGGCTATCCATGCCGCTGGAAAAGGTCCGCAAGGTGATGAAGATCGCCAAGGAGCCTATCTCCCTCGAAACGCCGATCGGCGACGAGGAAGACAGCCATCTGGGCGATTTCATCGAGGACAAGAATGCCGTCATCCCGGTGGATGCAGCCATTCAGTCCAACCTGAAGGAAACGGTCACTCGCGTGCTTGCCAGCTTGACCCCGCGCGAAGAGCGTGTGCTGCGCATGCGCTTCGGCATCGGTATGAACACCGATCACACACTGGAAGAAGTCGGGCAGCAATTCTCTGTCACGCGCGAACGTATCCGCCAGATCGAAGCCAAGGCGCTGAGGAAACTCAAGCATCCGAGCCGCTCTCGCAAGATGCGCAGCTTCCTGGACCAGTAAGCCGAAAGGCCCCGCTTCGGCGGGGTTTTTCTTGTCCGCCTTTGCTGCTGGGCCATGCTCCGCCAAGTGTCATCGGCGCGGAAAACCGGGAACAGCGCTGCGCTGCTCCCGGCATTCCGCCATCAGCCAGGTTTGGTTGGCTTCAATCGGCCGGCTGAAGCTGAAGGCTTTCCACGACGCAGCCAACATGGCGCAAATCGGTGCCGCAGCATCCGCCGAAAACCTTCAAGCCAGGCAGCATTTGCGCAAGCTCGCCGTGCAGATGGCCGAATTCCTTCGGATCGCCCTGATCCAGTTCTTCGGCAACATCCAGCTCCTCATGGCTCAGCCGCGAAGCATTGGCCCTGAGGCCGCCGATGCGGTTCGTCCAGGCCTCACCATTGGCGATCGCATCGCGAAAATGGTCCGGATGAGCGCAATTGACCATGTAATAGGCCGGTGCGCCATTTGTGGCCGCGTCGACCGCCTGAATGGCTTCTCCCAGCTTGTCCCCTGTCGGAAGCCGGCCATCGGTCTCCACCGTGAAGGATATGACAACAGGCAGGCCTGCCGCCTTGGCCGCACGCGCGACCCCCGTGGCTTCAGCGATATTCGTCATGGTGAGTGCCGAAATCATGTCCACGCCTTCTTCCGCAAGCACGCGGATCTGCGGCGTATGGATTTGCTCCGCCACTTTCGCAGAAGGCAGGTCACCAGGGCGATAGCCGTCACCTGCCGGGCCAACCACGCCATTCACAAGGATCGGAGAGACTCGCTCCGCCCATTCTTCGCGAATGGACTTGGCGAATTTCACCGCTTCTGCATTCAGCTCCTGAAGTTTGTCTTTGCTGACACCGAGTTTCGGCGCCCATTCCAGACATCCACGCCAGGTGTCGGTATCCAGTACGAAACCGGTATTCTGCGCCTGGGCCAGTTCCAGAAAGCCGCCGAAATAGCGGCGCAAGGCTTCGCGGGCCTGCTCATCCTCGATCAGGACGATAGCGGCGAATTCCGGCGCCTCGAAACCTTGCTGGAAAAACAGCCAGGTCTCCATTCCGCCATCGGTCAGATAGGGGCGGCTCGCCCCCATCAATTGTTCAAATTGTGACATATCTTCCATCCCTCTTCTCATTCGAAAATCGATGATCGTTTATGAGGATGAGAGCGTTCAAATAGCTAGTCGACTCGTGGTACGGTTGGCTATAGTTTCAGATTATTATTATATTTCAGAGATATAATAAGCATTGATGCGGCTCTCGCAAAAGTCGCTATGGCTGATACTGCACTGAAGGTACTGTACCACCAGTGCGGTTCTGAAAGGAATTCGGCGTGGCGCGTGGCAGCCAGACCCGACAGAGAATCATGGACGTTGCGCAGGAAGCGATCCTGGACAAGGGCTTCGACGCGACATCGATCGACGAAATCGTTGCCAATGCCGAAATCACCAAGAGCGGCTTCTTCTATCACTTCCGGGACAAGAATGCCCTCGCCCGTGCCCTGATAGAGCGGCATATCGAGATTGAAGATGCGTTGTTTGACGACTTGTTCGAACGGGCGCGGGAATTGAGCGACGATCCCCTGCAGCAATTGCTGATTGGCCTGAAACTGCTTGCGGAGCTGCTTGCCGACATTCCGGGTGGGCATCCGGGATGCATTGTCGCAACCGCCGCCTATCAGGACCGCCTGTTCGATCATGAAGTGCGCGAAGCCAATCGCCGTGCCGTGCTGGGCTGGCGCAGCCGCTTTCGCGACATGCTGGAGACGGTCCAGCAAACCTATCCCATGAAAGAGAATGTCAGCCTCGACCATCTGGCAGACATGTTCAGCGTCGTCATCGAAGGCGGCCTGGTCATGGCCCGCGCCGTGAATGACCCCAGACTTACCGAACAACAGGTCCTGCTTTTGCGCAGCTATCTGAACCTGCTGTTTTCGCCCGCTTCCCGTTCTGTCTAGAGCTGCGGCCGCCATGCGCCGCCGCAAGTGAATTGCGCCTAAAGTAGACCCATTGGGGAACAAAGCGGATTTGCGGTGGAACCAAAGCGGTCAAGCCCCTATGTGCACCCGCATGAAAGTCGCACTCGCCTCCGATCATGCCGCTTTGGAGCTGAAGGCAGAGCTTGCCGAATGGCTGGCGACGCTCGGCCATGAAGTCGACGA
The DNA here is from genome assembly GCA_030426245.1 of Alphaproteobacteria bacterium. Lineage (GTDB taxonomy): Bacteria > Pseudomonadota > Alphaproteobacteria > Sphingomonadales > Sphingomonadaceae > Andeanibacterium. Next base: position 5,268 of record JAUHYZ010000053.1, on the reverse strand, counting down.
TCTGGGCCCGAACAGCCCGGAATCGGTCGATTATCCCGATTTCGGCTACAAGCTCGCGAGCCATGTCGCAGCCGGCAAGGCAGAGCGGGGCATTGCGCTGTGCGGCACGGGAATCGGCATTTCCATCGCGGTGAACCGCAACCCCAAGGTCCGCTGCGGCGTCGTTTCCGAACCGCTATCGGCCAAGCTCACCCGCGAACATAACGATGCCAATATCATCGCGATGGGCGCGCGGATGATCGGCAGTGAAATGGCCAAGGCCTGCGTCGAAGCGTTTCTTGACACTCCCTTTGGCGGCGATCGCCATGTTCGCCGCGTCGACAAACTATCCAACCCACAACAGGATTAATCAATGAGTACGGTGACTGCACCAACCGCCATGTCCGAAAGCCTGCAGCATTTCTGGCATGACACGCTGGAAGAAACAGACCCCGAAGTTTTCGATGCGATCCGCAAGGAACTGGGGCGGCAACGTGACAAGATCGAACTCATTGCCAGCGAAAACATTGCGAGCCCGGCCGTGCTGGAAGCGACCGGTTCCGTCTTCACCAACAAATATGCCGAAGGCTATCCCGGCAAACGCTATTATGGCGGCTGTGAATATGCCGACATCGTCGAAAACCTGGCGATCGAGCGTGCCAAGAAGCTGTTCGGATGCAATTTCGCGAATGTGCAGCCCAATTCCGGCAGCCAGATGAACCAGGCCGTGTTCCTGGCCCTGCTGCAACCGGGCGACACATTCATGGGTCTTTCGCTCGCGGCCGGCGGCCACCTGACGCATGGCTCACCGGTCAATATGAGCGGCAAATGGTTCAACGTCGTTCCCTACGGCGTGCGCGAGGAAGATCAGCAACTGGATATGGACGCTATCGCGGAACAGGCGCGCGAAGCGAAACCCAAGCTGATCATTGCCGGCGCCACTGCCTATCCGCGCCATTGGGACTTTGCCCGTTTCCGCGAGATTGCCGACGAAGTCGGCGCCTATTTGCTGGTGGACATGTCGCATTTCTCCGGCCTGGTTGCCGGCGGTGCGCATCCCCACCCCTTCCCCCATGCCCATGTCGTGACCACGACAACGCATAAGAGTCTGCGCGGCCCGCGTTCCGGCGTCATCCTCACCAATGACGAGGATCTGGCCAAGAAATTCAATATGGCGGTATTTCCCGGCATGCAGGGCGGCCCGCTGGTCCATGTGATCGCCGCAAAGGCCGTGGCATTCAAGGAAGCGCTCCAGCCCGAATTCCGCACCTATGCGACGCGTGTGGTGGAAAACGCCAAGGCGCTGGCCTCCAGCCTTTCGGAAAACGGCCTTGGGATCGTCTCTGGCGGGACGGACAATCATCTGATGCTCGTCGACCTGACGGCAAAGGACGTTACCGGCAAGGCAGCGGAAAAGGGGCTCGATCGCGCCTTCCTGACTTGCAACAAGAACGCGATCCCCTTCGACAAGCGTTCCCCCTTCGTCACCTCGGGCGTTCGCCTGGGTTCCCCTGCGGGCACCACGCGCGGATTCGGCCCCGACGAATTTCGCCAGATCGGCGGCCTGATCGCCGAAGTGGTGGAAGGCATGCGCAAGAATGGCGACGAAGGCGATGCTCAGATCGAAGAAAGCGTCCGGCGCCGCGTGAGCGAGCTTTGCGAGGCTTTTCCGGTCTATCCGGGCCGCTAGCCGATGCGCTGCCCCTTCTGCGCAAACGAAGACAGCCAGGTAAAGGATTCGCGTCCGACCGAAGACAACACTGCGATACGCCGCCGCCGCCAATGCGAAGGCTGCGGCGCGCGCTTCACGACGTTCGAGCGTGTGCAACTGCGCGACATCTCCGTGATCAAGAGCGGCAACGACCGGCAGGCCTTCGATCGGTCCAAGATCGAACAATCGGTCGCCCTTGCATGCCGCAAGCGGGGAATCGCACAGGAACGGCTCGACCAGCTCGTATCCGGAATCCAGCGTCAGATCGAAACGCTTGGCGATAGCGAGATACCATCATCCCGCATCGGCGAAATGGTGATGGACGGGCTGAAGACACTGGATTCCGTGGCCTATATCCGTTTCGCTTCGGTCTATCGCGACTTTTCCGAAGCGCGGGATTTCGAAGAATTTGCCAGCAGTGTGCGCGATGTCGGAGGCAACTGAACCGCCGGTCATCGTGCTTGTTCGCCCGCAATTGGGTGAAAATATCGGCAAAGCCGCGAGGGCCATGCTGAATTTCGGGCTCACGGAAATGCGGCTGGTGGCACCGCGTGACGGCTGGCCCAATCCCAGCGCCGGCCCCGCCGCCTCCGGAGCGGACATTGTCCTGGACCAGGCCAGAGTTTTCGCGAGTACTGCCGACGCCGTTTCCGACTGCGCGCATGTCTACGCCACAACCGTGCGCAAACGCGGCGTTACCAAGCCGGTGGTGACGGCCGAACAGGCAGCGAGACAATTCGCCACTCAGGACGGACGCAGCGCAATTCTGTTCGGGCCGGAACGTTCGGGCCTGGAGGCAAACGATGTAGCCCTGGCGCGTGCGATCCTGACAATTCCGGTCAATCCCGATTTCAGCTCGATCAACCTGGCTCAGGCGGTGATCCTGTGTGCCTATGAATGGTCGAGGCATCGCGATCTTGCGATCCCTCCCAGAGAAGAGCTGTTGCCCCCTGCTCCGCAGGAAGACCTGGAAGGGCTCATTGCTCATTTCGAAAAGTTGCTCGAACCCAAGGGCTATTTCTTTCCCGAGCCTCGTGCGGAAGCAACGCGCATGACTTTGCGCAGCGTCCTAACCAAACCTGGCTGGAATCACCTCGAGATACGCACGTTACGCGGAATTCTCTCGTCGCTGTCCCGCGAATCCGTGAAAGGCACAGACGGGTAGGCAAGCAGGCTGCGGCCCCTGCCGCGGGCTTCTTTGAATTTGGCGCATGCTGTTCTACAATAACGAACGGAAGACTGCGCGCTGAGTGGACGCGCCGATTTCAAGGCGGGCAGAATTGGCTCCGCAATCCGACACCGTATCCGGCGTTCCTTCTAATTCGAGTTCGCCCGGGAGATGGGAGAGAGGCATGAAAACTGTATGGATCGCCGGGATCGCGCTGATGGCTTCTGCGAGCGCCTATGCGAGCGAGGAAGAGAACGAAGCTGCAGAATCCGAAATTGCGGCCGCTAAGGATGATGTCGCCGAAGATGAGCGGCAAGAAGCCACCGAAGTGCAAACGGTGACGAAGCAGTGCCGCTATGAACGCGTCACCGGCTCGCGCACGAAGGCCTACCGCATATGCTTGACCAAGGAACAATGGAACCGGCGAGCGACACGAGAGCAAGAGGAATTCGAACGGTTGCGCAGTAACTCGACCAATATTGGCGGCGGTGCCGCTGTGATGGGGCCGGGCTGACACTTTGCAGCATTGACTTTTCGGGCTGGAGCGGCCAATGGCGCCGCTCACTTCGGCCCCTCCAGAGGAAATCTGGCGGGATACCCGATTGGCCCCGCACCCCGGTGAAGCGGTGGCCGCGACATTAGCATAGGTTGTGTCGGTGCGTTCCGGGTTGATGCGTGGAAAATGTTGCCGCGCAAGCAAGTTGGAGATGACTTATGTCGAAGCGCAAGAGCGCCAAGTACAAACTTGACCGCCGCATGGGCGAAAACATCTGGGGCCGCCCGAACAGCCCCGTAAACCGCCGCAGCTATGGCCCCGGCCAGCACGGACAGCGCCGCAAGGGCAAGATGTCCGACTTTGGCCTGCAGCTCCGCGCCAAGCAGAAGCTCAAGGGCTATTACGGCGACGTGACCGAAAAGCAGTTCAAGCGGACTTATATCGAAGCCTCGCGGATGAAGGGCGATACGGGGCAGAACCTGATCGGCCTGCTCGAGCAGCGTCTGGACATGGTGGTCTATCGCGCCAAGTTCGCCCCCACGATCTTTGCCGCACGTCAGCTCGTCAGCCACGGCCACATTCGCGTGAACGGCGTGAAGTGCAACATCGCAAGCCGCCGCATCAAGGTCGGCGACGTCATCAGCCTGGGCGACAAGGCCAAGGATATGGCGCTGGTGATCGAAGCGCAGAGCCTGCCGGAGCGCGACATTCCCGAATATGTTTCGGTAGATGGCACCGACAAGGTGACCTTCGCCCGCGTGCCTTCGCTGGACGAAGTGCCCTACCCGGTCACGATGGAACCGAACCTGGTGGTCGAGTTCTACTCACGCTGATCGGCGATCCAGTCCGAATTCGAAAGGGCGGTCCTGCGGGGCCGCCCTTTTTCGTTCTGGCAGATCAGGAGGACGAACCCTCCGCGATCACACTGCGCATTGAACGGCCAACCATGGAAATTGTTGAAGGGAACGCCCGCGAAGCACGGTTTCGCAATCGCGCTGCCCGATCAAATATAAAATGCCTGCCGCACCCTCAGCCGACAAATCACGGCCTTGCGGCACTTTTCTTACAGACTGAATCAAATCTGTCAGATTCATCGTCTAGCTTGTGATTAGGCAAACAAGCAGGTCCCATCATGAGAAAGACACTGATCGTTACACTTGGCACTTCATGCCTGCTGGCATCGCCAGCCTTTGGCCGTGAAGATCAAGCCTATATCGAAGGCAATGCAGGAATCATCGTTCCGCAAAGTATGCCAATTGAACTTAACGGCGTTGAAGACGCAGCCGAATTCAATCCCAGCAACGGCTATGATCTGGCCGCTATCGTCGGTTACGATTTCGGCATGTTCCGCCTGGAAGCCGAAGGCGCCTACAAGAATTTCGACGCCAGCGAGTTAGCTGTCCGGACAAACGCCGTACCGCTCGATCCCAGTTGGGGGCTTGCGAACGGAACCAACGATGTTGGCGGCGGAATCCAGACATGGACGGGCATGGTGAATGTTCTTTTCGATGTCGGCCTGGATGACGCCTTTCAGGGTTTCCTGGGCGGCGGCGTCGGCATTGCCAATGTCGATATGTATGTCGGCACAGGCGGATTGATCGACGACAACGACAGCGGTTTTGCCTATCAATTGCTTGCAGGGGGCCGCTATCCCATCACCGACAAAGTCGATATCGGTCTGAGATACCGTTTTCTGGACGTGCCGAAGGTCGATGTTGTCGATAGCTATGGCGACACATTGGCGGCCGATTTCACAACCCATTCGGTATTGGCGACGCTAACCTATAATTTCGGCGGAGCGGAGCCGCCACCGCCGCCGCCGCCGCCGCCGGCTCCGCCGCCCCCGCCTCCGCCGCCCCCACCGCCTCCGCCGCCCCCACCGCCTCCGCCGCCGCCGCCGCCTGCGCCGGTGTG
>JAUHYZ010000052.1 GCA_030426245.1 Alphaproteobacteria bacterium | reverse complement strand
GGTAGATAGGCATGAGCAAGCGTGCATTGCTGGTCGAGGACGATACGTCGATCTCGCTCGTCACGACTGCAGCTCTTCAGGATGACGGATTCACGGTCGATGCGTGTGACAGCATTGCCGAGCGCGACCGCCTGCTGGCCAAGAATGACTACGATGTCATGCTGACCGATATCATGCTGACAGACGGTGACGGCATCGAAACGCTCGGCGATGTGCATGCTGCCATTCCCGATTTGCCGATCATTATTCTTTCAGCGCAAAACACGCTCGATACCGCGGTTCGGGCCAGCGACACCGGCGCGTTCGAGTATTTCCCGAAGCCATTCGATCTGGACGAACTCGTGCGAGCCGCCCGGCAAGCCGCCGAGAGCCGCGGCACCGATACGAGCGATGGGGAGCAAAGTGGTCAGGGCCTTCCGCTGGTCGGCCGCAGCCTGGCGATGCAGGGCGTGTACCGGATGATCACGCGCGTACTGCGGAACGATCTGACAGTCCTGATTCTCGGCGAATCCGGTACCGGCAAGGAATTGGTGGCCGAGGCCATCCATCAATTGGGCCACCGCTCGTCGGGTCCATTTGTGGCAGTGAATACCGCTGCGATCCCGCGCGACCTGATCGAAAGCGAGCTTTTCGGCCACGAGAAAGGCGCTTTTACGGGGGCCATAGCTCGCAATATCGGCAAGTTCGAACAGGCAAGCGGCGGAACACTTTTTCTAGACGAAATCGGCGATATGCCGCCGGAGGCGCAGACCAGATTGCTGCGTGCCTTGCAGTCTGGGCGCATTCGGCGCGTGGGCGGGCGAGAGGAAGTCGAGATCGACGTGCGCATCATTGCCGCAACCAATCGCGATTTGGCCCCGATGATCGCCGACGGCAGCTTTCGTGAAGACCTCTACTACCGGTTGAATGTCGTTCCGATTCAACTGCCGCCTTTGCGGGAGCGAACCGACGATATCGAACCGCTTGCCCGGCACTTTCTCGTTCGGGCTGCTGAAGAGGGGCTTCCGCGCAGGCAATTGGCCCCGGGCGCCGGCCGGGTTTTGGCCCGGCAGCCTTGGCGCGGAAATGTGCGCGAGCTGCAGAACTTCGTCTATCGGATTGCCCTGATGGCCCGGGAAGATGTGATTGACGAAGAAACGATCCAATCCCAGTTCGAGGTAAGAACTGCAACGCAGACCAGCTGCGACGTGGTTGATTTTTCGGCTGCGCTGGACAGCTGGCTCGCGGATGAAATGCCGTCTTCTGGGACACTGTATCACACCGCACTTGCCGCATTCGAGCGACCGCTCTTCGAACATGCGCTGCAGGAAACGGGGGGCAATCAGCTTCGGGCGGCGCAGCTTTTGGGCATCAACCGGAACACACTGCGCAAGCGCCTTGTCGAGTTGGAGATTGACGCTGAAAGTTTCGCGAAGCGAGGTTAGAATATCGCCAAATGACTCGGATTGCGGAAATAGCTTGCATAATTGCAACAGTCCCGTTGTAACGGGGCAACGATGGCCGAACCACCCAAAATTCCTAGGCTAACCTGGCCGCGGTGGTGGCGCCGTGCGCTTGTGGGTGCGCGGCGGGCCAATATTTTCGGCATATTGGAGCTGGCGTCTGGCGTCACTCTGGTATTGATGATCGTTCTAAGCTGGGTCCGCTTTGCGGCCCGCCCAGCTCCGGGGGATCTGGTTCCATCGGGTGAAGCGGCCGCGCTGCTGATCGGTACGCTTATTCCGGCAATGACCCTGCTGGTCCTGATGGGCAGGCGTATTGCGATCAAGCGTGCAGGTACAGTCGCGCGATTGCATGTCCGGCTTGTCTTCTTCTTTTCTCTCGTCGCTGCCGTACCGACCCTGCTGGTCGCCATTTTCGCTTCGTTCCTGTTTCAGTCGGGGGTGGAGTTCTGGTTCTCCGACAATTCTCGCGGAATTCTCGAAAACGCGAACCGTCTTGCACGCGGCTATTACGAACAAAACCAGCGCGATGTCAGCAATCAGACTGTGACCATGGCGGACGATTTGCGTGCCTATCTCAAAGAGAACACGATCACGACGCCGGGTTTCGACGAATCCTATCTCTATCAGGTCGTGGGACGCGATCTTAGCGAATCGGCCATCCTGCAGAAGGGCGGCAATGGCGATTTGCTGACCGCAGCGATCGTCGACCCGGACAACAATCCAACGCGTCAGCGTGTCCCGGATGACATGCTCGCGAAGGTCGACGCCGGCGAACAGGTCGTCGTGTGGATCGACGACAATCGGATCAAGGCCGTGACGCCGATTGACCGCCAGTCGGGAATATATCTCTATAATGCCCGCAGTTCCGACAATCTGCCATTGAGTGTCGCTCAGCAGGCGGAAAAGGTCCTGCGCGATTATGATGTTCTGACTGTGCGCGCGCGGTCTTTGCAGTTGCGCTTCAACCTGGCGCTTTTCCTGATGCCCCTGGCTCTGGTTGGTCTGGCTATCTGGTTCGCCCTGCGGTTTGCCGACCGGCAGGTGCGGCCGCTGACGGATCTGGCCAGCGCAGCCAGGGCAGTGGGGCAGGGCAATTATTCGCTGCGAGTCGATGGTCGCACTGGGCCGGACGAGATCGGCATGCTGAACCGGGCGTTCAACCGGATGACCGCGCAAATCGAGGGGCAAAATACTGCGTTGGTCGGGGCGAACCTGCAGCTTGAAGAACGCCGTGCCTTTATCGAGGCCGTGCTTGAATCGATCACCGCCGGGATTGTTTCGGTAAACCGTGACGGCGAAGTGCTGTTGATGAACAGTTCCGCCCAAAAGCTGCTGTTGGACAAGGCCGGCCCCGCTCCAGTCGGCCTGAACCTGGCCGATGTGGCACCCGATATCGAAGCAATGCTGGAAGCACATCTGTCCAGCGGCCTTGTTCAATACAACAAGGAGGGCGAGCTGCTTACGCTGGCAGTAAAATTCTCGCCTTCCGCAGAAGGCTATGTGATCACTTTCGAGGATATCACGCGGCAATTGCTCGACCAACGTCAGGCTGCATGGTCCGACGTGGCGCGCCGGATCGCCCATGAAATCAAAAATCCCCTTACACCGATCCAGCTTGCGACCGAACGGCTCAATCGGCGGTATCTGAAGCAAATCGAAACCGATCGAGAGCTGTTTGAAGAACTGACCAGCACAATCATCCGTCAGGTCGGTGATCTTCGGACGATGGTGGATGAGTTCTCTTCCTTTGCGCGGCTGCCCAAGCCGGTATTTCGCCAGGAGGACGCAGTGGATCTCGTCCGTCAGTCGCTGTTCCTGCAAGAGGTCGCGAAACCCGAGATCGATTATTCGTTCACTGCGACTGACGACATTCATCCGATTGCCTGTGACCGCCATCAGTTCGGGCAGGCCATGACCAATGTTCTGAAGAATGCAGCCGAAGCGATCGAAGCACAGGCCAAAGAAGCTCAGCAAGCCTATCGCGGAAGGATTTCGGTTGAGGTTTCGGCCGACGACGATGCGCTGACCGTGGCGGTCGAAGACAATGGTATCGGCTTGCCGCAAGATCGGGACCGTATCGTCGAACCATATATGACCACCCGTGAGAAAGGCACTGGCCTCGGCCTCGCCATCGTCAACAAGATCGTTGAGGAGCACGGGGGCGAGATGACATTCAGCCCATCTTCCACCGGTGGAACCTGCGTGACCTTGCGGTTTGCAAGAGATCCGCTGTCGACGCGTGTGGGAAGCGAGGCGGCCGAATGAAGCAATTGCAGTTGATGGAGTATTTGTAATGGCGCTCGACATCCTGGTCGTGGACGACGAGCGGGACATTCGCGAATTGGTTGCGGGCGTCCTGAGCGATGAAGGCTATGAATGCCGCACAGCTGGTGACAGCACCTCTGCGCTTGCCGCCATCGATGAGCGGCGGCCGAGCCTGGTCTTGCTGGATGTCTGGCTGCATGGCAGCCCGATGGATGGCTTGGAAGTGCTCGATGCAATCAAGATGAGAGAGCCGGATCTGCCGGTCATCATTTTCTCCGGGCACGGTAATATCGACACTGCGGTATCGGCAGTCAGCAGAGGGGCGGTCGATTTCATAGAGAAGCCATTCGAAGCTGAGCGCCTGCTTCACCTCGTCAATCGCGCAACCGAGACGGAGCGGCTGCGGCGCGAGAACGCGCAACTGCGCGAGGGCTCGCTGAGAAGCGAAGAATTCACCGGGAATTCCTCGGCCATCAATCAGGTTCGCGCCACGCTGAAACGCGTAGCGGGCACCGGAAGCAGGGTGCTGATCAGCGGCCCTGCAGGATCGGGCAAGGAAATTGCCGCACGCATTCTCCATTCCTGGAGCTCCCGCGCAGACAAGGCCTTCGTCACGGTCAATTCCGCAAGAATTACCGCCGAGCGCTTCGAACAGGAACTGTTCGGCGAAGAACTCGATGGCAAGCAGGTGAGGGCCGGACTGCTCGAGCTGGCCGATGGCGGAACGCTTTACCTGGACGAAGTGGCCGATATGCCGGCCAGCACTCAGGCCCGCATCTTGCGTGTACTGACGGAGCAGAGCTTTGTCCGCGTTGGCGGCAGCCGCCAGATCGGTGTGGATGTTCGCGTCGTGTCTTCGAGTTCACGCGATCTTGAAAAGGAGATCGCGGAGAAGCGTTTTCGCGAAGACCTGTTCTACCGCCTCAATGTCGTTCCGGTTTCGATTCCCTCATTGTCGGAACGACGTGAGGATATTCCCGTATTGGCGGATCATTTCTTTACCCGCTATTCTGCGGAACAGGGCCTGAAGGCTCCAACAATTTCGCCAGAAGCAATGGCCGCGATGCAAGCCTATGATTGGCCCGGCAACGTTCGCCAATTGCGCAATGTGATCGAACGTACGGTGATCCTGACTCCGCGCGAAAAGCTCGAACGGATCGAGCCGGACATGCTTCCCAGCGAGATATCGCAGGAAAAGATTGCTGGCGATGCCGGGATGACTGCATTGATGGTTGTGCCACTTCGGGAGGCGCGAGAAAATTTCGAACGCGAATATCTCAGAATTCAAATTCGTCGGTTCTCCGGAAATATCTCCAAAACCGCCGGATTCATCGGGATGGAGAGGTCTGCTTTGCACCGGAAGCTCAAGCTTCTCGGGATGGCCGACAGGCAAAGTGAAACGACCGAGGACTAATCTGTTTGTTCGCAGGTGCACAAAGGGGATTGCCGTGCTTTGATAACAGGCGTTAGTATGCCCTATATTCGGCTGTCATGACTGATTCAGACAAGGCGGCCAGAGTGCGGAACTGCAACTGCGGCCGCCAACAACAGGAGTCAGTTTCATGACCGGACGTACACTCTCCGCTCGTCCCAAATCCACGCCGGAGCCTGAAAAGGCCAGCGTTGTAGTGAAGGGCCAGAACCTTCAGGACGCATTTCTCAACTTACTGCGCAAGAACCGGACACCTGTAACGATGTTCCTGGTGAAGGGCGTCAAGCTTCAGGGAATCGTGACGTGGTTCGATAATTTTTCGATCCTGCTCCGGCGCGATGGGCAATCCCAGCTGGTTTACAAGCACGCCATTTCCACCATCATGCCTGGCCAGCCTGTCGATGCCGAGCTGTTTAGCGGGATGTCAGAGGGCAACAAGAAACAACGCCTGCTGCAGGACGTATTCCTTGGCAGCGTGCGCGATGCCGGGGTCAGCGTGACGATGTTCCTGGTGAACGGCGTGATGCTGCAAGGCAGAATTGCGGCCTATGATCTGTTCTGCATGCTGCTGGAGCGTGAAGGTTTCGTGCAGTTGGCGTATAAGCACGCTGTTTCGACCATTCAGCCCGCTTCCCATGTCGACCTCACCGGCGACTGGGACGGGGAGAGCGAGCAAGACTGAACTTCGGAGACGATCTTACAGGCGAAGTCACGCGCGGTGCGCGGGCTGTCGTAGTTTGCCCGGATATCCGCACACAACGCCGATCCGGGGAAGCCGATGCACGTCTGGAAGAGGCATGCGGCCTTGCGCTCGCTATCGGCATTGTCGTTGCCGATTCATTCATTTTGCCAATCCGGGATATTCGGCCGGCCACTTTGTTCGGTGAAGGCCAGATTGAAAGAATTGCTGCGGCATGCACGCAGGAAAATGCCGAACTTGTTATCGTCGATGGAGCGCTCTCGGCAATTCAACAGCGCAACCTGGAAGAACGGCTCAAGATCAAGGTCATCGACCGCACTGGCCTGATTCTCGAGATTTTCGGCGAGCGAGCGGCAACGGCAGAAGGCCGGCTGCAGGTAGAGCTTGCCCATCTCGACTATCAGCAGAGCCGGCTTGTTCGCAGTTGGACTCACCTGGAACGGCAACGCGGTGGTTACGGCTTTCTGGGTGGTCCTGGTGAAACCCAGATCGAGGCCGACAGGCGCATGATACGTACCCGTATGGGGCGGCTGCGCAAGGACCTGGAGCAGGTAAAAAAGACTCGGACGCTTCATCGGGAGAGGCGGGGAAGGGCGCCTTGGCCGATCGTGGCGTTGGTGGGCTATACGAATGCCGGGAAGTCGACTCTCTTCAATCGGGTAACGGGTGCCGATGTGATGGCGGAAGATCTGCTGTTCGCTACGCTGGATCCAACGATGCGCGCAATCCGTCTGCCGGGTGTTGAAAAGGCTATCTTGTCGGATACTGTCGGATTCATTTCGGATTTGCCCACTCAACTGGTCGCTGCCTTCCGGGCGACGTTGGAAGAAGTTACGGCGGCAGATGTAATCGTGCATGTGCGCGATATGGCCAATCCGGCCAATGCAGCGCAGAAGCACGAGGTTCTTGCAATCCTTACCGATCTTGGCGTGATCGATGGGGAAGGGGGCGAGAGCTCCATCCCAATTGTCGAGGCCTGGAACAAGTGGGATTCGATCGACGAGACCGAAAGGCCTGAATTGAAGCGTGCGGCCGAAATGGACGAGCAAATCGTTCCGATCTCCGCGCTGACGGGGCAGGGGGTTGAACCACTGCTGGATCTTTTGGGCAAATTGCTCACGGAAAATGCCAAGACCTATGAGTTTGTCATACCGGCCGAAGATGGCCAACGCATTGCCTGGCTTCATGCACATGGCGAAGTGCTCAAGGAAGATGAACTGGTCGGGGAAGGTCAGGCACAAATGCGGATCGAGGTTAGGCTGACCCCGAAGGAATTCGGGAGATATACGGCGCTGTAATGGTGTTGTTTTGATCCTGTGCCGTGGCCCTCAGGCTATTTGGACTCGCCCGCTTTGACCTGCTGCCAAAGCACTTCCATTTCTTCCAACGTCAGGTTTTCGAACCCACCGTTGGATAGTCGCTCCATTTCGCGAAATCGGCGTTCGAACTTGTCGTTGGTCGCTCGCAGAGCCTCCTCAGGAGCAATGCCATAGGCACGGGCGAGGTTGACCGCGCCGAACAATACGTCGCCTGCTTCCTCCAATCGTTCTAGATCGGTTTGGGCTGTGCGCAGCTCCTCGACTTCCTCGGCAAGCTTCTCTGCTGGGCCGTCTGCATCCGGCCAGTCGAAACCTAACCGTGCAGCACGCTTCTGCAATTTTTCGGCTCGGAGAAGCGCTGGTAGTGCGCGAGCGACTCCATCCATGGCGCTACTCGATCCCATGGCAGCGCGTTCCTTCGCTTTGATGGCTTCCCAGCCTTCCGAGATTCCATCGCCGAAGATGTGGGGATGGCGCGATTCCATTTTGTCGCAGATTGCTCCGGCAACATCATCGAAAGTGAAGTGTCCCGCTTCCTCGGCCATCCTTGCATGGAAGACGACTTGCAGAAGGAGATCTCCGAGTTCGCTCTTGAGATCGGAAATGTCGTCTCGCTCAATGGCGTCTGCGACCTCGTACGCTTCCTCGACTGTGTATGGCGCGATCGAGCTGAAATCCTGCGCCTTGTCCCATTCGCATCCGGTCTCCGGATCGCGGAGCCGTGCCATTATGCGGAGGAGGCGGCCTAGTTGTTCTGACATATTGGAATGATAATATATATTATGTTAAATCGTGAATCCGGCGCTAGCGGGATTTCTACCCTCTCACGGCGGAAATGAATGCGGCAGTGGCTGCAAAGATCGCTCCCCAGATCAGTGCCATGATCACACCTTTTCTCCAATCGAGTCGTTGCCCGACAAGTGCGCTGATCGGAAGGACCAGAGCAAGCGACAGCCAGATGATCGATAGCCAGTCGAGTTGCATCACAGATCAACCACCAGACCGTCATAGCCGACAAGAACGCCTTCCGGGACTTCCGCCTGGAGTTCCCCGTAATCCATGCTCTTGTCGAGATGGGAAAGAACAGTTTTTTTGACCTGGCATCGCTTTGCGAGTGTCAACGCCATTTCAAGATGTGCATGCGTTGGATGCGGATCGCGCCGTAGGCAATCCGTCACGAGCAGATCCGCCCCCGTGAAAAGCTCGACCATCTTATCGGTTATTTCACTGAAATCAGTTGCATAGACAAGCGACTTACCGTCGCACTCGAATCTGAAGCCAGTTGTCTCACTCGGCCCATGCGGCATCTGAACCCAACCGATTGCAAATCCGGCATGCAGTTTCATCCGATCAAGCGTGTCTAAGCTCACGATCGTTGGATATCCATGTTGACCGGCAAAGACGTACCCGAAGCGTTGCCGCAACCGGTGGACCGTTTCATTGGCGGCAAAGCCCGGCAATGGGCCGTTGCGACCGTAGCGCATAACCCGAAGATCATCGATGCCGTGACAGTGATCTGCGTGATCATGCGTCCAGAACACGCCATCCACCTTGTCGATCCCGTTTTGCAGCAGCTGTTGCCGCAAGTCGGTCGACGTATCGACCAATAATCTGGAGCCGGCATCGCTCTCCACGATGATGGAAACGCGCGTCCGCCGATTTTTGGGTTCATTCGGGTCGCAATTCCCCCAGTCGCCGCCAATGCGCGGAACACCTGTCGAAGTGCCGCTGCCAAGCATCAGAAGTTTCACGCAGCAGCCTGCTGGAACAAAGCATGAAAATTGCGGGTTGTGACCTCGCCCAGTTGTTCTACGGATTCTCCGCGTAAATCGGCCACGAATGCAGCGGTTTGCGCAACATAGGCTGGTTCACATGTCTTTCCGCGATACGGAACCGGAGCGAGAAACGGGCTGTCCGTTTCCACAAGCAGGCGATCGGCAGGAAGCTGCGCTGCGATCTCCTGAAGCGCCTTGGCGTTCTTGAACGTAACAATTCCCGAGAGCGATATTGTGAGGCCGAGATCGAGCATCTTGGCCGCGAAGTCTGCGGAAGCCGTGAAGCAATGGATCAGCGCCGGGAAGGCTGCCTGCTCCATTTCATCCGCAAGAATGGCTGCCGTATCCTCTTCAGCATCGCGCGTATGAACGATGAGGGGAAGCCCGGTTTCGCGCGCCACGCCGATATGGACGCGGAAGAGCGCCTGCTGCGTTTCGCGGTCGGAATGGTCGTAATAATAGTCGAGCCCGGTTTCGCCGATGCCTATGACCTTGGGGTTTTCCGCGGCTTCCAGCAGCGCCGCGGCGCCCAGATCGGCATGGGCATCGGCCTCGTGCGGATGGATGCCGACGCTTGCCCAAACGTCCGGCTCCCGCATGGCCGTGCCGACGACACGATCCCATTCGTTCCGGCGCGTCGAAATGTTGAGGAAACCGCCGATCCCGGCGTCGCGCGCGCGCGCAAGGACGCCGGCCTGATCTTCCGCCAGCCCTTCATATTCCAGATGGCAATGGCTATCGATCAGCATCAGGCCGGCTCCTCGCTGGGCAATTCAAGCCGCGGAAACAGGCCTTCGGGCTTATCGAGCGTGAAGCCGCTGCCGACGAGGCGCCCGAACCAGTCCGGATCGTCCAACGCCGCGAAATCGCGGGAATTCGCATCGATTCCCATCTGATCGAGCAATTTATCGCTGGAAGCGGGGATCACTGCTCGCACCGCAATGGCCAGCATCCTGATCTGGCGGAACAGCGTCATCAATACAGCCGCCATGCGCTCCGGATCCGTCTTGCGCAGCGCCCAGGGCGCCATTTCGTCGACATATTGGTTGCAGGCAAACACAGCCCGCATCCATTCGACCAACCCTTCGGAGAAATTGAGCGCTTCGAACTCCTTGGGAAGCAGATTGCGGCAAGCATCGTTCACAGTCGCTTCCAGCGCGATGTCGGCATCGTCCGCCGTGTAATCAGCCACAAGATTTCCGTCCAAATTCTTGAAAATCATGGAAAGTGCGCGCTGCGCCAGATTTCCGAAACTGTTCGCGAGTTCCGCATTGGCCCTGGTCACGATCGCTTCGGCCGAATAACTGCCATCCTGCCCGAAGCTGATTTCGCGCAGCAGGAAATAGCGCAAAACGTCCACGCCGAACTTGTCCGCCAATTCCATCGGATCGGTAACATTGCCGAGCGATTTCGATTCCTTCTGCCCGCGATTGAGCAAGAAGCCGTGGCCGAAGACTTTCTTCGGCAAAGCAATTCCGGCGCTCATCAGGAATGCGGGCCAGTAGACCGTGTGGAAGCGAACGATGTCCTTGCCGATCAAATGCAGATCGGCCGGCCAGAACTTGGCCATTTCCGGCGTCTCGTCCGGGTAGCCGAGACCGGTCAGATAATTGGTCAGCGCATCGACCCAGACATACATTACGTGGTTTTCGTGGCCCGGAACCTTGACGCCCCAATCGAAACTGGTCCGCGATACGGAAAGGTCGCGCAATCCGCCCTCGACGAAGCGCATTACCTCGTTCCGGCGGCTTTCGGGCTGAATGAAGTCCGGATGCTCGCGATACAGCGCCAGAAGCGGTTCCCGATATTTCGACAGGCGGAAGAACCAGCTTTCCTCCACCGTCCATTCAACCGGAGTGCCTTGGGGCGAGAGTTTCTCTCCCCCCTCCCCATCGCTCAGTTCGCTCTCGTCGTAATAGGCCTCGTCGCGGATCGAATACCAGCCTTCGTAGCGGTCCAGATAGAGATCGCCATTGGCTTCCATGGCGCTCCAGATCGCCTGGCTGGCCCGGTGGTGTTCGTCTTCCGAAGTGCGGAAGAAACGATCGTAGGAAATATTCAGTTTGTCGAACAGTTCCTTGAAATATTGTGACATTTCATCGGCCAACTGGCGCGGCGTCATGTTAAGCTCGCGCGCCTTCTGAGCCATTTTCAGCCCATGCTCGTCCGTCCCAGTCTGGAAACGGACTTCGCGGCCCTGCAGCCGCTGAAAACGCGCAATCACATCTGCGGCGATCGTCTCATAGGCGTGGCCGATATGCGGCCTGCCGTTCGGATAGTGGATCGCGGTTGTAATGTAATAGGGATCAGCCATGGGCCGGTTCCCTAGGAGGTGCCGCCGAAGCGAGCAAGGTGCCGATTTCCAATACCAGCAGGCCGGCATCGAAATTGTATGTCGGTGCCTGGCTCGCCAAGCGATTGAGTTCGCCATGCGCCTCGATAATTCCGGGTAACTGGCTGCGCTCTGCCACCTGTAATTGTTGGGCTATCACAGAACGGGCAAGGTCGATTGCAGCCAGCTGGCGATCACGAGTCGGGCGTTGTCCCATTGCCCCGGCAAGTTGGCCGCGCAACTCGAAACCACTGTCTCCCTGGCTCAGGATTTGCCGCATCAGCCGGTGGAGCGGCGCAAGATCCTGTTCCACGAATTCGATCGCAACACCGGGCGAGCCGCCCGCCACGCTGATGGCTGCCGCACGGGTTTCTGCATCCACAGGCTGTGCCAGGTCGGAGAGGATGGCATCGACTTCGCTGTCTGGCGCCTGTGCAAAACGCAAGATTTGGCAACGTGAGCGGATCGTGGGGAGCAGCCTTCCGGGCCGGTGCGTCACCAGCAGGAAATATGTGCCTTGAGGTGGCTCTTCCAGGCTCTTTAGAAGGGCATTCGCGGCCCCTTTTTCCAGATCGTCGGCAGGATAGACGATGATTGCCCGTTTACTGCCCAAGGTCGGGCGGGTCGTCAGCCGGTGCTGCATTTCACGGATCTGGTCGATCGCGATGTTCCGCTTGGGCTGCCAGGGCTTGCCATCCGCCTTTTTCTTCTCCTCATCGGCATTCGCCGGGAGATGGGTGAGGATCATGATGTCGGGATGATCTGCGATTTGTCCGGTACCCTCGCTGCTCACCAATTCGCGCGCGGCGGCCTGGGCGAATTCGAACTTGCCGATCCCACGCTTGCCGGCGAGCAGCCAGGCATGGTGCATCCGCTCACCGGCATTCGCACTGCGCCATTGACGCCATGCACCTTCATGTCCGGAATGTTCCGGACCGGCAATCTCGGGGCCGGCCTGGCTCATACGCCCTTCTCCAGCAGCGGCTCCAATGCGGCCAGAATGCGGGAATGAATGTCCTGCGCCGTCCCTTTCCCATCCACGCGGACGAAGCGTTCGGGGGAATCACCGCAGATGCGCGAGAATTCGGCCGCCACGCGTGCGTGGTAATCATCCGCGCGCCCGCCGATTGCATCGCTGCTATCGCCATCCCGCTCGGCTATGCGGCCCCGGAGCAGCTCCGCCGGCGCCTCGATCAGGAATGTGCGGTCGGGCAGCAGCCCTTCGCTGCCGAATTCGTGCAGTGCCATAATGTCGGCATCGGGAAGGCCCCCTCCCCCGCCTTGATAGGCACGCGTGGAATCAATGAAGCGGTCGCAGATCACCCATTTGCCCGCCTGCAATGCCGGACGGATCAGCTTTTGCACGTGGTCGGAACGTGCCGCGGCGAACAATAGTGCTTCGGCCTTGAGGTTCCAGCCATCGTCCGGCGGATCGAGCAGCAACTGGCGTATGGCTTCTGCCGCAGCCGTGCCGCCCGGCTCACGCGTCAGGACGACTTCAAACCCACGTTCCCGCAGAGCTTCTGCCAATAGATGGGCCTGCGTGGATTTGCCCACACCCTCCCCGCCTTCCAGAGAGATGAATTGCCCATGGATCACGTTCCCAGCCCCATCAGGCCGTTGCGGATGCGCTGCAAGGCATTGGCCTCCGGCACTTCGGCAGCGGCGATCAGAGGGACCCTGTAAGGCTCGAACCCATCCACATGCACTTCCAGCTGGGCGATCTCGCTGCCTGCGGCAATCGGTGCCCTGATCGGCCCCTTATAGCGCAGCCGCAGCCAGATATGGGGTTTCGTACCTTTCTTGCGCGAGGCGACGATGGGTGCGGTGCTTTCCAGGGGAACTATTCGCGATGCGCCATCCTGGACGTCGGCATAGGCTACTGTCGCGCCAGGGGCGAATATCTGCTGGCTTTCGAAAGCATCGAAACCCCATTCAATATATTTGCGGGCCACATCTGCCCGCTTCGGCCCGCTTTCCACGCCTGCAACCACCATCGCCAGACGGCGATCGCCCCGTTTTGCACTGCCCAGAAAATTGTAGCCGGCTTCGCGCGTGAAGCCGGTCTTGATGCCGTCCGCACCGGGAACCACGCCGGTGATCGGATCATGATTGGTCTGATCATAGCCATTGTGGACGAAGCGCCGCTTGCCAAAATATTCTTCATACAATTCGGGATGCCGCGAGATCAGCGCATGAGTGAGCCTGGCCAGATCGCTTGCGCTGGTGAAAGTCATCCCTTCGTCCGGGAATCCGTTCGGCGATTCGAAATGGCTGTCACGCATGCCCAATTCCTGCGCGGCCGAATTCATTTCGTCGATCCATTCACCCATCGTCCCCGAAGCCCCTTCGGCCAGGGCAACGCAGCCATCATTGGCGGAAACGGTCGTGATCCCGCGCAGCAGCGTATCGACACTGACTTCTTCACCGCGCTGGAGGAACATGCTGGAGCCGGTGCCGGACCATTTTTCGAATGTGTTTTCCGAAACGGTAAAGGTCTGGTCGGCAGAAAGCCGCCCTTCGGCGAGCATTTCGAAGGCGACATAGACGGTCATCACCTTGGTGATCGATGCCGGTAGAAAGCGTCTCTCGCCTTCCCTGGAATGAAGGATCTGTCCGCTTCCGGCATCGACCAGCAGCGCAATCGGCGCATCCTGCCCGGTGGGAAGCTGGGCAATCGGCTCCTTCTGTTCGGAAGGAAGCTCTGCATTTGCGTGCAGCATGACCGGCGAAGCGGCCAGCATTGCGGCAGCGCCCAGAAAACCGATCCTCGAATAGTACTTCAAGCCCAATCCTGTCGGTCTAGATTCGCACTTCCGCTATAGCCAGCGATGCCAGGCTTGGCGAGCGGCCCTATCGGGCGATCTCATCGGCGAGGAGGCCCACGCTCATCGCGTAATAGTTGGAGCAATTATATTCCAGAATGACCCGGTAATTGCCCGTGAGCAGCCAGGCGGGCGTGCCCGGCCCATCGGGCTGAAACAGGCTGGTCATGACATCGTCAGCGATGGCGGCCTGCGGCCACACGCCCAGGGCTTTCCATTCGCCTACCGTTTTCCACTGGCTGTGCCGCTCATGCACTCTGGGGCAAACGGGTGAAGTGAGCTCGCTCTTATACCGATCGACATCGAAACCGCTGGGAACCCTGGCTTCCACGCCCCAGGGCTGCCCCGCGCGCCAACCCGCGTCATGGAAATAATTGGCGATCGAATAGAGCGTGTCCTGGCGGCTGTTCCAGATATCCTTGCGGCCATCGCCGTCACCATCCACGGCCAGTTTCAGATAGACGCTGGGCAAGAACTGCGGATTGCCGAACGCTCCGGCCCAGCTGCCCTTGAGCATCGAGCGGGGATAGCCCTGATCGGCAATCTTCAGCAGGTCGACGAATTCGCCTGCAAACAGTTCGCGCCTGCGCCCTTCCCAGGCGAGCGTGGCGAGCGACTGGGCAAGGTCGAAATTGCCCATGTAGGAACCGTAATTGGTTTCATGCCCCCAGATTGCCGTGATGATCTCCCCCGGCACGCCGAACGTCTTCTCTATATCGCGGGATACTGCGTAATTGGCTTGGTACGTCCGCCTGCCATTGGCGATCCGCGTGCTGTTGACGTGGCGCGAAATATAGGGCGCGAGCAGCGGATATCCGGTTCTGGAAGGTGTGCCAGGCTGCGCCCGGTCCAGCGCGATGACGCGATCGCTTGGGGTCAGGCCCTGTGTCATTGTCGCAATCGTGCTTTCGCGTACGCCTTCGCCGCGCGCCTTTGCGGCCAGAATCTGGACGTAGGCGTCAAACGACATCTCTGGCAGGCCTTGATTGATCTCTTCGGCTTGCGTGCCGGCAAGCGGCAGGCACATGCCCAAAAGTACAGAGACTCCAAAGATATGTCGGCGAATGCTCATATCCGCATCCTGTCAGATTCAGCGAATTGGGCAAGGGGCTTTGCGCCAATTTGCAGGGTCATGCCCGATGGCTGGTGACAATCGGCTTTTTGCGCGCTAGCGCCTTGCGGCCCTGCACAGGCCTATAGGACAGGTGGCAGAGCGGTTGAATGCACCGGTCTTGAAAACCGGCATGGGTGCAAGCCCATCGTGGGTTCGAATCCCACCCTGTCCGCCA
>JAUHYZ010000051.1 GCA_030426245.1 Alphaproteobacteria bacterium | reverse complement strand
CTACCGTGACGGTCGGCTAAGGCGAAAGAGAGAGAAAATGAGCTTTCCCTGGGCGAACCAGTATACCCCCACCAATCCCGTGATGAAATGGATGGACGAGAAGCTGCCTTTGCCGCGGCTCGTCTATGGTGCCATCGGGGCCGGCTATCCGGTGCCGCGCAACCTCAACTATATGTGGAATTTCGGCGTTCTGGCGGGTTTCTGCCTCGTGCTGCAGATCGTCACCGGCGTAATCCTGGCGATGCATTATGCGCCCAACGCGCTGGTCGCGTTCGATTCCACCGAACACATCATGCGCGACGTCAATTGGGGCTGGATGTTCCGCTATGCCCACGCGAATGGCGCCAGCGCCTTCTTCGTGGTGATCTATCTCCATATTTTCCGCGGCTTCTATTACGGGTCCTACAAGGCCCCGCGCGAGATGATCTGGCTGCTGGGCGTTGTGATCTTCCTGCTGATGATGGCGACCGCCTTCATGGGCTACGTCCTTCCATGGGGCCAGATGAGCTTCTGGGGCGCCAAGGTTATCACCGGCCTGTTCGGTGCCATTCCGCTGATCGGCGAGCCGCTGCAGGTCTGGCTGCTGGGCGGTTTCGCGCCGGATAACGCGGCGCTCAACCGGTTCTTCTCGCTCCACTTCCTGCTGCCCTTCGTGATTGCCGGGGTTGTGATCCTGCATATCTGGGCGCTGCATATTCCTGGATCGTCCAACCCGACTGGCGTCGAAGTGAAGAGCGAGAGCGATACGGTCCCGTTCCATCCCTATTACACGGCGAAGGACGGTTACGGGCTGGGCGTGTTCCTGTTCATCTATTGCGCTTTCGTGTTCTTCATGCCGAACGCGCTGGGCCACCCTGACAACTACATTCCGGCCAACCCGCTTTCCACGCCGGCGCATATCGTGCCCGAATGGTATTTCTGGCCGTTCTACGCGATCCTGCGCGCTTTCACCGCGGACTTCTTCTTCATCCCGGCCAAGCTGATGGGTGTGCTGGCAATGTTCGGCTCGATCCTGGTGTGGTTCTTCCTGCCCTGGCTGGACAACTCGCCGGTGCGTTCGGGCAAGTATCGCCCGATGTTCAAGAAGTTCTTCTGGTATGGCCTGATCCCGGCGATGGCAGTGCTGTTCTATTGCGGCGGCGCTGCGGCTGAAGAGCCTTATGTGATGCTCAGCCAGATCGCTACCGCCTATTACTTCCTCCACTTCCTTGTCGTCCTGCCGCTCGTGTCGATGATGGAACGGCCCAAGCCGCTGCCATTCTCGATCACCGAAGCCGTGCTGGGTTCGGATGACCGGGCAAAGACCTCGGCCAAGAGCTGAATGAACAGACTGAGAGAGAGCGAAACGTCATGATCCGCCTTATCGGTATTCTCATCGGCCTGTTCTTTACGGTGGCAGTGCTTTGGGCATTTGCGTCCGGCGCTTACACTGTCGTGGACCAGGGCTATCTGAAGGAAAAGACGGCTGAGACCGAATTCCACGAACACCCCAAGCATCTGGAACTTTCCAGTGACGGTGTGTTCGGTACCTTCGACCGTCAGCAGCTGCAGCGCGGCTATCAGGTTTACAAGGAAGTCTGCTCGGCGTGCCACGCGCTGGAGCATGTTGCTTTCCGCGACTTGGAGCAGCTCGGCTATAGCGAGGGACAGGTCAAGGCAGAGGCTGCTTCCTGGGTCGTTCCGGGGATCGACCCCAACACCGGCGAAGCGACCACGCGTCCCGGCGAACCGACCGACTATTTCCCGTCGCCCTATCCCAACGATGTCGCTGCCGCGGCCGCCAACAACAACGCGATCCCGCCGGATCTCTCGCTGATCACCAAGGCGCGCCATGATGGCCCGGCCTATGTCTATTCGCTGCTGACAGGCTATCAGGATCAGCCCGCGGAACTGCTTGAGCAGTTCCCCGACTCCAAGACCGGACCGGGCCTGTACTACAACCCCTATTTCGCGAACCTCAATCTCGCCATGGCGCCGCCGCTGACCATGGACGGGCAGGTCACTTTCGAAGACGGTTCGCCCAACGATATCGACCATATGGCGCAGGACGTTGCCGCATTCCTAACCTGGGCGGCTGAGCCCACTCTGGAAAAGCGCCACCAGACAGGCTGGCCGGTACTGGGCTTCTTGCTATTCGCCACCATTCTGGCGTATCTCGCTTACCGGAATATCTGGGCCGATAAGAAGAAAGCTAAAAAATAGTTCGATCGGTCCGATTGCATCTTGGAGAGGATGCAGAAACGCCCTTCACGTCTCTGGACGTGGAGGGCGTTCTCGTTAGGAAGGGCTGATGACACCTGCAGAGCTCAAATCGCTTATCCGCACCGTGCCGGATTTTCCCAAAGAGGGGATCCTGTTTCGCGATATCACCACTCTGCTGGCCCACGGCGAGGGGCTCACCGCAGCGGTGGAAATGATCGCGAAACGGGCCGATGCCGTCGGTGCGGGCGCGATTGCCGGGCTGGAGGCGCGCGGCTTCATCTTCGGCGCGGCGGTGGCCTCTATGCTGATGCTGGGCTTCGTGCCCGTCCGCAAGGCCGGTAAACTGCCCGTCCCGGCCATCGGCGTGGACTATGCGCTGGAATATGGCGAAGCGCGGCTGGAGATCGATCCGACCCTGATCGACGAAGGCGAACGGATCATCATCGTCGACGATCTTCTTGCCACGGGCGGGACGGCACTCGCCGCCGCACAATTGCTGCGCCAGGCAGGCGCCGTGGTCGACCGGGCGCTGTTCGTGATCGATCTGCCCGATCTGGGCGGCAGTCAGCGCCTTCGGGACAATGGGATCGAGGTCGAAGCCCTGATGCAGTTCGAAGGCGATTGAGCGCCATTCGCGGCGCTTGCAACGCATGTAAAATTGTTGACTGTTATGGCCCGGCGGTGGCAGGGAACCGCGGCTGGAACATGCGGGTATAGCTTAGTGGTAAAGCCCCAGCCTTCCAAGCTGGTTATGCGGGTTCGATTCCCGCTACCCGCTCCAGCGGTTTTCCCATCATGACCTCACGGAAACGAGGTTTGTCCGCCGAGCCCCCTTCGGCGTTTCTCGAAACGCTCGGCGCGTTGCTGCCTGGAAGCGATTCGGTTGCGGGCCGATCGCCAGATGGCATGCCTCGGGCCGGCGGCGCCTACGCCTTGGCGCTCCGCCTCGACACGCAAGTTGAAGTCGCGCTTGGCGGGGTTGCCGGGAGGCTGCAGCCTGCCTGGTACGTCTATGCTGGAAGTGCCTATGGCGCGGGCGGAATCCGCAGCAGGCTCGCCCGGCATTTCCGGCGCGACAAGCCGCTCCATTGGCATATCGACCGGTTGACCGGCGCTGCGGCCGCTCTCGGTGCAGTCGCGATCGAGGGTGGGGCGGAGTGTGACATCGTCGCCGCGCTCGAACGCAGCGGCCAGTTCGATTTCCCGCTGCCCGGCTTCGGCTCAAGCGATTGCCGGCATTGCCCTTCTCATCTGTTGAGGCGGCGTCCCGAAGGCTGACGCATCAGGAAACCGAGCCCCATTCGGGGCTCGTTTCATTCAACCGCCATATTGTCGATCAGCCTGGTGGAGCCGATCCGCGCGGCCACCAGCAAGCGTGCGGGCCCCGCAGACGCCGTGTCGAGCAGTTCCAGGCTGTCCGCATCGGCAAGCGCGGCGTAGTCGACCGCAGTAAAGCCGGCTTCGATCAGGGCGCTTTCCAGCGCGTTGAGCACGGCACCCACATTCTGGCCTGCCATGATGCGCGCGATCGCGCCCTTCATCTCCCGAGGAAGCGCTCCTGCGGCGCTGCGCTCGTTGTGGGAAAGATACCGGTTGCGGCTGCTCATCGCCAGCCCGTCTGCCTCGCGCACGGTCGGCACGCCGACGATTCGGTCCGCTAAGGGGAAAGTCAGGTCCAGGTCGCGCGCCATGCGCCGGATCACGGCCAGTTGCTGCCAGTCTTTCTCTCCGAAAACGGCAATCTCCGGCTGAACCTGGTTGAACAGCTTGGCGACCACCGTGGCCACGCCGTCGAAATGGCCGGGTCGCGAGGCACCGCATAGCACCTCGCTCACGCCTGAGACGGAAACCTTTGTGGCAAAGCCTTGCGGATAGACCTGCGCGGCCGACGGGGCCCACAGCAAGGCAACCCCTTCAGCCTCCAGCAGAGCCGAATCCTCCGCCAATTGCCGGGGATAGGCGTCAAGATCCTCATTCGGTCCGAACTGCGTCGGATTGACGAAAATCGAAACGGCTACGTGGGGCGCCAGCTTACCGGCTTCGCGCACCAGGGCCAAGTGTCCTTCATGCAAGGCGCCCATTGTGGGCACCAGCGCTATTTCGCCAGAGGCGCGCAAGCGGGCAGTGGCATCGCGCAAGTCGGCAAGGGTGGTGACCGTTTCCATCGTATAGGGCCGCTCTTCCAGCAGCGCCGCACAAAAGCAAGTGCACCAAGAACAAGGGCGGAAACGCTGCCGTTCCCGCCCCGTATTGCTTGCCTGCGTGAGGGCGGGTTCTACTGGGCTTCGGGCGCCGCAGCCGCGGCATCGAGCGGAAGGCCGCCCATCTGCGTGACCAGCTTCTTGTAAGCGTCGAGATAGGCCAGCACGATGATCTGGCCGATCTCCGTATTCTGATAGCCGCTGGCGCCAACGCCGCCCCAGTTGCCGCCGCCCCAAAGCGAACCGCCTGCATTCCAGCTGAGATCCGACTTGCGGAAATAGCCTTCGGTCAGTGCCTCTTCCACGGTCGTGCGCGCATTGACGACCGAGAGCGTGACGTTGGCTTCACCCTTCTTGACGTTGATTCCGCCGACAAGGCGCCCGGCGCGGCTGCCGAACAGGCCGCCGGTCACGCCGCCGAGGATGCCGCCCACACCGCCGCCGCCGGAATTTCTGTTCGTGGAAATGATATTGGGCTCGATGAAATAGTCCGCCGTGCGCACCTGGCCGCCGCCGACATTCGAATCTTCCTGCAGCTCCCCTGCATCGGCCAGCGCCCGCTCCATCGCCCGGCTCCTGAGCGAACGGCCGCGATTGACCAGCGTGAAGCAGCCGGACCGCTGGACGAATATGCGCAGCACGGCTTCCGGGCTGCCCAGATTGAATTCGCGCCACCATTTGTCGTCCGGCTCAACGATTGCGATCGTCCCAAGATTCTCCGCGCATTGCGGAATTTCGGCCTGACCCTCTTCCTGGTCCTGACGGCCCGAAGACTTCGAGGCGGCATGTGCCGGACCCGATACCAATGCGAACGACATCGCCGCCGCAAGCGCGCTGATGGTCAATTTCTTCATGAAAAGCTCCCTTGCTTTGCCCAGACCGGCTTATCTCTACCGTTTCCCACAGGCCAAAAAGCTAACCCGCCAGCGATCTTAGCGCGCCAGTTTCCGCGGGCAAGCATACACTTGCGACAATTCGGGATCGATCGACCAATTGCAGCTTGCAGCTGCGCGCAATTGCGCCCGCCTCGCCGCTTCGATAAGAGCGCACCCATTCCGAATGAAATGCGCACCGCGCCTGGAGATTTGACCGCCTGTGCTTTCTCAGCCTGCCCATCGCATCGTGTTCGCCAATGAAAAGGGGGGAACGGGCAAATCGACAACAGCGGTGCATGTCGCCATCGCTCTGGCCTATCGCGGGGCGAAGGTGGCCGCGCTCGATCTGGATCCGCGCCAACGCACATTGTTCCGCTATCTGGAAAATCGCAGCGAAACCGAACGAAGGCGCGACATCTCGCTGCCCGGCGCGAACTATGACGTTTTTGCCGGCGAGAGCGTCGAGGAGCTGGACGAGCTGTCCGCATCGCTTGCGCAGGGCTGCGATTTCCTGATCTTCGATACGCCCGGCCGCGACGACGAATTTGCCCGTCATGCGGCCACCGGCGCGGATACTCTGGTCACTCCGCTCAATGACAGCTTCGTCGATTTCGACCTCATCGGGCAGGTCGATGCGGAAAGCTTCAAGGTCCGCCGGCTCAGCTTCTATGCCGAATTGATCTGGGAAGCGCGCAAGAAGCGCGCAATGGCGACAATCGAGGATCAGCGCCGCGAAATGGACTGGGTCGTTGTGCGCAACCGCACGCATCACCTGGAGGCGCGCAACCAGAAACGTATCGACGAGGCATTGTCGGAGCTTTCCAAGCGCGTCGGCTTCCGCGTTGCCAAGGGGCTGTCCGAACGCGTGATCTACCGTGAATTGTTCCCTTCGGGCCTTACCCTGCTCGACAAGGGACATCTGGGCGAGCTGGGCACGAGTCATCTGATCGCCCGGCAGGAGCTGCGCGGGCTGGTCTCCGGGCTCAATCTGCCCATGCCCGCCACAGCGCAAGATGTGGAGCCTGCCTGAGCCGATGTCGCGCCTGCTTATCCTTGCCGCTCTTGCAGTCCTGGGCTGCAAACTGCTCACCGGGCGTTGGCCGTGGGAATTCTTGAAGGGCAGGTCTCGGCGGGAACAGGAAGTGCTCAAGGCGCGCAAACTGCTATCCGTGCGCCCAAATGCAACACATTCGGAAATAATTGAGGCGCATAAGCGTTTATTAGCCGCCGTTCATCCAGACAGGGGCGGTACCAACGATCAGGTGCACGAGGCGAATGCCGCGCGCGACCTGTTGCTCGAAACATTACCCGATGGGAGCTGACGGAAGCTGTATGAGCCACCAATTTCACCCTACCGTACTGCGCGAATACGATATTCGCGGGATCATTGGCGAAACGATCGGGCCGGACGATGCCAGGGCGATCGGGCGGGCCTTTGCCAGCCTTTTGAAGGAAGCCGGCGGCAGCAAGGTCGCCGTGGGGTATGACGGGCGGGTCAGCTCTCCGATGCTGGAACATGCTCTGGTCGAAGGGCTGACCATGAGCGGCTGCGACGTGGTTCGCATCGGTATGGGGCCAACGCCGATGCTCTATTACGCGGAGGCTTCTTCCGATGACATCGACGGCGGAATTCAGATCACCGGCAGCCACAACCCGGCCAATTACAATGGTTTCAAGATGGTGTTCCAGGGCAGGCCCTTTTACGGGCAGGATATCCTGACACTCGGCAAGATTTCTTCCGAAGGCGTGTGGCTCGACGGTGCCGGAAGCGTCGAACAGCGCGACGTCATGGATGCCTATGTCACCCGGATGCTGGAAGGCCTTGCCGGGATCGATCCGGAGCGGCTAGCCGCCTTGCGCGTCGGCTGGGACAACGGCAACGGTGCGGCGGGTCCGGCGCTGGAACTGCTGGCATCGCGGCTGCCGGGCGAGCACCATCTGCTTTACACCGATGTCGACGGCAATTTCCCCAATCACCACCCCGATCCGACGGTCGAGGAAAATCTGGACGACCTGAAGGCGCTGGTCGCGGAAAAGAACCTCGATTTCGGGATTGCCTTCGACGGCGATGGCGACCGGATCGGAGCCGTTGACGGGGAAGGCAGGGTGATCTGGGGCGATCAGCTGCTGATGATCTATGCCGAAGATCTGCTGGCGATGGAGCCGGGGGCGACGATTATTGCCGATGTGAAGGCCAGCCGGGCGCTTTACGAACACATCGCCGCGTGCGGCGGGGTGCCGGTAATGTGGAAGACGGGACATAGCCTGATCAAGTCCAAGATGAAGGAAACCGGCTCTCCGCTGGCAGGCGAAATGAGCGGCCATGTCTTCTTCGCGCACCAATATTATGGTTTCGACGATGCGCTCTATGCCGGGGTCCGGCTGATCGCCGCTTCGGCCCGGCTGGGCAAGTCCGTCACCGAGCTGCGCGGCGCGATGCCCGCCATGATCAATACGCCGGAAATGCGTTTCCAGGTGGACGAATCGCGCAAATTCGCGGCAATCGACGAAGTGAAAGAGCGCCTTTCGGGCAGCGATTCCGACGTCGACGATACCGATGGCGTGCGCGTTACCAATGACGATGGCTGGTGGCTTCTGCGCGCCTCCAATACGCAGGACGTGCTGGTCGCGCGGGCCGAAAGCGAAAGCGAGGAAGGCTTGGCACGTCTGGTCGCTCAGATCGACGAGCAGTTGCAGCTCTCCGGCCTCGAACGCGGGGCGCAGGCGAGGCATTGACCCGGTAGGACGGGAGATACGGCGATGAGGAAGCTGATTGCAGCCATGGCTGCATCTGCGATGCTGGTTGCGGCACCTGCCCCGGCGTGGGCCCAGATGGATGGCGAGGACTCCGCCCGAATGGACAAGTTCGCCGGGATGATGGCGAACCTGTTCGAGACCGAGCCGCTGACCGAAGAAGAACAGGCAAGGCTGCCCCTCGCCAGTTCGGTCGTTCTGAAGGTCATGCCGGATGGCACCTATGCCCGGATGATGGAGGAATCCATGACGGGCATGTTGGAGCCGCTCATGTCCATGATGCCCGCTACCATGCCCGCTGGAGAGATGGAGGCTGCGCTCGGCATGCATGCCGGGAGCCTCGAGGGCTATTCCGAAGAGGAGTTGGCCGAGCTCAGCGAGCTGCTGGATCCCGTTTATCCGCAGCGCGGCAGGGCCGCGATGGATTTCACGATGTCGCGGATGACTTCGGCCATGAAGCAGATGGAGCCCGGCATGCGCGAAGGGCTCGCGCGTGCCTATGCAAAGCGGTTCTCCCGGCAGGAATTGCAGGATGTGGCCGCCTTCTTCGCCACGCCGAGCGGCGCCCGTTACGCAACCGAATCCATGCTTGTTTTCGCCGATCCGGAAGTGATGGCCGGGGCAATGCAGGCCATGCCGCTGATCCTGGGTGAAATGGGGGACCTGGAACAGGGGGCGAAACAGGCCATGGCGCAGCTTCCTCCGCCGCGTACATTCGCGGATCTGGCTGCGCAAGAGCGTGCCCGGCTTGCGGCCCTGTTGGGCATCGGTGAAGTCGAGCTGGAACGGCGGATGTCCGCCGGCGAATTTCACAAACCGGCACTGGAAATGGTGCCATAGCTGGCTGCGCCAGGGGGACTCATCCCCACTCGGCAAGTATGCTCGATAGTTTACCGGCCTTGTCAGCCGGGAACCGGGGCTTCGGCTGCCGGTTTTATTGAGCATGGCAAATGCAAACGAAGACCTGTTCGCAGATCCCGAAAAGGATCGGCGCAGTGCGCAAGAATTGCGGGAATGGATAGCCGAACCGGACTTTCCATGCGTCGGAGCCAAATCGGCCCTGGCTCGCGGTTCGTTGAAGGTAGTGAGGGGCCGCAGCCTGGACAGCGCCTGGGATGACTTGAAAATCCATCGGGAGCTGATGGACTGGGCGTATGAATATGATCGCGATCCCTCGGGCCTGCGCAGCCTCGCAGTGGTATTCGATGGGCCAGACGATCTGGATGAAGCAGAATTCGAAAGCTTGATGTGGGATCGCATTCAGTCTTTGGCCGACAAGGATCACTGGCTTGGGCAACCCTACGATCACCGTGTCAGCGACGATCCGGAAGACCCGCATTTCTCGCTCAGCTTCGGCGGCGCTGCTTTCTTTGTAGTCGGCCTGCACCCGCATTCCTCGCGGCCGGCACGGCGTTTCAAACATCCGGCGCTGGTCTTCAATCTGCATGAACAGTTTGAGCGCCTTCGCGAAGAAGGCCGGTACGAGCGGATGCGCGAAAAGATTCTGGAGCGTGACGTGGACCTGGCGGGCGATGTCAATCCGATGCTCGCGCGCCACGGTGACGAGAGCGAAGCGCGCCAATATAGCGGCCGAGAGGTCGGCGACGATTGGGAATGCCCGTTCCGCGATCCGCGCTCGTCATGAGCGTGATCGAGATTCCTCCGCGCAGCGGCACGGCGTTTGCGCTGAAGGCGGGCCAGGTTCTCAAGGTGATCGATCCGGAGGGCCAGCAAGTAAGCGACCTGCTGGCATTCAATGCTGAAGATCCAAGGGAAGTGATCTCCAATGGCCGGACCTTCGATTATGAAGCCACGATTTCGCTTACCAGCGGCCATCGCCTTTGGTCCAACCGCTCCAATCCCATGCTGGACATCGTCGAGGATACGGCCGGGCGCCACGATTTTCTTCTCACTCCCTGCAGCGAAGCGACATTTCGCCATTTCTACCCGGGCAAGCCCGTCCATCGCGGCTGTTTCGGCAATCTCGCCGAGGTCTTGAAGCCTTATGGAATCCAGCCCGATGCGATCCCGGTGGCCTTCAATCTGTTTATGAACGTGCCGGTCGATGGCGAGAGCGGCCGGCTGAAGGTTTTGCCGCCAACCAGCAGGGCCGGCGATTTCGTTCGCCTGCGTGCGGAGATGGATCTCATCGTCGGGCTCACGGCTTGTTCGGCATACGAATCGAATGGCGGCAGTTTCAAACCCATCCATTACACAGTCGAAGGCTGAAGCATTCGCGTGGCGCCAGCGGATCCGGGGCTTACGCGGCGCTGGAATTTATGCTCCTTTCCGCTGTGATGACGGCAGAACTCCCGCACGAGATTGAAGCATGGTTCGCTTCGCGCGGCTGGCGCGTGCGCGATCATCAGCGGGAAATGTTTGCCGCCGCCAAGGCGGGCAAACACGCGCTGCTGGTGGCCGATACGGGGGCGGGCAAGACGCTGGCGGGCTTCCTGCCGACCCTGGCCGAATTCGCTCCGTCCGGCGGTGACAGGCCGGCTTCAGATGACGGCCTGCACACGCTGTATGTCTCGCCGCTCAAGGCGCTGGCGCATGACGTTCAGCGCAACCTCCTGAACCCGATCGAAGAGATCGGCCTGCCGGTCAGAGTGGAGACGCGCAGCGGTGACACGCCATCTGACCGCAAGAAGCGGCAACGGTCCCGCCCGCCGCACGTATTGCTGACCACGCCTGAATCGCTCTCGCTGCTCCTGTCCTACGAAGACAGTTTCGAATTGTTCAGAACACTAAGGCGCGTCGTCGTGGATGAAGTCCATGCCTTCGCGACGGGTAAGCGCGGCGATCTTCTGGCGCTTTCGCTCTCGCGATTGCAGGCGATCGCGCCCGAGATGCAGCGCGTGGCGCTTTCGGCAACGCTGGCGGATCCGGAAGGCTTCCGCAGCTGGCTGGCGCCGTGGGGCGATCTGGATTCGGTTGCGCTGGTCGAGGGGGAGAAAGGTGCCGCGCCGGAGGTCGAGATTTTGCTCCCGCAAGAGGAACGTGTTCCCTGGGGTGGACATGCCGCCGTATGGGCGGTTCCACAGCTGATCGAGGAGATTGCCCGCAACAAGACCACGCTGGTCTTCACCAATACGCGCTTTCTTGCCGAATTCGTGTTTCAGAAGCTTTGGGAAGCGAATGACGACAATCTTCCGATCGGCATCCATCACGGATCCTTGTCGAAGGAAGCGCGGCGCAAGGTGGAGGGCGCCATGGCGCGGGGGGAGCTGCGCGCGCTCGTCTGTACCGCCAGCCTCGATCTCGGTGTCGATTGGGGCGATATAGACTGCGTGATCCAGATGGGGGCGCCCAAGGGCTCTTCCCGCCTGCTCCAGCGCATCGGGCGGGCCAATCACCGCCTCGATCAGCCGAGCCGGGCCATTCTGGTGCCGGGCAACCGGTTCGAGTTTCTGGAGGCGATGGCGGCCAAGGAAGCGGTCGACGAAGGCCGGCGCGATGGGGAGGCGTTCCGCCCCGGCGGGCTCGACGTGCTGGCCCAGCATGTGATGGCCTGCGCTTGCGCAGCGCCCTTCGCCGAGGTGGAGCTGCTTCGGGAAGTCCGTTCTTCCCATGCCTATGTCTGGTTGGGGGAAGAGGAATGGAAGCGCGTACTCCATTTCGTGGCGACTGGCGGTTACGCGCTTGAAGCCTATGACAAGTTCAAACGGATCGTGCGCGACCGGCACGGCGTGTGGCGGCTGACCCATCCGCAGCATGCGCATCGCCACCGGATGAATGCCGGGATCATCGTCGATGCCGAGATGCTGGATGTGCGCTTCCGCAATGGCC
Source organism: Alphaproteobacteria bacterium (assembly GCA_030426245.1). GTDB lineage: Bacteria > Pseudomonadota > Alphaproteobacteria > Sphingomonadales > Sphingomonadaceae > Andeanibacterium. The sequence continues at coordinate 3,674 of JAUHYZ010000051.1, read as the reverse complement.
GCTCGCTGGGCCGGGTGGAGGAGTATTTCGCCGCCAGCCTATCGCCGGGCGATACCTTCACCTTTGCCGGCATGGCGCTGGAGGTCGAACAGCTCAAGGATATGGAAGTGATCGTATGCGCGGCCAAGAAGGCCGCCATGATCCCTTCCTATATGGGCCAGCGCATGCCGCTCACCACGCATCTTTCGCAGCGGGTGCAGGCCATGCTGGCGGACCGAGCGGGCTGGGCGCGCTTCCCCGACAATGTGCGCGAATGGCTGGAGATGCAGGATTGGCGCAGCCAGATGCCGGGGCCGGGCAAGCTGCTGGTCGAGAGCTTCCCTCACGAACATCTGTTCTACTCGGTCTATTACACTTTCGAAGGCTGGAACGCGAACCAGTCTCTGGGCATGCTGATCACAAGGCGCATGGAAGAACGCGGAATGCAGCCGGGAGGATTCGTGGCCAACGATTACTCGCTCGGCGTATGGGGCCTGCGGCCGGTCGCGGATCCCGCCCCGCTGCTATCTCCCGATATTCTGGCGCATGAATTTGTGGAATGGGTGCAGGATTCCTATCTGCTCCGGCGGGCCTTTCGCGAAGTCGCGGTGATTTCGGGCCTGGTGGAGCGCCAGCATCCCGGCAAGCGCAAGACCGGCAAGCAGGTCACTTTCTCGACCGACCTGATCTATGATGTGCTGCGGAAATACGAGCCGGATCATGTCCTGATCGAGGCTGCCTGGGCGGATGCCAAGACTCGCCTCACCGATGTCGGCCGGCTGGCCAGCGTGCTGGAGCGCGCGGCTGACGAAATCGTCCATGTAGAGCTGGACAGGGTCAGCCCGCTGGCAGTCCCGGTGATGGTGATGATCGGGCGGGAGAGCTTGCCGCAAGGGTCGGCCGACGATGCGCTGCTGCTGGAAGCGGAGGCGCTGGCAGAGGCGGCTATGGGCGGAGGCGATGTGGTGGAGGCCGAAGAAGAGTGATGCGCTTGGCCTTTGATGCCTGGGTAGGGCAAAGAAAAAGGGGCGGATGAACCGCCCCTTCTCCTATCCAGAATGACCCGACGCCAGGCGCCCAGGGTCTGTACTGGAACCTTTATTCTGCCTTGCCGAAAGTCCGATACTTCTCATTGCCGACGAAGCCGAATTTGGTGACATTCGTCGCCTTGATCAGATTGAGCACTTTCGCCGAGAGGTCGTAGCTTGCGAGAGGCTCTGGCTCGAACTGCAGTTCCGGCTCGACCGGGAGCGTCAGCGATTCCTGGAGATTGGAAACGAGGCCACCTTGATCAATCGGCTCGTTGTTCCAGAGAATCTCGCCTTCCGGGGTCAGCACGATCTTGTTCTTCACAGGATCGACCGGCGGAGGCGTGTCGTTCGGGTTCGGGCTCGGCAGGTCGATATCGACCGAGTGCGTCGCGACCGGGATGGTGATGATGAACATGATGAGGAGAACGAGCATGACGTCGATAAGCGGCGTCGTGTTCATTTCCATCATCGGCGATCCATCGTCTTTGCCGCCTGACATTGCCATGGGGAATTACTCCTGCTCTTTTTCTCGAATCCGGCCGATCAACCGTTGGGATCGACTGGGTTGGAGATGAAGCCGACAGTCGGATAACCGGCCGACTGGACATTGAAGATCGTGCCCGCGACACATTTCCACGGTGCGTTGACGTCGCCGCGAACGTGAACCTGGGGAATCTTTTCCGGGTTCTGCATGATCGCTTCGATACCGCCTTCGCGCCGCACGATTGCGTCCAGCCGGTTGAAGGCCTGATCGTAAAGCTCTTGCGAGTTAACGGGCGTGATATTGTTGAAATACACGCGGCATTCACCGGCACGCGATGCGCCTTCAAATCCAGGATCGCCTGCACTGCGTCCCGCAGCGTCGGTGGTGCTGATGGTCAGCAGAAGGTTCTCGACCTTGTCCTTGGATTCGACCGAAACGAAGACGGGAATCTGGAGTTTCTCGATCGTTTGGATGGCAACAGGGACCGCGATGAGGAAGATGATCAGGAGCACCAGCATCACGTCCACCAAAGGCGTGGTGTTGATGTCCGACATCGGGGTCTCGTCGCCGCCTCCGCCTGTCGAAATGGCCATTGTTAAATCCTATCTCTCAAACTTCGTTTCATTGCGAGGGCGGGTCGGCCCGCATGCCACTGCCCGCCCATCGCAAACCGGGCAATCAGCTTAGGACCTGGCAGGTGCCGTAGCCGGCTTGGCTGCGGCAGCCGGGCTGGCCGGACGCTTTGCAGTGGCAGCCGTGTTGACCGGCTTCACAGCGCCGCCCGAGGTGATGTTGGCCAGCACGTCGGTCGAGAAGCCCGAAAGGATCTCGGCGATGCGCTTGTTGCGGGCCTGCAGCCAGTTGTAGGCAAGCACGGCGGGAACGGCCACGAGCAGACCGATGGCGGTCATGATCAGAGCTTCACCGACGGGGCCGGCGACCTTGTCGATCGAGGCGGAACCGGCGAGGCCGATATTGATCAGGGCGCGGTAGATACCGATAACCGTACCCAGCAGGCCGACGAAGGGAGCCGTAGCGCCCACGGTTGCCAGGAAGGGAAGGCCGGTAGCCAGCTTCGAGTTGATCGACGCTTCCGAACGGGCCAGCGATCCGTGCATCCAGTCATGCGCTTCGAGGCTGTCGGTCATCTTGCCGTGCTGCTCTTCGGCGGCCAGGCCGTCATCGACCAGCTGGCGCCACGCACTGTTCTTATCAAGCTTGTTGGCGCCTTCCTTGATCGAAGGGGCCTGCCAGAACTTCGCACGGACTTCCTTGTACTGTGCGAAGATCTTGCGCTGTTCGAGCAGCTTCGTGATCAGAATGTAGAACGAACCGACCGACATGATTACGAGTACGCCGAAAATGGAGTACGCGATGACGCCGCCCTGGTTAAGGGCTTCCCAGAAGCCGAAATGGTTGGTTGGAGCCGCTTCAGCACCTGCGGCAGCTGCCAGAAAATCGATAAACATGCGGGTATTCCTCTCTAAAAAGAAATTCGAAGGTCAAAACTCTCATCGCCTGCGCCGACCACGGCCTGACTGCGGCGAAAAGGGATCAATCAGGTATCTGCCAACGGACAGCGCTGGACCAAGAGCCAGCCACTTCGTTGCCGTCACCATCCGTAGCGGGACGGAAGCGTGCACGCCGTTCAATGAGCCTGCAGGTCGTCTCGTCGAGATCGGCATGGCCGCTCGATCCGGTGACCCGGCAGTTCGTCACGCGTCCATCGGTGTTCACAGTTACGGTAAACCGTGTCACGCCCTCGCGTTCCTCACGCAGCGCGCGCGAAGGATAGTCGTTCGTGTTCGCCCACCGGGCCGGGCTTCCGCGCGGTTCAGGATTCTTCGGGGGGAAGCGGGGCGGCGGCGGAGCCACCGGCGCGGGCACGATCTGGCGTACCACCGGCGCTGGCGGCGGAATATTCACCTGCGTCACGATCTGCGGCGGGCTGGTAGCCACGCTGATCGGCGGTGGCGGAGCCACCGGCGGCGGTGGGGCCGCTTCCTCCGGCGGAGGGGGCGGCACTTCTTCCGGTTCGGGTTCAGGCTCGTCAATATCGACCGTTGTCACACGTTCGATGAGCTTCTTGGTTGCCGAATAGGCAAGACCTGTCACCAAGGCATAGCCAACGGCCAGGTGAATGAGCCCCACAATGATGATTGCGATAACTTTATTACCGC
>JAUHYZ010000050.1 GCA_030426245.1 Alphaproteobacteria bacterium | reverse complement strand
AAGCCTTGCCGGCAAGCACCGTGGTGACCCCTACGGGAATCGAACCCGTGTTTCAGCCGTGAAAGGGCCGCGTCCTAACCGCTAGACGAAGGGGCCACGTCGGTGCAGGCACGCGCACTTAGGGACGCTTAGGTGCACGGTCAAGCCCCGCATGGCTCAATCCGCCCAGGCCGCGTCTTCCAGGTGCATTTCCGCCTGTAAACGGCTGCCCCAATCGTCGATTTTTGCACGGCCGGCCAGCCAGAGACTGCGCCCCTTCGATCCGTGGAGCAATGTCTGGCCCAATTCGCTGTCGGCAGCCCTGAAAGCGATTCCCTTGAAGGACGATCCGTCCCTGCCACTTGCGATCAGGCGTACATGGTCGGTTCCCACGATATCCACCTTGACCAGCCGCACAGGGCCGACTGCAATGCGCGGTCCGGGCCAGCCGACACCGAACGGTCCGGCGCTGTCCAGCGTCGTCACCAGCTCTGGCGTCAGCCCGCCCGGAGCAAGAGCGAGGTCGAGCACCATGGAGCGATCTTCCATGCTCCGCATGACCTGGGAAGACAGCCTCTCGTCCAGCCACTCTGCAAGGGCTTCGACTTTGCCTGGTTCGACCGTCAGGCCTGCGGCCATGGCATGTCCGCCGCCGGCAACCAGCATTCCGTATTCCCGCGCGGCGATAATCGCGGCGCCGAGATCCACGCCGGAGACCGAGCGCCCCGATCCCTTTCCATATCCGCCGTCATCCGCATCCAGAGCGATGACGATGGCCGGCTTTCCCGTCTTTTCCTTGATCCGCCCGGCCACGATTCCGATCACACCCGGGTGCCAGCCCTTGCCGGCAAGGACCAGGACGGAACGATTATGCTGCGCGTCGATCTGCGCCTCGGCCGCTTCCTGCACTGCCGCCTCGATCGCTCTGCGTTCCTCATTGAGCGCCGATAGCCGGGCAGCGATTTCCTGCGCCTGATCCGGATCTTCCGTCGTGAGCAGACGCACGCCGAGCGTGGATTCCCCCACGCGCCCGCCGGCATTGATGCGCGGGCCCAGCGCGAAGCCCAGATCGCTGCATGTCGGCGCCCGGTTGATGCGGCTCGCATCGATCAATGCCGCCATTCCGGTATTGTTGCGCAGGCCCATGACCTTGAGCCCCTGGGCCACCATGGCGCGGTTGAGCCCGTGCAAGGCCGCGACATCGGCTACCGTGCCCAGGGCCACGAGGTCGAGCAACGCGAACAGGTCGGGCTCTGCGCGGCTTTCGAAATAGCCGCGCGCGCGTAAGGTGCGCACGGTCGCGATCGCCAGCAGGAAGGCAACGCCCACCGCGGCAAGATGGCCATGTGCCGCGCCCGTTTCGCTCTCGTCCAGGCGGTTGGGATTGACCAGTGCAGCGGTGACGGGAAGCTCGGCGGAGCATTTGTGGTGATCCACCACGACAACGTCCACACCGGCATCATGCGCCTGTTTGAGGGCATCGTGCGCCATCGCCCCGCAATCGACGGTAACGATCAGGCTGCTGCCTTCCTCGGCCAGGCGAACGAGAGCTTCGCCGGAAGGGCCGTATCCCTCCAGCAGCCTGTCCGGTATATAATAGCGTGCATCGTGGCCCAGCATGCGCAGCAGACGGATAAGCAGGGCGGCACTGGTCGCACCATCGACGTCGTAATCGCCATAGATCGTGACGGTTTCGCCGCCCAGAATAGCTTCGGCCAGCCTCTCGGCGGCCGCTTCCATGTCCTGGAATTCGGAAGGATCGGGCAGGAAGCTGCGCAATGTGGGGCTGAGATGGCGGGCAAGATCCTCGCGCGCGACTCCGCGGGCGAGCAGCAGCTGCGTGACGATATCGTCCTCCAGCCCGATCGCGCCTTCGGCCAGATCCATATTTCCGCCGCGCCAGCGCCAGGCGCGCCCCGAGATCGAACGTTCCACTCCGAAGACGGCTGAGGCGGACTGTGAAGCCATGGGCGCTGCGTATCTCATGCTACCGGGACGGGGAAGGGGCGGGGCGCTTCAATCGACAGCCTGGATACCGTCCTGACAGTTTGGAAGCCTGACATTTTCGTTCCGCTTGTTCCTGTTTAGGCAAGTAAGAAATTGCGTTCAGTCAATGCACCCGGTTCTTCGCCGGGTTAGCTTTCCACTCATTCAAAGCGATATTGGTGAGTGGATAGAGCTGACTATGACACATTTCCCAGACAATCCCGGTTTCCAGGGGACTCTGCGTCCGCTGCGCCTGCAGGGCGACATTCTCGACATGGAAATCGAAGGCGAAGTGCCTGCCGAACTGGACGGCGCTTTCCATCGGGTCCACCCGGACAATCAGTTCGCCCCCAAGTTCGACGACGATCAGTTCTTCAATGGTGACGGCATGGTTTCCATGTTCCGCGTGCATGACGGCAAGGTCGATTTCCGCCAGCGCTATGCCCAGACGGACAAGTGGAAGCTGGAAAACAAGGCCGGCAAATCCCTGTTCGGCCATTACCGCAATCATCTGACCGACGATCCTTCGGTCGAAGGGGAAATCCGCGGCACGGCCAACACCAATGTCATGGTTCACGCCGGCAAGCTCTATGCAATGAAGGAAGACAGCCCCTGCCTGCTGATGGATCCCAATACGCTGGAGACTTTCGGCTACACCGATTTCAACGGGCAGCAGGAAAGCAAGACCTTCACCGCCCATCCCAAGATCGACACCAAGACGGGCAATATGTGTGCCTTTTCCTACATGTCGAAAGGTCCGATGACCTATGACATGAGCTATATGGAAATCTCCCCCAAGGGAGAGCTGCTGTTCGAAATTCCCTTCAAGAACAAGTATCTTTGCATGATGCACGATTTCGGCATCACGGAGGATTACGCGATCTGGGAAGTGATGCCCTGCGTCACCAATATGGAGCGGCTGGAAAAGAACATGCCCTATTTCGGCTTCGATCATTCGCTGCCGACCTGGGTTGCCGTGCTGCCGCGCAAGGAAGGCGCGACGGCGGCCGATGTGCGCTGGTTCAAGGCCCCGGCCAATTGCTTCACCGGCCATGTGATGAATGCCTTCAATGATGGAACGAAGGTCTATTTCGATCTGGCCGTGGCGGAGAAGAACAGCTTCCCCTTCTTCCCCGATGTCACAGGCGCGCCCTTCGATCCGGTCGGCGGCCTGTCCTATCTCACGCGCTGGACGGTCGACATGGCGTCCAACGGCGAAGAGTTCGATCAGGTCGAGCGCATGACCAGCATCCCCGACGAATTCCCGCGGATCGACGACCGCTATGCCGGCCAGGCCTATCGCCATGGCTGGATGATCGGCTTCGATTCCGACAAGCGCTATGAAGGCCCTCCCGGGCCGTTCGTCAGCACGCTCAACACGCTGTGCCATATCGATCTGGCGACCGGCAATACCAAGAGCTGGTGGCCCGGGCCGACCAGCGGCATCCAGGAACCGGCCTTCATTCCCAAGTCGGAAAATGCGGCCGAAGGCGAAGGCTATATCGTCGCGCTGGTGGACGATCACGTCACCAATTATTCCGACCTCTGCTTCTTCGATGCGCAGCGCGTGGACGAAGGGCCGGTCGCGCGGGCCAAACTGCCGGTCAAGATCCGTCAGGGGCTGCACGGCAACTGGTCCACGGCGAAGCAGCTTTCCGAAGCGGCCTGACGGCGGAACCGTACTGGAAGAGCCGCCTTGCCGTGCTGGCAGGGCGGCTCTGCCGTTTCGGGGCCGTTTCGGGGCCGTTTCGGGGCCGTTTAGGGCCCAAGCGCTATTCGCCTTCCGCTTCGACGTCGGATTCTTCCGGTGGCGCAGGCGCCATTGGCGCATTGACCTTGCGGCTCTTGAACTTCCACTCCCCGTCTACCCGGACGATCTCGTCTTCATACTGGCCCAGCATCAGCGGCTGCGGCTGGCCCTGTTCGTTGGGGACGACCCAGAATGACATGGAGGTCGCAGTGGCCTTGTCCGGCCCGTCGAAAGTGACGATTTCGTTGAAGAAGACATGGAAGTTGGGCTCGCGCGCGCCGCTGGCATTCTTGGCGAAGACTTCGCGCATCGTCTCGCCCGTCTCCGGGCCCGGCGTGCCGTTATAGTCGCCGTCTTCGGTCCATAACTCGGTAAATCCGTCGAAATCGCGCTCATCCAGCGTCCGGCCATATTCCATCATCAGCTTGTGGATCGCCGCGCGGTCGGCCGCTTCGTTTTGCTCCGGCGCCTGCTGGCATCCCGCGCCCAGCAGCAATGCGGCCAGCGCCGCGCCCTTCAAATATCGAGCCATTGTGTATCCTCCCATCCAATCTTTCGTTTGCATTCGCGCCGTTGATAATCGCATCGCGCGCAATTGGCTATTTCCGCCTCGCCTGCCGCTTGCCATGCGCGCCGCGCCTGCGCAGGGGCGAATGGCGCAGGCGGCCTGCGATATCGGGCGGCGTAAAGCGCGGCGGCCCGGCCAGCGCGCGCGTCAGCGCCGAAGTTGACACAGTTGACACTGTGCAGGGAGGAAATTTCCGGCCCATCGGTTCGCCTGCCGTAGCCGCCCCGCAATGCGGCAAGCCGCGCGCAAGAAATGGGGGTGGGGGATCGCCCGATCCCGGCAGCCCGGCGGCCGTGGGGGATGCGGGCCAGCCTGCCGCTTCGTCCACGACGCCGCAGGCAAGATCGTGCCAGCCATCCCACTTCGCCTCGCCCAGCTCGCGCCCGCGCGCAGCGGCGGCATTGATGCGGTCTTCCCGCTCTATCGCGCGCCGCTCCGCCTCCGCCTGCGCCAGTTCGGCGGCTTCGCGCTCCAGCCGTTCCTCCTCGTCTTCTTCCCAATCGCATTCGTCTTCTTCTTCGTCGTCCCAGGCGTTGCCGAAGCCGTCTTCTTCTTCGCTCCATCTTTCGGACAATTCGGCTTCGCGTTCGGCCTGGCGAACCGCCTGTTCGCGGGGGAGGGGGAGCACCCCGTCATCGCTGCGCAGCCCCTCGGGCATGTCGGCCCCGGCGATCCGCGCCACCAGCTCGTCGAACCGGCCCGCATCCTCGCCGGCGGCTTCCTCGTCCGCGAGCCGGTCCAGCCGGGCGAGATGGGCCAGCAGCAGCCTTGCGTCATAGCGGCGGCGCGAACCGACCAGCTCTCCGCGGTGCCAGACCTGTTCCTCCACCCCGTCGATCGCGCGGTCGGCCAGCACCTGTTCGCTGGTATCGCGCGCGAGCACGATCGCCGCGGCCCAGCAGCGGGCGAACAGGGGATCGCGCCGTCTCAACCGATAGGCGGCCTCGGCGGAAAGGCCCACCCGCGCGCAGGCGGCGCGGACATTACCCCTGGAGGCCAGGTGATCGAGGAAACGCGCCTTCAGCGCAGGGGTCCAGCCCCGGCCGGAATAGCGCGCGCTATGGGCCGCAGCGCCCGTATGGCCGGCATGGTGGAAGCCATCCGAGGCAGGGTGAGGGCCGGTTTCGTCCGGTAGTGAAATTTCGAGCATGATCCGCTTCTCCCAATGAGAACAAAAAGCGAATCAGGACTCTTATGCATCACGCGCGGTGTAGGAAAACGGTTTTTTGCGGGGGCTGGTATGGAGAACGACCGATGCCATTACCACCACATCCGTTCGTCCTGAGCCTGTCGAAGGACGCGCGTTCATGCTTCGACAAGCTCAGCACGAACGGGTTTTAGATGATGGCTATGGGTCCGCAATGGGTCGTTAGCGGAAGTCGCGAATCACTCCATATCCGTTCGTCCTGAGCCTGTCGAAGGACGCGGGATGAGGCTAGCCTCTTGCGATGTCCTTCTACGCTTACCTTCTGCGCTGCAATGACGGGTCATATGAAGCACTGATCGCGGGCGACTGGGATCGGATCCGACAGCTTGCCCGCAACCGTCAGAATTGAACGTCATATTCCGGGGTACTGATAGCGCGCGTCCTTCGACAGGCTCAGGACGAACGGGGCATTGGGAGATGGTCAAATGCCCGCGATGGGTGGTGCGTAGCTTGGCTTTCGCGGCCAATATCGGCATCACTTGCAACAGGATTGGCATGAGCGGCCAGACATAAGGGCACGCCTGTTCAGGAGAGGAACCGGGAGATGGATTTCAACCGCAGACAATTTATCGCTGGCGCATCGATTGCCGGACTATCGTCCAACGCCCTGGCCAACCCGGCGTCCACGGATGTGGCAATAGCGCCTGCACCTGCGCGAAAGCCCTACCGAACAATTGCCGTCGAGGAAGCATTCGCAACCCCCGAACAATTCGACGCGATGAAGAAGCTGATCGAAAGCGGCGGCGATTACGATCTCGAGGTGAGAGCCTGGGCGGCCCATGTCGCCGATCCCGGCAATCGGAGACTTGCGGTACTTCTCGACATGGATGGCGAGAGGCTGGCCGAAATGGACAGGGTCGGGTTGGACATGCAGGTCCTTTCCCTCACTTCGCCGGGGGTCCAGGCCTTCGATGCCGATACGGCGGTGGCCGTCGCGGAAATCGCCAATGATCGTCTTGCAGAGGTGTGCCGCCGGCATCCCGGCAGATTCGCCGGCCTGGCGAGTATTGCGCCCCAGGCTCCGGAGCGCGCGGCCAAGGAGATCGAGCGCGCGATGACAACGCTGGGGCTCAATGGAATTATCGTCAATTCGCACACTGGCGGCGAATATCTGGACGCACCGAAGTTTGCCCCCATCCTGGAAGCGGCCGCGGCAACCGGCGCGGCGATCTATATCCACCCGCGCCTGCCACCCAAGGAGATGGCGCAATTCTTCACGCCCGCCAAGGATCAGGGAAAGCTGGAAAATGGCCAGTCATTGAGCAAGAGCTTCACCACCTTGATGGGCTTTACGGCCGAGACACTGCTCCACGGCACGCGGCTGCTGGTTGCCGGTGCTTTCGACCGTTACCCCAACCTGAAGATCGTTCTCGGCCATATGGGCGAAGGGCTCCCATTTTTGAGCTGGAAGCTCGATTCCGGGTATGAAATTTTTGCACCGACCGGCCTCAAAAGGAAGCCCAGCGAGTATTTGCGGGAGAACTTCGTCTTTTCGACGTCGGGCTTCTTTTCGCCGAGCAACGCAAAGTTCATCCTGGAGGAGTGCGGGCCGCAATCGCTCATGTTCGGGGTGGATTACCCCTATTATTCGATGGAAGACGGGATGAAATTTCTCTCCGGGCTTGAACTCGAAAGCTCCGCGATCGAGCGGATATCCCATCTGAATGCGGAAAGCGTGTTCAAGATCGCGCGGCAGGAATAATTCGGCTCACGCGGATTCCTCGGCCGCCGCTGTTCTCACAAAGAAAAGCCCCCTCCGCGGTAACGGAGGGGGCGAAGTACGCAGTGTCTTGCCGGATTGCGCCCAACAACCGACCCGAAAGGCTCGGGCGCATCCGGCAATCGGTTATGCTTAGAAATTGCGCCGGATCGAAATCGACCATTCGCGCGGCGGCGCAATGATCCGCTGACCCGTGCCGGTGAAGTAGAAGGCGAAGGAGTTCGTCCAGTAGAACTCGTTGGTCAGGTTCTTCACCGCGGCCGAAATCTGCCAGTCCCTGTCGGGGCTGTCATAGGTCAGCCGTGCATTCATCGTCGTCCTGCCCGGGATAAGGAACGGATTGAGGTCCGCAAATTCCGGCAGAACGGGGAAACCGGCGGGATAGAAGCCGTTATTGGCCGGATCCGAATAGGTTTCCGATTGATATTCGATGTCGAAACGCGGCGTCAGCGTGCCCGTATTGGCGCCGAGATCGGCCGTGTAGGCGATCCCGCCTGAAGCCTTCCATTTCGGCGTCAGCGGCGGATAATCGTCCATGCCGATGCGCGAGGCGGTGGCCAGCGGATCGAGCCTTGTATATTCGAAATCGAGATAGCTGGCCGTGCCCGTGATGGAGAGACCCTCCACAGGCTCCAGATCCGCTTCGAATTCGATGCCCTTGATATCCGCATCGCCCGCATTGAACGGCGCGGCCGACAAGACGCAGCTTGGCGTATTTTCAGGCGTTTCGCCGTTGATGCAGAGCCCCGCTGCGTTGACGAGCTGAATGTCCTTGTACTTCATATAGAAGCCGGCAAGGTTCAGCCTGACGCGGTTGTCGGCCAGGTCGGTCTTCACGCCGACTTCCCACGAATCCAAGGTTTCGGGCCCGAAATCGATTGCCTGCCCGGCGGTGAACGGCTTGGCATTCACGCCGCCGCCCTTGTAGCCGGTGGAGAACTGGCCATAGACCATGACTTCCGGAGAGAAGCGGTAATCCGCACCGATCCGGTAATCCACGCGGTCCCCGGCATAGACCTGCGGGGGCAGGCTGTTGAGCGGGGCCTGGCCCGGATTGGCGGGGCCGCCCTGGAGGTCGTAGCGCGTGAAGACGTAGGTCTTCTCGTCATCGGTATAGCGGATGCCGCCGATGATGTTGAAGTTCTCCGCCGGATGCAGCGTGACGTGGGCGAAGGCGGACTTGCTGGTGGTGTCGACCGGGTCATCCGTGATGAACTGGGTCGGCCCGGAGTTGATCGTATTGTTCAGCCAGCCCCTGGCATCGTAATAGAAACCGCCAACGGTCCAGTCGAGCATGTCGGAAGCGCCGGAGAGGCGCAGTTCCTGCGTGAACTGGTTGTAGCGGTTGTCGATCAGCGAAGTTGATACGCCGATCGGGCTGCCGTCCTGATCGAAGCCCGCCTGGGTGTCGAGTTCGCGATAGCCGGTGATCGAACGCAGGCTCAGGCTTTCGCCGATGTCCCAATCGATGTCGCCCGAAATGCCCCACGCCTTGGTGTGGGTCTGTCCGCCCGGGCTGAAACCGGTCGTGGTGTCGCGGTAAGTCGAATAGGAAGTATAGGGATCGTCGGGAATAAAGCGCGTATCCCACGGCGTTCCTGCCGGATCCCCGTCATAGGTCGCCGCACCGAATGGCGCGAAGGCATAGAACAGCCCGGCAGCCGATGGGGTGGATTTATCGACCGTGCGGTCGACCGCGATATTCACCTCGATATCGGTCGTGGGGGTATAGCGCAGCGCGCCGCGCACGCCCCAGGTGCTCACGCCGCCGTCACGCCCGATCACGCAATCCGGGCCTGAACCGATACGCGGAATGTTGCCCGCTTCGGAAGGATTGGAGCACGCGAAGTCCAGCCGTGTGAGATAACCGTCTTTGCTGTTGCTGAAGCCGGATACGCGCATGGCGAGCTGATCTTCGACCAGGCCCAGATCGTATGCGCCTTTGACGTCGATCCGGTTGAAGCGGCCATAGGTCGCCTCGACATAGCCCGAACCGTCGCCGCGCGGCTTGCGGTTGTAGATCTTGAGCGCGCCGCCCAGCGAGTTCTTGCCCGAGAGCGTGCCCTGCGGACCGCGCAGGATTTCCACCCGGTCGATGTCCGCCAGCGCGAAATCGGCGCCGGTGATCACGCCGTAATAGATGTCGTCGAGATAGATGCCGACGCCGGGTTCATAGGCGAAGTTGTTGTCATACTGGCCGATGCCGCGAATGAAGACCGACGCCGATACGCCGAAGATTGCGGCGTTGGGCGTCAGGTTCACGTTGGGGGCGACGCTGACCAGTTGAGTCGTGGTCGTGATACCGCGTTCTGCCAGCATTTCGCCGGTCTGCGCGGTGATTGCGATCGGGGTGTCCTGAAGATTCTGTTCACGGAACTGCGCCGTGACGACGATTTCGGTATTTCCCTGACTTTCGGCTTCCTGAGCGTGGGCCTGGACCGTCAGGCCCGAAGCAAGCGCTGCCGACATTGCGGTAGCCAAAGCGGTTTTTGAAACACCTGCGGCATTGACGAAACCACTCATCGTATTCCTCCCATGAGTATTATTATGCGAAAATGTATACTCCTATTGTTAGTCGATTGGCAAGTGGCGCTTTTGCACCACTCGTCACAAAAATGCGCGGCATGGACGGCCCGCTAGCCGTGGGCGCGCGGCAGGCGGCCGTGCATCGCGGCCTTGAAAAGGTGCAGATTTCCGCCGTTTATGCTGTAGATTGAAGGCGGCCATGCCTGCTCGCCCCGGACCGGCCGAGAGCGAGCAGGTGTGCCTTCACTGCCGTGCGGCGCCGTTCGCCGCGCTCAGAATCGCGCGCACGCTGGCGGAGGCGACGTCTTCATCGATGCCGACACCCCACACGGTGCTGCCGTCGGGGCGCGCGCATTCGACATAGGCCGCTGCCTTGGCGTCGGTTCCCGCGCCCATGGCATGTTCCGAATAGTCGAGAACTTCGAGTTCCAGGCCGAATGTGTCTTTCAGCGTTGCCAATACGGAGGAGATCAGGCCCTTGCCGCGGCCCGAAACGCTCTGTTCCTTGCCGTCCACTTCGATCGTGCCGGCAAACAGGCGCGTACCGTCCTGTGCGCGGCTTTCTTCGAAATCGACCAGGCGATAGCGCCGCTTTTCGACCTTGATGAAATAGGCCTCGCGGAAGGTCTGCCAGATATCGTCCGCATTGAGTTCGCGGCTTTTCTCGTCGGCCAGGCGCTGAACATGGCGGGAAAAGTCCGCCTGCAGCCGCTTGGGCAGTTTGAGCCCCTGCCGCTGTTCCAGCACCCAGGCGAAGCCGCCTTTGCCGCTTTGCGAATTGACCCGGATCACCGCCTCGTAGCTGCGGCCCAGATCGGCGGGGTCGATCGGCAGATAGGGCACGCGCCAGAGCTCGTCATTGCGGGTCTGCTGGGCTTCGAAGCCCTTCTTGATCGCATCCTGGTGGCTGCCGGAAAAGGCCGTGAACACCAGATCTCCGCCATAGGGATGGCGCTGATGCACAGGGATCTGGTTGCAATATTCGACCGTCTCGATGATCGCATCGATATCCGAGAAATCCAGCTTCGGATCGACGCCCTGCGTGTACATGTTGAGGCCCATCGTCACCAGGCAGCAATTGCCGGTGCGCTCGCCATTGCCGAACAGGCAGCCTTCCACGCGGTCCGCGCCGGCCATGATGCCCAGTTCCGCAGCAGCCACGCCGGTGCCGCGGTCATTATGCGTGTGCAAGCTGATCGCGACCGTTTCGCGCCGCGGGATGTTGCGGTGGAAATATTCGATCTGGTCGGCATAGACATTGGGCGTTGCCGCCTCGACCGTGGCGGGCAAGTTCAGGATCAGCTTGTGATCCGCCGTGGGCTGCAGCACGTCCATCACCGCTTCGCAGACTTCGAGGCTGAAATCGAGCTCTGCGGTGGAGAAGGTTTCCGGGCTGTACTGGAAATACCAGTCCGTATCGGGCCGCTTGGCCGCTTCGTCGCGCAGCATCCTGGCGCCGTCTATGGCGACCTGTTTCACCTCTTCGCGGCTCATGCGGAAGACGATATCCCGCCAGGACGGAGAGACGGCATTGTAGAGATGCACGATCGCGCTGCGCGCGCCTTCCAGGCTTTCGAAGCTCTTGCGGATCAGGTCTTCGCGCGACTGGGTGAGGACCTGCACGGTCACGTCGTCGGGGATGCGCCCGGAGTTGACCAGGCTGCGGATGAAATCGAATTCGGTCGCGCCGGCCGCGGGGAAGCCGACTTCGATTTCCTTCAGCCCGATTTCCACCAGCATATCGAAGAAGCGGTTTTTCTTCACCGCATCCATCGGATCGATGATCGACTGGTTCCCGTCGCGCAAATCGGTGGAGAGCCAGCGCGGCGGCGCGTCTATCACGCGCGAGGGCCATTGCCGGTCCTGCAAGGGGACCTGGGGGAAGGGTCGGTATTTTCGGCTCGGATCTTTGAGCATGGTCATGAGCTATCGCCTTAAGGCCTGAAACGCGCACGGCAAGCATGGATAGACTTGGCGAAGCGGCGCGCTTCGGTTTCGATATCGGTTCTGGTGAAAAGCCCTTAGGCGGGGTGCCGTATGCGCATGGCGCACAGGCGGAAGGACACGCCTAAGGGCGTATAAGTCGAAGCAGCGATAGGATCGAGCGGTTCGTCATTAACCGGGCAAATGGCGATTTTCGCCGGATATTTCAAGTGAAACCTTCGCTTGCGTTAGGCTCTTGGCAAGAAACGCGCATTCTGCCTCTTGACCGCGCGCGCCGGACCACACATTTTACGCATGCGGGCCGGGCCCCTCTGGCGCAGTGCCGAAATGGCAGGCGTGATGTCGGACCGCATCGGATGAATCCGGTGCAGGTTCGAATTTTCGGCCAAGGCCAAAAGTCATCCGATTGAGTGCAACTCATGAAGAGGACGGCAAATGAAACCCTTCACATTCGCCTCGCTGCTGCTGCTGCAACGCGCCGACAATGCGCTGAAGCTGGAAACCTCCAGAACGCTGCCCAGGAAGGATATCCTGGCAATGCTTAGGCGGCGCAAGACACGGCTGATCGGGCGCTTGCGGCGTTCGCTCTATCCGGCGGTCGCGGCCGGGAGCTGAAGGCGATGGAATTTCTGACTGCCGACTGGCTGGGCACTCCGGCCTGGTTCTGGCTTGCCTTTATTGCGCTCGTGGCGGTGCTTACCGCCTTCGATCTGGGCGTGCTCAACCGGCGCAACAAGGAAATGGGCATTGCCGAGAGCTTGAAGCTATCGGCCTTCTACATCGTTATCGCGATGCTGTTCGGCATCTGGGTCTGGGTGCAGAAGGGCGCCGATCTCGGCCTCAAATACTATACCGGCTATTTCATCGAAAAAGCGCTGTCGATCGACAACGTCTTCGTGATCAGCCTGATATTCAGCTATTTCGCCATTCCGCGAATGTATCAGTACAGGGCGCTGCTGTGGGGCATCATCGCGGTGATCCTGCTGCGCGGGATCATGATCGGCGCGGGCGCGGCCGTGGTGCAGCAATGGTATTGGGTGCTGTATATCTTTGCCGCCTTCCTGATCGCCACCGGGATCAAGATGCTGTTGCAGCGCGAAGAGCAGATGGACATCGGGCATAATCCGGTGGTCAGGTGGATATCCACTCACATGCGCGTGACCAGGGAATTGCATGGCGAGCGTTTCCTGGTGAAAGTGCCCGACGAAAAGACCGGCAAGCTGGTGAGGGCGGCGACGCCGCTGCTGCTGGCGCTGATCGTGATCAATCTTGCCGATCTGGTGTTCGCGGTGGACAGCGTGCCGGCGATCTTCGCGATCACCACCGATACGTTCATCGTCTATACGTCGAACATCATGGCCATTCTGGGCCTGAGGGCGCTTTATTTCGCGCTGGCGGCCATGGTCCACCGGTTCGAATATCTGAAATACGCCCTGGCGCTGGTGCTGATTTTCATCGGGGCGAAAATCTTCGTGTCGGACTTCATCCTGGGTGGCGGGAAGTTCCCGCCGCTGGCCAGCCTTGGCGTAACAGCGGCACTGATCGCGGGCGGGATATTCTACTCGCTCTGGAAGACGCGCGCCGAAGAGAAGGCCAATTGATGCGAATGGAAGGAAGGTGCTGAAATGACTGTCCGTTCGATCCTGCTTTTCGTCGCGGCCGAATCCGGCCGGGCCGATTGCGGCCCCGCTGCCTATGCCGTTTCCCTGGCCCGTATCTATGGCGCGAATCTGACCGTGATGAGCGCCGCGCTGGATGTGACGAGCCCCGGATCCGGCGCCGATGCTGCCGCTCTCGCGCGCGAAGTCGCCGATAGCGCGGGCGATGCGGGGGTGGAGTGCCGTATCATTGCCGAACATTCCCACGCCATCGGCATATCCGATGTGGTGGCAGAACACGCGCGCATGCACGATCTATGCGTCAGCGGCGTGAGCCGGCTCAGCCTGGTGAACGAACGCCAGATTGCAGAGGATTTGCTGTTCGCCAGTGGCCGCCCGGTGCTTCTGGTTCCTGCGTCCTGGGACCTGCCCCATTCGGCGGCGGCAATTGCCGCGGCATGGGATAATACGGCCCAGGCGGCGCGCGCGCTGGGGGATGCGATTGCCTTGCTGGACCCGCAAGAGGTCCAGCTCCTTACGATCGAGGGTGAAAAGGCGCTGCCGACCGACATGAACCCGGATGCTCTCGTCTCCGCCTTGAAACGGCGCGGCGTTGCGGGCGGGCATGTCAGCGCGGATCTGGCCGGCCGCAGGATTGCGCTTGCACTGGCGGAGGAGGCCGCGAATGCGGATGCAACCTTGCTGGTGATGGGCGGATTTGCCCATTCGGGCCTGCGCCAGTTGGTGCTGGGCGGGGCGACGGCGCAAGTGCTGGAGAGGCTGACAATGCCGACCCTGCTTTCGCATTGATGCGAAGGCCGCAATCGCAAAGAGGCCGGCAGGTCCGAAGACTTGCCGGCCTCTGTTGTTCAGCCTGCTGGCGGGATCAGTTCTTTTCCTGATCGACCAGCTTGTTGGCACCGATCCAGGGCATCATGGCGCGCAGGCGCGAACCGGTCTGCTCGATCGGATGCGCTTCGGCGGCCTTGCGGCTTGCCTTAAGCTCGGGCTGCCCGGCGCGGTTGTCGAGCACGAAGTTCTTCACGAAGCGGCCTTGCTGGATGTCTTCCAGAACGCGCTTCATTTCGGCCTTGGTTTCGCTGGTGATGATCCGCGGGCCGGTGGTGATGTCGCCATATTCGGCCGTATTGGAGATCGAATAGCGCATATTGGCGATGCCGCCTTCATACATCAGGTCGACGATCAGCTTCACTTCGTGGAGACATTCGAAATAGGCCATTTCGGGCGCATATCCGGCTTCCACAAGCGTTTCGAAACCGGCCTGGATCAGATGGGTCAGGCCGCCGCACAGCACGGCCTGTTCGCCGAACAGGTCGGTTTCGCATTCTTCCTTGAAGTTCGTCTCGATGATGCCGCTGCGGCCGCCGCCGACGCCGGAGGCATAGGCCAGGGCAACATCGTGCGCATTGCCCGACGCGTCCTGATGCACGGCCACGAGGCAGGGCACGCCGCCGCCGCGGACATATTCGCCGCGGACCGTGTGGCCGGGGCCCTTGGGCGCAATCATGATCACGTCGATATCCGTGGGCGGTTCGATCAGGCCGAAATGAATGTTGAGGCCGTGCGCGAAGGCGAGGGCGGCGCCCTTCTTCATCTTGCCGGCAAGGTCGTTATGCCAGATTGCCGCCTGATGTTCGTCGGGGGCGAGGATCATCAGGATGTCGGCCCATTCGGCCGCTTCGCTGTTGGCCATCACCTTGAAGCCGGCGCCTTCGGCCTTTTTGGCCGACGCGGAACCGGGGCGCAGGGCGATGGCGACTTCCTTCACGCCGCTGTCGCGCAGGTTCTGGGCATGGGCATGGCCCTGGCTGCCATAGCCGAGCACGGCGATCTTCTTGTCGGTGACCAGGTTCAGGTCGCAATCGGCGTCGTAATAGACTTTCATTTCTCGTTCTTTCTTTGCTTCATTCGTCATGCCGAACTTGGTTCAGCATCCATCATGCCTGTGCGAACGGCTCTATCGGGAGAAATGGCCCCCGAAACAAGTTCGGGGTGACGGTTTTGGGAATTTTCTCTCTCTTTGCGTAAACCTAGATACCTTCGGGCCCGCGCATCATGCCGACCACGCCGGTGCGGCCGACTTCGACCAGGCCAATCTCGCGCATCAGCGAAATGAAGCTGTCCACCTTTTCCGGTGTGCCGACGATTTCGAAGATGAAACTCGACGTAGTGGAATCGACGACATTGGCCCGGAACACATCGGCCAGGCGCAGAGCCTCGACCCGGTTTTCGCCCTTGCCGGAGACTTTCACCAGCGCCAGCTCCCGCTCCAGATGCGGGCCGGATTCGGTGAGGTCGATCACCTTGTGGACCGGCACCAGCCGTTCCAGCTGCGCGTGAATCTGGTCGATCACCGAAGGCGGGCCGTTGGTCACGATGGTGATCCGGCTGACGGCGTGGTTTTCCGTGATGTCGGCCACGGTCAGGCTGTCGATATTGTATCCGCGCGCGGTGAACAGGCCGGCTATCTTGGCGAGGATGCCCGCTTCGTTGTCGACCATGACGGTGAGCACGTGGCGCTCGGTTTCTCGGTGCAGGATTTTCATCACACTAGAGCCTTCGCTTCGTCTTCCATGGTGCCTGCGACCGTGTCGCCATAAAGCA
>JAUHYZ010000007.1 GCA_030426245.1 Alphaproteobacteria bacterium | reverse complement strand
GCCAGCAGGCATGCGGAGCGGTGGCCGAGTGGTCGAAGGCGCACGCCTGGAAAGTGTGTATAGGGTAACCCCCTATCGAGGGTTCGAATCCCTCCCGCTCCGCCAGCCAGTCTCTCAGTTTCGTGGTGTCTCCCGGATTGGCCTGGCAAAGGGCGCAGTTCTGGGCGGTTTGCCGTATCTTGCGTACCTAGGAGAGCCATAGTGCGGGTACTTTCAGCGCACAATAGCGCCGCTTTCTCCGCGGGCCATTCCGGTGGTACCGCTTTGCCAAAATCGTAATTGATCGAGCCGACAAATTCCCTGGTAGCAGGGAAATTTCAGAATTCGGCCTTTCGAATTTTCGAACCGGATTGCGGGCCTATTCTCAGCATTTCTCCCGTTTGACGGGGCAATTCCGATCGAGCTAGCAGGGAATTGAGCAGGGAATTGAGCAGGGAATTGAGCAGGGAATTGAGCAGGGAATTGAGCAGGGAATTTTCTCTCGTATGCAGGGTAATTGTCTACGCCTGCAGAGAGCGCTTGTTCACTGCTCAGTAGCGCCGGTCCAAGTGGCTGAAACTTCCAGTTTCATTCGCAATGGGCTCCCCTCAGAAAATTTTTTCGCCTGCCTCTTGCAATTTTTCGGGAAGAGGAATTCATTAGTCCTATCGCCGCAACGACGTGGCACCACCGGCTGGAAGGCTCCGGGTTTTCTCCCGTTGCAGAACTTCCCCGTAGTCGCCGTGTCATCGGGTCGTTGTTGTATCCAAGGAAGGACATGCGTGTTGATTGCCGCTTGCAGGACATCCTGCAAGCAGGGCGGTCTGCGCGCGGCCTGCCCTTGTGCATTCTCACCCATGCTCCTCCGACCAATCGCGCTGACGCGTAATGTTGAACAGGAGAATTGTAATGGGATTCACAATTAATTCAAAGACCAAGCTTGCGCTTCAGAAGAAGACCAAGGCGGCCAAGAAGCACCACGAGTATGAGGTGTCGCTGGCTGCGGTGGCTGCCTCAACGTCAAACACTCTCATGCCAAATCTGAAGCTGACCCGGCGGTGCATCTCTCTGCTCAAGGGCCTCAAGAAGCGGGCACGCAAGACGGAGAAGCAGCAGGTCGCACGCGTCGCTGAAAGCGCGGCAAAATATCGCCAGGTGGTCCCGGTCCTGATCAGCGAAGATGGCACGATCATCAATGGCCATATCGTGGTCGAAGCGATGAAAAAGCTCGGTGCGACCGAAGTCTACTGCGTCGTGGTCGACCATCTGGATGAAGATGAACTGGCCGCGCTGCATGTCACGCTCAACAGGCTCGGAGAGACGGGCGACTGGGACGTGGAGGCACTGGGACCGCTCTTGCTAGAAATGGAAGAGCTGGAATTCGATCTGGAAACCACGGGATTCTCGCTTTCTGAAGTCGATATCATCACCAGTGATACAGAGAGCGAGGCAAAGGAACCGATCGAAGCCGCCGAGCCTGCCCCGCCGGAAGAAGTCTGCTCGATTCCGGGAGATCTCTGGCAGCTTGGCAAGCACTGGCTGTTCTGCGGCGATGCCACGGATGCAGAAAGCTACAAGACTGTCCTGAAGGAGCAATTGGCCGCCTGCATTTTTACCGATCTGCCGTGGAATATTCCGATTGCCGGATTTGTCAGCGGGCTTGGCAAGGTCAAACATGAGGACTTTGCGCAGGGCGCCGGCGAGATGTCGGCCGCAGAGTTCGCCCAGTTCTGCGACAAGGTGCATGTGCTGTGCAGCGAGGTTCTCGCCGATGGCGCTGTCCTCTTTTCCTGCATCGACTGGCGTTCGGTCGATGTGATCATGGCCGCAGGCCGTAAGGCAGGGCTGCGGCATATTAACATCGCGATCTGGAATAAGGGCTCGGGGGGCATGGGCGTCCCCTACCGGTCCGCCCATGAGCTCGTGTGCATCTTCTGTAAGGGCGATAAGCTGGCTGTGGACAATGTGAAGCTTGGCAAAAACGGCCGCGATCGGACCAATGTCTGGTCCTATCCCGGCGCCAACAAGCCCGGCACTTCTGCGAACAAGGCGCTGGCTCACCATCCGACACCAAAACCGGTCGAAATGGTCGCCGATGCATTGCTCGATGTGACCAAGCGCGGCGCGCTGGTGCTCGATCCATTTCTTGGATCGGGCACGACAATCCTCGCTGCCGAAAAGTCCTCGCGCAAGGCCTGCGGGATCGAGCTGGATCCTGCCTATGTCGATGTCGCGATCAGGCGCTGGGAAGGGATGACCGGCAAGCTCGCCATTCATGCCAAGACCGGGCTCAATTTTGAACAGCTCAAGGCACGGCGCAGCGCAAAATCGGGCAAGCAGGCGGCTGCCTGAACTGTATGAAGGGGGGTATCGACATGAAGGACAATGAAGTGGGCTACGGCAAACCGCCGAAAGGCCATCAGTGGAAACCGGGGCAAAGCGGCAATCCATCGGGCAAGAAGAAGGCCGGCAAGCCGCCCCGGCCACTGCTTCACGATCTGGCCGAGCAACTGTCCGAGCTGGTTCCGGTGACGATGGGCGGCAAGAAACAGCAAGTGCCGCTATCGCATGTCATGGCAATGGGACTGGTTCGCGATGCGATGAAGGCACCGTTCAAGGAGCGACTGCAGCTCCTTCAGCATCTGGACAAGCTGGGGGTTCTGGCTCTGCAAAGTCAGAAGATCGATGAACTCGGCGGGGACTGCTCGACCGAGTTCACGCAGGCGGAACTGCAGCTGCTCGCAAAGTCTCAGCAATTGCTGGAGGAACTGGAGGCAGAAGAGGCCGCCTGGAAGGAGGGAGGCAAGGGCAGCGAAGCCGGTGACAGCGGCTAAGCGAGGTGGAGCAGCCTTTGCGGTGGTTGGATGGCCTGCATGGTGCGGAGCCAGCTCCTAGCGTGGTAGCCGGGATCCATGCAGATTGTTCGCGGCGACTGCGGCTGTCATCAGGGAATGTATGGCAGCGGCAGCTTCCAGCATGGCGTTGAGCGTTTCACCTCGCTCAGCCTTGGTTTCCGGCAGCTTCAGGGCGAAGTCCGGTGATGCATCTTCCATGAGTCTGCCGGCTTCCAGAACTAGCAGGCTAACGATGTCAGGATCTTCAACTTCGTGGTGCGGGCCGGTATCCATGGGCTCGACACAGCCCTCAATTGCGCGGGAAGTCGAGACGCAGCTTTTGGATTATCTGGCCCTTGGGGCGCGGTCAGCTGTCATCTTCGCGCAGCGCCTTGAGTGCAGCTGCGATCGCCGCGATCCAGGCCTCTTGGTGGGCAGGCAGAAGGTCGGTGATCCGGGGCGCCGATCGGCCGCTCAAGGCGACAAAGCAATTATTGGGCTCGTCGATCACATGGCCGCCGATCAGCGAGGCCAGAGTATCGAAATAGGGCCGCCAGACATGTTCCGGCAGGTTCCAGGCCGCAGGGCTCGACCAGAACTTCGCATTCCTGTCGATATAGCCGAAATTGGCTGGACGGTTGAGACCGGGTAGATCGACCTTGAAACTCAGACTGGCCTTGAGGTCTCCGTAGACGCCCAGCGGCTGAGCCGCTTCGAGAAAGGCATCAATGGCATCCGGCAGGCCCGGATTGCGCTCCGCCATCAGACCCATGAAGTCCTGCATGCTGATCGACTGCGCGCGCGGTTTGGTCTCAGGCGGCGGAGGACTGACGGCGAGGCCCGTGCTTTCCATACGGACTATGCCGCGCTCGATCATCACCGTCTTGGCCAGCGTATCGGGAATGGCAAGGATGCTGCCTGTACCCGTTCTCCAGGTCGCCACTTCAATGAGCGAAAAGGTAAAATGCGCGCCGGCATGGCTCTGGAGAAGACTTGCCAGGGCTTCGGTCTCGCGGCGGATCCCGTCGCCCAGCACCATGACCAGCATTCGGCCGCGCCGAAGGTTATTGGAGGCTGCGTCGATAAAGCGCGCTTCTTCCAGTGCTTCGGGATGATCGGCAAAGAGATCGTAGATGCGAGAAGGCGCACCCTCTCCCCTGGCAACGGCATTTTCGAACTCGGCATAGGACATGGCAGTCAGTGCGGCGACATAGTCGAGGGCCTGTGCCACAACCTCGCGGCGGATCTCGTTATTGCGCCAAAGCTTGGTCTCCACCAGCACGATATCGCCTGAAGGCGTCATGAAGAGATTGTCGATAAAACCGCGCTCGCATGGCACCTCGCGGGCAAGCGGCACTACATCGCCGAAACCCGGCTCGATGTCTGCCACAGGCAGCAGATGAGGATGAGCCTGGATCAGCGCCTGCAGCCAGTTCTCATTGTGATTGCCCTTCCCGAGATAAATCCGTTCAAGGGGCTGTCGCCCTCCAGCTTCCATCACCAGTACCGGGGTTCCGCGTGCTCTTGCCATGAGCACAGCTGTGCTCGAAGTGGCGGGCACAGTCCAGTCAAATGAGGCATATAAGTCGTGGGCTGATCGGTCGCACCGGCTGATGGTCCGGCGCGATGGACCTCAGGACATGCATTGGCTGGAATCTTCGGCGCCTGCGCGCCGAGCAGGAAATCTCACAGGAAGACTTTGCTACCGATAGCGGGCTTGATCGCGGTTATATCTCCGGGGTCGAGCGGGCCGTGCGCAATATCTCCATCCAGAACCTCGAGCGCATAGCCAATGCCCTGAATGTCGAGGCCACAGAACTGGTCGACAAGGCCAAGGCCAAAGCATTCCAGAAAACGTATCGGCGCAAATAGGCTTCAGCCAGTGCAGCTCAGAAGTCCACGACCGGCGGCTCGGGCGGAGGCGCGTTCTTTGCCGAAGTGAACTCGAAGCCTGCAGTATCCAGATCCCAGCCAAGCTCTTTCAGTACGAGATTTCCGCTGGCGAAGGTCCAGGCATAGGTCTGATTGTCGAATGTCGAACCGGCCCGGTTCTGCCAGACCTGTGTTTCGGTTTGCGGCGCACCGTATTTTGCACTGAACGACGCCAGCATCCTGTCGACTACTTTATTGGAGAAGGCACCGGAGACCGAATAGAGCCGGTCATGGTAATAGCTCATCGAAATGTGCTTCATGTATAGGCCTGCAAGTTCAACCCCGTAGGCATTGCATGTCAGCTCTTCCCCTTTGCGTCTGCATGGTTCGCCCAGAAGCTCGGTCATGGTCGTTGGCGTTTCGGTGTCCTGACCCAGAAAATCAAAAACTGGAGCTGGTTCGTCGGCCGCACAGGCTGGCGCCGCAACCATCGCAACACCCGCGGCGAGCGCTAGGGGCGCTGGGTATTTGACTATTCTCTGCATGATCGATTGCCTCCTTTTCTGAGCGTGGCTGTGCTCGAAAGGCAGGCGGCAGTCCAGAAAGAGGAGACGTATAAGTCTCATTTTGGTCTCGGTGTCGTTTGGCAGGAAATGCCTGCTTACCGACCAGCGCGATCATGAACTGGCGCGTCTCATTGTTCCTCAAGTTGTAAGTCGCCTGGAACTATTTCCGGAGAGATGGATGGGAGGAACGCCAGACTATTCACTATCCGTCACTCGAACGAGTGCTATGTGTATCGGGCCACGTCTACAAGCATTGCCCCAAGCGAGGTGTTTATGAAGTTCCAGCAACCAGTTTGGCCCAACGGCGATCCCATGATTGGCATCGAAGTCGGCAAGGATGCCGACAACAAACCTATCTTCGTAGTTGAACTGGAATTTGACCAACCTGAAGAGGGTAAAGAGCGGGACGTTTCGAAGCTGATATCCCAGTTGAAGGCGTTCAGCAAAAATTTGAAAGATATGCCTGACTCCGCAAGCATGGAGTTCCTGGGCAATTTTCTTCTTTGCCTCGCCTTTGCAACAAAACTGACTGAACCACTGGGTCTTGAAGGCGACGTCATGGATGATCTGGACGTAGCATTGGCCTGTGTTTGCCTCAATGACCCTGAGCTTTTCAAACAAGCGCAGGGTCAGCTTCCCCCAGACGGAAAGCTGAAGACGGTAATGATGCAAATCCTGAAGACGCTAGAGCTTATATAAGGGCATATCCGCATCGGTATGATCATGGCAGATGCCAGCATTACCTCGTTCGATCCAGGCGGTCACAAAATTTCGTAGGGTTGGACGAAAACGGGCAAGCTGCGCAAGGCGGCTCAAGCGGTCTCGGCGCTAGCTGAAGCTGGATGAGAATCGCAGGATGGACCGGAAAGCGCCCTCCTTCCCGTCGTTCGGATCAAAATGCGGCGAGCCGCGAAACGGTCATTGGTCAATCGTGAAGTCTGGAGTTGCTAACTGCGTTCAGCTATTCGCCATTATCGGTCATCGATTGAAGCATGTCTGATTTCCTGAACCCGACATTTTCACTTCAGTGCAGACAATGTCCGCAAAGCGAGGATGAGTGGGCAGTGGTT
Source organism: Alphaproteobacteria bacterium (assembly GCA_030426245.1). GTDB lineage: Bacteria > Pseudomonadota > Alphaproteobacteria > Sphingomonadales > Sphingomonadaceae > Andeanibacterium. The sequence continues at coordinate 84,654 of JAUHYZ010000007.1, read as the reverse complement.
GCTGCTCAGTATCCACCAGGCGGGTCGCTTGCCGGGAAGCTCTCGTCGAGGTCCTCATCGGTTTCGGTCCATTCGTGTGGAGATGGATCACGCATCGCTTGCGGCCCCGCATCTCGAATATCCGTATAGTTGTCATGAGGTTGATCTTCCGCATAGGCGGCATTCACAGGACGGCCCCTAGGTTTGAAGAATTTGTAGCCAGCAAAGCCCACTGCACCCAGCCCGAGCATTCTCCAAATCATGGAAACCTCCCCTCAATGATCTAAACAGACAGAAGCATAACCGATACCTTGCCCATAGCTAAAGCATGATAGGCAGACAAAAGCGCGACCCTCCGCTGATCCAAGCAAATGGAGCGATACTTCCCCGGTTTCTCAGGGCCAGCCTTGCCGCGCAAGTCGCCGACGAAAAGCAGGCAAGTGATTGTCTCGCGACGCGTCCCGCAAACGTGTCAGGACATGTCGAACACCTGCATCTTCAATCAGGGGAATCAAGCGATCGTAATGGGCGACAGTCTCGATTTCCGCATTTATCGCCTGCTCACAGGCCGCGGTAAGAGACGAAGGCGCATCGACTTTCCCTGACGAAGGGGTCTCAGGAACTTCAAACTCAAGTCGCTCCATTTGATTTTCAATTGCAGCCGCATGCCGACGCTCTGCTGAAATGATGTTGATGAATGGCCGGACCGGTCCAAATTTTTCGATGACGGCGGCATAGGTCGCCTCGGCTTTGCGCTCGTCGTCCAACGCTTCGAGAAGAATTTGCTTGAGCTCAATCTCAGTCATGGCTCCGCCTTTCCGAAGTTGCTGACACAGTCGCCCGCTTGCTGCGTTGGCGTTTCAAGCTGCGATGATAGTAGCAATTGTGGCGATGCCGGCAATTAACATGGCAACTTGCTGTAACGAGGCTCGCCGTTTCATCTCGTGATGCAATGATGGGATTAGGTCTACCGACGCAACATAGACAAAGCTCGCTGCCGAAACAGCCAGCATATAGGGCACGACCCACTCAGCCTGTCCCAACCAGAAATAGGCCAGAATTGCCCCCGGCAACGCGGACGTCGCCGACAACGTATTCAAGATGAATGCCTTGCGCCGCGAATAGCCATGATCGAGCAGGATAGCGAACTCACCAATCTCTTGCGGAATCTCGTGCGCAACAACGGCGAGGGCAACGGTAACCCCAAGTTCAGGCGAAGTGATGAACGCTGCGACGATGACGATGCCATCGACAAAATTGTGAAATGCATCGCCAATGAGGATGAGCGGCCCGGCCGACTTCCTGGTGCCACTCTCGTGTGCCAGGCTGTGCCGTTGAAGGATAAGCTTTTCTAGCATGAAGAAGGCAACAATCCCGCCCAAGACCGTCAACATGAACGGCATTGCCGGTGCCTGCTCCAGTCCGGTCGGGATCAGTCCCAGAAATGCTCCGCCCAGCAACGTTCCAACCGCATAGCTGACAAGGAATGGCAGAAGAGACTGCCGAATGCCCTTAGGAAACAGCAGTAGCAGTCCGGCACCTAGGATCGCGCCTATGCTTCCGAGCAGCGTGAAGGCAATGATCCAATGAAGCATTCGCGAAACCTTACCGGTTTCTAACGCCGCCTAGTCAGCGCCTCCATGCACATGGACATCGTGGCCCGAGTGTTTGTTGAGGATTTCAACTGCACGCGCCTCGTCCGCCTTGTCCCAGGTTCGAACCCAAAGCAGCAAACCGCCATGCTTGAGCTGGTCCTCGATATAGTTGGCGCGCCGATCACCAACCAGCTTGGCAAATACGCTTCCGATTGCGCCTCCCGTTCCACCTGCTGCGACAGCACCGATGATCACGGCAAGCAATGAACCTCCCGAGGCCACAATGGCACCGATGCCAGAAACGGCTGCAACATAGAGCGGAGTGAAGACCAATGCCCCTTCGGCCGTACCCAGAGATTCACTTGGTAGATATGATGCGCGTGGTACCTCTGGATCATCTTCCAATTCGGAAACCTTGCGATATTTGTGATGAAGCTTCTCTTCCACTGCGCTTTCGGTTGCCAGCAGGCTGATTTCGGCCCGGTTGAAGCCCGAAGTCAGCAGTTCGTCGATCGCCGATTCCAGATCATCTGCTGAGTCGAAGTAGGCAACTGCTTCCCTGACACTGCTCTCCGCTGACTTCATCATGAGGCTCCTCTCCACTCACTCGTCTCACCAAGTTCTTTGGTCTGTACTCGCTCTGCTCCTGCGCCGCAGCTGAAACCTGCATCGCCTGCAAGACTGGAGACGTCTACCGCCAAGTGTTTTCAGCTCACATCCGTCAACCGCAAATAGGAACGCAACTCGTCCCAGCCTTGCGGAAACAACTTCGCAGCCTCGTCATTACCGATCACCGGTGGGATAATCACCTTCTTGCCCGGCATCCAGTCGGCGGGCGTAACAACGCGCTTTGCATCGCCAAGTTGAAGAGCATCGATCACTCTCAGGATTTCATCAAAATTACGCCCGACGCTCATCGGGTAGGTCATCATCAGGCGGATCTTCTTGTCCGGGTCGATGATGTAAACCGACCGCACGGCTGCAGTTTCGCTCTGGTCGGGATGGATCATGTCATAGAGCTTGGAAATCGCCAGATCGGCATCAGCAACTATCGGAAACTTCAGCTCTGTGTTTTGCGTGTCATTGACGTCTGCGATCCACTTGAGATGCTCCGCAGCGGTGTCAGTAGAAAGACCAAGTGGTTTGGTGTTGCGAGCCTCGAACTCCTTTGCAAGTTGGGCAGTGCGGCCCATTTCCGTGGTACAGACTGGCGTGAAATCTGCCGGATGGCTGAAGAAGAAGCACCACGAATCCCCAATCCAGTCATGAAAGCTGATTTCGCCAAGCTGCGTATCGACGGTGAAGTCAGGGGCAATATCACCGATGTGAAGTGCCATGATAAACTCCTTTTTGGGTTGCCAGCCACGACTCGCAAGTTGTGGATGAGTGCCTTCCCGGATGAAGTACCCGTTGGAATGACAAGTCAAGTTCGGGTTATTTGCCACCACTGTGGCCTGCAGCATTGCACCTCAGCAATCCGTACTCAGTGATTATAGGTGTTAGAAAAACTTCAATGTGACCAGGCTTAGCGACAAAGTCCTCCTTTCTCGATATACCAAAACCCCAAACTGGCCGGACTAAGGAAGCGAGAAGCTCAAATGGACATAAATATTGGAATTTCAGCGCCTGACCGTGCTCGTTCAGCTGGAGCCATCAAGAAACTGCTTGCGGACACCTATGCTCTGTACCTCAAGACGCATGGCTATCATTGGAATGTGGAGGGGCCGCACTTTCAGCAACTGCATGCCTTGTTCATGGCGCAATATACCGAAATGTGGAATGCCGTGGACGAGCTTGCAGAACGCATACGTGCACTCGGCGAATATGCGCCATCGTCGTACTCGGAAATGGCTTCACTGTCATCTATCGCTGAGGAAGCAGCTCAGCCCGACTGGCGGCAGATGGTGACCAACCTGGCCAAAGGACACGAAGAAGTTGCAAAATCCGCCAGGGAAGTTCTCAGAGTAGCGGAAGAGATTGGTGACGATGCCACCGCGGATGTGGTCACGCCGCGAATTACACTTCATGAGAAAACAGCATGGATGCTTAGGGCAACAGCAACCTGATTGTTCGCATTATCGGCATTCAATCAGCACTCCAGTGACACATTCCTTGAGTCAGCTCAGCAAGTAACTTTTCCCAATTCGGCCAGCCCGCTACCGGCAAAAAGCTGTCATTGAACTAGTCTGTCTCGAATGACCGATTTCCACCCTAGTGGACATTCGGCGCGCGGTGGTTCGACACCCGCTATGCGCCCTCATTTCGTAAATTGAGAGCCGGCTCATGGCAGTTCAAAAGCAGGCATAGCGACAGGACTAGGCTGAATGTCCGCTATTAGTTGAGAGCGCACACCCACATCGAAGGCCCCAAGCCCACTGTCGGCCGTTTGAGACCAATATCTTTTGGGCAGGCAAGCGCGATGGCGCAGGTAGAGTTTTCCCTTGTCGCACCTTGCCTGAACCGGGTTACAAATCATCCCGATTGCCTGTCGTCGAAAGTTCAGCGAGAACCTAAGGTCGGAAGTCTATCTGGGGTTTTATCGGCATCCAATGTAATGTTGAAAAAGGCTCATAAGAACCTGCTTTGGGCTGCGTTGCTTGCGATCCTCGCAGGCGCCAGTTACCTGCTTTTCGTTCCCCGGAACAAGGAAGTGGAAGTGTTGACCGCGGCGATTGCGCCTGCGGAGCGGGTGCTTGCAGTCAATGGCCGTATCCGCCCTCGGCTCCAGGTCGATATCCGCCCCTCGCTTGGCGGTGAACTTGTATCTTTGCCGTATGATGTAGGCGATCAGATTGCGCAGGGAACGATCCTGGCCAAGATCGACGATGCTCCTGAAATTGCAGCCATTGCAGAGGCCAATGCTGCCGTTCAGGCGCAGCAGGCAGTGCTCGAACAGGCGCGGCGCGATCTTGCCCGGTTCGAAGCGCTTGGAGAATTTGTGAGCCGGGCAGACTTGGAGCAGCGCCGTCTCACGGTTGAAGAAGGTGCAAGAGAGCTCAATCGTCGCGAGGCAAATGTCAGGCAGGCCAAGGAGTTGCGCGACCGGCGCGTCTTGCGGGCCCCTTTCTCGGGAGTGATCCTGGATCGTCCGATGGATCCCGGTCAGACTGTAAGCCCTGACAGTGTCATCTACCGGCTGGCCGATCTGTCCAGCCCCGAGGTCAGCGCTGAAGTTGACGAGATTTACGCGACCGAGATCCGACCGGGAATGGCGGCACTTGTCAGCTTGCCGGGCCTGCAAGAACCCGTCAGTGGTGAAGTGGTCCACATCGAACCTCTGGTCGATCCTGCAACTGGCGCGCGCGATGTCCGCATCGCCATCAACAACGCCGGCAATGGCGTTCCCGCAGGCCTCACGGTCACGGTCAATCTCGTTATCGAAGCACTGGACCAGGCCATCAGCATACCGCGCCGATTGATCCTCTATGCCAATGGCAGGCAGGTGGTTCGCGTGGTCGATTCCGATGGCATCGTAAGCGAACAGACGATCTCGTTCGTTAACTGGCCGGCGGAACAGGTGATAGTGGTGGATGGCCTTGAAGTCGGTGACCGCATCCTCCTCGATCCAGAGGCAGCCTTGCCGGGCCAGTCGGTCCGGATCGCCGACTAGATGTCCCCATATGCCGCCAAGTTGGCATTTCGCCACCTGCTTTCGCATCCGGGACAGACCGCACTGCTGATTACAGGAGTGACGCTGGGCGTAACGGTTTTCATCTTCATGAGTGCGCTTATCGGCGGACTGGCATCGCTGCTGACGTTGCGTACGGTTGGCAGCATTCCTCACATCATCCTGGAAAGACCAGATCGGGATCCGGCAATCCTGTCAGAGGCCCCGAACGTCCAGGTGATCACCCAAAAGGATCTTAGCCGGAGAGAGCAGATTGCAATCTGGCAGCCGGCGATACCGATTATTAGCCAGACGCCCGGCGTCACGGCATTTTCGCCGCAGATCAGGGGGGCGGCCTTTCTGGAGCGCGGACAAGCCATCGCATCTGTCGGGATCATCGGCGTCGAGCCGGGCAAGCTCTCAGCGATGGCGGATATCGACCGCGCGATTATCGGCGGCAGCAGCAGCCTGCCCCCTGACGGAATCCTCGTAGGCAGTCGGCTGGCCAAGGATCTGGGACTCGTTGTCGGGCAGGTCGTGCGGCTCAGTTCGGATCGAGGGCGCATTCGCAGTTTCAGGATCGGAGGCATCTTTGAACTCGGCATTGCCAGCGCCGATCGACAGGCCGTCTATATGAACTTTACCACCGCGAGGGCGCTATTCGATCTTCCGACCGGAATTTCCAGGATCGAGATCAAGGTCGAACCAGCCATAGACGCGCCGAATATCGCGGCCGTATTGCGTCGCTCTACAGGTCTCAAGGCAACTGCGTGGACCGAAGACAATGCACAATTGTTCGAAGGTCTGGACGCACAGGCCCGTACAGGAACTATTATCAAGGCCTTTGCCCTCATCACGATCGTGATCGGGATTGCCAGTGCCATGCTGCTTTCCATAATCAGGCGACAATCCGAAATCGGAATCATGCGGGCCATGGGGGCGAGCAAGACACTGGTGGTTTCTATCTTCGTGCTGGAGGGCACATTGATCGGGCTGGCTGGCGCCATCGCGGGAGCTGCCCTGGCGTGGCTTGCCCTCGCGCCCATGCCGCCGGTTAGCGAAGTTCAGAGCGGAGGCCTTCCCATCGATCAGGCTCAGGGCGATTTCCTCTTGGCAATACTCCTGACAACCGTCGCTGCGGCGCTTGCGTCTGTCTTGCCAGCCCGGCGCGCTTCCCGGATCGATCCGGTGGAAGCAATCGGCTCGTGAGGGAAGTCGCCCTTCTCGAAGTGAAAGCTTTGACCAAGAATTTTGGTGAGGGCGATGTCATGGCAAGAGTGCTGAAGGGCATCGATCTCGCGATCGACTATGGAGAAATGGCAGCGCTGCTTGGCCCATCTGGCTCCGGCAAGAGCACGCTGCTTACCATCCTTGGTACGCTCATGCGCGCAAGTGGCGGGAGCCACGAGATGCTGGGAATCGACCTAATTAATGCCAGCGAGAAGCAACGCACCGAGTTCCGGAGCCGTCACCTCGGTTTCGTATTCCAGTTCCACCATCTCCTGCCCGATCTTACCGCGCTAGAGAACGTTATGATGCCAGCCGCTTCTGCTGCTGGACGCGAAACCTCGGCGATGCGCCATAGAGCCGCAGAATTGCTCAATGCGGTGGGTCTGGCTGACCGCAGGGACTATCGTCCCAATGCGTTGTCCGGCGGACAACGTCAACGTGTTGCGGTCGCGAGGTCCTTGATCAACGAGCCAGTTCTGGTTCTTGCCGACGAACCAACCGGGAATCTCGATCTCGCGTCGGCTGACAAGGTGATGGAGTTGATCCGCCGCATAAACGAGGCGACGAAGACCAGTTTCCTTATCTCCACCCATGACGAGCACATTGCGACGCAATGCCTGCGCCGCATCGAATTGTTTGATGGAAGAATTGCTGACTGATGTTAGCCCGTTAATTGCATGCGCAATGCAAAGGATTTTCGTCGCTGACGTGACAGCCTTGGCCGCTGTCAGGATTACCGTCCGCTTTCGAGGGTTTAATTTTGCATAGTGGACAGTCTGCTCTCGGCCCAGTTCCAGTCATTCAGCTGCCTACATATTTAGAGCCTAGCGACCATTCCATTTTATGACCTTCTTGGTTCCGCTGCAGAACGCGCATTCATCGATTTGCCGTTCGAACCCGGCTGAACCAGCGAGTTCCCGGGTCTTGTGATTGGCATGCTGACGCACGGAGAGGTACAGGCGGCTTGTAATACAATCATCGCAGATCGCAGCAGGAGCAATCCGTTGGATAAGCGATTTCACCTGATCGAGAACCGTGCCCTGCATATGTTTTCTTCTGCACTCTCTCAATTTATCTAAATAGATGGGTGCTGTGACAAGCTGGGTCTAGGCTCGTTTAATTCAAGACAGATTGCGGGCTGCTTGAACCAGGAAGAAACCGCTGCGCCTGTTCTCGCCAGCATGGAGCAATGGCACCTGTAACGAGCAACGTCGTCCCATCGACGTCAGCTAGAAGCTCTCCGGCTAACAGTGCCTCGACCACCTCGGGCGCGAGGAAGACGAGTCTGACGATCCGTGTCACGTAAGAAGGCGTCACCTCTTCGCGCCGGGCGATCGACGTGACAGTGCAGTCTCCCTTCGCGAGTTCGCTCCACCAGACCCGCGCCCTGATCAGGAGCCGGACAAGCGTCGGATCGGGCGTGCTGCCGGCAGCCCTTTTGCCATCGTCCTGAATGAGCCGAACGGCGAGCCCGGTGCGGGTCAGGCGAACATGGGCCTGATGCTCCAGTTCGGGGAGTTCATCCGAGACAGGACCTGTGCCAAGCAGTTCGGCAATGGCAGCAGGCCTCAGCGCCAACGCAATCCTGTCCGAATGAACCGTGATTTGGCTGACCAGCTTGCGAAGCAGTGTTCGTGGGGCCCCACGCAGCCGGTCCTGCAGCTCACCGCCACGCTTCATGATGTCGTTGAGCATGGCCGGATCCAGCGGGATGCCGCAGCGGTTCAATAGCTTCAGCGGATCGTCAAACAGGCCGGACAGTTCCTGGCAGACGACCTGCTCGATTTCGCTGGCCGGTATTCGCAGGGCAGGGGAGGCGTGCGCGGCCGTGCCATGCTGGTCGGACTTGCGGACGTAGTATCGATAGCGGACCTTGCCGTTTGTCGTGCAGCCCGGAACCGCCTTGGTGGTGTGAACCGGAATCAGCAGCTCACCGCCGGTATCGAACAAGATTCCTGCAAGCAGGCTGGTATTGGCCTCGCGTCTGCTGCGCTCGCCCTTCACATGCTCGGCAAGCTGCCGCTGGACGGCTTCCCAAAGTTCCGGTTCGATGATCGCAGGCTGATTGCCGGGATAGGTCTTGTCCCCGTGTCTGATCTTTCCGGCATAGATCGGGTTCTTGAGGATCTGATAGATCTGGCCGCGGCTGAAGAGGCAGCCGCCAAATTTGCGGCCATTGCCGGTCACGCGCCGGGGTGAGCGGATCCCTTCCGTTTCCAGTGCCTCGGCGACATGGCGGACATTGCCTGCCTCGCGGTAGCGCGCATAGATATCCCGCACGAGTGCTGCCTGATCCTCGACAATGGCCAGGCTGCGCCCATCGGGCTTGTAGCCAATCGGCGGGGTTCCTCCCATCCACATGCCCTTGGCCTTGGAGGCTGCAATCTTGTCCCTGATCCGTTCGGCTGTGACCTCGCGCTCGAACTGGGCAAAGGAGAGCAGCATGTTGAGGGTCAGGCGCCCCATGCTGGTGGTAGTGTTGAAGGACTGGGTGACAGATACAAAACTGGTGCCTGCTTCATCGAAGGCCTCGACCAGCTTTGCAAAGTCGAGCAGGGAACGCGTGAGGCGGTCGACCTTGTAGACGACAATGATATCGATCCGACCTTGCGCAACATCTGCCAGCAGGCGCTGCAGGGCAGGGCGCTCGAGCGTCCCGCCCGAAAGACCGCCATCGTCATAGAACTGGGGCAGCAGCTTCCAGCCTTCGCTGGCCTGGCTCAGGACATAGGCGGCGCAGGCCTTGCGCTGCGCATCGAGGGAGTTGAAATCCTGCTCCAGCCCCTCATCGCTCGATTTGCGGGTGTAGATTGCGCAGCGGATGGTCTTCATCCCGGGACTGCCTTGCGGACAAGATAACCGCGCCGGGTCAGTTCCGAGACCAGATGGTCGTCAGGCGCCATTCTCACCGAAGGCGAGCACAGGCGGATATTGCGTCTGCGGCGGGGAATACGGGTAATGTAACCCATATATTCAAGCGCATCGAGAATCCGGGCAATCTCGCCGGTGCTGTAGCCGGTGGCGTTTGCCAGTTCGACTGTATTGGGCACAGGGCGTCCAGCGCCAATCTCGTCTTCGATTCTGGCCAGGACCGCTCCCTGCCTTTCGGTTACGCCGACCCAATTCATGCCGCATCCCGCTTCTGTTTGAGGCCGAAGAATGCCGGGCCCGACCAGCGCGTGCCGGTGATGGCCCGGGCGATCTTGCTGAGCGACGACCATGTCTGGCCATTCCAGTTGATCGACCCGTTATCGCCGATGGTCACGACATGAAGCGTGCCGTTCCATTCGCGCATGAGGCGCATGCCGGGGCGCAGGGCGGACGTCTCGGTCTTGCCGGCCGCCAGCTGATCGAGTGTCTGGCTGTTTCGCCGGGACAGTCCGCCATGGACAGCAGCCTGCAGTTCCCATGCCAAAGCAAGGCGCAGTAGAGCGGCGCTGATGCGCGGGGTGGGGCTTTCTGTCAGTCTGGCCCAGCGCTGGCGCAGCTCGGGAAGCCCAAGCTGCTCCAGGCTGGCCAGTTCGGCTTCGAGGTCGATCCCGGAACTAGAACGGCCATCCATTACGCAGACTCCGTGATGCGGTAACAGGTCACGTCACGGCGCTTCGACTTCTCGATCACATGGCCTTTCTTCCTCAGGCCGGTGAGCACGGCGCGAGCAGAATGCGGCTGCCAGCCGGTGGCACCGGTCAGTTCCTCAAGTGTGGCGCCGTCTGTCCGGCGCAGCAGTTCGATGACCGTGCCGATCTTGGTGGAGCGGGGCGGGGTGGAAGTGGCTGCCTTGCTGTTCGTGTCAGAGGCTTTGGCGCGGGCGTTCTTGCTGGCTGGCGTGGCATTGTCGGACTTGCCGGACTTGTCGTTCATGGGTGGTCTCCTGGTTCGGAGCAGAACCATGGCTCTCCTGAGCCTGTCGGACTCGAAGAGGGCCCGAATGGGCCAACGGCTGCTCCCACCACCCACAGCCCCGGGGTATCACGAGGATGGGCCGGGGCGGGCCCTTGCGACGCGCTCAATCCGGCGTCGCGGCCTCAGGGACACCAATGCTCGGAAAGCCAATGAAGTCGAGCGGAATGTGGGCTTGGGGCTTGGAAATCGAGCGCGACAGCGATTTTACATAATGGCGGTTGTCAAATTGCGTAGCGGCGGTTCGATGATCGAGGTTTCTGCCAACTATCTGTTGTTTCCCATGACGTCTGTCCTTCTGGGGAATTGACAACCGCAAACCGTATCTGCGCGTTTATGGAGTGCTTTTTCCTCTTGGCATAAGCAAAATGCCCGGCGGTCGGACGGTAGACCACCGGGCATTCGTCCCCCCATTTGGAGACGGTTTTCTGCTATTCGTTATTAGCGGAGCAGCGAGAGAACGTTCTGCTGGCTCTGGTTGGCCTGGGCCAACATTGCCGTGGAAGCCTGGCTCAGGATCTGTGCCTTGGCCAGCTTCGTGGATTCTGCCGAATAGTCGGCATCTTCGATGCGCGAACGGGCTTCGGACAGGTTGGTGACGTTGTTGGTCAGGTTGTTCACAACAGATTCCAGACGACTCTGGCCGGCACCGAGCGACGCACGGGTCGTGCCCACGGCGTCAAGAGCGGTGTCGACGTTGCCCAGAGCAGTGGTAGCACCGCCAGAGGTCGAAACGTCGGAAGCGGAAGCCGACGAAACGTCAAGGCCGGTGATCACGAGGTCGACCTGATCGGTCGCGCCCGAACCGGTCTGGATCGTGATCGTCACGTCGGTTCCACCGAACACCGTAACGTCATTGAACGTCGTGTTTGCAATGATGTCGTCGATCTGGGCGCCCAGTTCGGCAACTTCCGTCTGCAGGTTGGTGCGGTCTTCAGCCGAGTAGGTGCCACTGGCACTCTGAACGGCCAGTTCGCGGATACGCTGCAGCATGTTGGTGACTTCGTTCAGCGCGCCTTCCGCCGTCTGAGCCAGCGAAATGCCGTCATTGGCGTTACGGATGGCCTGGTTCATACCGCGAACCTGCGAAGTCATGCTTGTTGCGATGGCGAGGCCGGCGGCGTCGTCCTTGGCGCTATTGATGCGCTTGCCGGTGGAAAGACGTTCCATTGCGGAACCGAGCATTTTCTCAGCTGCAGTGGAAGCATTACTTGCACGCAGCGCACTGATGTTTGAATTGATTACCGACATTTTCCTGTCTCCTAAGTCTTCGTTATCAGCCGCTGCGACATTGATATGGTTTGGCAGCTGCCACAGACCAAGGCGGTCAGAAGCCAGAAAATTTTAGCCCAGAAGCAAAATTCTTTTGGATAATCGGCAGAAATGCGCTGGGACACCGTAGTTTTCCGGTGCGTGGAATTAAGCGGGCATTTCTCATGAAGCGAGCAAATGGCTCCACCGCTTATGGTTAATGTGGGGGCAGCGAAATGTTCGCTATGCAGGTATCTGAAAATGCACGGTCGGCGCATGGCAGTTTGATCAACCGGTTGTCGGCCATCCTTTGCGCCGGCGTCGCGCATGAAGGTCTCGCCATTCTGGATCGAGGCGAAGAACCTCTGGCGGCAGGTTCAAACCTCTACCTCTGCGCCTCGACCAAGTCCGAAATCGTAAGGCTGGATGAAGGCCGGGGGCTGCAGCTCCACTATTTCGACGCAATGGAAGAGGCGACCCTGGCGGCAGCAGTCGCGGCGGCAACGCGCCCCGGGATGCCCATTGCCGTGGATCCTGAAAGCCTCTCGATCCTCGCGCTGGCCGACAAGCTGGCGACAAGCGAAATTCCGGTCCTGATCGCCGGCCCCACGGGCACCGGCAAGGAAGTTCTGTCGCGTTTCATCCATGAGCGCAGCAACAGGCGAAAGGGTCAGTTCATTGCCGTCAATTGCGCGGCGATGCCCGAAAGCATGCTGGAGGCTATGCTCTTCGGTCATGAAAAAGGCGCCTTTACCGGCGCAAGTTCTACGGGCGAAGGGTTTTTCCGGGCCGCCGATGGCGGCACCCTGCTGCTGGACGAGATCGCAGAGATGCCTCTGGCTTTGCAGGCCAAGCTCCTGCGCGCTCTGCAGGAAGGTGAAGTCGTCCCGATCGGAGCAACTCGCCCGATCAAGGTGGATGTACGCATCATCGCTTGCGCTAATCGCGATCTCCCGCTTGAAGTCGAAGAGGGCCGGTTCCGCGCAGACCTCTATTATAGGCTCAACGTGTTCCCGCTGACCTTGCGCGCATTGCGCGAGCGCCCGCAGGATATTCCAGCACTAGCATTTGCCCTGCTGCAGCGCCACTGCCCGGAAGGGCAGGCGGCCCCCTGGATCTCCGAAATGGCGTTGGAAGCGCTCAAGGCTCACAGCTGGCCCGGCAATATCCGCGAGCTGGAAAATGTCATCCGGCGCGCCTTGCTCCTCTCGCGCGGCGAAGACACCGTCACACCGCAGCATATCGTTTTCGACAAGGCCGCACGGGTTGCAGAGCCCGCTGCCACCGAAGAGCAGGAGCGCGGCAAACTTTCCAATATCGTGCAGATATCCGAGGCCCGCGCCATTATGGCGACCCTCGAAGCATGCGGTGGCCATCGCGCTTCCGCAGCCAAGGAACTGGGCATTTCTGAGCGGACATTGCGCTATCGCCTGGCATCCTTCCGGGATGCGGGCATCGCGATCGCAGGAGGCTGACGATGAACCCCGTAAACTCCAACTCCGGCGCTGCAGGCGTGCGCGATATCATCGCGATGCGCCAGCAGATCATCGATCAATCGCAGGTCCTTCAACAGCTGAAGGATCCGAAGGTAGAGGCTTCCGAGGGCTCCTCCGCCGTCTCCAATGGCGGCTTTGCGGAGAACCTGACCGCCGCACTCGACAAAGTCAGTCAGACGCAGGCGAATGCTCAGGCGCTGACGGAAGGATACGAAAAGGGCGAAGTCACCGACATCGCAAAGGTCATGCTGGCCCGGCAGGAGGCCGGCCTTGCTTTCGAGGCGACCTTGCAGGTCAGGAACAAGCTGCTTTCCGCATATCAGGACATCATGAGGATGGGGGTCTGATAGATGGCTGAACTCGTTCCCGCGCAGCAAGGCGCAGTTGCACAGCCCATGTCAGGCTTTTCCGCCAATCCCGGCGGAAGCGCCCTCAACATGCTGCGCGGCTTCACCGGCCAGGCAGCTATACGCCGCGCATTGCCCTGGTTCAGCGGTGTCGCGGCGATTGGCGCATTGGCGCTGACCTATTCGGTGCTTTCCACTCCGCCGCAAAGGACGCTTTATAGTCAGCTGGACGATGCGCAGCGCGCCGATGTTGTCAGTGCGCTGGAAAAGGCGTCCATCCCATACCGGATCAACAGCAATACCGGCGCTCTCACCGTCAATGAAGAGGATCTCTATCAGGCACGGATGATCGTGGCGTCGGATGGCGCGCTGGCAACGCCGGAAAGCGGCATCGAGCTGCTCGATACCTTGCCGCTCGGCGCGAGCCGGACGCTTGAGGGAGAGCGTGTGCGGGCCGCCCGCGTTCGCGAGTTGACGCTCACGATCAAGGAAATCGACGCTGTGGAGGCAGTGAGGGTGCATTTGGCGGAGCCGGAGCAGTCCGTCTTCGTCAGAGACGATTCCCCGCCATCGGCCTCGGTCATGCTGCGGCTTGCCAAGGGCCGGCAACTTTCGGATTCGCAGGTCGTCGCGATCGCCAATCTGGTGGCCAGTTCGGTTTCCGGCATGCCGGTGGAAAATGTCCGCATTGTCGATCAACATGGGCAACTGCTTTCGCAGCGGAGCAATGCAAAGACGACTTCGCTCGATCTACAGGCCCAGATGGAAGACAAGCTGCGCGCACAAGTCAATCAACTGCTGACACCGGTTCTGGGCGTCGGTAACTTCTCCAGCGAGGTCCAGGTGGAACTCGATATGGAGGAACGAACCACGGCGCGGGAGAGTTTCGACAAACAAGGCGTTGTCCGCCAGGAAACTGAAGAAATGTCCCGCGCCAAGTCTGGCGGTGCCGCCGTGGGTGTTCCCGGGATGCTCTCCAACACGCCGCCTGCTGCCGGAGAGGCGCAAGAGCCGCAGCCGCAGGATAACGAAGTGCAGAGCGCGCAAGACGAACCCAATGCGGCCGTATCGCCGGTGGGCCAGTCCCGCGCATCGCGTAGCTATGAAGTTGGACGCGAAGTCGCCGTCATCAATACTGGCGGCGGAGCTGTGAAGCGCATGTCCGTCGCTGTTGCGCTTAGCGCAGAGGCAATGAAAAAGGGCGCGAAGGCAGACGTTGAAAGTATCAAGTCGCTGGTCAGCGCTGCAGTTGGCGCCAATTCGGAACGCGGCGATCAGGTGGAAGTGGTGGTCCGCTCCTTCGCGGCAACCGAATATGAAGAGATCCCGTTCTATGAGACCGGCTGGTTCGCCAGCATGGTGCGCTACGGCGTCACATTGCTCGGCCTCCTGCTGGTTCTGTTACTCGCAGTTCGTCCGCTGCTGAAGGTCTTGCGCAGTTTCAGACCTGGTTCTTCCGGGCGGGAACCGGCGGCGCTGATCGAAGGCGCGAGCGGCCAGGCGCAGGATAACACTCTGCTGCCATCGCACGATGCGATCGACAGGTCGATGTTGAACAGGCAGGTCGGGGCAGCGCAGAAATTCGCCGAGGAACGACCGGACCGAGCCGTTGTGGCGATCCGGCAGATGCTGAATCAGCCAAGAGGAGCGTAGCCATGGCGACTGCAATGGACCTCGATAACGCGGCACGTGCCGCAATCATGATCATGCTGCTGGACGAAGGTCAGGCGCAGCAAATCCTGGGAGAGCTGGAGCCGGATGAGCTCAAGCTTCTGGGTGAACGCATGTGCGGTTTGGGTGAAATCGACCCGAAAGCGATTGCGCAGACTGTGTCCGACTTTCTGGGGCGGACCGAACAGGACGGCATGCCCGCGGCCGATCGCGCGCGGCAGGTCCAATCCTTGATGACGGGCGCGGTTGGCGAAGTGAAAGCCGGCAATCTGATGCGCTCCATCATGCCGGCACAGAACCGCAAGCAATCCTATGTCGAATTGGCCAAATGGCTCGATGCAGAAACCCTGGTGACGCTGGTCGAAGGGGAACATCCCCAGGCAATCGCCGTGCTTCTGATTCAACTCGATCCTGAAGTCGCGGCACGGGTTCTGCATGGGCTACCAGCAGAATCGCAATCGGAAGTGGTTCACCGGATCGCGACGCTTGGCGGCATTTCAGTCGAAGCCCTGGCTATGCTCGAGGAAGTCCTGGAACAGAAGATTATGGAAACGCATGGCAGCTTGCCCTTGCAACTCGGCGGGCCGGCCAATGCGGCGGAGATCATCAACAAGTCTGGCAAGGCTGCCGAAAAGCAGATCATGTCGAGCCTGACCAAGGCCAATCGTGCGCTTGCCAAACAGATCGAAGCCGAAATGTTCCGCTTCGAACATCTCTTTACTCTCGATACGCAGAGCATGGGTTCGCTGCTGCGCGAAGTTGACAGTGAAACACTGGTCGATGCGCTTAAGGGCCTGGGCGATACGCAGCGTGACTGCTTCTTCTCCGCCATGTCAGCGCGTGCCGCGGATGGCGTCCGGGACGAAATCGAGGCGCGCAAACGCATCAAGCTTGCAGAGGTCGAAGCGGCTCAAAAGGCCATGATAGAAGTTGCCCGCCGCCTCTCTGCCGAGGGTGTCATTTCCTTCGGCGAGGATGACGATTATGTCTAGCCTTCCGAATTCACTGTTCGCGCCGAGCAGCGGCTTCAGGCACGACACGCGCTTCGGCACCAGCACTGATGCCTCGCTGAGCCGGACACCGAGCGAAGAAGCCTATGATGAAGGCTACGCCAAGGGCTTCGAAGCGGCGACCGAGCAGGCAAGGGCGGAAGCGGTGGAGCTCGACGCGGCAAGAGGGCGGATTGAGACTGCGTTCGCGCGGCTTGCCGAAGCCGAGGGATTGCGGTTGGAAGAACGGCTTCGCGAGACGGTGATGGCCCTGTGCGAACAAGCGCTGGCGCCGCTCACGCAGGATCCCGATGCCTTGGCGGGCCGCGTCCATAAAGCATTGTCCGCGCTACGTCGGGCTGAGGATGAACGTGTGCTGCGCCTTCATCCAGACGATATGAATCTCATTTCCGACCGGTTGCCGGACAACCTCAATATCGAAACCGATCCATCCATGACACGCGGTGAAATCCGCATCGAAACTGCCGAAGGCGGGGTGGAAGACGGCCCGGAGCAATGGCGCCGTGTGCTTGAAGAAGCGCTGTCGCTGTGATCAGCCGCTTTGAAACGGTTGTCGCCAATCTGCCTGCCGACCCCCTCGATTTGGGCTTCAGGCGATACGGGCTGGTTTCGGCCTGCGATGGCGGACTGCTGGAGGTAAGCGGTCTTTCGGCTCCCGTTGGCGCGCTTTGTCATGTGCAACATGGCAGGCGCGATCCGCTGAAGGCTGAAGTGATCGGCTTCCGCAACGGCAAGACCATGATGATGCTCCTGGGTGATGCCGTGTCCCTGAGACCCGGATCGCGGGTCGGCCTTGGCGGCGCTCCCGGCTTTGTGAAGGTCGGGGAACGTTTTCTTGGCCGCGCAGTGGACGGCGAGGGCAAACCTCTCGACGGGCGCGAGCCCGTTCGGACTGCAGAGCAATGGCCGGTTGGCGGCGTGCGGGTCGGAGCTTTGGACCGGACGCGGGTGCGGGAGACGTTCGATACAGGCATTCGCGCACTGAACGGCCTGACGACATTCGGCGTGGGGCAGCGCGTTGGCGTGATGGCCGGGTCCGGCGTCGGAAAATCGGTGCTGATCGACATGATCGCAAAGGGCGCGCAAGCAGATGTCGTCATCGCCGGCCTGATTGGCGAGCGTGCGCGCGAAGTGTCCGACTTCGTGGAAAAACACATGGCCGGGAAGACACGCGATCGCACCATCGTTGTGGCTGTGCCGGCGGACTATGCGCCCAATCTGCGCCTGCGTGGGGCTCTGTTCGCCACCTGTCTTGCGGAATATTTCCGCAGCCAAGGCAAACGGGTGCTGCTGATCATGGATAGCCTGACGCGCGTTGCGCATGCCGCGCGCGAGATTGCGCTGCTCTTAGGCGAGCCCGGTGCCGCCCGCGGATATCCGCCGTCTGCGCTCTCCACGATCACTAAGCTGGTCGAGCGGGCGGGCAATTCGGGGCAGAGCGGTGGTTCGATTACGGGCTTGTATACGGTGCTGGCAGATGGCGACAATCAGGACGATCCCGTGGTCGATACGGCGCGCTCCATTCTGGACGGCCATATCGTCTTGTCGCGCGACATTGCGCAGCGCGGCCAGTATCCAGCCATTGATATCGGCGCCTCTCTCAGCCGCGTCATGGCGGATATCGTCGATCCGGAGCATCTGGCGCTGGCGAAATCCTTCCGCGGCTTGATGGCCAGCTACGAGGCCAATCGCGATCTCGTCTTGATGGGGGCCTACCGCGCGGGAGCGGATGCGCAGCTCGACCAGGCGATTGAGAAGCATCAGGCGCTCGTCGAATATCTCAGCCAAGATGTGAAGGAGCGCTGCTCCTTCGTTCAGAGTGTCTCGGATTTGAGGAACCTGTTCAGCGATGACGCCTGAGCAGCGCCGAATATCCAGGTTCAAGCGGCTTGAGCGTATTCGCGCGGTTGCCAAGCGGCAACTGGCTGCAGAAACTGCCGAGGCCGAAGGCATTCTGGCGAATTTGAATGCATTGACGGAACGGACGCGGGAACTGGCGGACGAGTACGTTTCCCGCCGGGATCCGGCGGATGGATATTCCCTGTTGCAACTCAGCGCCTTTGCCGCGGGTCTGTGCGAGATCGTGCGGTCATCGGGCCATGACGCAGCCAATGCAAAAGGGCATGCCGATCGCAAGATGGGCGAGCTTGCCGCTGCAGAACGCCGCAGGGCCGCGGTCGAGCAGCAGCTGGTGCGCGAAGAGCGAATGATCGGATTGCGAGAGGAAACCGAAGCTCGCAGCACCCGAAAGCGAGTTGGCACAGAACTTGAATAGATGACTTCGATTGCAATTCGAGGTTCATATGATTCAGCTTGCGTCCCTCTCTGGCTCAACTCCCGAAACGCCCGCAATAGCTGGCGTTTCTGCGCCATCCGATGGCGAGTTCAGCAAGTTCCTGAAGGGTGTTGAGGGCAAGACCGGCAGCCCGCGAGGCGAAGGTTTGCCGGGGGGCGGCAAGGATTTGCCGGTTCAGTTGCCGCTCGATATCGCGGCCGTCAAGGCGGCTGCTTCGGCGAAGGGCAAATCGGCTGCGATTGAGGGCCGCTCCGTCGTTGGCAAGGAAGAGCCGGCTGAACCGATCAAAGAGACAGGCGCCGAAGCGGCGGAAAGTCCAGATGGCATCGCAGCAAAGTCGATAGGCACGGTGATTGCGATGATCGCGGCGCCTGCGGGGGGGAAGCCCGCGACTGGCGAAGGTGAGGCCGAAGGCGATCCGCAGCAGACCGGCAAGGCCGGAAAGCCGGGCGTTACGCTCGCTGAAGCCAAATGGCGCGCCGAACACAAAATTGATCTCGCCGCCCATGCGAAACCAGCTTCGCAACCGGCAGCACCGGCAGAAGCAGGCGAGCAGGCCGAAATGGCCCAGGCACAGCCCTTTGGGCAGAAGGCGCTGCGCCGCGAGGAGCCGCAGATAAGAACGGCCAAGGCCGATGTCGCGATCGAAGCAGCCAGCAAGCCGAAGCTGTCCGAAGGTGCCGAACTGGCGGCGCTTCGCGCAAGCTCAGGAAGCTCGCCCTCTCAGGCGAACGGCCAGAGCATTGCCGTTGCCCAGATTGCGGACGTTTCCGGAGCCGACACTTCCGGCAAGGCGGGCGCGCATTCAATCAATCAGCCCCAGGCCGTCAGGCCGCATGATTTCGCTGCCCTGGTCGACCGGCTTGTCGAGGCCCGCGACAGCGGCCGGGCGGCGTCGGGAAATCTCTCAGTCATGCATAGTGACTTTGGAACGGTGACGATGCGCTTCAGCCATGACGGCGGAAACCTGCAAGTGTCGCTCGCCAATGCGGATCCGGAATTTGCCCGCTCGGTTTCGGCCGCTTTGCCCGCCGATAGTTCGGGCAAGGGCGATGGGGCTCTTCACAATGGTCAGGACGATGGCGACCCGCAGCAGTTCATGGCGAGCGCCGGTACCGGCGATCAACGGGGCGGCACCCATGGTTCCGCCGGCGATGGCACCTTGTCTGGAGATCTCGCTTTCGGCGATCCGCAGGCCGAACCTTCCGATGAACAGCTCCGCAGCGAAGGCCAGCATTTTCGGAGCAGCAATAGCGGTGGAATCTTCGCGTAATTCGCAAACAATCAACAGGGAATGATCAGCAATGAGTGAAGATGCAGTTGAAGACGGCAACACTGCGCCGAAGAAAAAGGGCGGGGGCATGGCCGTCAAGGCGGGCATTGCGCTTGCGCTGCTCTGTATTGGCGGCGGCACTGCCTATGGCCTGCAGCTTGCGGGTGTATTTCCCGGGGCCAGCCATGAGGATGAGGAAGAAGACACCAATCCCAAGCTGGTGCTGAAGGGGGAAGAAGACCCCTATGCCTTTTCCTCGGGCGAAAAGTCCGAAGATGGGGTGCCGGATATCCCCGGGGAAGGCGGCAGCAAATACCGCACGTCCTACTTCACATTCAGCGAAGATTTTACCTCGAATCTCCGGGACACGACTGGCCTGATCCAGGTCAGTCTGGCGGTTGCGACGCATCGCGATGGCCGTGTGCTTATGTGGCTCAAGAAGCACGAACTGGCGGTGCGATCTGCAGTTGTCGTCGTGCTGGCCGATACGCCCGAAGAAGAGGTGCTGACGCCCAAGGGCAAGGAACGCCTGCAGCAACGCCTGACGAAAGCGATCAACGATGTCCTGATCGAAGCGGAAGGCTTTGGCGGGATTGAAGACGTCTATTTCCGGAGCCTGCTGGTACAATGAAACCTGAAGGTGCCTTCATTGCCGAGCGGACCGTTGCCATGCATTGCGACGAGCTGGCCGCGCGGAAAAGCGCTGCGCCGGACCCGCTGAGGGAACTGGAGCTGCTCGGTGATACGCTACCGGCCTTGCTGGAAAAGCGGCTGGCAAAGCTGTGCACGGGCGCCAAGGTCTCCGTGCAGGTCGGTAAGCCGACCGAGCAGGAGGGCGATAGCAACCAAGCTGGCGCCGAAGATCCGCTGCTTGAAAGCATGATCGCGGTGGGCCGAAAGAAGGCCATCCTCACTGCATCGCTGCCAACCAGCGCCGTACTGCGCTTCGTGGATCTGGCGCTTGGCGGCAACGGCTGGACTTACAAGGTTCCGGAAGGCAAGCTGCCACTGTCTGCCAAGCTGATGTTCGGCCGCGTCCAGCAAGTGTTGGTCTCCGTGCTCGCGGCATCGCTTGACCTGCCGGAGACGACCTTCGTCCAACTGGGCGACAGCGATGTCGGCCGGGAAGCGAAGGAAGTTCTTTCCAGCTGCAAGCGCGCCGTTTTGCCTCTGCAGGTGTCGCTGGGCGACGATGAACCCTGGGAACTTTCCTTTGCCTTTCCGGGCCCCAGCTTCGCCGCAATTTTCGAAGGAAAGGATACTCCCGATACCGATGGGCAGGCTGGCACGCGCTTGCCATCGGTTAACCCGGCGAGGGATCCTTTCGGGGGCGTTCCCCTGCTTGTCAGGGCGGTGCTTGTCGACATGCCCATTCCCGTTTCGCGGCTCTCGATGCTGAAGCCGGGGATGGTCCTCCCAGTATCGGTGGCACGCAGCGTGCCGCTGTTCGCGGGCGATCAGGTCATCGCGCACGGCAATGTCGGCGCACTGGACGATCGCGCTGCCCTGCAAATTACACAGACATCAAATTTCAAGGAGAATGAAAATGCTGGCTAGTGGAGAAAATTTCGCTCTGCTCGGAGATGTTGACGTGCGTTTGTCCGTCGAACTGGGGCGGGCGAACATGAAGCTGAGGGATGTGCTCGCACTCGGCGCGGACAGCGTGGTCATGCTGGAACGCCTCGTCGACGAGCCGCTTGACGTTATGGTTAATGGCAAGCTGATCGCCACGGCGGAGATCATCTCCGAAGGTGGCCGGTTCGGCATGAGAATCGTCGAGCTTGCCGGAAGTTCGATGGCCCATGTGGAGGCCGCGGCGTAATGCTTTGGTACGTTCTCAAGCTGCTGGTTCTGCTGCCGCTGATCGGTTTGCTGATCTGGGGCAGTCTCAAATTCGCGCAGAAGATGCAGACCCGGCTCAGCGGGCCCGCAAGGGAACGGGGCAAGTCGGTCCGCATTCTGGAAACGACGATGCTTTCGCCCACGCTCAAGCTGGCCGTTCTGGAGTTTCATGGACGGGAAATCCTGGTCTCCGTTTCGCGGCAGGGCATTTCGCGCCTGGCTGAAGCGTCGGCCGGTTCTCAGATCGAAAGCAACCCGCAATGATCAGACGCATTGCCGTTTTTTGTGCAGCGGCGTTGATCCTGCTGCCGGTGAGCGCTTACGCGCAGAGCGCCGTTCCGGGTGCGCTCGACCGTGCCTTCCAGGAAGTGGGCGGCGGAGAAGGCAACGGGCTGAGCATGTCCCTGCAGTTGCTGCTGGTGATGGGTCTGCTGACGATCCTGCCTGGCCTGCTGCTGATGATGACCAGCTTCACCAGGATACTGGTTGTGCTTTCCATCCTGCGCCACGCGCTTGGATTGCAG
Source organism: Alphaproteobacteria bacterium (assembly GCA_030426245.1). Taxonomy (GTDB): domain Bacteria; phylum Pseudomonadota; class Alphaproteobacteria; order Sphingomonadales; family Sphingomonadaceae; genus Andeanibacterium. The sequence continues at coordinate 62,630 of JAUHYZ010000007.1, read as the reverse complement.
CAATCGCCGCCCAACCAGGTCCTGATCGGGCTGTCACTGTTTCTCTCGCTCTTCGTGATGGCGCCGACGCTGGAACAGGTCAACGCCCAGGCAATCACACCCTATGCGGATGGCACACTCAACGCCGAACAAGCGATCGAAGTCGCCGGCGGAGAGATGCACAAATTCATGATCCGTCAGACACGCAAACAGGATCTGTCCATGTTCGCGGCGATGGCCGATGCGCCCAAATTCGAAACTCCAGAGGATGTACCGTTCTCGATCCTGCTTCCTGCCTTCGCAACCAGCGAGCTGAAGACGGCATTCCAGATCGGCTTCATGCTGTTCCTGCCTTTCCTGGTGATCGACTTGGTTGTGTCCAGCGTGCTCATGTCCCTGGGTATGATGATGATGTCACCAACAATCATATCCTTGCCCTTCAAGCTCCTGCTGTTTGTCCTCGTCGATGGATGGGCCCTGCTGATGGGCTCTCTCGCAGCAAGTTTCGGTTAGCGCGATGGACGAGATATCACTTCTTCTCGCCATGGCGGACAGGATGCTGTGGGTCACTGCTCTGGTGGCGGCCCCGGTCCTTCTCTCGAGCCTGGTTGTCGGTGCCGTGATCGGCCTGATCCAGGCGGCTACCTCAGTGAACGAGCAGACGCTGACCTTTGTGCCCAAGCTTGCCGTGATCGCGCTGGTGCTGGTCATATTCGGCGCATCGATGATGGCGCTCCTGGCCGATTTCACAGAGGATATCTTTGCTGAGATTTCACGGATCGGCCAATGATCGGCATCGATTTCGGTTTAGGCGCTGTCGAACAGGAATTGTGGCGCCTGCTATTCGTGATGACCCGGATCGGCGCAGCGCTTCTGGCTGCGCCGTTCTTCGGGGCGGCCAGCGTTCCCGTACAGCTGCGAGTGGCCATTGCCGGAACGATCGCAGTGCTGGTTTGCGCCTGGAGCCCTGTCCAGGCGCCGGAGGCGCTGCTCTCGCTGCAAGGCCTTCTGATCGTTGCGGGCGAGGTTCTGATTGGTCTGGCGCTTGGCTTCGTCCTGCAGATCCTGTTCGCCGCGCCGGTGATCGCTGCAGAAGTGATCAGCGGAACGATGGGCCTCAGCATGGCCGTATCCAACGATCCGGCGACCGGCGAGCGCTCGACCGCATTGGGGCAGTATTTCACTATCATTCTGGTGCTGATCTTTCTTTCGCTCGGCGCGCATCTGCAGTTTCTCTCGCTCGTCGTGGAAAGCTACCGCGTATTTCCTCCGGGGGAGACCTGGCTTGGTGCGGAGCGGATCCATCACGTTGCGGAATTCGGCGGCAAGATGTTCGCCCTGGCCGTGGCAATCGCGCTGCCCGTGGTGATGATATTGCTGATCGTGCAATTCGTCACCGGCGTGCTCAGCCGCTCGGCGCCGTCGCTGAACCTTTTCGCGCTGGGCCTGCCAGCTGGCGTATTGGCCGGCATTGCCGCCTTGATCGCGGCCGCGCCGCTGCTGTTCGAGCAGCTGATCGATCTCAGCTATGTCGCCGTCACCGATAGTGCGAGCTTGCTGATCCGATGAGTGACAGCGGCGAAAAGACCTTTGCGCCTACTCAGAAGCGCCGCCAGGACGCGGCGCGCAAAGGCGACGTGCTGCGTTCCCGGGAACTGGCAACGGCTGTTGCCGTGTTTGTCGGCGCCGCGTGGCTCAAGTTTCAGGGGCCGGTCCTGCTCTCGGGGCTGGAAGAGGTGGCCTATGTCGGGCTGAGCTGGAATCGCGATGCGTTGGAAGACCTGTCCGCAACGCGCATCGTGCTGCCGATCATCAAGGCGGTGCTGTTCCCGGTGATGACACTGGCATGTGCCGTTCTGGTGGCCACCGTATGCTCCCAGCTGGCCTTTGCAGAAGGACGGTTCATCGGGCAAAATCTGGTGCCCAAGGGCTCTCGCCTCAATCCGCTCTCCGGCCTGAAGCGGATGTTCGGCCCGACCGGCTGGATCGAGATGGGCAAGGGGCTCGCCAAGGTCGGATTGCTGGGTTTGATTGCCTATTTCTGGGCATCTGCGCATTTCGGCACGATTGGCGAACTGGCGCATGGGTCGCTGGTGGTTCAACTCAGCCATGCGTGGGACGCAATCGTTTCACTGCTCTTCGCGCTGACCGGCGGGCTGATCGTGATCGCCTTCATCGACGTACCGATTCAGACATGGCGCAGGCAGACCAGGCTCAAGATGAGCCATCAGGAAATGCGCGATGAGAACAAGGAAACAGAAGGCGCGCCAGAGAAGAAGGCGGCCCAGCGCCAGCGCCAAAGGGAGCTGGCAATGGGCGGCGTGCAGGCGGCGATGCGCGATGCGCAGTTCGTGATCACCAACCCGACGCATTTCTCTGTCGCGATGGTTTACGATCCGGCCAAGGCGTCGGCGCCGATCGTCCTGGCGAAGGGGCGCGGCGAAAAGGCAATGGCTATTCGCGAATTGGCAGCGGGCATGGATGTGCCCGTCTTGTCCTATCCCGCTTTGGCCCGGTCGATATATTTTACCACGCGCGAACGCCAGGTCGTCCGGCAAGAACTCTACGCAGCTGTCGCCAGCGTGCTGGCATTCGTTCTTTCGCTGAAGCGCGGTGAAAAACCGGAAGCGCCGATTGTGAATGTGCCGGTTGAAATGCGTTTCGATACGATTGGGAGGCCCGACCCGCAGGCGAGCCCTTAAACGCTCCTCTGGCTGGTCGTACTAGACATCATGGATAGCTCAACCACCTCTATTGTTTCTGCTCTGGGCGCGGGCAGCGGCGTCGATATGGCGGCGCTGGCAAGGAATCTTGCCGACGCGCAGTACCAGACGCGCATAGAACAGCTCGGCATGAAGAGTGAGGCGCTGGACGCCAAGATCTCGGCGGCCTCAACCCTGAAAAATCAAGTGCTTCAGCTGTCGGGCGCCTTGGGGGAACGGGTGCGCAATGGCGATCTCGCGCCGTCTCCGATCATCAGCGCGCCTTCGGTTGCTTCGGTTGCCCGCTCCGGCACCTCGGAGCCGGCCGGCAATTACACGCTGGAAGTTTTTGAACTCGCATCGGCGCAAACGCTTACCGGGCCCGCAGTGGCGGATGCCAGTGCTGTCGTGGGATCGGGCACGCTTACGCTGCGCTTCGGGGAAGTGGCCCCCGGCAGTTTCACACCCGACGCAGGCCGCGCTCCGGTTACGATCGACATCGCCAGCGGTGCGACGCTGGCCGACGTGGCTGCTTCGATCAATGCGTCGGATGCGGGTGTTTCCGCCTATGTCGCGACCTCGGTCAATGGCGCGCAGCTTGTGATCAAGGGCGCCGAAGGCGCCGCCAACGGCTTTGTGCTCGAAGCGACTGAAACGCCGGGCGAAGAAGGCCTGGCGGCCCTGACCTGGGAGCCGGTCGGCGGCGACACTTCAAGGCTGCTGGCCCAATCGGGCGATGCGCGCTTCGAACTTGACGGCATCGAGATGACCTCGCCGACCAACAAGGCTGGCGAAGTCGCTCCGGGCATCTCCCTGACTTTGGCAGCTACCAATATCGGGAATCCGGCCAGGATCGGGTTTAGCGATCCCAGCGATGCCATTTCGTCGGTCATGTCCGACCTGACCAGCGCATTGAACGAGATTGTCGCCGATCTTTCCGCAGCCATGGATCCGCAAACGGGCGATCTGGCGCGGGATGACGGCGCACGCACCTTGCGCCGCAGCCTCTCGCAGCTTGGCAGCACCGTGATCATGCCCAATGCAGCCGTTGGGGCGCCAGCTACGCTGGCCGAGCTCGGCCTTGCGATCAACCGCGACGGGTCCTTCAGTTTCGACGATACGACGCTGAAGGCAGCCATGGCGAGGGATCCGGAAGCGGTCGCGGCCATGTTCACCAACGGGCTCTACGGCGTCTATTCCACGATAGACAAGATCTCGCGCAATGCCGCGACTGCGGGCAACCCGGGATCGCTGGCCGGTTCGGTCAGCCGCTATTCCAGCCAGCAGGCCCGGATCAGCGAAGAAAACGCCAAGATCGCCGAAAAGCAGGAAGTCTTGCGCGCGCGCTTGACGAAACAGTTCGTGGCCGCGGACACTCGCATTGGCATGTCTCAATCGACATTGTCGTTCCTGGAGGCGCAGGTCGCTCTCTGGAACAAGAACGACTGATCCCATGCTGCGAAAACGCGATCCCTATGACGCCTATCAGCGAGTGGAGTTCGATGCCCGGGTGAGAGGCGCGAATTCTTCCGAACTGGTCCATGTCTGCTACAATCAGTTCATCGATGCCTTGGGCTCCGCGCTGGCCGCCAATCAGCGCACGGATACGCTCTTGCGCAGCCGTTCGCTGACCCGTGCCCTCACCGCTCTCATGGCGTTGCAACTGGGGGTGGACCGCGAGCATGAAATGGCCGCCGCGCTTTCGGAATTCTATGGCGCCGCCAGCAAGTCCGTGCTCGCCAGTTCGCTTGATTTCGACGCAGCCCGGCTGGAAGAAATCCGCAATGACTTCATCGAAGTTCGCGATGGTCTTGCGCTTGCGCGGGCATGATTGCACCCACGGACTTAGTCAAAAACCGGCTTAATTTTGGCCCGATTGAGCCGTTATCCTAGACATGACTGTTCAGGATCAAAAATCGTTCGCGGATCGCAAAGGCGTTCTGGGTTGGCTTGGCCTTGGCCGTGGCTCTGCGGCCAAGATGTCGGAGCTTGCAGCTCTCGCCGAACAGATCCGATTGCTTGCACCGGGGACGTCTTCGGACATCATTGCCAGCATTGCCGAGTTTCACGCCAAGCACGATCTGAGTGTCTGCCCGTTCTCTTTGGGGGTTGCATTCGATTATGTCACGGACAGCGATCCTTTGATCGTGCGGCTTATCGACGAACGCGGCGTCATCGGGCAGGCCGTGACGATCGAGTGGCTCAAGAAGCTTCGCAAGATGGATCCGACCGAGGCAAATTCCGACGATCTGCAACGCAAGTTTGCCGAGCTGGAGCGGCATCTGATCGAATTTGGAACGACCGCCACTGCAACGCGCAAAGCCACAAAAGCCTATGGCAGTTCGCTTGAAGGACATGCCAGGCAGCTGGACAGTGCGAAGGATATCCACGTCCCGGTTTCGGAGCTTCTGGGCATGGTTCGCGTGATGATCGAGAGAACCTCTGAAATGGAAAAGGAAATGGGCAGAAGCGAGCAACAGGCCCAGTCATTGCGCCGCAAACTGGAAGTTGCGGTGCGCTCTGCCGAAGAAGACGAACTGACAGGATTGCCCAACCGCAGGGCCTTCGAGAAGTTCTACGAAAGCGAGTATATAGAGGCACGCAAGGAGGCGGTACCTCTGGTCATCGGTTTCTGCGACATCGACCACTTCAAAAATGTGAACGACACGCACGGCCATGATGCCGGCGACCGTGTCTTAAAAGCTGTTTCCCAAAGTCTTTTGCAGGTCACCAAAGAACGGTGCTTCGTGGCGCGGCACGGCGGCGAGGAGTTTGTGGTTTTGTTCCGCGGCAAGACCCTGGAGCAAGCCAAACAGCTGCTCGACGGCATTCGCATGCAACTGGAGGGCCGCCGAATGGTTGACCGAAAGACGAAGACGCCGATCGGCCATATAACCTTTTCGGCCGGTATCGCCGACGTCTTCGCTTTTCCAGATAGGCGCAAGGCTTTAGGGGCTGCAGACGTTGCGCTGTACAAGGCAAAAGGGCTAGGTAGGAACCAAGTCGTAATTGCGACCGTTTAGACCACTAAGGCTGAACACATAGCAAGGGGTCGATGGCGTGTGGGGAGGCGAACTGAAGCCGCTCAAACCGGATTTGTGGTTTGCACAAATTCGTAATCTTGCTCAAGATTGTATGACCTTGCAAATGGATGGCGAGGCTCAAGCTATCCGGCGGGCCTATCACCTCGTGCAGATCGCCCCTCTGGCGTTCCGAAGGGCGGCGCTTGGTTCATGCGAAATCCAGGAAACTGAGTTGGAGAGTTTGCTCGACCAAGAAAAGACCGTTGAAGCTGCCTTGGCGACTGTGTCGATAGACGTCACAATTTCAGATGACCAAGATGGCGCACACGAGAGCAAGGCGATCATGGTCGACGAAGAGAATCGCGAACGACGTTTCTTGGCCGCTTCACCAGCTCTTGCGATCATCGGCGTATGGGCAGAGTTTATCGGCTCGTTTGCTGTTCAATAGTCGTTGGATTGGCGGACAATTCAGCGCTGAACTGTCCCAAACCCGCTTCAAGCCCGATCCTGATCGCAGCACTGGTTGCCCCCACTCCCAATTTCTTGATCGTATTGAGGCGATAGTCTTCGATGGTTCTTGGGCTGAGATCCAAGAATTTGGCCATGTCCTTGTTGGAATAGCCATTCACCATAAATTCCAGGATTTCCCTTTCGCGCGGGGTGAGTTGATCCAATTGGTTTCGTGCCATCTCCTGGCGTACTATCGTGCTGCCGCGCTCTTCCATGAACGCCTCGCAATAGATACAGGATTGCAGGATGTCTTCTCCTGTAAACGGCCATGCCAGAAAGTCGGCGGCGCCATCATGCGCAGCTCGCACGATTTGTGAGGTAGTCGGCGCCTCGGCAAACATGATCAGCGGCAGAAAATTGTCGGTCTTGCGCAACTTCGCCAATAGGTTCTTGGCATCTCCGCAGCCGAAATTTGCCAGGATCGCTCCTGATGTTGGTTTGGCTTCCAGCACTTCATCCAATGTCTCGTAGATTTCGGCAATTCCGCCGCAATCGAACACGGACTTTGCGATCACCGCGCGATTGCGATAGCTCTCGTCTACGATATGGACGATTGCCCTAGCAGACACTTGAGATACAGCTGCTTTGAATTGCGCCTTGGCTACAAGGCAACAAGTTTTGGCCAAAAGTCATGTTTCCCCCCAGGGACCGCGCCGGTGCGCTCAATAATATGCACCTTGAGATCTGGCAAGAGTTCATGCAATTGCTGCGTCAGAACTTGTTTGATCTGGCACAAGTTTCGAAGTTTTTCTCGTAGTTCCGTTTAATCGTTCGACTAAAAGTATGAGCTAATTCCGTATTCGCTCAGTTCCGTTTTCAATGATTTTAGCGCCTGATCCTTGATCTGGTGCACTCTCGGGACGGTAACTCCCAATATCTCAGCAATTTCGGCGAGATTGAGTTCTTCGACATAATACAGTTGTATGACAAGCATTTGCCGTTCAGGCAGACTGGAAATGGCCGAGGTTAGCGCTTCGTGGTTCTCTTGCGAGACCAGCGAGGCAAAGGCGTCATCGGACTGATCCTTGAAGGCGAGATCGGAATCCGAATAGCTGTCTTCGATCGTTTCGAACTCCAAAGGCTCACTCGCGCTACGGATTTCTTCCAGTTCACCTGCCGTTACTTTCAACTCCTCGGCCAGCTCCGCTGTGCTGGGCGACCTGCCAAGCCGTCCGAACAGCTTGGCTTCCGCTTCTCTGATTTCCCTGCGCCGCTTCATGGCGCCGCGTGAGAGTGGAGCGGAGCGTCTGAGCTGGTCGATCATTGCGCCTTTCACCCGGATCTTAGCGTAGGCCGCAAAGCCTTCATCCTGGGGGCCCGTATGCCGCTTTGCACATTCGGTAAGCGCTACGAGGCCTATCTGCATGAGATCTTCAGGCTCGATATCGGCGCATGCGGAGCCATGGAGATGCCAGGCAAGCTTGCGCACCATCGGCGCGAAATTGTTCAACACTGCCGCCGCGGGATCCGTGTAGGCGCGAGCGGTCTCGGAGGCACGTTGATAGTTGATCATGCTGCGATACTCTCGACTTGATTAACCGTGGTCTGATCGGAAATGTTGCGGCCTGCTTCCTCGCCGATCACTTCCAGGACCTCGATTGGCTGCGACTGAGGCAGTTCGGCGATCGAAAGGACCAGGCAGGAAGGCGCCCGCATCCGGAGCAGGCCAGCCATTGCGCGGCGCGTTCCAGGTTGAACGATAAGCGCCGGTGGGCTGCTTCCCGCCGGCCGTTCGGCCGTAATCGAGGCGATGCGTTCGCCAATGTTCCGGGCCAGTTCGGGTTCGAGTACCGGCTCACCGGAATTCGGGTCTGAAAGGCCTTGAAGGATTGTGCTTTCCAGCCTGGCATCGAGCGTGATCACGGGAAGGGGCTGGTTGGGCGGACAGATCTTTCCAACGATCAATGCGCCCAGGTTCGCACGGACCATATCCACCAGCACATTGTGATCCAGCGTCCCTTGCACGCCGTCGCTCAGGCTGGAGAAGATCGGTTGCGGATGGCTGATCGGGATACCGTCCTTCAGCAGCGTTCGCAGGATTCGCGTTATTGCCGCAAGTGTCAGTGGCTGCGGGTAGATGGTCTCGACAAGCTGGGCGGCGTGTTCCTTCACGCCCATCAGCAGATCGTGGACCTGATCGGGGCCCAGCAGTTGCTCTGGTTGCTGGCTCAACAGCTGATTGAGATGCGTGGCAATTACCGTGCCTGCATCGACGGTTAGATACCCTTGCGCGATGGCATGATCCTTCTGCGCCGGGTCGATCCAGACGGCGGGGCAGCCGAAGCTGGGATCGCGTGCGGGCTGGCCCAGAAGATCCGAGCCCACGGCATTGTCGCCGGTGTCGATAGCAAGGATCTTGTCCGGCAGAATGATGTCCCCGCCCAGCGGAACACCGCCCAGCATGATCCGGTATTCGTTCGGCGAAAGCTCGATCGTGTCGCGGATACGGAACTGCGGAACAATGAAGCCGAGCTCCTGGCAAAGCTGCTTACGCACGCCGGTTATTCTGGACACCAGAGGCGAACCGTGGCGGTCGTCGATGAGGTGAACCAGCCCGTAGCCGACTTCGATCGTGACGAGTGTATTGTCGCTCACTTCGTCCAGGACGATCCGGGAGGGATCTTGCTGAGGCAGCGGCTCGAGCACTTCGACAGGGGCATTCGCGCGTTTGCGCAAATTCCACCAGATCATGCCGGCCAACGCGGCAGCGGGCAGGAATATGGTCTGCGGCATCGCGGGAATGAGCCCGATGACGCACAGGATACAGGCGACCGGAAGCCAGATTTGCGGATTGGCGAATTGCGCACCGATCTGGCCGGAAAGGTCGCGGCTGTCGGACACGCGCGTCACGATCACGGCGGCAGCGATGGAAAGCAACAGGGCAGGGACCTGCGCGACCAGCGCATCGCCAACCGCCAGCGTGACATAGCGTTCCGCCGAAGTTGCCGCGTCCAGCCCATGGCTCAGCATGCCCAGACAGAAACCGGCAATCACGTTCAGGCCGAGGATGAGCAGGGCGGCAACCGCGTCGCCCTTCACGAACTTGCTGGCACCGTCCATCGAACCATAGAAGTCCGCTTCAGTGGCAACCTCGCGCCGGCGCGCCTTGGCCTCGTCGGCCGTCATCAGGCCGGCGGCCAGGTCTGCGTCGATGGCCATCTGCTTGCCTGGCAAGGCATCCAGCGTGAAGCGGGCCGAAACTTCGGAGACCCTGCCGGCACCCTTGGTCACCACAACCAGGTTGATGACCATCAGGATCAGAAAGACGAACAGGCCGACCGCGAAATTGCCGCCAACCAGGAAGGCGCCGAAGGCTTCGATCACATGACCGGCGGCGGAGCCTCCTTCATGCCCGCGGACCAGTACGATCCGGGTCGATGCCACATTCAGTGCCAGCCGCAGCAGTGTCGCAAACAGCAGTACCGATGGGAAAGAAGAGAAATCCAGAGGTTTCGCCGCATTCATGGCCGCCATCAGGACGGCAACGGACAGGGCGATATTGAGCACGAAGAACGCATCGAGGATCAGCGCCGGGATAGGCATGATCATCAGCAGGATGATCGTGAGAATCCCCAGCGGCAACGCGAATGCCGCGGCCTTCGGAAATGACAGAGCGTTCATAGTTTAAAGGCCTTGAATTTGGCGTAAGCGGATTTGACGTTGGCGGGCAGGGCGCCGGATCGATCTCCGGCGGATGCAAATGTGTCGCGCAGCGTATCGACGATGGAGGTTCTGCCATGGGCTGGGAGGCTCATCGCGGTTTCGTGAAACTCGCGTTCGATCGGGCTCATCTGCGGGCCTTGCCCATGCCGCGCAGCCTGGGCCCCGGGAACCCTGGCGCCTGCCAGCGCGCCGGCAGGTTCGTTCATCGCATCGCTCAAACGGCTCCGGAACAGATCCATGACCTGCCCCAGCGATCTGGCCGAGCCTGACTGCTCGAAAAATACGGGCCGGTTGGCCGCTGCCTGAGTGGGGAAAAGGGCCGCAGCGGAGCTATCGGGATTGCGCTGCATGGCATCGAGGAAACGGTTCGCGCCCTTCGTCCCCAGAAAGTGAGCGAGATAGAGTTCGGCATGATCGGGGTCTCTGCCCAGCGTTGTTCGCAAGGCTTCCCGGTTATCCAATGCGAGTTCGGCGGCCATCAGGGAAGACGTGTCGGGATCGTAGCGCAGATCCATGATCTGCGATTGCAGGGAGGAATTGGCGATCCTGGCCCCGCCTGCGCCTTTGGTTATGGCAGCGTCCGCCCAGCTGAGGCCATGCTTGGCGCCATGCCGATCGAGCGTTTCCAGCCAGGTGCTGCCGATGAATTGAAAGAGGCCGGTCGCGCTGGACGTGCTGGCGCGGGCATTCGGATCGAGATCGGATTCCAGCTTGGCCTGGGCCAAGAGATAATCGAAATCGACGCCCGTCGCCTGCGAAGCGCGGGCGATCGAAGTGCGCACGTCGGGCGCCCCGATTGCATTTACTCCGCTCAATTTCACCTCCGGTCAAATTTACCAAAGGCTATTAAGCAAGGAGCGTGCCAGTTCTGATCAGACCCCTGGATTGGCCGTGATACGGCTATAGCGAGGGCGCATGCTCTGCGCCCGGTAAACCGGTGCCGATCCGGTCAGTGCATCAAGCCGTGCGGAAACATTGGCCGCAACAAGGTTGCGGATCTGGCGGTTTACCTCGTTTAGGCGCTTTGCGGCTTCGATCAGGCTGAGCGATTCTTCGTCCAGACTATCGCTGGATGCCGCATGCAGCTTGTCACTCAAGGCGGACTTGTTCGCCGCACAATCGACGATCGATTGCAGATCGAGAGCGGCAAGTGCTTGCCGTTCCTGCTCCATCACGGCAAGCATTTGCCGGAGAGACTCTTTGAGGTCGGTCGGCATCGTCATTTCGAATTCCTCAAAATAATGCCCGCGGCAATCATGGCATCGGCGATCTTCGCGGGAAGCAGGGGATAGGTCCCTGCTTCAATCGCCTGACGGATCTTCTCGACCCGTTCCACGTCGACCGGCGGGGCCTTCGCTTCGAGCCCATTGCCAAGCGAAACCTGCACATCCTTTTCGCCCTTGGCGACAGGATCTGCCGGGCGCGCCTTTTCCACCGGAACAACTCTTTCCGTTGCCCGCGTCAGGCGCATTTGCTGGATTTCAATTGGCCGCATTTGACTGCTCCATTATGCACTTGTTCCAGTAGGACGGCAGGTTGGAGCGAAGTTTAAGGGCAGGACCGGATTTTGCCGGTCCTACGGCAAAATCATGCCGACTGCGCCCGGGCGCAACACCTGGGCGCGCCGCTCTTCACCCTTGCCGACGCTGACGCGGACCCATTCCCCGACTGCCCCGTTTTCCAGCGCTTCGCCCGAGCGGGAGATGCTGAGGCCCGGCGCGCTCAGAGTGATCGTCACAGCATCGCCGCGGCGGATGACCGGCTGCGGTGCGGCCAGGGATTGCTGCGGCTGTGCAAGGCGGACAAAGATCCTCCAGCCACCGGCCGAGGGGCACGAAACCCGCACGGAATCGCGCCGCATGCCATGCCAGGCGATGTCCAGGGCCGCAGGACAAGCGGCCAGTTTCAATCGGCGGTCGATCGGGACAAGCACGTCGCGCATGTCTTCGCTTCCCCCCCCAACATAGCTGGCAACCTGCCGTTCAATGCCGGAAAGGTCTTCAAATTCGGCGGCGTTGGCGGATTGCGATCCTGCAGCCAGCGCCAACAGCGCAAAACACGCTCTAACAATCATGGTCCGTCCTCCTGAGTGGTTCCATGATTATTGATAAGCAAGTTGCGTGCCATTGTTTGCGGATCAGTGTCGTAGGCCTGAAAGACAACCACGTCGTTCTGTTCACCTTCCTCGATAATCAGGCGTGCCGGCTTGCCCGCAGCTTCGGCCTGCCGGGCCAGCAGCAATCCTGAATCCACTGCTGCCTGCCTGCCTTGCGCGTCATAGCGGACCAGGATCGTCAGGCGCAGGCGCGCGTCTTCCTGTTGGCCTTCAAGCCAGTCCGGCAGGGAGGCACCGCCTGTTTGCGGGCGGAAGATCGCCATCGGCTGGTCGGACGTCACGATTTGCGATGCGCTGTCTTCGTGGGCAGCAGGCATTTCCGCATGGGAAAGGTCGGCTGCCGTCACCATGAACAGGATAATCGCCAGGTCCGTCAGCGTTGTCAGCCAGCCATTGCTGCTTTCCATCATCATGCCGCCGCCCGCTCGTGTAGCTGACTGGGCCGCAAGCCCTTGTTCGAAAGTTCTTTCGTCAGCCAATCGATCAGCGTCTGCCGATCCCTTTCCTCCGCTTCGGCGCGGCGCGTGATCAGCTGTGCAAGGGGCGCGAAGATCAGATTGGCGGCCATCAGCCCGTAAAGCGTCGTAGTGATCGCGGCCGGAATACTGGCCGAGAGCGAGACGCCGGCGGACGCTGTCCCGGGGAGCTGGCTGAGGGCAACCAACGTACCTGCAAGGCCGAAAACCGGCGCCAGCGTGGCGGCCTGCGTGAAGGCGTTTGCGGCAGAGCGGCTGAGCGAAAGGCGGTGCTCCATATGCTTGCGGTGCTGTTCCGGCAGCGATTCCAGCGATCGATGGGCGATCAGGGCATCCGCCATTTCATTGAACTCCTCATCCGCAAAGCGATGGGGTTCCGCGCGAAAGATGCCGTCTTGCTGGATGGCCTGAATCTGCAAGGCGAGATTTGCGCGCGCCCCCTCGGCATTGAACCGCGGGCCCAGGCTTCCGAACAGGCACTTCACTGCCAACATGCATTCTCGAAGGCCGCAACGCAGCACGGTCGCCAGCGCCGTTCCCCCCAAAACAATCGCCGCTGAAACGCCATCAACCAGGCTGAGGTAGTCGATCATGGATGTCCTTTCGCAATCAAGGACGGCAGGCCGGCGAAAAATTCAGTGCCAGGCGGCAAAATTTGAATCAATTGCGGCGCATTGTTGCCACAACCGGCAAAGATCTGCCGCACTCCCCGGATCATGCAGGCGGATTTGGCTGCGGCAAATTCCCGGTATCTCTCTATCCATATGAAAAACGGCTATAAAATCGTTTTGGCACGGTGTTTGCTTTACTGAAGGCGCACACATGGAGTGAGAGTTATGAGCGACAGTATTTTTGGAATTCATGGCGCTGCCCTTGAACTGCGATCGCAGCGCATGGGATTGCTTGCTTCCAACATCGCCAATGCCGGAACCCCCGGATACAAAGCTCGCGACATCGACTTTTCTGCCGCCTTGCGCGCACGCATGGATGGGGCGGACAGCGCCGATGCGGCCGACGATGCCACGCTCTACCGCGTGCCCGTTATGCCCAGCCTCGACGGCAACACCGTGGAAATGGCCACCGAACAGACTGCTTTCGCAGAGAACGCAGTGGCCTATTCCGCAACCCTCTCATTCATTCGCGGTCGGGTCGAAACGCTTACGCGCGCGATGAAGGGGGACTGATCGTGGCTGACACAATGAGCCTGTTCAACGTCGCCCAGCGGGCCATGTCGGCTCAGCTCGTGCGGATGAACGCAGCGGCGTCCAACCTCGCCAATGCAGGCAGCATCACTGGCAGCGAAGGCGATGCCTATCGCCCGATGCGCCCGGTCTTCGCCGAAGAGCTTGATCAGAAGACGGGCCTTTCAACCGTCCGCGTCGATTCCGTCATACGCAGCGATGTTTCTCCGGTGAAACGATACGATCCGCGCAATCCCTTGGCGGATGCCGAAGGCAACGTCTTTGAGGCGCCCGTCGATGAAAATGCCGAGATGGTCGAGATGCTCGAAAGCGCCCGGCAATACCAGAACATGGTGGAAGCTCTGCAAACCGCCAAACAGCTCATGCTCGAAACGATGAGGATAAAATGACCGTAGAATCCGTCAATTCATATTCGGCCGCGCCTGCGGGCACCGCTTCAACCGGCTTTGCCTCTTTGGGGCAGGGCGATTTCTTCAAGCTGCTGACTGTGCAGATGCAGCAGCAGGATCCTTTCGATCCCGTGGATAACAAGGAAATGCTGGCGCAGATGGCGCAGTTTTCCTCGCTCGCGGGCATTTCGGACATGGGCGACACCCTGTCTTCGATTTCGAGCAAACTCGATTCACTGATCGAGCTGCAGATGAAGGCGGCCCGCGATCAGGCTGCCGATCCGGATGGCGCGGAAGCGTCCGCGTAGCCACCGGCCTCAAGATATTTTTCAGGTATTAGAAGGAGAAAGCGTATGTCATTCTACACGTCTCTCAATGGCATGAAGAATGCCCAGACCGATCTGGGCGTCATTGCCCACAACATCGCCAATGCGGAAACCAATGGCTTCAAGAAGAGCCGCACCGAATTTGCCGATGTCGTTGCGGGTTCGGCCATCAACAATCCGAAGATGATCCAGGGTGTCGGTTCTGCGGTTGAAAGCATCACCCAGAACTTTACCGTGGGCCCGATCGAACAGACGGGTTCTGCTCTGGACGTGTCCATTGGCGGCGATGGCTTCTTCACGACCCGTTCGGGCGTGACCGGCCAGACCTTCTTCACTCGCAATGGCAGCTTCAGCATCGACGAAGCCGGCTATATCACCGACGGTTCCGACAATCGCCTGCAGGGCTTCCCTGTCGACGCCGCCGGAATTCCGACTTCCACAACGCCTGGCGATCTGTTGCTGCCGGCAGCCAATGCGGCTGGCGCCAGCTTTGCAGGCGTTGCGATCACCGAGAATGGCAATGTCGTTGCCTCCTTCGACGATGGCACGACCGAGACCATCGGCAAGACCGCGCTGGCCAGCTTCATTGCACCTACTGGCCTCAAGCAGGTCGGATCGTCCAACTGGCAAGCGACCGGACTTTCCGGCGCGCCTGAATATGGCAATCCCAGCGAAGGCAAATTCGGCGGTCTGCTGACCGGATCGATTGAACGTTCCAATGTCGACATTGCCGAGGAACTGGTTGCCCTGATCACCGCGCAGCGGAATTTCCAGGCCAATGCCAAGGCGATCGATACTGCCAGCCAGATTTCGCAAACCGTCATCAACCTGCGGACCTGATCGATATGGACCGGCTTATCTATACCGCTGTTTCGGGCATGAATGATTCCATGATCCGTCAGGGTGCAGTCTCCAGCAATCTGGCGAATGCACAGACGATCGGCTTTCGTGCAGAAACCTTTCATTCGACGCCTGTACGGGTTTCCAGCCCGACCTCTCTGGAGGGCCGGACCATGGTGCGTACCGGCATAGTCGGGGCGGATATGTCGGCCGGTTCATTCATCGAAACAGGCCGCGATCTGGATATCGCGATCGAAGGCAAGGGCCTGCTTGCAGTCCAGGCCCCGGATGGCACGGAAGGCTACACGCGCAGGGGGGACCTTTCGGTCTCCGCCAGTGGGGCTCTTGTGAATGGAGAAGGCCGGCCAGTCATCGGTTCCGGCGGGCCGATTACGGTCCCGCCCGGCAGCCTGGTGACCATCGGCCCGGACGGCAGTGTTTTTTCGGCAGACGGCAGCACGCCGGAGGCGCCGCCTCAAGCGGTGGACCGGATCAAGCTCGTCAGCTGGGAAGGCAGCGCCATCGCCAAAGGGCTGGATGGCCTGTTCCGCGTTCATGACGGCGGCGTCCTGCCTCAGGATGAAGAAGCGCGCGTTCATAGCGGCGCGGTCGAACAATCGAATGTCGATGTCACCCAGATCCTGGTCGAAATGGTTGAGGCTCAGCGTCTTTTCGAAATGCGCACCAAACTCGTCGCTACCGCCAAGGAGCTGGACGAGGGTGGCGCGAACCTGATGCGAATCTGAATGGTCTTGGAAGGAGACTGATCTATGCCGAATTCTGCACTTCAAGTCGCCCGTACAGGGCTGGAGGCGCAAGACACGCGGATGCGTGTGATCGCGAATAACCTGGCGAATGTCGGGACCACGGGCTTCAAGCGCGAGAGGGCGAATTTCGCCACGCTTGCCTATCAGAATGTGCGTGTTGCCGGGCAGCAGTCCAGCTCGGAGACGACTTACGCCACCGGGCTCAATCTGGGTACCGGCGTCGCCATTCAGTCGACCAGCCGGATCGTCACCCAGGGCACGCTGAACAACACCGGCAACGCGCTGGATTTGGCCCTGGATGGGGAAGGCTATTTTCAGGTCGAAATGCCCGGCGGCCAGCTCGCTTACACCCGGGCCGGCAATTTCACCGTCTCGGCCGAAGGCGAACTGGTTACGATGCAGGGCTACCGCGTGCAGCCTGCCATCACGGTGCCGGAAGGCATGCTGGCAATCTCGGTCGCTGCGGACGGTACTGTTTCAGCAACGACGAGCGAGGGGGCGGAGCCTTCCGAACTGGGCCAGCTGCAGCTCGCTTCTTTCACCAACCCCGCCGGCTTGCAGGCCGCAGGCGAAAACTTCCTGTTCGAAACCGCGGCCAGCGGTGCGCCCTTATTGGGCGCTCCGGGGGAAACCGGGCGAGGCAATATCCGGCAGGGCATGCTGGAGGGATCGAATGTCAATGTCGTGGAAGAGCTGGTCGACATGATCGAATGCCAGCGCGCCTACGAAATCAATTCCAAGATGATCTCCGCAGTCGACGAAATGCTGCGCAACGCAAACCAGACGATGTGATGACATGAGCAAGATGAACATGAACATTCGCATGGTTTTGGCCGTGGCCTTGCTGGGCGGCATGACGTCCGCCTGCAAGAGCGCGGAGCCTTCTGCCGAATTTGCCGCGACATTGCCGCCGGCCCCGATCGCAGCTCCGCGCGCGCCGGAAAATGGCAGCATTTTCCAGGTCGATATGGGCTATGCGCCACTTTATATCGGCAATCGCGCGCGTGCAGTCGGCGATCCGCTTACGATCCTGTTGGTGGAATCCACCAGCACGACCAAGGCGGCCGGTTCGAACACGGATCGCAAGGGCGGTTTCACGCTTACTCCGCCGGCGACCGGGCCATTCAGCTTTCTCAGCCCGGACGCGCTTTCGGCTTCCGGGGATTCCAGTTTCAAGGGGCAGGGCAAGGCGACCCAGTCGAACTCCCTGTCCGGTCAGCTCAGCGTGACGATCGCAGAAGTCCGGCCAAACGGGACGGCCCTGGTGCGCGGCGAAAAGCGCATGAATCTGAGCCAGGGAGAGGAATGGATCCAGTTTTCCGGCATCGTTCGTTTGTCCGATGTTGATGAGGATAGCCGGATTCTGTCCAGCCGCGTGGCCGATGCCCGCATCATCTATTCCGGCAAGGGATCAATTCAGCGCGCAGGGCGCGAAGGATGGCTCAGCCGGTTTTTCAACATGCTCAGTCCATTCTGATCGAGGTTCGAAATGTCACGCTTTCAATTCTTGCTGTTAGCGCTTTCCACCATCTTCCTGGCGGCGGCACCAGCCCATGCAGAACGTATTCGCGACTTGGGTGCTTTCCAGGGCGTCCGTTCGAACCAGCTGACCGGCTACGGTATCGTGGTCGGGCTGGACGGCTCCGGTGACGACAATCTTGAATATCTCACACAGGCCGCACGCGGTATGTCGGGGCGGCTTGGGCTGCAGCTTCCACCGGGTGTGAGCCCTGGGCTCAAGAATGCGGCGGCCGTGATTATCACTGCCGAGCTTCCTGCCTTTGCCAAGCCTGGCCAGCGTATCGACGTGACTGTCTCGACCATGGGCAAGGCCAAGAGCCTTCGCGGGGGCGCACTGATCCTCAGCCCGCTCTACGGCGCGGACGGCCAAATCTACGCGATGGCGCAAGGCAACCTGGCAGTCGGCGGTCTTGGTGTGAGCGGCAAGGACGGTTCCAAGCTGACTGTCAATGTTCCGACCGTCGGCCGGATAGTTGGTGGCGCCAGTGTCGAGCGAGCGGTCGTCACAAATTTCGACAGTTCCGCGGTATTGCGCTGGAACCTCTTCGAAGCCGATTTTCTAACAAGCACACGCGTGCGCGATGCGATCAATGTCCGCTTTCCGGGCGTGGCTTCCATCGAAGACGGCGTGACACTGGCCCTCTATCTGCCGACTGGTGCGGACACGCGCGCAAGCATGATGGCTCAGATCGAGATGCTCGAGGTCGAACCGGCCGAAAGCAGGGCAAAGGTCATCGTCAACAGCCGTACTGGCACTGTGGTGATCAACAGCGCCGTGCGTCTGTCACCGGCCGCGATCAGCCATGGCCAGCTTGTCGTGCGTGTCGAAGAAGATCCCAGAGTAATCCAGCCCGAACCTTTCAGCCGCGGGCGGACTGCCACCGAAGAAGCGAGCACCCTCGAAATCGAGCAAGGCTACGCACATGTCGCCAATTTTCAGCCTGGGGCTTCGCTCGCCCAATTGGTTGATGCGCTTAACTTATTGGGCGTCACGCCGTCTGATCTGGTGGCGATCCTTGAATCGCTGAAACAGGCCGGGGCACTCAACGCAGAGATGGTAGTGATATGATACCTGTTGCAACCACCTTCGAGTTGAACTCGCACTCAAGCGAGCGCCAACGTCTGGCCGAAGTCGCCAAGGGCTTCGAAGCGATCTTTGCGCGTCAGATGCTCGCATCTGCGCGTAAGGCTGGCTTCGGGGAGGAACTGCTCGGCGGCCAGGGCTCGGATACCTTTCGCCAGATGATGGATGAAAGGTTTGCAGATATTCTGGCGGAAAGCGGTTCGCTTGGCTTCGCGAAGATGATCGAAACGCAGCTGGCTTCCCAGATCGCGCCTGAGCCGAAGAAATAGACGATGGCTTCCGATCTTCTCACCATTGCCGCCAGCGGCGCAAAGGCGGCACGCGCCGCGCTAGACGTGACGGCGCAGAACATCGCCAACGCGTCGAGCGACGGCTATGTGCGCCGGACGGCTCATCTGTCGGAAGTGGCCTATCCCAGTGCCAGCGGGCAGCCGGGCGGTACGTCGCTTTCAGGCGTCAGGCTGGCCGGTGTGGAGCGGAACGCGGACCTGTTTCGTCTGGCGGAAGTCCGCCGGACAACTTCAGACAGCACTCGCGCCAATACCGAGTTGAGCGGGCTGGAGAACATTCAGGCCTCGATCGAGAACGCCAGGATCTTCGAGACGCTGGTCGATTTTGAAGGTGAGCTTGAAGGCCTCACCACCGATCCCACGGACCTTTCTTTGCGGGCATCCGTGCTGGAGAGTGCGCAGACATTGGCGCGCAGCTTCAACGTAGCTTCCGTATCATTGGATGCGGTGGGCGACAGCCTCCATTTTGATGCGGCCGCAAGCGTAAGCGAAGTCAATCTGTATGCTGGAGAACTCGCGCAAATCAACTTGCGTCTTGTTCGCGCGCAAAATGGCAGCTCCGATCAATCCGCGCTGCTCGACCAGCGCGACTTGATGCTGCAGAAGTTAAGCCAAAGAGCCGATATCTCGGTATCGATTGCCTCAGATCAGACCGTCGAAGTGCGCCTTGGGTCGGGGGGATCGGTCCCGCTTGTGCAGGGTGGCACGGCTTCGCCTCTCACCTCTACGGTTGCCGCAGACGGCACACTGGCCTTTGCGGTCGGCGGCTCGGCCGTGACGCTTTCGGGAGGCGATCTCGCAGGCCGCGCACAGGCTTTGGTCCACCTACGCGACTATCGCGAAGATTTGAATTCGGTCGCTGCGAATGTCATCTCGATCGTGAACGCTGTGCAGACGGGCGGTGCTGCGCTGGACGGGACGGCAGGGCAGGCGTTCTTTTCCGGCACCGGTGCTGACGACATTGCAGTGGCATTGACCTCCCCTGGCGGCATTGCCACCACTCATGCAGGAGCAGGCGCGGGTTCCAGGGATCCCGCCAACCTATCTACGCTCAGAACCGCGCTGTCCTCCAACAAAGTCGCGGAGCAGTTGAACTCCGTCATATTCGCCGTGTCGAGCAAGGTATCCGGGCTCACGACAACGCGGGACGCACTAGATACGATTGCCTCTTCGGCGAGCATTGCCTTGCAGAGCCAGGCAGGCGTCGACCTCGATCAGGAGGCGGTGAATCTCATCCGGTTTCAGCAGGCGTTCCAGGCTTCGGGGCGGGCGATGCAGGTCGCCACCGACATTTTCGATACCTTGTTGAGCATTAGATGAGGGCACCATGACGATCCTATCTACAAGCGCCTTCTATGAGCGGGCAACGCAAGACCTCTCTGCCCTGCGCAAGCGCGCCGAACTGTTGCAGAGCCAGGTATCCAGCGGCCAGCGTATCAATCAATCGTCTGACGATCCTGTTGCAGCTTCCCGCTTGCGCGAGCTTTCCCGCGCGGAGGAGCTGGCGGCAGTGGACAAGGCCAATGCCGATCGGGCTATTTCGGATCTTACTCTGGCGGACAGCGCCATTCAGGAGATAGCGGATAACCTGATACGCGCGCAGGAACTGGCAACGCAGGCGGCAACTGGCACACTCAGCGATGTGCAGCGCCACGCCATTGGCGAGCAACTCGCAAATATCAGCAGCAACCTCGTCGCACTGGCCAATTCGAAGGATAGCTCCGGCCATTCCCTGTTCGGGGGCGAAGCGACCGGTAATGCCTATCAATACGATGCTTTCGGTAATCCGGTCTATGCCGGGACGGCGAATTCGGGCGACCTTCCCCTGGGCGACGGGCAGACCGTCACGCGCGGCGTCACCGGGCCGGAATTTCTGAACTTCACTCACGGCGGCGCACCGACCGATCTCTTCGCGGTGATCAGCGGGCTTGCCCAAGCCTTGTCCGGCGGTTCGCCCGATCCCGCGGCGGCAGCGCGTGATGCGCTGGATGCAATGATCACGGGCCTCGAAACGATCACCACGACCCAAACGGTCATTGGCGGGCGCATGAACTGGGTCGATCTCAATGTCTCGCGGCATGTCAGGCAGGGCGAGATGCGCGCCGATGAGCAGGCGGTTGTGGGCAGTATCGATCCGGCAACCGCCATTACCGAATTGCAGGAAATCATGACGGTCCTGGAAGCAAGCCAGGCCAGCTTCGCCAAGCTGGCCAGTCTTTCGTTGTTCGACATGATGCGCTGAGTTTCGGCCAGTCGCCAAAGTCAGAGGTTTAGGATGTACGCAATAATCGGGATCGTTGTCCTGCTTGTCATGGTCTTTGGTGGCTTCGCGCTGACGGGCGGCGCGCTGGGCCCCGTCATGCATGCGATGCCGCACGAAATGATGATTATCGGCGGCGCCGCGCTGGGCGCTATCATTGCGGGCAATTCGCTGCACGAACTCAAGGCGATCGGCGGCGGCCTCGTGAAGATATTCAAGGGGCCGAAGCATTCAAAGCAGGATCACATCGATGCGATCCTTCTGTCGACCAAGCTCATGCGCATCCTGCGCAGTGAGGGGCCTGTTGCCGTGGAAGCGCATGTGCAGGATCCCGAAAACTCGCCGATCTTTGCCGAGTTTCCGCGTCTCCTGGCAAACAAGCCGCTTGTTTCCCTCATTTGCGACACTCTGATGCTGATCGTGGTGTCTTCCGGCAATCTCGAGACGCATGCGGTCGAAGAAGTCATGGACAACGCCATGAAGACGCATTTCAGCGAAATGCACGAACCGCAGCACGCCTTGCAAAGCCTGGCGGATGCCTTGCCTGCGCTGGGCATCGTCGCCGCTGTGCTGGGCGTGGTGAAGACCATGGGCTCGATCGACAAACCTCCGGCCATTTTGGGGGGCATGATCGGTTCTGCTCTCGTCGGTACGTTTCTGGGCGTCTTGCTTGCCTATGGCATTGTCGGGCCGCTCGCCTCCAGGCTCAAGCAGGTCGTCGAGCAGGACGAACAGGTGTTCCATGCAGTAAAGCAGGTCATCATTTCGTCGCTGCATGGTTGGCCGCAGCCGCTGGTGGTGGAATCGGCCCGTTCCGGCCTTGGGCATGCGTTCCGGCCGGGCCTGACGGAGCTGCTCGACAGCCTCAGGGGTCGCTGAGATGGCGAGTTCCGCACGCGGCAAGAATGAGCCGCCGCCGCCAGTAATCGTGAAAAAGGTGGTGATGGCTGCCGAAGGCGGCCATCACGGCGGCGCCTGGAAAGTGGCTTATGCCGATTTCGTGACCGCCATGATGGCGTTCTTCCTGCTGCTCTGGCTTCTCGGTGCGACCGAGGAAAACCAGCGCAAGGGGATTGCCGACTACTTTACGCCTACATTGGTGAAGATGCGCGAGGAAAGCGCCGGTTCCGACGGCATGCTGGGCGGCTCCTCGATTACCGACGTGGACAATTATCCCAATCGTGCAGGACAGACAGGTACGCGTTCCCTGACTATTCCACGCGATACGACAGGCGGCGTCAAGGAAGGTGCGTCGCGCCAGAAGACGATCGAATTGATGAAGGATCGCCTCGAGAAGAAGCTTTCGAAATCGCAGCGTCTTCTGCGTCTCACCCGGCAAGTTCGGCTTGTCGACACGTCTCAGGGGATTCGTATCGATCTTGTCGACGATGCCGACTTCTCGATGTTCCAGCTGGGTACGACAGTGCTGACCACCGATGCCGCGCATTTGGTCGATGCTGTTGCGCAGGCCGTTGCTCCTGAAGCCGGCGGTCTGACGATCCGTGGCCACACCGATGCGCTTCCCTGGAAAAATGGGGCGGGCAACAATTGGGCATTGTCTGCCGGAAGGGCAGAGGCGACGCGGCAGGCATTGATGCGCAATGGTTTGCCGGCCAGCCGCTTCCGGCGGATCGAAGGTGTTGCGGATCGCGAGTTGCTCGTGCGAGATAATCCAGAGGATCCCCGAAATCGAAGAATTTCGATTTTGATGATGGATTGAAACGAGACCCTGAATTTACGTTACCTGTTTAGACGATCTTAATCATGTTCAATTATAGTTGATTTACTATCAAGCACTTGTGCTTGGATGCAAATAGCCAAGGGTGTCGGTCATGATGGTGCAAATGAGCCCAACAGACGTTTCGATGTGGAACCCCGGTTCCGATCGCCGAACGGATGGTCGCCATCGTCTCATGCTGCGAGCGGCCAAACTTCGCAGTATGAGCGGCGAATATGTTTGCGTGGTAAACGATGTCTCGCAGACGGGTGCCAAATTGCGGCTATTCCACGAGCACCCGCCTGAGGACTTCATGTTCCTTCAACTTTCCAGCGGGTTCCTGGTTGCTTTGGAACGACGATGGATCAACGGGGAATACGCTGGATTTCGTTTTTCCTGCAAAGTCGATGTCGCGGACTTCATCGGTGAAAAGGCCAAGCACAGGCCTCGTCCGTTAAGGCTCTGCATTCAGCAGCCAAACGCGGTCCACGGCTTGTCCGGAAATGCGGATGCCATGTTGGTAGATCTGTCCGCCCAAGGTGCATGCATCGAAACGGGCGGAAAGGTATCTCTACGCGAGCGTGTCAATTTGGTAATCGGCGACATGCCTGCGCGTGTCGGCCATGTTTGTTGGCACAAGAGGGGGCGTTTTGGGGTGGTCTTCCAAGCCGGCCTCGGTCTGAAGCAGCTCGCATCTACAGTGCACGCGCTTCAGCCTTACAGTCGCAAATGTGCCGCACAGGGAATTCAGGTAAGTGAACAGACCGTGCTCTGCGCATAAGGGATGCTATCGTATTTGTTGCATCCCCTTTGATAGTCCTGTCAAAAGGATGACCGGTCGACCGAGCCACTGCTAGCGGACGGGGATGAACAACGCTAACAACCCGTTTCGCTATTTCCACTCGTCACAGAGATCATCCGCATGATGGTCATGCTGTACGTGGCTCTGTCAAACCAACTGCACCGTTTGGTAAGGAGTGAAGGTTAGGGCGCGGCAATGTCTCGTCCTCGCAAGCCCGATAGCCCGTTCAAACGCTTCAATTCATCTCCTGAAGTGATCCGCCTCGTGGTCCTGATGTATGTGAGGTTCCCACTGTCGCTCAGGAACGTCGAGGATCTGCTGTTCGAGCGCGGGATCGACATCTGCCATGAAACCGTTCGCTTCTGGTGGAATAGATTTGGCCCGATGTTCGCGGCTGACATTCGCCGCCAACGCGCATCGCGTATGCGGGGCTTTCGGCACTGGAAGTGGCATCTCGACGAGGTCTACGAGAAGATCAACGGCGAGATGCACTACCTCTGGCGAGCAGTGGACCAGGAAGGGGAGGTCCTCGAAAGCTACGTCACCAAAACTCGCGACAAGGACGCAGCTCTGCGGTTCATGAAGAAGACGCTGAAGCGACATGGCAAGGCAGAGGCGATCGTAACCGACGGTCTGAAATCCTACCCGGCTGCGATGCAGGTATTGGGAAACCAGGACAAGCAGGAGGTCGGACGCTGGGCCAATAACCGGGTGGAGAACAGCCACCTGCCGTTTCGACGAAGAGAGCGGGCGATGCTTAGGTTTCGACAGATGAAGTCGCTACAGAAGTTCGCCTCGGTCCATGCCAACATCCACAACCATTTCAGCCAGGAACGCCATCTCGTCGATCGACAGACTTACAAAGCCGCTCGCTCAGCTGCCCTGGCTGAGTGGCAAAACCTCATGACTTGATAGGCTGCGCGGGTAGGGAGAGCTCTGCGAAGTGGAGACGAGTTGGCGTTAGACTGACAGCACCGCCAGCAAGTCTCTCGGTTTCGTTTCTCTACCAGTAATCGCCTGACAAATGGCGCCGTTCTGCGGGATTTCCGGCAGCGGTTCGGCCAGTGTGAAGACCGCTTCCAGCAAGCGATGGGGCACTGTCAGAGCAAATGCACCTGATTGAAAAATGAGTCGCTTGGGTTATGGCGGTCGCCCATGCCCAGACCTCGAAAACCTGCCAATCCGTTTCGCTATTTCAACTCAACGCCTGAGGTGATCCGCTTGGTCGGGATGATGTACGTCAGGTATCCGCTGTAGCTGCGAAACGTCGAGGACCTGCTCTTCGAGCGCGGGACCGACCTTCGTCATGATACTGTGCGTCTGTGTTGGAATCGTTTCCGGCCGATGTTCGCGGCTGACATCCAAAGGCAGCGAGTGAGCTACATGAAGGGCTTCAGCCATTGGCGCTGGCATCTTGATGAGGTCTACGTGAGGATCAGTGGGGAGATGCACTACCTCTGGCGAGCGGCAGACCAAGAGGGTGAAGTGCTGGAGAGCTACGTCACCAAGACCCGGGATAAGAAGGCTTACCTGCCGTTCATGGGGAAGACGCTGAAGCGCCATGGCCAAGTTGAGACCATCACTACCGACGGCCTGCGCTCTTACAAAGCCGCAACTACTGAGCTGGGAAATCAGGACAAGCAGGAGGTGGGGCGCAGGGCCAGCAACCGGGTGGAGAACAGCTATCTGCCCTTCCGACGACGAGAGCGGGCGATGCTTCGGTTCCGACGAATGAAGTCGTTACAGAAGTTCGCCTCGGTTCATGCAAACGTCCACAACCACTCCAGCCAGGAACGCCATTTCGTCGATCGACAGACTTACAAGGCCCGCCGTTCAGCCCTATTGGCTGAGTGCCAGATCCCTATGGCCTAAGCTGAGCGGCGGGAAGGGCGTTCTCCGCCAAGTGGAGACGAGTTGCAGTCAATTTGACAGTGCCCCTTCAGCAATAGTTTCTGCTATCGCTTCTTGAATAGCAGAGGGGCGACGTCGCGCAGGTAGCGGCGCCATACACGCCAGTGGTGTGCCCCTTCAGACTGCACGAAGGTGTGGTCGATGCCCGCAGCGTTGAGCTGCGCATGCAGCTTGCGAGCGCCGGCGATGGCGATAGCGTCATCCACGCCGCAGCCGATCCACAACAGGTCGAGCAACTCGTTCGTCAACGCAGGATCGGCGGCCAGAGTTTCAACCGGTGTGTCGTCGCCATTGGCGAATAGCCCGGCACTCATGATGCCGACCTGGCTGAAAGTATCGAGGTTACCCAGACCGATGCGCCCGGCTTGTCCCCCGCCCATGGAGAAACCCATGATTGCGCGATGCTTGCGATCGGCCAGCGTGCGGTATTTGCCGTCAATCAGCGGGATGATGTCTTCCAGCAGGTCGCGTTCGTAGAGATCGAAACCATTGCCCATTACCTCGATCCCTTCGGCCGGTGGCAGGCCGTTGCCGTCGCCGTTCACTGCCGCTCCGCCATAGCCGAGCGGCATCACCACTATGAAAGGTTCGATCTTTCCGGCGGCGATCAGATTGTCGAGGATCTCGTTCGCGCGGCCGTAACGCTGCCATGAGTGATGGTCGTTGGCATAGCCGTGCAGCAGGTAGAGCACCGGGTAGCGCTTGTCCGGATTGTCGTCATAACCCGGCGGCAGATAGGCGACCAGTTCGCGGTTTACTCCGTTCGAATCCGAATGGTAGGCGATCGTGCGCAGGTCGCCATGCGGCACGTTATGAACCTCGAAGAAGTCGGTCTCCGGCCCCGGCACCGTCACAAGGCTGACGGTCGTGGTGATCACATAGCCGATCTTGACCTGTGGATTGGCCGGGTCGACCAGCCGCATGCCGTCGGCCATGAAATAGTAGACATAGGATTCACTCGGCAACGGCCCGATGGTCGCGGTCCACACGCCGTCCGCTCCCTTGGTGAGCGGCGTGTCGGGACCGAAATCACCCGACACGGTGACCGATTTGGCCTCGGGCGCAAAGAGGCGGAACGTCACAGTATTGTCCGCGCCGACAACCGGCGAGACCACTGTGGGCGCGTTGAGCATGCCCGGCTCCTGCGCCAGCGCCTGCCCGGCAGAAGCCGCCAGGACTAGCGCCGCAATCGCTCCAAACCAGCCCCTGTTGGCCATCCGGCCGAGCCTATCCCAAAACATCATCCCGTTCCCTCAGTTCAATCCCGCCCGAGCGAGAATCATTTGTCGGACAAAGCTAGGGCGGATCGAGATCAACCTCAATGCACACCGTCATTGAGAACGCGGCCGCCTGCTATGGGGTCGCTGACGACTGCTGAAGCAGCGACCGCGACCATGGGGAAACGGCTGTTCGCGGGAATCTTGATGGCCGGTTTCGGTATGTTGGTTTTGTCAGACTAATGTGGCATCCGGCGGCGAAACTCTTTAGCAACAGGTCATGAGCCGAAAGTCGAGAACGAAACCGTCTAGTCCATTCAAGCGCCAGCGTATTAGCCGCATACGAAGATTTCGTCAGTGGCGCTGGCACCTGGATAGAATGTTCGTAAAGATTGGTGGTGCGACCAATGACCTCTTGCGCGCTGTCGATCATGAAAGAGAGAGGGGTGCTGGAAAGCTATGTTGCAAAGATCCGGTACAACTTTGCAGGCACGGCTACAGTGTTTGTTCTGACTCGATCCTGAGAGCGCTGCCATGAGCCTGGCACTTACAGCTGTGATTGTCGGCGTTGCGGCGCTGCTTCTGCTTGTGCTGCGATTGCGTGTGCACGCTTTCCCGGCTCTGCTGCTCGTTAGTATTGCTGTGGGGATCGGCGCCGGTCTCTCCCCAGCCGCTGCCATCCAGTCTGTTTCGGATGGTGTTGGAGGAACGCTTGGCTTTGTCGCTGTTGTGGTTGGCCTCGGCGCGATGCTTGGCGGAATTCTTCAGGCGAGCGGCGGGGTCGAGGCCGTGGCGCGCGTGATGGTTGCTGGTTTCGGAGGCAAGCGCCTCGGAACGGCGCTCGGTATTGTCGGGTTGATCGTGGCCATTCCGGTGTTTCTGGACGTGGCGCTCGTGATTTTGGCGCCTGTTCTCTACGGGCTGGCGCGGCGAACCGGCCGCGGCGTGATTGTTTTCGGCCTGCCTCTTCTGGCCGGAATGGCCGCAGCGCACGCATTCGTGCCGCCCACGCCTGGTCCGATTGCAGTAGCCGAATTGCTCAAGGCAGATCTCGGCAAGGTCATTTTATTCGGACTGGTTGCGGGTTTTCCCGCAATGTTGATTGGCGGTCCAATCTTTGTGCATTTTGGGGCTCGGCTGGGGCTTATCAATTCAAACGCGCCGCTCCCGGTTCTTGCACATGAAATGGAGGCCCCGGCAGGCGAACATTTCACGATTTCTGCCGCTCCGGTGTTCCTGGTGATCGTCCTCCCGCTCCTTCTGATCCTGATGGGCACCAGCGCCGGCCTGATCTTATCGGAAGGCCTCATTCAGGACATCTTGGTGGGGCTCGGCCATCCTTTCAGCGCGCTGCTTATATCCTGCGCTGTCGGTTATGTGGCATTCAGTAGAACTGGCAATGTTCCTCCGGCTGTCTTGCGAGAAGCCATGGCCAACGCGCTTGCGCCGGCAGGCGTCATTATCCTTATCACCGGGGCTGGCGGGGCATTCAAGCAGGTGCTGATCGATACGGGGGCAGGGCAGGAGCTGGCACAGATTGTAATGGGCTGGGGGCTTGCGCCGCTGTTTGCTGCTTTTACCCTCGCAGCGTTAGTCAGAGTGGCACAGGGGTCGGCGACGGTAGCCATGATAACCGCTGCCGGGCTAATGGCGCCGATTACGCAGGCGGCGGAACTAGGTGGTCAGCAACTTGCGTTGATGACGATCGCAATTGCCTCTGGTGCAATCGTATTTTCGCATGTGAACGATTCAGGCTTTTGGCTGGTCAGCCGCTACCTTGGACTGACGGAGGGCGAAACGATCCGATCATGGACGATCGCATCGACCCTTGTCGGCCTGACGGGATTTGCTGCGATCTGCGTGATTAGCCTGTTTGTCTAGCGAAATCACCGACATGGCCTCTGCTGTGGCGCTGGCACATCGATGAGCCCTTCGTGAAGTCCGGTGTTGAAACGAAGAAACGCGGCAAATCCGCGGCTCTATTCTTCATTAAGAAAGCCCTGAAGCGTCACGGTAAAGCCGAGATAATCGTTACGGACGGTCTGAGATCCTATCCTGCAGCAATGCGCGAACTGGGCAACGAGGACCGTCGCGAGATGGGAAGGTGGCCTAACAATCGGGTCGAAACCTCACATCTTCCATTCCGACGAAGAGAGCGGACCAATGCTCAGATTCCGCAGGATGAAATCGCTGCAGAAATTCGCTTCCGTCCATGCTTCGTTTCACAATCACTTCAGCTCGGAACGCCACCTCGTCGATCGCCAAACTTACAAACTTCGCCGTCCGGTTGCCTTGGGCGGATGGAAGAATCTCGCGGCGTGAAGTCGGCCACATCCGAAGCTTGGTGAGCAAATCGGGGACGAGTTGTTGTTAGACTGACAGCAGCGACACCAGCGGTCTTATCGTCAGGTCAGATTGCGCTTCTGCGCCTCGATAGCGGCTTCGGCGCGCGACGATACATCCAGCTTTCGATAGATCGACTTGAGATGATCGCGAACGGTATGCGGACTGATCTGCAGCTGCTCCGCCACCTCCTTGGCGCGCAGCCCCCGACCGGCCAGTGACAGCACTTCGCGTTCGCGCTCGGTCAGCGGATCGTCGGCGAGTTGCTCGCTGTGGCGAAAACGCGACAAGACCATGCGTGCGATGGCAGGCGATAGTGACGGTTCGCGAGCCATCAGCCGCTCGATACGAAAATGCAGGAGTTCCGGCTCGGCATCCTTGATCAGATATCCATCCGCGCCGGCCGCTAAGGTCGCCTCGACACTTTGCCGATCGTCCATCACGGTCACTGCCGCTACAATGATATCGGCATTGCGCTTCAGGCTGCGAATAAGATCCCATCCGTGGCCGTCGGGCAAGTGTAGATCGACGAATGCGAAGTCGAACGTCTGGCTGAGGAGAACGGTGGTTTCGGTGAAGGAGGAAGCTTCCACTATGATTGGTGCACCCATCCCGTTCTTCTCCAGGACCGTGGTGACGGCATCGACCATGAGCCTTCGCGCGGGGGCAAGATCGTCCACGATGAGGACACGCGGTGCGGTGTCTTGTGTCATGGCGCGATCGGCAAATTGAAGCTGACCCGGAATCCCGCGCCCACCGTACCCGCGTAGTCGAAATAGCCCTGAACCGTGGCCATTCTCGTGCCCATGTTCCTGAGCCCGTTGCCTTGCCCCATTGTCCCGTCAAACGCGGAGCCGTCATCGGCTGCCACGACATAGAAATGGCCGTTGTCGACGTGGGTCTTTACCGATAGGTGATTGGCTGCCGAGTGTTTGATGGTGTTGGTCACGACCTCTCGTAGCACCGAGACTAGCGCCTTTCGCTCCAGCGGCTCAAGCACACCCGGCGCATCGATCACTGCCCAGTGCAGGTCAATACCGGCGGCTTCGAGGCGTTCGGCCGCCTCCGCCCGGCTATCTGCCAGTACATCCATAAGCGGGGCCGGTCCGCTTTCCTCGGCGGCAACGATACTGCGCACTTCCGCAAGCGAGGCGCGCAGTACCCCTTTCAGAAGCTCTGGATCGTCCGTGTCGAGGCCGGAAACCAGTCTGGCGGCGAGATCATCATGCAGGTCGCGCGAAATCCGGCTGCGCTCGCTCGTCACGCCTTGCTCATATGCGTCCTGCTGTCGCTTCAGGCTCCACGCAAGATCGACAAGGCGGTCGCTTAGCTGCCTGTCGCGCGCCTGAAACAGGCGCGTTCCCCGCGCCTTATAACGCACAAGCAGGGCAGGGGTGCCCATGAGGGCAGGGACCTGAAGGCCGATCCCGTCATCGACGATTCTGGACTTTTCCGTGCCCGACGATGCGGGGGTGATGTCAAGCGGGGCAAAGGCCCAGACCAGTATGTCCTCCCATTGTCGCGCGCGTTCGTCCGCATCGTTGACGAGCGCGATATGCGCAGTTGCTTCGAGGAGATTCTCGACCGGCGTCGAACCCACCAGCCAGCGCTGCACGAAGCTGCGCCACGGGAGATAGAAGAACGGAAGCAACAGCACGAGGGTTAGTACGGTGGCGCCGCCGATCGATCCCAGCAGCGTGATCAGAATGACGTCGATGACGATCAGAAGCAGACCGAAAGTCACCGCACGTAGCATGGTAATCGACCATTGCTCGCTCTGGAACAAGGCATTGCGCCGCAATCCGAACGCAACGCCCAGATGCACGATCAGGAAGAAGGCGAATGCATAGCTCTGGTCTATCAGGGGGGGCGAGCCGATTACGACGGGGAGAACGGCCGTGCTTATGAATAGCCCCGAGCCCACTAACGTTGACAGGCCGACCCATCGTATCGCGGCACGATGCAAGGGGTTGCCGCGCGAACGAACGAACTGCACGATCACCAACAGCAAAATCAGCGCCATTTCCGTTGCCGTGAGCAGTGGCGCTTCGTTGGGCGGCGCGCCAAGCTTGTCGAACATGCCCAGCAACAACCATCCGGCAACAACCAGTGCCACCGCCAGCAGGACGCGGCCAGACGCGAGCCGGACCGGATAGGCGAGGAACAGGCAGATCATCGCCGCGCCATAGATGGAAGCGCCCACGCCATTGATATTCGCAAACGGCACGAATAGCGACGAAGGCAGGGCCAGCCATCGTGTACTGTAGAGCGCCGCGGATGCTGCCGCGATTCCCAGTCCGGCGCCGGCCAGGCCGAACAACCGATTGGGCAACGCGCGGGGCTGGATCGACCAGATCCAGGCAGAGAGCACGAAGACGGCGAAGCCTATGCCAAGCTGGAACCAGAATTCGAAATGCAGGCGATCGGTGGGCGTAAGGCGGACTTGTTCGAGCGTGCCGTTCTCGCGAGTGATCGTGATTGCATCCGCCCCCGGCTCACGTGCCCAGGCAGCCAATTGGTCCTGCCGCGCGAAGAACTGCCTTTGCGCGGCATAGTCGCCGATATTGTCCGGTTCCGGAATCAGGTCGGCCGGTTTCGGCCGGGGGCCTGCTTCCCCCCTGCCGCCTAACGCAAGCACGGCCCCCAGCGGCTCCCCGCCCGCATCGTGCAGGATCACCCGCTCGTCACCTGACAGGGATTGAACGAAACGCGGCTGGTTAAGCGCTATCGCGATTATTGCGGCGCAGACCACCATGCCGCAGCCGATCGTGACGGATAGGAGAGTGCCCGGCAAACGCAGGAAACGCCGGTACGCAGGTTTCAACATCAGCCACCCATACCCAAAAGATCGGCGGCGACCTGAGGCCGCCGCCAAGTAAGCTACAGAGCCATGGAATTGGCCCTGCCTTCGGGTCGCAGCAGCGTCGGTAGCGCGCCCGTTCGACGCAGCCCATCCCCCTAATGCGGGATGCCGTCGAATCTCTGCCAATTTAACCGGCCTGGTTCTCCAAACAATCGAATTCTCGGCACTGTAGCCATCTGGGATGGTCCGTTGCGACAGGGCGAAACCGATCCGCGTTCGGCAACGCCGCAACAAGGCGACATCGCTGGGTCGCCGGATTTGCGGCTGCCGGATGGTATCGGGGGCTCTTCGCGCGCCGGAAAAGTCAAGCTGGCGGCGTCAGGCTGTATACCCCCCATTCGTGGGAGTGACTTGGGGCGGGGTGCATCTAATGGGGCGGGGTGCATCAACTTGATCGCGCGATTGCAGTTTCATCCTTTAAACGGGGCAGATTTTCATGAAATTCAGGACATTTTCGTCGGCGATTGCCATATCCATTATGGCAATGTCGCTCACCGCCTGTAACGATGACGGCGTTAACTCGATACCTACGCCCGCGCCTTCCCCATCGCCCAGTCCCTCACCTTCTCCGTCTCCCAGCCCGACGCCGACATCGGGCGACAACAGCGATTCTCCCGCTGTTGCGTTGGGCATCACTTCGGACACGACTTTCGATACCGCGACATCTTTCTTCGCCGTTCGCCCGCCGAGCACGATCTATGGCGAGCAGGAAGCGGAGCCGTTTGGCGAAGGAACCGAGATCGCTTTCAGCGCCGGCACCGACAGCTACACATTCACGCGTAGCGATGGCGTGGAAGTTACCCTGACGCCCGACGATATCGATGCCGATGGCGAATTGCAGGGCGAAGGCGGCTTGTTCGGAAGCAGCGAGGGCACGGTCTATGTCGTGGAAGACGGCGACATTACGCACACGGTGGCGATGGTGCCGCCTGGCACCTATGGCGATGTGACCATGAGCTACATGGCGATTTCTCTGTGGAACCGGCAGGACGAAAGCGGCTCCATGTTCGCGAACGAGATCCAGTGGCAGGTCTGGGGGCAGCCTACGCAAACCATGCCGACCAGCGGCACTGCCACCTATTCCTTCGACGGCGCGATCGGGGCCAATGGCTTTGCGCCGAACGAAGGCCCGGCCGGAGCGGCCTATGACTTCCTCAACGGGCAGTCGACCGGCTCGCTGGACGTCGATTTCGGCAGCGGCGACATCGGTGTCGCGCTCAACCTCATCGGCCACGATTACGTCGCCGACGCGGACAAGGATTTCGGCGAATTCCTGGGCACGGGCGATATCACCAGCGGGGCCGCCTATGGCGGAACGTTTAACGCCGGCGGGGAATTCTACGGCGCATTCTTCGGTCCCAATGCCGAAGAGACGGGCATGACCTTTTTCATCGATTCATCCGATTTGAAGGTTACCGGGGTTGCAGCGGGTTTCCCCGACTGACAATGGCATCGTGATGTCGAGACCCGGGGGTCTCCCTTAAGGGAGGCCCCCTTTTCATGCTACCGCTGGGAAAGCTGCCCCGATCCGTGACCGTTCTTACACTCCTCGCCGCCGCCGCGCTGGGCGCGCAAACGCCGGCTTCCGCGCGAGCCGATGAAGCCGCTCCTGGCGGCGAGGCTGATGCTGCGGAGAGACAGGGGCCGGTCGAGATGTCGGCTGCGCAGCTCTTTGCCTTTGCCGATGCCGCGCGCGATCGCGGGGATTTTGAATTGGCGGAAGCAGCCTATCGCGCGCTGACAAAGGATCCGAATATCGAGCTGCGGACAGAGGCACGCTTCCGCCTGGCGAGGATGTATGCGGACAAGATGGACAGGCCCCGCGATGCGGCCGTCCTGCTCCGGCGGATTCTGGACGATAAGCCCGATGCGGCGGGCGTCCGGCTGGAACTCGCGCGGCTGCAGGCGCTGATGGGCAATCTCTCGGCGGCCAGGCGCGAATTGCGCGCGGCCCAGGCAACCGGCCTGCCGCCGCAAGTGGAACAGCAGGTGCGCTTCTTCGCCAATGCGCTGTCGGCCATGAAACGCATCGGCGGCGGTATCGAACTGTCCATGGCGCCCAGTACCAATATCAACCGTGCGACCAGTTCCGATACGCTGGGCACCGTCATTGGCGATTTCACGCTGAATGAGGATGCCCAGGCGCAATCCGGGATCGGGGCTTCGCTGCGCGGGCAGGCCTATTACCGGATGCCCGTCAGTGCGAAAACGGACATTCTGCTGCGCGGATCCGGATCGGCGGACCTTTATGGCAAGTCGGAATTCGACGACATCTCTGCCTCTCTCCAGCTCGGCCCGCAATGGCGCTGGGGGCGGGACCGCCTCTCGCTATCGGCAGCAACGACGTGGCGCTGGTACGGCCTCGATCCCTACAGCTTTTCCTGGGGCCTTACCGGCAATTGGCAGCATCCGCTGAACGGAACCACGCAATTGCGGTTGGATGGCACCGTGCTGCGCGAAGACAACCGGCGCAACGATCTGGAAGACGGGCATCGCTATACGCTCGCCGCGGGGATAGATCATGCCTTCAGCTCGCGCGCGGGCGGCGGCTTCCAGGTGAGCGGCACGCGCGACGTGGCGCAGGACCCGGGCTATTCCACCGCGAGCGGAAGCGCGAACGCCTATCTTTATCGGGAACTTGGCCGCACGACTGCAGTGGCCAATCTGGGCTATCGCCATCTGGAGGCCGATGCACGCCTGTTCCTCTATCCCGAGCGGCGCAAGGACGACAATCTCAATGCCAGCATCTCGGCCACTTTCCGCGCGCTCACCGTGGGGAGCTTCGCGCCGCTGCTGCGCGTCAAGTACGAGCACAATTGGTCGACCGTGGAACTCTACGATTTCGACCGAATAAGCGGAGAATTCGGAATAGTCGCTGCCTTTTGAGGATCGGCAGACTTACCAGGCCTGCCGCTCGGCCGCCTTGGCTGAGTGGCATATCCTCAAGGGCTATTGGCACGCGCTCAAGGGATGAACTGCGTTTATCAAAGACAAGTTGTTGTCAGTCCGACATTCCCTCATACGATAATTCAGATGGGCCTGTCGACGCTCCAGAAGCGAATTGGCGGTGTCTTCCGCGACACGGCACAGAATTATGAACTGCAGGAACATATTCCTCAATCGTCAAACAGCGCAACTGCACGCACTTCGATGCTGACGCGTGGATCGGCTTCGGCGGGGCAGGTGGGATCGTCGAATGCGCAATGGGCGACGCGATTGCTGTGATCTTGTGAATCAAAGCCTTGAAAGACGATCACTTCGTCGCGGTTCATGTCGGGAAAATACGCCCAGCGATGATTTGAGCTGAAATGGTACATGCAATAGTCGAATGTCTCCTTTCGGCCATCCGGCAGCGCCTCTACGCCCTCGACATTGATGAGGTCATCCTCGGCAATCGTGCGCATGTCGCAAAAGGCCAGGCCAGTATCCTGCGGGGGAGGAGAAAGAACTCGCCACACATTGAATGCCTTCCATTGCGCATTCTTCGCCCTTTCTCCGAAGGCCTTGGCTACAACGTCGAGTGAGCCCGCCAGGGCAAAATCGCTGTGGACCTGCCGGGCCGGCTGTGAATTGGGCCGCGATCCGGTGAGCGGGGATCGTTCGGCGAAACGCAGTCCCGGTGCGAATGTGAACACTTCGCTTGCGCCC
This sequence comes from Alphaproteobacteria bacterium, assembly GCA_030426245.1. Classification (GTDB taxonomy): domain Bacteria; phylum Pseudomonadota; class Alphaproteobacteria; order Sphingomonadales; family Sphingomonadaceae; genus Andeanibacterium. Next base: position 26,981 of record JAUHYZ010000007.1, on the reverse strand, counting down.
GTAACGTCCAGCAGCAGGCGCTTGACCTCTGGAAGGTAGGCATCGTTGATTTCCTTACTCGAGGGCAGGGACGAGACTGGGCTGGGGCGATCCAACAGAGTGAAGCCTTCGCGCAAAAGGCTGGCGCCGCCGGGCAGTTCGCGGGCGTTATATATCGGCAGCTTCACCGGCGCCGTGGCATAATCTTCCCCCCTGTTCTCAGCCCCGCCGGCAGAGGGCGCGTCGCTGCCATCGGCCAGATAATTCAACGATACCTCTAACCGCGAACCGTGCCCGGAACTCATGATCCTTGCTTCTCCCGCCAAATATAGTAGCACACGCAACTAATAGGCCCGATTGGCTTTTCGTGTCCAGAGGAGTCCAGCAGATGCAGCAAGGCTCACAACCAGCGGAGCCCACGGGGGCTTACCTCCTTGTGATCCTGTGTACGCTGACCATCCTCAGCAATATCCACTTCGTGATGATGCCTGCATTCGTCGGCGGAGTGGTCGACCATTTCGGGGCTTCACCGAGTGCGGTCGGTCTGGTGGCTTCGCTCGAAATGGGCAGCTCGATCGTCGTGACCGGCGTCATGATGTTGCTGAATTCGCGGGTATCGATCTGGAAATGCGCGTCGTGGGGGCTTGTGGCAATGGTGATCGGTAACTTGTTGTCGGCGCTCGCTCCTTCGATTGAGTTGTTGGCACCGTGCCGCTTCCTTTCCGGCCTGGGTGCCGCGATGGTGATCGTGGCGGAAAGCCGGGCAGCGGCCCGACTTGCCAATTCCGGCTTGGCTTTCGGATTTATGGCTTCTGCGCGCGCGCTATTCGGAATTGTCGGATATCTTCTATTTTACGGAGCGATGGGGTGGGGCGGCCTGCCGTCCATTTATCTGACGCTGGCCGCCATTGCCGCTATCATGCTTCCGCTATCGCGCCTGTTTGCGAAATTCGGCGAAATGGAAACGCGAAATCGCGGCATCTGGCCCGACCTTCCGCGCCGACAGTGGCTGTTCGCATTTTCCCTGCTCGTCTATTATATCGGTCACGCGGCGCTTTGGGCCTACGTCAACCGGATCGGCATCGTCGCCGGGCTGGAGGGGCACATCGTCGCCCTGGCCCTGTCTGTGAGCAGCGCAACGGGTTTCTTGGGAGCGATGCTGGCAACAGTATGGTCGGCGCGTTTTCCGGCTGTAACGGGCCTCGCACTCGCGATCGCAGCGGGCATGGTTGGCGCGGGGTTATTATTCGCCAGCGGCACCGCGATGATCTTCGCTGTCGGCGTTGCCGCCGTCAGCCTTTCATCCAGCATGGCTGGAGCGCTCTACCTGGGGACCTTGGCGAGCGACAGGACCGGCGAAGACGGTGTGACTGCCGGTGCCTTAGCGTTCTCCTTGGCCTGGACGGCCGGCCCCATGCTGGGGGCGGCAATACTGGATATCGGTGGGTATTTCTGGGTCGTGGCGTTCATGTTCGGCCTGACCGCGTTGGCGGCCGTGCCGGTGGTGAGGCGATTGCCCAAAGGCGATGGACAGGCGGAGCAGGCGTGAGATTCCAGGTGAAGGAATGGGAGCGTGGCCGGATTGCTTCACTGTGGCGTTTGATGCCGCTTGGATCCCAAAGATGCGACGCACGATTCGAAAAAGCAAAAGGACACTGGGTCAGCGCCAAATCAAACCAACCTGCCGGCCAATACCCCGTGCTCAGGTCATTTCGAGCATTGTAACACCAGATGCACTTGCCAGGGTTGCGACGCTGCAAGTCTCGGGGGGCAGTGTCTGTCTGCCAGGATTTGTTCGACTACTGCCAAACTTGAATGGCGCAGGCGGGGTCAGGGGTGCGCAGAGGCCGCCTCACTCATTTGCTTCAACAACACACTCACCCCCCTCCGCATCCCCATGTTGCAACGAGGGTGAAAATGGAGATAGTAGCGAGTGCAACAAAGCCTGTGGTGCGCGGTGGAAGGAGCGCCGTGCATTGCCTGTGAAAGAGTGGAGGTGCCTGCCCGCATGGGAGATAAGCAGACTAATTCGCTAAAGCAGCGATTGTGCTCAGATGGCCTTTTTCGCCGTTTGCTCGCAGCGATGGCCCTCATTGCTTGCTTTTCGGGACCGGTATGGGCCCAAAGTCAGGTTCCGGTGATGACCGAAACGGGACCGGTCCTGCCGGCGGATGAGCCTGGGCCAGTGCAAGTTTACAAAGGCATTCCTTACGCTGCCCCGCCCGTCGGAGAGCTGCGCTGGCGTCCTCCCAAAAATCCAGCCAAATCAGACGAGGTACTGATCGCTGAGGAATTTGGCCCGCCTTGCCCTCAAGGCAACTTCCCAGGTGTCTCCGACCCACGCAAGGCGAGCGAAGATTGCCTGTCGCTCAATATATGGACACCCGCGCAGAAAAACGGTGCGAGACTGCCCGTGATCGTATGGATTCACGGGGGAGCCTTCGTCGCTGGTTCAAATGCGAGCCACGATGGCGCAGCATTGGCCGAGAAAGGTGCCGTGGTCGTGGCCGCCAACTACCGGCTGGGTCCGCTCGGTTTCTTCACCCACCCTCTACTGACAGCTGAGTCCGATACGGGAAGTTCTGGCAATTATGCGCTTCTTGATCTCGTGAAAGCGCTCGAATGGGTGCAGGGCAATATCGCCGGATTCGGGGGCGATCCGAATAATGTCACGATTGTGGGACAATCGGCAGGCTCGGAAATGGTCAATCTCTTGATCGTGTCACCACTTTCGAAGGGGCTTTTCGCCAAGGCCATTGCTGAATCGGGGGGATCGATGGGGTGGCGTCAGCCGCGCACGCTCGTGCGCAGCGAAGCGTTGGGGGAGACCCTTGCCAGGCAGGCGGACGCCAGCAGCCTGGAGCAGCTTCGCGATCTCTCGCCCGAGACCTTGTTTGAGCTGGGCAGACGCGATTTCGAGCCTGTAGTCGACGGATATTCTTATCCCACTGCCCAGCGGGAGGTGATGCGCGCGGGCGAACAGCACCCTGTGCCGATGATCGTGGGCTCAACTGCGGACGAAGGGCAATTGAATTCCGCGCTAACCGCTCAATCCTACTTGAAGGACGTTACGGACCGTTTCGGCGATCGTGCTGATGATTTCCTCTACTGGTTCCCGGCCGGCAGCGACGAAGAAGCTCGCATTTCGAACAAGCGAAGCTTGACGCTCGGTACTGAGTATATCGAGGCGACCATTGCAGATGCGCAAGCGCATCTAGCTCCAACTTATCAATATCGTTTCGTTCACGCGCCGCCGCCGCCATTGTCAGACTCCGCCTATGGGGCAAACAGGCAAGGCGCCTATCATGCAGCGGAACTGCCCTATGTGTTCGCCAATCTGCATCAGGAACCCCGTGCGTGGACCGATGTGGATCGGATGCTCGAACTTGCAATGTCATCCTATTGGCTGAATTTCGCGCGGACCGGCGATCCGAACGGTCCCGGTCTTCCCCCATGGCCCGAGCTCAATCCCACAACTCCGCAAGTGCTGCAGTTTGGGAACGAGATCGAGCTGGTCGATCGGCCGAACGGCGAAGTGATCCGTGCGCTCGAACAAATTTACTACGGTGACGAAGGTGTGTTTTCGTCCGCCTTCGCGCAGCCGAATAAATCGGGAGGAAGATAATGAAGACTCACTTTGGACATCAATCGGCAAGTGAATTGGCCAGCTGATGCGAAATTTCACTATCGCGCTCGCCTTCATTCTATTCCTTGGACAGGCCAGCATTGCTGCAGCGTCCGAACCCATAGGGATTGAAGATGTTCCGCTGCCAAGCGTGGCGGGACCGCTTCCTTCGACGACTGAATCATACCCATTCAATGCGGCATCCGAAACTCGCGTGCCCCAGAACCTTGCGATGCACGGATATGTTGAGGAGGAATACTTCGTTCGTGGTGACGGCCGAATCTACGACTTCCCAGCCGTAGGCGAACTGAATTCACTCGGCGCAGGCGAGTATGTTACTCGCATCCTTATTCGGCGGCCGGCCGACCCGACACGATTCAACGGTGCAGTGATTGTCGAACCGTTCAACCCGTCACGGATGGCCGATATTGATTTGATGTGGATCCTCTCACGCGATCATTTCATGCGAGAGGGGATTGTCTGGGTGGGTGTAACCTTCAAGCCCGTGGCAGTGAAAGCACTGCAGCGCTTCGCACCAGAGCGCTACCGATCGTTGTCTTTTGCCAATCCGCTCACCGGCGATCAGCGCTGTCCTGACCTGGAGATCGGTGAAGACGCCGACGAGACCGAAGTCGGTTTCTCCTTCGATATTCTCAGTCAGATTGGCACGTTGTTGCGATCTGACAGTTCGAAAAATCCCTTGCGGGAGTTCGACGTAACGCGTGCCTATCTAACTGGCTATTCGCAGACCGCAGGGCTGGCACGGAGCTATGCGATCGCAATCGCACCGGTGGCCAAGCGTGATGGCGGGAAGAAAATATATGACGGCTACCTTTATGCTGGGCATGCCCCGTTCAATGTGTTGTTCCACAATTGCGACACACTGAACCCGCCAGGTGATCCGCGCCTTGCGGTTCCATCTGTGGGTGTTCCGATATTCGACATTGCGGTTGAGGGCGATGTTCTGGCCTCGGGCAATGAAGCGCGGCCCGATCACGACGTTTCGCCCGATTTCTTTCGGCGTTATGAGATCGCCGGTGCCACGCATAGCGGCAGTCTGTTCGGTCCGTTTACTCCGCGGGAGGAGGACTTTGATCGAGCAGGAATAGCGCCCTCGAGCACTGGCCATTGCGTGCCAGCCGATCCGCCACTCAGTCCCTTCCCGCTTGATCATGTCTTCAACGCTGCATGGCAGAATTTCGACAGCTGGGTTGTGGATGGCGTCGCGCCTCCGCCTGACGAAAGGCTGCGCCTGGCTGGTGTGTCGGAAGATACTGCTCCGGCTGGCTCACTGAGGGCTGAGAGAGATGCTTTGGGCAATGCGCTTGGTGGTGTCAGAACTGTGGCAGTGGAAGCCCCCGTCATGCGTTGGCACGGACAGCGTGGGGGCGATCCCCGATGCACGCGCCTTGGCTACGCGGAACCGCTCGACCCCGCGGCGCTCCGGAAGCTCTACCCGACTCAATCTGATTATCTGCGGCAGGTGAATGAAGCTGCTGATCGGCTCCAGACGGAACGCTGGCTCACCCCGCACGATGCCTGGGCAGTGAAGAAAGCCGCCTGGCACGAGAATATCGGAGGGGAGAAGTAGGCGATGAGGTTGCCAACTTTGAATCGGGCAATTGGGGCAGCCATGGCGATTGCCTTAGGAGGAATTTCTATGTCCACCGCAGCTGCGGAGGCCGAAAAGACCGGTCCGATTGTCCAGACACTATCGGGAAAAGTGGAAGGTGTCGCTTCGCAGGGGGAGGTAACCGCATTTCTCGGATTGCCTTATGCGGCGGCACCCGTGAACGAATACCGCTGGCGAGCGCCGTCTCCGGCTCCTGAATGGATCGGAGTGCGACCGGCCGACCGCCACGCACCGATTTGTATGCAGCCCAGCAGTCCCTGGGAACCCGACGCCGAACCTGCCTTTCAGAGTGAGGACTGTCTCTACCTCAATGTCTGGACGCCGGCGGCCAATACCACCGATCGCCTACCTGTCATGGTGTGGTTCCACGGCGGTGGTTTCATGGTCGGCTCGGGCTCAGATGAACGCTCGCTTGGGGACAAACTTGCCCAGGACGGTGTCGTTGTTGTGACCGTGAATTACCGGCTAGGTCCGCTCGGCTTTCTAGTTCTTGATGAACTGAACGAGGAATCTCTGCACGAGACATCCGGAAATTACGGATTGCTGGACCAAATCGCTGCGCTGCGTTGGGTGAAAAACAATATCGAAGAGTTTGGCGGCAACCCAGACAACGTCACGATTTTTGGCTTCTCAGCCGGAAGTACGGCGGTCAATGCCCTGCAGGCTTCACCGCTCGCGCGCGGCCTTTTCCATAAGGCCATCGGTCAGAGTACGGCGAATATGAACCCGGCCGCTGGCATCTGGAATCTGCGATCCTTTGCCGAAGCAGAACAATATGGGAAGGAGTTCCAGCGATCCCTGGGTGCGGACACTCTCGCCGATCTGCGCGCTCTTCCAGCCAAGACATTAGTGAATTCTCCATACAAGTTCTGGCTGATTGAAGGGGACGGTTACGTCCTGCCTGATGAAATCCATGAGATTTTCGCCAGGGGCGATCAAGCGGCAGTCCCGGTTCTTGCGGGCGCAACCGCAAATGAAGAAACGACGCTGGCCAGCGCAGACCAGCTCTCCTGGCTGCACGCGAGGACACCAGAAGACGAAGCGGCTTTCACACACATCTATGGAGAGCAAGGGGTTCACAATGATCGCAGTGTCAGCGACGTGATCCTTTGGCAGATGCGAGAATGGGTAAGGTTGAACAAGCGCATCGAACCCAATTCCTATCTCTATTTCTTCGATCACGCCCCGCCCAATCCGATAGAGGGGCTGGGCGCATATCATGGCGCCGAAATTCCCTATGTGTTCAAGACGTTCGACGTCTTTGATTGGCCTTGGATTGCTCAGGATCGCGAATTGGGCAATCTCGTATCCCGTTACTGGACCAACTTCGCAAAAGCGGGCGATCCAAACGGTCCAGGGCTGCGGCATTGGCCGGCCTTCACGGAGGGAAAGGTCATGGAACTTTCATCTTCCCCCGGCCTCGCGTCCCTACCGCGGGCCGAGGTCCTCGAACTACTCGATGCCTATTTCGCACGCGAGCGTGCCAGACCCGCTGCGCCACCACATTCAGGAGAGAACGCGAAATGAAATATCCAGTTGCCCTGATCTGTGCTGTCATCGCACTTTTCATCGGCCAGAATGCTCGCGCGGAGAATCCCGCATCGCCTGTGGCGACATCTGACCAAGAGGCATGGACGCCGGCGGCGCCACAGCCTCCCTATGGAATTGACGTCAAACGTCCGGTCATTGGCGGAGCGTGCCCTCAATGTGTGTGGGGTCCGCTATCCGAATTCGTTCGCGACGCAATGGAACCGTATGGCTGGGACGTTCAGATTTGCTATAACTGCAACTTGGTCTGGAGCCCACGCATGGTCGCCGAGGCGCGCGTCCCTCACGCTCTGACCGAAGAGGAAATCGAGGTGCGCGATCCGCCGCCGCCTGATGCTCCTGTGGATTTCGGCGTCACTGAAACGATGATGCTCCATTGGGCCTATCATGGCGAGGAACTGTATGAGGGCAACCGGATGGACAATCTGCGTCTCATCGCCAACATCGAGGATCCAGGATATTTGTTGATTGCCGCAAAGAAAGGCAGCGGCATTACGGATCTGTCCGAACTCCGCGATCGTAAGGAAGCCCTGCGTATCCTGACCGACGGCGATCCATGGCTACGCGAGGTATTCGAATATTACGGCATAACCGAGGAAGCCGTTGTCGCCAAAGGTGGCAGGTTCAGCAATGCGATGGAGCACGAGCACAAGGACGAGAACTTCGACCTAATCGTCAGCAGCCTTGCAAGCATTGGTAACAATTTTGAGGCGAATGTCTGGACCGAAATGAGTCAGAAATACGATCTGACTTACTTCCCGATCCCGCAAGACCTCCGCGATCGGGTGCAGGAGAGCTGGGTTGGTGCCGCGCAGGTTGATGTGCCCTATCAATATTTCCGGGGCATCGATAAGCCCATTCCAACCGTTGGACGCTCGGGTCACGGCGTGATTACGCGCGACGATGTACCGGACGATTTTGCCTATGCCGTGGCGAAGGCCATCGATGAACAGAGTTGGCGCCTCAAATGGTTCAACCGGGCTTATTCCATCGATCGGCGTACGATATTCAGGAATGGAGATATCCCGCTCCATCCGGGAGCGGCACGTTACTACAGGGAGCAGGGCTACATAGAATAATTGCTCTTTGTGGCCGGAAAGGCATAATCAAAAAAGCTCGGCGCGTGGAGATTGGCGCAAGCGGGCTCCAGCTGTTCAGGCTGTGCATCGAATGACGTAATTCACACAGCTTCCGATCGGCTTACGCCAGTGCATTACTCTCGAAGACCGGGCAGCTATCGTCCGAACGGCGCTGATTATCGACCGGGGTAGCAATCGGGATCGCGCGATAGAAGCGCGCGGCACCGTCTCAACGCGTTGGTCGGTCATTTTCTCCGGTACGAGGGCAGGCGATGGCCGGAATCAAGCGTTCGGGCCGGCAACGAGGTCGCAGTATCGAACTTCGCAGGGCCGCACGTTCACCGACGTATAGATCCCGTGCGTGCAATATGGGTCGGCGAGCGCCGTCCGCTCCGCCTCATTCCGATCGGCGGCATCTATTACCACTAGGCTGCCGATCATCCTGCCTTCCTCGGAATGGATCTGTGCTGCGAGCCGCAGCGACTTCAGATTCATCCGGTAGCGGAGGTGCGCATCCTTGTGTGCGTCCAGGAGCTCAGCCGCATCCGTGGCAAGCATATATTCGGCTATGTACTGCATCGGTCAGCCTCAATTCTCGAATAGGGCGAGGGCGCGAACTTCAACGCTAATGCGAGGAGGAACGTCTGCGGGACAGGAAGGATCGTCGAACGCGCAATGGGGCACGCGAAGGCCGGGATTGCGCGAATCGTAACCCAGGAACAACAACAGCTCGTCGCGTGTCAGATTGGGGAAATAGGACCACCTGTGGCGCGGATTGTAGCGGTAGAGACAGAACTGATAATTGAACTCCGATCCATCGGGCAGGGGCACTACTCCGGTGGTCGTCACGATGTCGTCCGGTGCCATGGTCTGCATGTCGCAAAAGCCAAGCGCGGTATCCTGTGGTGGCGGCGTCAACACGCGCCAGACGTTGAAGGCTTTCCAGTAGAACCCGGTCGGTATCTCGCCGTCCTCACCAAATGCCTCAACAGCCACCTCGCGAGTGGCTTCGTCGCTGAAATCGCTGTGTACGCGGCGGGCCGGCATGGAATTGGGCCGCGATCCGGTGTGCTCCGACCGTTCGTTGAAGCGCAGGCCTGATGCGAACATGTGAATGCGCGCGGCGCCAGTCGCCTCGCGCAGAAATGCCTCGACCTCGGCATGATAGACCGTCTCGATTTCCTCCGTGGACGGTAAGGAGGAAACCGCGCTGGGACGCCGGAACAGCTGGTACCCTTCGCGGTCGAGTGACGGAACCTGTGCTGCTCGGCGAGCGTCATGCATCTCGACAGACCGATGGGCTAGCGTGAAGGTGTCCTTTTCCTGTTGATCCCCATAGGAGACCGGAACGCCGGAAAACTTGTCGAGGTACGGAAGTTCAACATTTTGTACCATGGACACCCCTCTCACACAGACGCAGCGAACTTTAGCTGACGATTAGTATTTAGGGAAGATAGTAGCATGTGCTACAAAATTCGCAAGAGCTGCCGGTTGCGCTCTCGCACGTCACTTTCGCATCGGGGTCAATCCTTCAGAAACCGGGAGAATTCCTGCTGGCAGCTTGCATCGGCACCCATGGCCTTGGCCGCCTTTTCCACGTCGCGCAATATTGTCTTTGCCGCGTGGTAGCGTTCCTCGCTTCCCAGAAATGCCTTAAGCTTTTCCTCGAAAATCAGGGACATGGGCACAATGTGCTCATACAGTTCGCGCCCGGAGGCAGTGAGAGAAATCCAGTAGGATCGGCCATCGGTGTGATGCGCCTGGCGCTCGATCAGATCCTTTGCCAGCAAAGCGCGCGAGCCCCTGCTGATGGCAAACTTCTCCAATGCCGTGCGCGCGATGATCATCTGCTGCGTCATCGGTGACTGTTCGTACAGAACGGACAGGATCGCCAATTCGGGCATGGTCAGGCCGAAGTGGTGGTAATAGGGCGCTATGACCTTGCCGACTTCGCTTGCCGCCACCGCCACGCGGAAGGGAAGGTAGTCGTCCAACCAAAGCGCGGTGCCCTTTTCGGGAGTCTCTGCTGTCTGCTCATGCGCGGGTGCGCTGTTTGTGGCGGTGCCGGAATCTGTCACGCCGCTGTTGTAGGTGACATCGGGCTTGATTTCCACTCCGGGTATAGTAGCCAGTGCTACTAATATCGAATAGCCGGAGAGACATCGTGTTTCCTTGGGATGACGTCATTACGCCTAAAACATTGGCTGCATTCCGCAGACCTCCGGAACCCATGGATGCGCCGCTGACATCGGGTAACCGCCCAGCACTGATCGTGATCGACATGACGCGCATGTTCGTTGACGCAGACTATCCCAGTGGCTGTTCGGGAACGGACAATGCGGTGAAGGCCAACGCTACTCTGCTGCAATCTGCGCGCGACAATGGTGTCCCGGTGTTCTTTACCAAGGCCTATGCCGATCCGCTGCATGTACCCACCTCAGCCGAGCAGGGATTGTGGAAGCATGGTTCTCTCGATGTGCCGGGCCTGCCGCCGGGGGACTGCATCGTCGAACAGCTGACGCCGCTTGCGAGCGAGACGATCGTCACCAAGGGCAGCAAGCCCAGCGCGTTCTTCGGAACGACCTTGATGGCGATGCTCACAGCCCTACGCGTCGACACGGTGATCGTCACAGGCATATCCACCAGTGGATGTGTGCGGGCGACGGCGCTCGATGGATTCCAGAACAATCTTCACGTGATCGTGCCGCACGAGGCGACAGCAGACCGATCCGCGATATCGCACAAGGTCAGTCTGTTCGACCTGCATATGAAATACGCCTCCGTCCGCGATCTCGCGCCGGTGCTTGCGTTTCTCGACCGCACAGCAAGTAGCGCTGGCCTGTCCACCGAAGGAAAATGATCATGACGAACTATCGTGACGACAGCATTCTGCCGGAGAATTACAATCGGCGTGATTTGGGCAATTGGCCCAACGGCGGACGGCTGGCTGTCTGGATCGTGCTCAACGTGGAATGCTGGCCAGCAGACTACCTTGGGCCAGGGGGGATGCCTTGGCCGTCCAGTCCACCCGATATACCGAATTCGACCTTTCGTGAATATGGCAACCGCGTGGGCGTGTGGCGGCTGATTTCCTTGTTGGACAGACTGGGCATTCCCGCAAGTATCGCTCTGAATGGTGCGATGTGCCGATACAGGCCGGACATCGTGGAAGCCTTCGCTTCGCGCGGGTGGGATATCATGGGCCACGGTATCGACCAGAGCCGCGCACTCAATCGCATTCCGCCGGAGGAAGAGGAAGCAGACATCCAGACGACGCTGCGGGAAATCGAGACTGTCACCGGTCTACGCCCGAAAGGCTGGCTTGGCCCTGGCCTGGCACAGACCGCAGCAACGCCGGACCTGCTTGCCGAAGCGGGTATTCGTTACATTGCCGATCGCCTGGACGATCAGCTGCCCTATTACGTCCGCACTGCTTCCCGCTCGCTGGTGTCAGTTCCCTATTCGTTGGACCTGAATGATTATTCCGCCTTTTCCACGATGGCGCTGACCGGACGCGAATATGGCGAGATGCTGACGGACCAGTTCGATGTCCTAGCCGAAGAGGCGAACGACGAATTGCGAGTGATGTGCGTTCCGTTGCATACCTATCTCAGCGGTGCGCCACATCGAAGCGTCCATATCGGCAATGCCCTGGCCCACATGAAAAGTCAGGGCGACGTCTGGTTTGCGACCGGCGCAGAAATCGTGCAGGCGTTCGAGGAGATGGTCGCCTGAAAGACATTTTCTAGGCCCCAAGCTGCCTGTCCGGCTAAGTCGCGCGGTACTGTCAGGCTAAGTCTTGCAACTTGCACTAACCTCGAAACCCAATTTCTCACCCAATTGCAGCGGGCGCTGTTTGGCCGATCGGAAGCCTCGCATTGTCTTTCGCGAAGTGAGGTGACGCTGGATGGTTGTTGACTGCAGAATGATTGAGAAGAAACGCTGAGCCTGCCACCGGGACTTGAAGCGCTATATCTTCCGCTCCCGTCTACGCACGGGGAGGTGCGAATTTTCTGCCGGATTGTTCTCCTGCAGAGGGAGCCAGATATTCAGGCCCGCAATCGCGCACATTGGGGCACCCCATAGTGGCCAGCGCCAGCTTCATTTCCTGTTGCAGGATTGCAATCAACCGTTCCACGCCTGCGCTGCCATACGCAGCCACTGCGTAGAGCGCAGGGCGGCCGAGGAACGCAAAGCTCGCGCCCATGCACCTGGCAGCGACAATGTCCGATCCGCGCATGATGCCGCTATCCACCATTACCGGGATCCGTCCGGCGACCGCAGCATGAACCTGCGGGAACATCGTCACTGGCGAAGGCGCACGGTCGAACTGCCGTCCACCATGGTTCGAGACGATAATGCCATCGGCGCCGGCCTCCACCGAATGGGCGGCGTCTTCGGGATGCAACACGCCCTTGAGCAGGAGATTTCCCCGCCACTGCTCACGGATTTCCGCGAGCACGTCCCATGTCTGAATGGCGAAGCTCTGCGTCGCGTAGAAGCTGGCCACTTCGATCGGATTGGCACCATCAGGCGCATATTGCTGCCAGTTCTCAAGATAGGGAATGCCGTTCCTCAAATAGGCAAGCAGCCAGGCGGGGTGACGCAAGGCTTCGAGCTTCGCAGCCAATGTCGGCTTGTAAGGCCGCACCCAGCCATTCTTTATGTCGCGCTCGCGCTTGGAATAGATCGGTACGTCTATCGTCACAACCAGGGTTTCCAGTCCTGCTTCGGCTGCGCGCCGGATCATATCCTTGCGGATCGCCGAATCTTTTGGAACATAGAGCTGGTACCACGCACTTGGAGCAACCTCGGCAACCCTTTCGATCGAGCCATTGCTGGCACCGGCCAGCAGAAATGGCAGGCCCGCCTCATGCGCGGCTTTGGCCATCAGCAGATCGGCATCCCGACGGCAGATACCGGTCATGCCCATTGGTGAGATACCGAAGGGGGCGGCATAAGTGCGGCCGAACAGTTCGACGCTGACATCGACCTGCGACACGTCGCGCAGTGTGCGGGGGAGAAGCTGCAGGCCGTCCCAAGCAGCCCGATTGCGCCGCAGGCAGGTTTCGTCTTCCGCACCGCCTTCGATGTAGTCGAACACCATCTTCGGCAGATAGCGGCGAGCCGCTTCTTTGAGATCGTGGAGGCTGAGTTCCTGCTCGACACCCATCCTACGGCTCACATGTGCGAGAAAAGAGCGTTGCCGGCCACGGGCATGTCCGCGACCAGCACGTTTGGCCCTTCGGTGATGAACAGTCGCCTGTTACCTGGCCCGCCAAATGCGCAGTTGGTGGTGTGCGTGCCCGTCGGGGCTTTGATCCGCAGTAGCGGCTCACCCAGCGGACTGAACAGCCATATTGAGCCAAGGCCAGTGTGGCAGATGACGATGGAATCGTCGTCCCCGAGCGCCAGCCCGTCCGGCCCAACGCCGCCCGACAGGCGAATGAAAGCGCCAACCTTGGTCACGAGCGTTGAGTTGCCATCTGATACCAGCGGCATGCGCCACATGGCATTGTCACGCGTGACCGCAAGGTAGAGCGCCTTTTCGGCCTTGTTGAGTATCAGCCCATTGGGGCTTGGCACATTGTCGATCAGGCATTCGAGCCTGCCGTCGGCGCGCAGCCTATAGACCTTGCCGGTCGGGTCCTGCTGTCCGGTCTGCCCCTGGTCGGTAAAATAGAGGTCGCCATTGGAGGCAAAGGTCAGATCGTTGAGGCCGCGGAATGGTTGCAGCAGGGTGCGACTGACCAAGATTTCAATTGTCTTCGTCTTGGTGTCGAACACCATAATGCCGTTCTGCGCGTCGGCGACGAACAGCCGCCCGTCCTTGTGGAAGGCAAGGCCGTTGGGATTGCCATCATATTCAATCTCAACAGTTACCTTCTTCTCCGGCGTGACCTTGAACAGCCGGCCCCAGGGAATATCGACCAACCACAGATTGCCTTCGCGGTCGAATGTCGGGCCTTCGAGGAATACTCCTTCGGGATGCCCTCCAAGCTGGACGTCCAGCCATTCATTGGTGCCGGGCTTGTGAAACTCCTCGGGAATGGTGAGGAAGATCTCGGCGTCTATCGATGGCGGCGCAGCAAACACTATTCTTGCTCGCCGATCAGGAGCGCAATTGCAGGATTTCGCGGGCTTGGGCGGGCGTTGCCAGTTCGCCGCCCAGATCCTTGATGATCCGCGCCGCCTTGGCGATCAGATCTGCATTGCTCTGCGCCAGAACACCGCGTTCAAGGTAGACTGTGTCTTCCATACCGATGCGCGAATTGCCCCCGGCGATGAACACCGATGCAACCATCTGAAAAGAGTTTCGACCGATCCCGAAACCGCCCCAGATGCTACCCGCCGGCAGAGAGTTGCGCATGTAATAGAGCAACTCGGTACTGGCGGCGGCACCATATTTCCCGCCCATCACGAACTGGAACAGAGGCGGGCCGTCGATCAGACCTTCTGCAATGAGATCGTGAGCAAAGGTAATGTCACCTGTATCGAAGATTTCGATCTCCGGCTTGACGCCAACGCTGCGAATAATCTCCGCCATCTCGCGGACAATCTTCGGAACGTTCACCACGACGTTGTTGGCGAAATTCATGCTGCCGATGTCAAGGCTGCAGATGTCGGGCTTGAGCGCGATCACGTGTTCGGCACGCTTCTGTGCAGTGACAAGGTCGGTTCCCGGTCCCGGCACTGCCGGATCTTCATCGCTCGGATCGTAAAAGCAGCCCGGCCCGGCAGTAAGATTGATCACCAGATCGGAATTCGCCGCACGGATCCTCTCGACCACTTCGCGATAATGGCTGAGTTCCGTGCTTGGTTCTCCGGTTTGGGGATCTCGGACATGGATATGGCACATGGCCGCGCCGGCTTCAGCTGCTTCCAGGCAGGAATCGGCGATTTCCTCGGACGAAACCGGCAAGTTCGGGTTCTGCGCGCGGGTGGTCGATCCACCCGTGACGGAACAAGTCAAAATTCGAGGTTGCGACATTGGCCAATCTCTCCCGCGCGCGGATCGCGTTTGTTCGCAGATCCTGTCTCTCAGCTACGCTGATAACCATAGCTGCCGAGCTCAGTGGTTTGTCAAGGAAACCTTCGGCGACGGCCAACTGGAGCGCTGCCGACCTGCTGGGCGCTACCCCCATGGACTCGCCGGAAGGCTTCACACCCAATCCTGTGACGGGCACCGATGTCAATGCGCTGACCAGCAATCCGGGCCGCGATATACCGGCGCCCGGCAATTCGCGCGCCAGCAAGCGCTTTGGCCATTTGCTGGAACTGCGCCCACTGAAAGACTCGGCGGGCGTGGCTCACGCGGCAGCCGCGTTCGAACGTGGGAACGGCATTTGCGATGATGCCGCGCTTCTGTTTAATGACGACACCTGGGAGGAAGACTGCAGTCGGATGTCGCAGGCAGCTTCAGATACTGAAACGCTGCCAACCGAACCCACTTGTTCGACCGGCCCAGTCTAAGGATACACGACCAATGGCACTGGACTACAAGGCTTACGAGGATTGCTTCAACACCGGCGATGATGAAGCGCTCGTGGAACGTTTCTTCGACGAAGACCTCGTCTTTTCCGGTGGCAATCGCACCTATGAAGGCAAGCAAGGTTTGCTCGATTTCCTGCGATGGGCGCATGATGGGGTGCGCGAAGTAATGCGTCCGCAGTTGGTATTGCAGCAGGGCGACCATATCTTCGCCGAGATCGATATGGACTTCCATGCCAGCAAGGAACGGCCCGAATTCCCCTTCGGCCACTTGCATCCAGGCGACATGGTCACAGTCAAATTCTTCGTCACCTACCTCACTCGCGATGACAAGGTCGTGCGATTGAAGTCCATGACGTGGCCGCCTGATAGAGGTGTCAGCAAACTTCCACGCCTTGGCGCGCATCCAAGCCAGCTGGCGGCGTTCCATTCCTATGTCGCAGCTTTCTCAAATGGCGACCCGGCACGCTTCACCAAGTTCTACCACCCCGACGTGGTGTTGGAATTGGGATCGGTGCCGACGATCCATGGTGCGGACGGAATTGCTGCATTCTATGGTGAAATGTACAAGACCGTGCGTGAAAGCCTGGTGATCCATTCGGTCGAAGCCAGTAACGAGGTCATCAAGCTTGACGCCACCGCGCGATTCACCGCGGTGGAGGATGCGCCCGATTTTGTGGTTGGGGCCATGCAGAAGGGCGATTACATCGAAGGCCGTGTTTTCGTGGACTACACATTGCGCGACGGCCTGATTGCCAGCATCGGCGTACGTCGGGGCGAAGGGGGCATGACACTGCACCGCGCGTCTGCATCCAAATAGAGACGATGCGCTGTGAGGCTGCCGGCGCACCGATACTGGATCCGAGTTTCATCGCAGCGATCAAAGGCGGATCGAGATTTACCGGCCGCGTCTTAGGCTACGGGGAAAACTGCGTCTCTGCTCCGCCATCATTGATGCGGTGGATGTCGGTCTCTGTATAGCCGCCATCCGCAAGCATTTGGTCCGCAAGCTTTGCAATCCTAAACAGGTAATCATCCAGCTTCCTGAGTTCCGGCGTCTCAAGATCCTGCGTCAGAATTGCGTAGAAACGGCTGCGGGCCTTTTGCATGTCGCTGAAGACTTCGCGTCCCTTATCGGTCAGACCCAGCAGCGTGACGCGCTTGTCGTCAGGGTCGGACAGGCATTGGATCAGGCTTTTGTTCGTGAGTGAACGGACTGCCCGACTGATTTCCGCCCGGTCGACCAATGCCACCTTGGAAAGCCGGCTGGCGCTGGTGTCGCCCATCACCGCGAGGTGTGCCACGACGCGCCATTCGGCAAGGTTGAGATCGGCAAGAGTTCGCACGTGGCGCGTTGTGAGCCGGTCGATCATCTTGCTGAGCAGGAGGATGCGGTAGGGTACGTGAGTTGGCCCAAACATTCCCCAAACTTCGGACAGTGGGCTGTTTTCGTCCTCGTTCCTATTCTTCGTCATCTGTTCCCCTTGTGCCAAGACCTTGGGGACTAGGTGAAAAGGCTTGACTTGTCATGTGCTATATCATTGACTAATCAACCAACTATTGACCTGCTGGCCAGGCAACCCGCTATTCATGGAGAGGTGACTGTCATGACATTCCAACGGAATCGCGAGCGTTCGCTACATGTGACGAAAGCTATGGCATGAGCAGTGATCATCCATTCGCCCCGAAGCTGGAGCATGCGTTCACGATCGGGATCGAACTGGCGGGCTTGCGCTGGGTAAAGCCCTCTTCGCGTGGGGAGACCCGCGCGGCCGTCTACGCCGCCGAGGGCTGGGTTGATGGGCCGCTGCTGAAGGGAAAAGTTATCCCCATGTCGGGCGGAGATTTTCCCCTCGTCAGGCCCAATGGCGTTATCGACTTCGATGCACGCTATTTGCTGGAAGCAGAGGACGGCGCCGTCATCTATCTGCAGAACCGGGGTTATCGCTGGGCGAGAACGCCGGAAATCGCGAAGAAAATGGCACGTAACGAGGATGTGGGCGCGGACGATTACTATATGCGCGTCAGCCCTCAATTCGATGCCCCGGAAGGGCCGCATGAATGGCTCACCCGCCATATTTTCGTCGGTGTGGCGGAGAAGATCCCCGGCGCCAATCGCATCCATTATTTCGTCGTACGATGAGCGATCTGCCCCTGGAATATCGCCCGATCATGCGGCCTGGCGTGGATCCGGCCAGCGCGCCGCACAAGCCGCCGCTTCCGCCTGCCGGCTACCGACAGGAAAAGCGCGCAGGTTTGCTGTTTGAGCAGAACCTGCCGGTGCCGCTTCGCGATGGAACTGAAATCTACGCCGACATCTACCGGCCCGAAGGTGCCACCGACTTGCCGGTGCTTCTATCCTGGAGCCCGTACGGAAAACATGCCAAGTCAAATCACGTCTTCTGGCCTGCATCGGGTGTAAACCCGGAGTGGCTGTCCCCCGAGACGCCTTTCGAAGGGCCTGACCCGGTATTCTGGTGCGCGGCGGGCTATGCCGTTGCGATTGTCGATCCGCGCGGCGCATGGCTTTCGGGCGGCGACTTCTACCATAACGGCCTTATCGAGGCGCAGGATTGCTGCGACACGATCGAATTCCTCGCCAGGAGAGAATGGGCCAATGGGGCACTGGGTATGACGGGAGTATCCTACCTCGCCTGCATCCAGTATCTCGTCGCACCGCTGGGCCCGCCCGCGCTGAAAGCCATTAATCCGTGGGAGGGCTTTTCCGACTGGTACCGAGAATTTGCCTACCATGGCGGCATTCCGGAAACGGGCTTCGCGCCGCGTGCTTCCGACAATATCCAGTACAGCTTGAATCGCACGGAAAATACCTGGGCCAATTTCCAGGCGCACCCTCTCTACGATCCCTTCTGGGCCTCGAAGGAGATTGCCATGGAGGAGATCACACAGCCGGCCTATGTAGTGGCCAGTTGGTCAGACCATGGACTGCACACGCGCGGGACGCTGGAAGCGTATCGCCGGATGCGCAGCGAGCAGAAATGGCTCGAAGTGCATGGGCAGAAGAAATGGGCGCACTACTATCTTGCCGAAAGCCGTAAGCGCCGCCGCGACTTCTTCAATCACTTCCTGAAGGAAAAGGGTACGATAGTGCCAGCTTGGCCGAAGGTTCGTTTGGAAGTGCGGGAACATTTCGGCAAGGCTCGAGAGCGGATCGCTTCGGATTGGCCGTTGCGCGAAACGGAATATGTGCAACTGCAGCTTTCTGCCGATGGCACTATGGCTCCTGACCGCGGGGGGAGCGGTACGGTTGAATATGCTGCCACCGAAGGCAGGGCGGTGTTTGAGCACACTTTCACGGAGGCTACCGAACTGACCGGCTATGCCAGGCTGGTGCTGGAGGTCGAGGCGCGCGGTTCAGACGACATGGACCTGTTCGTGGCGCTGGAGAAGATCGACCGCGAAGGGGAAAAGGCCGGCTTTGGCTTTTATGCTTTCTTTGAGGATGGACCGGTCGCGCTCGGCTGGCTGCGCGTAAGCCACAGGGCGCTGGATTCGCAGCGTTCGACCGACTTTCAGCCCGTCCATCCGCATGACCGTGAAGAAAGGCTGATCTCGGGTCAGAAGGTCCCGGTCGAGATCGAAATCTGGCCGTCCTCCACCTACTTCGCGGCGGGTGAGACGCTGCGCCTGATCGTGCAGGGCCGGGATATCTATGACGAGGGATTGCCAAATCTGCCTTTCGCGCGGCACGAAGACCTGCGCAATGCCGGCACACACGTCATCCATTGCGAGCGGTCTTTTCTGCAGGTCCCGAAGATCCCGCTGGAAGGAGAGGGCGCATGAAGAGCTTTGTCGATGTCGAGTTGGAACATGCGTTCGACATTCGCGTCTATTTCGGCTCGGACCGCACGATCTTCGGTCCGCTACCCGGAACGACTACGCATCAGGGTTACACACCGCCGATTGGCGGAGATATTACCGGCCCCATGCTGCAGGGCGAAGTCGTGCCACATTCCGGTGCGGACTATGCCACCGTGCGTGCGGACGGCACGATCGAACTGCGGGCGCACTATCTGCTCAAGGCCAGTGACGGCACGCTCATTTATATCAACAATCTGGGCTATCTGAACCAGGCGAAGGAAGGGCAGGCGGAATTAAACGATCAGGGCCTGCCGCAACCTGCCTATTTTCGCATTACGCCTTACTTTCGCTGTCCAGAGGGGCCGCATGACTGGCTGACACGGAGTTGCTTCGTCGGCGGCGGGGAAAGGCGCACCGATCCCGACCACTCGCTATTCCGTTACTACAGGGTGAAATAACGGGTAGCTTGCGCGCAGGCTCAACGCAGGCGGCAGCCAAGGCTGACTGCCGCGCTGCGCGGTGCCGAGGGGTCTAGAGTTCGACCGTAACCGCCTTCAGTTCGGTATAGGCTTCCGCCCCGGCCTTGCCATTTTCGCGTCCCCAGCCGGAAGATTTGAAACCGCCCAGCGGCAATGCCGGGTCTACACCGCCCGATCCGTTGACGCGGACCGATCCGCTGCGCAGGCGGCGGGCCAGCTTGTGCGCCCTGGATATGTCACTGGTGAAGATGCTGGCGGACAGGCCGTATTCCGTCTCGTTGCCGAACTGGGCCAGCCGGTCGATATCGTCGTCGTCGGAAAAACGCATGGCGCACAAGACCGGGCCGAAGATTTCCTCCTGCCGAACACGAGCCTCCGGGCCGGTCTCCAGCAGCACGGTCGGCTCCACAAAGTTGCCGCTCTCGCCAATGCGATTGCCGCCTACCAGAACGCTTGCGCCTTCCTGCTTGCCCAGATCGATATAGCCGGTCACCCGTTCCAGCTGTTCTGGCGAAACAAGCGGGCCGATCTGTGTTTCAGGATCCAGCGTGCCGCCGACCTTCAGCATCTTCGCCATTCCCGCCACGCCTTCCAGCACCTTGTCGGCGACCTTCTCATGCACGAATAGCCGCGATCCGGCGGCGCAGACCTGCCCGGCATTGAAGAAGATACTCATTGCGGCGGCGGGGATCGCCTTTTCCAGATTGGCGTCGTCGAACACGAAGGTGGGCGACTTGCCGCCCAGTTCCAGCTGTACGCGCTTGAAATTGACTTTCGCGGCATCGATGATTGCCCGGCCAGTCTGGGTGGATCCGGTAAAGGCCACCTTGTCGATATCCGGATGCGCCGCAAGGGCGGCGCCGGCCGTGCGGCCAAAGCCGGTCAGTATATTGACGACACCGTCCGGTATGCCTGCCTCCGCAATCAGCTCTGCAAGCCTGATGGTCGTAAGCGGCGTTTGTTCGGCAGGTTTGAGCACCACAGTGCAGCCCGCTGCAAGTGCCGGGGCGATCTTGCCCATAGCCATTGCGAGGGGGAAATTCCACGGCACGATCTGGCCGCAAACGCCGACCGGCTCACGCAAGGTATAGGACAGCCATTCGCCCGGCGCGGACACTTCGGTCGTTTCGCCATAAAGTTTTGTGGCCCAGCCTGCATGGTAGCGGGCCTGGCCAATTGCGCCGCCGACATCGGCGAAGCGGGAGAAGGCGATGGGACGCCCCACGTCGAGCGTTTCCATTAGTGCCAGTTCGGCTCCGTTCTGCTCCACCAGGTCGGCCAGCTTCAGCAGCAAACGAGTGCGCTCGTCCGGCTTGGTCTGCCGCCAGACGCCTTCGAATGCCTTGCGGGCTGCGCGCACGGCAAGGTCCACATCCTCGGCGCCCGCACTGGCGACTTCCGCCAGCACATCGCCGGTCGCAGGATCCTTCGTCTCGAATGTTTCGCCGCTTTTCGCCCCGGCCCATTCACCGTCAATGAAGAGCTTCTTCGGTTCGCTGGAAAGGTCCTTGCGGATACGTTCCAACAGTCCGGCATCGTAGGGGGCATTCATGGTCAGGACCTTTCATATAGTTGATTCATCATTGATATGAACCTAGTGTCCAGCGGCTCTGTCGGCCACCTTTTCTTGGGTGCGCCGTCAAATGGAAAGGCGCAGCCATCATGTCAGACGCGGTCACCGCTCAGCAATACGATTACGTGATCGTGGGCGCAGGCTCTGCCGGGGCGGTCCTTGCTGCGCGGTTGACGGAGGACCAGCAGACACGCGTCCTGCTGCTGGAAGCGGGTGGCAAGGCGGACCACTGGCTGCTTAAAATGCCGCTCGGCTTCCTCAAGGCCCTGTTCAAGCCAGGCTTTACCTGGCCGTATATGAGCGAAGAGGAGCCGCATCTGAACAACCGCCGTCTGTTTCTGCCGCGCGGCAAATTGCTGGGCGGATCCTCCTCCATCAACGGCATGTTCTACATGCGCGGCCACAGCATGGATTTCGACCGCTGGGCCCAAAAGGGCGCGCTTGGCTGGAGCCATGCCGATGTACTCCCCTATTTCTTGAAGATGGAGCGCCACTGGACCGGCGGCGACGATCGGCACGGTGGCTCTGGCCCGCTGGCTGTGAAGCGCAATGCTACGCAATACCTCCTCCATGAGGAGCTGATGCAGGCGGCGCGCAATGCCGGGCTGCCGATAACCGAGGATGTCCATATCGACGAGGAAGGCGTTGCGCGGGGCGAGCTGACGATCGATGAGAAGGGCAACCGCGCCTCCACTTACGAAGCCTATCTCAAGCCGGCGATGAGCCGGCCCAACCTGACTGTGGTGACGGGCGCAACCGTGGCACGCATCGTTACAGAGGGGCGCCGCGCAACCGGTGTCGCCTATAGCTGTGAAGGCGTGGATCATATAGCGCATGGCCGGGAAGTCATTCTGAGCGGCGGCAGCTACAATTCGCCGCAATTGTTGATGCTGTCCGGGATCGGCCCGGCTCAGGAACTGAGCCGTCACGGCATCGCTGTGGTGCATGATCTGCCCGGCGTGGGGCAGAACCTATCCGAGCATCCGCGCGTGCCGGTCGAGTTTGCGGCGAAGGGCGAAGTCACCTTTGTCAATCAGCTGCGCTTCGACAGGGCGGTGCGCCATGTCCTCAACTGGAGGCTATTCGGCAAGGGGCCATTCGCAGCGCAGGTGAACAGCGCGAATCCCATCCTCCGGACCGACCCGCGGCTCGCCCAGCCGGACATCCAGTTGTGGTGCAATCCGGTGAAAGTGGGCGCGCATCTCTGGTTCCCCGGCATCAAGGCCGCGCCTCCCCATGAGATGACGACCGACGTCATCCTGCTGCACCCGGAGAGCCGGGGCCATGTCGGATTGCGTTCCGCCGATCCCAGGGATCAACCGGCCATCCATCTCAACATCTTCAGCGCCCAGGCCGATTTCGAAACTGCCAGGCGCGGTATCGCTATTGCCCGCAGGCTCTATGCTGAGGAGCCGATGGCAAGCCTGGTGGATCACGAGACGCTGCCAGGCGCACACAAAACCTCCGATGCGGAACTGGAGGAGCATGTCCGGGCCACGGCCCAGGTGACGCAGCACCCCGTTGGCACTTGCGCGATGGGCGGCGGCAGAGATGCAGTGGTCGATCCCGAATTGCGCGTGCACGGCATGGAGGGGCTACGCGTGGTCGATGCGTCCGTGATGCCGGACGTTCCGGGCGGCAATACCAACGCACCAACCATTATGATCGCCGAAAAGGCGGCAGACATTATCCGTGGGCGTTCCTTGCCCCGGATCGAACCGAAAGAGGAAGCTGCATGACCCGAGAGGATTTCGAAAATTACATCGCTGCATTCAACGCCAACGATTTCGAGGGCTTCTCGAAATTCTATGCCGAGGATGTCGACTTCAACCTTGGCGACCGCAAGCGCATTGTCGGGCGGCAAGGCATCGTCGACTTTTACAAGGGCGTGAAGGAGCACATTCACGAAGAGCTGACGATCCTGGACCTGCTGGTCGCGCCCGATGGGTTCTGCATGCACAACCGCACTGTATTCACCACCATCAAGGACTGGCCGGACTTCGAAATGTGGCCAACCATGAAGGGCGATGTGCGCAAGATCGAGAGCATAATCCTCTATCGCACTGACGGCGAAAGGTTCACGTCCATCAAGTCGGCGCGGTTCAAACAACTATGAGCGAAACGGCGGACTACATCGTTGTAGGCGCCGGATCGGCGGGCGCCGTTGTTGCGGCGCGCCTCTCCGAAGATCCGGACGTGCGCGTGACGTTGATCGAGGCGGGCCGCCGTGAACGAAATATACTTCTGGAAATGCCCATTGCCTTTCCGATGATCATGAGCCGAGGGCGATACAATTGGCACTACACCGGCGAACCGGAGCCGCATGCGGACAATCGCCAAATCCGCCAGCCTCGCGGCAAGGCGCTGGGCGGATCGAGCATGATCAACGGGATGCTCTATGCGCGCGGAAACCCCCGCGACTACGATGAGTGGCGGCAACTCGGCCTGGAAGGCTGGGGCTGGGACGATGTGTTGCCCTATTTCCGCAAGAGCGAAAATCATTGGGGCGAGGAGGACCAATATCACGGCAAGGGCGGGCCGCTGACGACCACCAAGCATATTCCCGACGATCGTCTGTTCCCCCGGTTCATGGAGACAGTGACTAAGCTGGGTTACAAGACCCAGACCGATCACCACGGAGCCGACCAGGAGGGGTGGGGTTCCCCCGATATCAACATCCATAACGGCCGACGTGGAAGTACGGCGGCCCGCTTCCTGTATCCGGCGATGAAGCGCCCCAACCTGACTGTCATAACCGAGGCGCTGGGGAGCAGGGTGGAAGTGGAGAACGGCCGGGCAGTCGCGCTGCATTATCGCAGGAAGGGACAGGAGCATGTGATCCGCGCCGAACGCGAAATCATCCTGTCGGGCGGCGCCTATAACACACCGCAACTCATGCTGCTGTCTGGCATTGGCCCGGCAGACGAACTGCGCGAATTGGGCATTGCAACCGTACACGATCTGCCGGGCGTTGGCCGCAATCTGCAGGATCACCCTTCGGTGGCGATGATCTCAGGCGCCAAGCGTGAAGTGTCGCTTACCAACGAATTGCGGTTCGACCGGTTGACTCTTTCGGTCCTCGAATGGCTGGCGCTGGGCAAGGGGCGCATTGCCAACATGCCTGTGACCGCCAATGGCTGGCTCAAGACTCGCCCCGATCTTGAACGGCCGGACGGGCAATGCCTGTTTCAGCCGACCAGCATCATGGCGCGCCCGTGGTTCCCTGGAGTGAAGAAGCCGGCGCCTGACGTCGTGGCCATGGCATGCGTGCTCTTGAGGCCCGAAGGGCGGGGATGGGTCAAGCTGGCGAGCAGCGATCCGGCAAAGCCGCCGCGTATTCTATCCAACGTGCTTGCTACAGAGAATGACCGCGCCTTCTTCCGCCGCATCGTGCCGCAGATCAGAGAGATCTTTGCCACCTCACCTCTGGCCGATGTCTTGACTACCGAGATTATGCCGGGGACCGACGTGCGAACGGATGCCGAGATCGATGCGTGGGCGCGGCAAGCGGTCAACACTGCACTCCATCCAGTCGGCTCCTGCGCCATGGGGACAGGCACCGAGGCCGTGTGCGACGCCAAATTACGGGTCCGCGGTATCAAGGGGCTGCGGATCGCCGATGCTTCGGTGATGCCGCGCATCGTGGGTGGTAACACCAATGCGGCCAGCATCATGATCGGAGAAAAGGCGGCTGACCTCATTCGCGGTCGCGAGAAAGCGGAACTGTCCGAGGCCGCCTAGCCGGCAGCCTCGAAGCTGTCCTCGCGCAGGGTGCGCGAGGCCATCCAGTAGAAAAAGCCCGCCACGAAGAAAATACACACGGCGACTATCAGCGCATCCTGCACCCCGCTGGCAGAGGCTGCCTCGCAAGCCGCTCGCAGTGAGGCAGTGGCGCCATCGGGTGCCACGCCGCCGGGGCAGTCGACGAAGAATTCGCCTTCATAAGCTCGGGCCGACATTCGGTCGCTGACGAATCCGACGAAAACCGGTCCCATGCCGGATCCGAACAGCGTGTAGAGCAGCGTGAAGCAGGCAATGCCTGTCGCGCGCATGCGGGGCGGCAGCAGGTTCTGGATCATGCCGCTTGTCGGGGCATAGAATAGCAGCAGCATCGTTCCCGCAACGATCAGCAAAACCGTCGCCAGCACCAGGCTCTGGGCCTGAAAGGCGGTGAAGTAGATGAAGGGTGCGATTCCCAGTCCGATCGCGGCGCCCCAGGCCGGCCAGCGTGCGTCGCGCTTGGCCAGATAATCGGTTCCGAAAGAGCCGACTAGCAGGCCCAGTGCCAGGAAAGTGGCAGAGATCATGCCGTAATAGGTCGCCGCTTCTCCGGTTCCCAGATCGTGGACACGGGCCAGGAATACTGCGAGGAACTGAGAGATTGAGGTCATGCCGAAACCGGCAGTGGCACCACCGAGAATGACAAAAAGCAGCGCACGCTTGCGCTTCAGCGTGGTCAGGAAGGCTTTGAAGTCGGGCGGCGGTTTGCGTTCCGGCTCCGCCCCGTCGGCCAGGCCGCGCGCCGGCTCGCGAATGAAAAACCACACTGCTGCAGCAGTCACGAGGCCAGGTATGCCAAGAGCGAAGAAGCCTTCGCGCCAGCTGGCGATGCTCGCGACATAGCCGCCCACTAGCGCCCCAGTCAGTATTCCCGCCGGTGTGCCCAGCATGATCAGTGCCATGATCGAGGCGCGGCGATTCTTTTCAACCTGATCGCCCACCATGGAATTGACGGCCGGCAGGAAGCCCGCTTCTCCCATGCCCACTCCAATGCGGCCCAGCGCCAGCGAGACGAAGCCCGTGGCAAAGCCGCACCATGTCGTGGCCGCAGACCAGATGGCGGTGCAGATGGCGATGATGTTCTTGCGTGAACGGCGCTCGGCAATGCGGGCGATGGGCAGACCCAGCACCGAATAGAGCAGGGCAAAGGCCAGGCCCTGCAGCAGCCCGATCTCGAAGTCGCTGATAAGCAGATCTTCCTTGATCGGCTGTGCGAGAACAGCGAATACCGCGCGGTCCGCGAAATCGAATAGGCACACCAGAAACATCAGTGCCACGAAGCGCCAACGATATGCCGGTTCCAGGACCGAACGATCCACCTGTGACTGATCCAACCCTCTTCCCTCTCGGCGAACAATTCAGATAGTTGATTGCTCAATGACTAGGGATTGATGTCGTGCCGGACAAGGGAATTCCGCTCAGGGCCCTTGCCTCGCTCTTCGTCGCTGCTCCGCTTTTGGCCGAAGTTCAGCCGGATAGGTCCAGTTAGGCTGACCCAATTGTAATGCAGCTCACATCAATCTGACTAATTTCGTGAATCTATCGATTGATCCACTCTCCTCGTCTCAACTGCGTTATTGGTAGAGCAAGTAAGCGATAATTTGGCTGGGAGCGTGAAATTGTATTCTGTCCAGGCTGGAAGGTCCGCCCAAAAAAAGCTCCTGCTGAAGTCGGATGCACATGCCGTCCAGGGGCGGCGGCGGCTCCAGACCATGATGGGCCAGGAAGCTGGGGAAGCTTCACGCATTGAGCAATTGGCCGATGCCAGGTCCCCGCAAACGGTTTGAACTGCAGCGGCCAACCTGTTCGAACATCTAAACGCAATATGGATTAACAACTGCCATGTCTCATTTCCCAGACACGCCGAGCTTCACGGGTTTCAACACGCCTTCGCGGGTTGAGGCGGATATCGAGGACCTTGATTGCGAGGGTAGGATACCGCCGGAACTGAACGGTGCGTTCTTCCGTGTGC
>JAUHYZ010000001.1 GCA_030426245.1 Alphaproteobacteria bacterium | reverse complement strand
CGCAATCCGGCAATCGAGGAAAATGGTGGGCGATGACAGGCTCGAACTGCCGACCCTCTCGGTGTAAACGAGATGCTCTACCAACTGAGCTAATCGCCCGCTCGCTTCCAAGCGAGGCGCGCCACTAGCCCAACTTTCGCCCGAGGGAAAGCCTCAAACTAGGTTTGCCGCCGCCGTGCCGAGTTCCGCGAAGTAACGCGCCATCGCATCGGCGGCCGAATCCGACAAAGCAATGAAGGCACGGCGGCGATCGGTGACGTCTTCCTGGCGCTCCAACAACCCTGCATCGACCATCTGCCCGATCCATCTCAGCGCCGTCGTTGGCGGCACGCCGGAGGCTATGCACAGCGAACTGACGGATACGCGGGCATGCTCCGCACGTGCGGCCGTCAGATCCAGCAGGATGTCCCAAGCCGGATCGCCAAACAGCGATGGATCGAAAAAGCGCCCCCGCAATTGCCGTTGGCGCAGGATGCTGCGGACGAGCCGGGGATCGGGCAAAGCCGCCTTCCCCACCCGGGAACTTTCCTTAGCGGAAATCGCGGAGGTCTGTTCCAACGGAGCTTCGCCCAAACCGGCCCAAGATGCACCGGCAGAAGTGGCATTGGAATGGGGCGCGCCCGCCATGCCGCCCAGCTGCCGGGCAACCTGTTCGATCTGCTCGGTCAGCCGTAGCAAGGCCAGCCGGTTCTCCTCCGACATTTCGCGCAGCCGAGATCCTGCACTGCGCCCCAGCATCCCGCCAAGCGCGACAATCCGTTCCGCACGCGTCGGCGAAACCAGTATCTGCGCCCGGGACCGGGTGAGGCATGCGAAGACATTGTCCAGCGCATCAGTGCTCGTCGCAACGACCAGCTGCGCATCGCAGCGGGCAATACGCAGATCGAGCCTTGCAAGTGCCGCCAGCGTCGCCTCATCGGCCTGCGGACAATCGACAAGCACGACCTCCCCGATCGCGATCGGATCGCTGGCAAATAAAACCGAAAGCTCTCCGCAATGGCCCGTTCTCAGCCCGGCGCCGACAATATCCTCGCCTATCTCAGCCCTGACATGCGGGCGATCGGCAAAGATCGAAACGGCAAAAGGCAGCCGTTCCAAGACGGCAGCTTCCGCGCCGCCATCCTCATACGCAAAACCAGCCTGCGCCATTGCCCGATCCTCCTGTTCCGACTCAACTCCAAAGTAGGAACAGGGTGTGAACAAAAAGAGATCAGGTCAAGTATATTTACTTAAGGGATGCTGCGGCGACCGCTGCGCGCGATCTCAATCTAGGAACGGATCGCGCACCAGAATCGTGTCGTCCCGTTCCGGGCTGGTGGAAACCAGCGCCACGGGCGTATCGATCAATTCCTCGACCCGGCGGATATATTTGATCGCCTGTGCCGGCAGATCGGCCCAGCTGCGCGCACCGGCCGTGGTTTCGCTCCAGCCATCCATTTCCTCGTAGATGGGCTCCACTTCGGCCTGATCCGCCGCGTGGGCCGGCAAGTAATCCAGCACTTCGCCGCGCAATTTGTAACCGGTGCAGATCTTCACCTTCTCGAAGCCGTCCAGCACGTCCAGCTTGGTCAGTGCCACGCCGGTCACGCCGCTGATCGCGCAGCTTTGCCGCACCAGCACGGCATCGAACCAGCCGCAGCGCCTCTGCCGGCCGGTCACCGTGCCGAATTCGTGCCCGCGCTCGCCCAGCCGCTGGCCGTTGTCATCGTCCAGTTCGGTGGGGAACGGACCCGAGCCGACCCGGGTGGTATAAGCCTTGACGATGCCCAGCACGAATCCGGTCGAACTGGGGCCGAGGCCAGAGCCCGAGGCCGCGGTTCCGCTGACCGTGTTGGAGCTGGTCACGAAGGGGTATGTGCCGTGATCGACGTCGAGCAGCACGCCTTGCGCCCCTTCGAACAGGATACGCGAATTGCCCTTGCGCACGTCGTTCAGGCGCTTCCACACCGGTTCGGCATATTGCAGAACGAAAGGTGCAATTTCCCTGAGATCGGAAAGCAGACGCGCCCGGTCCACCGCCGGTTCGTTGAAACCGGCACGCAGCGCGTCGTGATGGGCGCATAGCCGGTCGAGCTGCGGTTCCAGACTGTCGAGATGCGCCAGATCGCACACCCTTATCGCGCGGCGGCCGACCTTGTCTTCATAGGCGGGGCCGATGCCGCGCCCGGTCGTCCCGATCTTGCCCTTCCCTGCCGCGGCCTCACGCAGCTGGTCGAGATCGCAATGGATCGGCAGGATCAGCGGGCAGTTATCGGCAATCGCGAAATTCTCGCGCGTGATCGATACACCCTGCGCAGTGAGCTTTTCGACTTCCGCCTTTAGCGCCCAGGGATCGAGCACCACGCCGTTTCCGATCAGCGACAGCGTGCCGGTCACGATGCCGGAAGGCAGCAGGCTGAGCTTGTAGGTCGTATTGCCAACTACCAGCGTATGGCCGGCATTGTGCCCGCCCTGGAAGCGGACGACGGCATCGGCCCTGCTGGCCAGCCAGTCGACGATCTTGCCCTTGCCTTCGTCGCCCCATTGGGCGCCGATCACAGTTACATTGGCCATGCTTGTACCTTTCCACCCTGCCAGGTGGATCCGACACGCCCTTCGACAGGACTCGGCGAGTGGATGAATACGGGGAGAAGCCGCGATTGGCTCCTCGATGCGAGCGCGCGTTAATGGCTTTCGGCAGCGCGAGTCAAGTACCAGCGGGCGCGGCCTCGGCCGATGCCGAACGGGCCGTTAGAGCTTCTTCGCCTCGCCTTCTTCCAGCACATGCGTGCAGCCCAGTGCCGCTGCGTCATCCGTAAGGGTCAGGGCCGCGATCGTGCGCCAGCCTTCATAGCGGAACTTCGCCGCCGCTTCGCCGTCATGCCCGAGTGGAAGGAACAGCGTTTCACGGACGCCCGCACCGACATTGGTGGCATCGATCAGGGGGTCCGGATAAAGCGAAAAGCCGGTCGCAGGCTCGTCCGCGCCCAAAATCCGATAGGTTCCGCCGCGGCCCAATGCACCGCGAATACCCTCGGCATAGACCGTGAAGCCGAACCAGCTTTGATATTCAAAGCCATGCCGCTCCGATGGATCGAGTGTCAGCCGCGCAGCGCCGTTCACGCGAGCGGCGATTTCCTTCAGCCCCTCTATCCGGCTGGACAGGGCGCCGCCCGCATCCACGGCCGCCAATTTCTCGATCGCTTCGGGAAACGGGCCGGTTGCATAAAGCAGCGGCAAATAGGCTTCGCCGCCTGCGGACTTGAGCGCGCCCGCGTCCTTCGCGTCCAGTTCGCGACGCACAGCCTCGATCGCACCGTCTTCCAGAGGAAGCGCCTTTTCGGACAAGGCATCGACCAGATCCGGCAATGTGAAGTCCACGGAGACGCCGGCCGCCCCGGCGGCCTTAACCGCCTCGACCGCCAGCGTCACGATCTCTGCCGCGGCTGCTACGCCGTCGCTGCCGATCAGCTCTGCGCCCACCTGCAGCCGTTCCCGCCTGGGATCGAGCGCATCGGATTTGATGGTGACGACCTGGCCGGAATAGCTCAGCCGCAGCGGGCGCGGCACATTGGCCAGGGCGGTTGCCGCCATGCGCCCGACTTGCGGGGTCATATCGGAACGCAGCGCCAATGTCCGCAGGCTGCCCGGATCGATAAAGCGGAACATGCGCCGCGGCTGAACGCCGATCATCCGGCTCGCGAGCGATTTCTCGAACTCGATCAGTGGCGGCCGCACCCGGTCGTAGCCATGCGAATCCATCACATCGAGCAGCGCACGCATGACGCGCGTGGCGGCCCCCGCGCTTTGCGGCAGCCGGTCCTCAAGCCCCTCGGGCAGCAGATCGCGGTCAATATCGCTCATAACCGGCAGGCCATTAGCCGTTCAGGCTGACCCTGTCGAACCCCGAATGACAGGCCCGCTCCGTCCGCCCCCTAACCAGCTTAGGAGCCGGCGTGGGACGAACGGAATTCGGGCCGTCTGCGCCTCAGAACTTGAGCGCGCGAGCCAGCTTCACGCCGGGCAGCTTCTCCGCTTCCGCCAGCACGTTGGCCGGGATCGGAGCGTCGACGGACAGCAACAGCACGGCTTCGCCTCCGGCCTCGCGGCGGCCGAGATGGAATGTGCCGATATTGATGCCGTTCTTGCCCAGCAGCGAACCGATCGCCCCGATGAAGCCCGGGGCATCCTCGTTGACGATATACATCATGTTGCCTTCCAGATCGGCCTCGATACCGATCCCGAAGATTTCGACCAACCGCGGCGAACCGGCAAACAGCGTGCCGGCAACCGAACGGTCGCCCAGGCTGGTGGCAACGGTCACGCGCACCAGCGTGTGAAACGTGTGTTCGTTCTCATTGCGGATTTCGCGCACTTCCATGCCGCGTTCCTTGGCCAGGAACGGCGCATTGACCATGTTCACGCTGGAAGAGAAGCGCTTCATCAGGCCGGAGAGCACTGCGCCGGTGATCGGCTTGGGATTGAGCTGCGCAGCGGCGCCTTCCACTTCCACGCTGATTTTGGGCAGTTCGCCATGGGCAAGTTGCCCGACGAGCGAGCCGAGCTTTTCGGCCAGTTCCATGTAAGGCCGAACCTTCGGCGCATCTTCCGCGCTCAGCGAAGGCATGTTGAGCGCATTGGTGACGCCGCCGGAGACGAGATAGTCGCTCATCTGCTCCGCAACCTGCAAGGCGACATTGACCTGCGCCTCCGTCGTCGAGGCGCCAAGATGCGGCGTGCAGATGAAGTTCGGCGTGCCGAACAGCGGGTGTTCCTTGGCAGGTTCCGTTTCGAACACGTCCAGAGCGGCACCGGCGACATGACCCGAATCGAGCGCTTCCTTCAGCGCCGCTTCGTCCACCAGGCCGCCGCGGGCACAATTGACGATGCGCACGCCCTTCTTGGTCTTGGCCAGGTTCTCCTTGGAGAGGATATTGCGCGTCTGATCGGTCAGCGGCGTGTGCAACGTGATGAAGTCCGCCTTGGCCAGCAGCGTATCGAGATCCGCCTTTGTCACGCCGATTTCCACGGCGCGTTCCGGCGTGAGGAAAGGATCGTAAGCCAGGACCTTCATCTTGAGGCCCAGTGCGCGGCTGGCGACGATCGAGCCGATATTGCCGGCGCCGATCAGGCCAAGCGTTTTGCCCGTCACTTCGACGCCCATATATTTGCTCTTGGGCCATTCTCCGGCCTGCGTTTCGGCATTTGCCTGCGGAATCTCGCGGGCCAGGGCCATCATCATCGCGATTGCATGTTCGGCAGTCGTGATCGAGTTGCCGAAAGGCGTGTTCATCACCACGACACCGCGGGCGGAGGCTGCCGGAATGTCGACATTGTCGACGCCGATACCGGCACGGCCGATCACCTTGAGCTTGGTGGCGGCTTCGAGAATGTCTTCGGTGACCTTGGTCGCGGAGCGGATCGCGAGACCGTCATATTCGCCGATCACGGCCTTCAGCTCGTCCGGGCTCATGCCCGGCTTCACG
Organism: Alphaproteobacteria bacterium; assembly: GCA_030426245.1. Lineage (GTDB taxonomy): Bacteria > Pseudomonadota > Alphaproteobacteria > Sphingomonadales > Sphingomonadaceae > Andeanibacterium. Next base: position 394,765 of record JAUHYZ010000001.1, on the reverse strand, counting down.
TCGACATCGCAGCCATTCTCTTCGAAAATCCGGGCTGCGTTCGAATCCATCTTGTCCGAAATAAGGACTTTGGGCTTGGTCATTTTTGGTTCCTCTCAGGCGCCATTCCCGCGAAGGCGGGAATCCGGCAGCGACGATCACATTTGTCTCAAGCTGGATCCCCGCCGATGCGGAGATGGCGATAATTGCGGGATTTAAGCGGTTTCGAGCGCGGCCTTGGTTTCGGCATAGGCCCAGTCGAGCCACGGGCCGAGGGCCTCGATATCGGCTGTATCGACCGTTGCGCCGCACCAGATCCGCAGGCCTGGAGGAGCATCGCGATAACCGGCCACATCGTATGCCGCGCCTTCCTTCTCCAGCAGACCGGCGAACTTCTTGATGAAGTCCGTATCCGCACCTTCGACGGTGAGGCAGACGCTGGTGATCGAACGGCTTGCTTCGTCGGCGCAAAGATGGCCGAGCCAATCCCGTTGATCCACGATCTTGCCCAATGCATCGGCATTGGCCTGTGCCCGTGCCTGCATTGCGGAAAGCCCGCCGATCGACTTGCCCCATTCGAGGGCAAGGATCGCGTCCTCCACGGCCAGCATGGATGGCGTGTTGATCGTTTCACCCCGGAAGATGCCTTCGTTCAGTTTGCCGCCCTTGGTCAGGCGGAAAACCTTGGGAAGCGGCCAGGACGGCGTGTAGCTTTCCAGCCGTTCGACGGCGCGCGGGCCAAGGATCAGCACACCATGTGCGCCTTCACCGCCCAGCGCCTTCTGCCAGCTGAAAGTGGCGACGTCGATCTTGTCCCAGGGAATGTCGCAAGCGAATACCGCGCTGGTCGCGTCGGCAAAGCTCAACCCTTCGCGGTCGTCGGCAATCCAGTCGCCATTGGGAACCCGGACGCCCGAGGTCGTGCCGTTCCAGGTGAATGCGACATCGTTCGACCAGTCGACTTGCGCGAGATCGGGCAGTTCGCCGTAATCGGCACGCAAGACGGTGGGATCGATCTTGAGCTGCTTGACCGCATCGGTCACCCAGCCCTCTCCGAAGCTTTCCCAAGCCAGAGTGGTTACGCCGCGCGCACCCATCATGGTCCACATCGCCATTTCGAAGGCGCCTGTGTCGGAACCGGGCACAATACCGATCCGGTGCGTTTCGGGGACGCCCAGCAATTCGCGCATCAGATCGATGCAATAGCCGAGCCGTTCCTTGCCGATTTTCGCGCGATGCGAACGGCCAAGCGAATCTGTCGCAAGATTTGAAGGGGTGTATCCCGGCGGCTTCGCGCAGGGTCCGGAAGAAAAATAAGGTCGCTCCGGCTTGATTGCCGGACGCGCAGTCTGTTCAGTCATGTCTGACTCTCCTTGCAGAGAGCTCGCGCGGCGTTGGGACCGCGTGGCCCGCCGCGTCAATTAGTGCGGCCGCCGTCCAAGTCAAGTGAATCCCGGCGATGGACGGCGGCGCAAGACCAGAAGCGGAGGACAGAGCCGGATGGCGGCTCGTTAAAATGCTGAGCACTTTAAATCCATTTTTTCAGCCAGTTGGTGCAAGGTATTAAGAATATAGACACTGGCAGAAAACCGCATGGATCGGCCACAGGGCATGAATGCAATTTCCTGCGCCAACTTGGCTACGGCTCTGCTCGCCAAGGCAACGTTTAGAAGATGTTAACCATGTTCTTGGCAGTGTGGAGCGCATCATGTCACGAATAGGTGCCTCGATCCTCGCATTGGTGCTGCTCGGCGGCTGTTCGATGCTGCCGGATTCGAATCGCCAGACGAGCGGGAGTGCGCGCCCCGCCCAGCAGACATTCCAGGCAAGCGCCCAGCAGCGCCAGTGCCTGCACGAGCTTGGTACGGCTCAGGCCAATTTCACGCCCTTGCCGGACCAATATTACGGCGCCGGCTGTTCAACCCTCAACACCGTGCAACTTTCATCATTGCGCAGCGACAATGCCAGCCTGGCGCTCGCCAATCTCGGGCCAGTAACCTGTCCGCTTGCCAACAGTTTCGCCGGATGGGCCCGCTACGGCGTGGACCGGGCGGCACGCGTCTATCTCGGCAGCGAACTTGCCCGGATCGAAACCTTCGGCAGTTATAATTGCCGCAATGTTGGCGGTAGCGGCCGACGTTCAGCCCATGCGACGGCCAACGCTGTGGACGTCTCCGCCTTCGTGCTCGCCGATGGCCGCCGGATCAGCGTCAAAGGCGACTGGAGCGGCGGATCGAGGGAAGAGAGACAGTTCCTGCGTGTGATCCACGAGAGTGCCTGCAAGCGCTTCGGAACCGTGCTGGGCCCCGAATACAACTCCGCGCATGAAGACCATTTCCACCTTGAACAGGGCAACCAATCGTTCTGCCGCTAACGCGGTGCGACGGTCATGGCGTTTCCTCCGGAAAGCGCGCCTCGAAAAACAGTCTTACGGCCCCCGCCACATGGGTCGCCCCGATCTTGTGCATCATGTTTGCACGATGGATTTCCACGGTGCGCGGGCTGATGGCCAGGGTCCGCGCGATCAGCTTATTGCTTCCCCCCGCCACCAGCAGATCGAACACTTCGCGTTCGCGCGCAGAGAGCGACCGGATCGCCGCCCGGGCCGCGATCATCCGCCGGCGCGCCTTTTCATGTTCGCTGCCGCAATTGGCCGCCTTGCGCAGAACCGCAGCGATACCGTGCTTGTCGAGCGGCAACTGAACATAGTCGAAGGCCCCGGCAGAGATTGCATCCACCACATGGCACACATCGGCCGATTCCGATGCCACGATCAGCGGCAGAGAGATTCCCGCCCTATCCAATGTGGCCAGCAAACCGGCAGCCCTTCTGGGCGCTGCGCCATCATGCGCAATGATAACGCCCTCATTCGGAGGGTGACGCAAAAGTTCGCCAAGGTCGGCATAGACCTCCGCATGGTGCCCCAACGCCAGAAACAGGCGCGCCGCTTCTATCCGCCTTCTTGCGTCGCCATCAACGACATGAATCGTAAGTGCCTTTCCCATGGCCGCAACCATGCAGGCAGCGCGAACGACTTGCAGCGAGACATTTCACCATTCTGGATGTTCGACTAAGGGCAATTGCGCATATCACCGCAGCAATCGGCGCGGAAATTCAATCCAGTTCGGATGAAGATTAAGGTTTTGCACCTAAGGGCAAGACCGGTGAGTAAACCACGCTAGTCCGAAATTTCGTAATCCGGCATCGCCTCGAGCGCATGTTTGAGGGCGTCGCCCCAGCTCGACGAGACGGCTTCAAAGTAGGAATCGTCGCGCTCGAAGCGCTTTTCATGCAGCGGCGTGAACTGATCCCGCCCGATCACCAGCAGATCCAGCGGCATCCCGACCGAAAGATTCGCCTTCAACGTCGAATCGAAACTGACCATCAGCAGCCTTACGGCTTCTTCGAAACTCATCGCGCGATCATATCCGCGCAGCAGGATCGGCCGCCCGTATTTCGTCTCGCCAATCTGGAAAAAGGGCGTGTCCCAGCTCGCTTCGATGAAGTTGCCTTCCGGGTAGATCATGAATAGGCGCGGTTCCATGCCCTTGATCTGGCCGGCCAGAATCATGGACGCGGTAAACCGCGCTTCGCCCGATTGGCCGTTCTCGGTCTGCGCAGTCTGGATCGTCTCGCGCAGCATTTGGCCGATCTCGACCGCGACCTGGAACATGGTCGGCGCATCGAATACCGAATTGTGCCGTTCGTCCGGCGCCTTGTTTCGCTCCTCAAGCTGGCTGACGACCGCCTGTGTGGTCGCCAGGTTTCCGGCCGTCATCAGGGCGATGATCCGCTCCCCGGGCAGTTCCCAGTGATACATCTTGCGGAAGGTGGAAATGTTGTCGACGCCCGAATTGGTGCGGGTGTCGCTCATCAACACCAGCCCCTTTTCCAGGATCATTCCAACGCAGTAGGTCATCCAGTAAGTCCCCTAGCGGGCGCAGCGGCTGCGCGCCAGCCAATCCCTATGCCGGAGTGCAGCGGATCGCACCAGATTTTCACTGGTCGGCAGTGCGTTGTTCCACAGCCAGCGCAACGTGAAGATCTTCCTCCGCCGCGCCGTAACTGATGCCGGTAACGGGCGCCGCTTCTGCATAGTCGCGCCCGGTAGCCACGCGGACATAGCGGGCATCGGGGCTGATTCCATTTGAGACGTCAAAGCCGACCCAGCCCAGCCCCTCGACATGCGCTTCGGCCCAGGCATGCGTTGCTTCCTGGTCCACCCGGTCATCCATCATCAGATAGCCGCTGACATAGCGGGCCGGCACTTCCAGCGCGCGGGCCGCGCCGATGAAGATGTGGGCGTGATCCTGGCATACGCCCATACCGTCCGTCATGGCCTCTTCCGCGGTCGTATGGACGCTGGTCGTGCCAGTCTTGTAGGCCACTTCGGAGATTATCCTTGCGGATAGATCGTGCAGCATGGCCAGCGTATCGCCATCGCTGCGACGGACTGCCGCAATCAGCGAGCGCATCTTCTGGCCCGGCTTGGTCCGCTTGGTCTGGTTGAGAAATGACCAGAGCGGAAGATGGCCGGAATGCTGGCCGATTACGCCTGCGTTATCCTCTGTATCCACCAGCCCTTCGCAATGGACGACCACTTCCTGCGTGCCCGGGAAAACCGAGATCAGCGATATGTGGTTGAAGTTCTGGTCATCGAATTCGAGTTCCAGCTTCGCGCCTTCATAGGTCATTTCCCATTCGAGGATTTCCTGACCCTGCGTTGCCTTGGGCGTCAGGCGCAAACGCTGCAACCCATGCGCCACCGGTTCGGTGAAGCGATAATGCGTGGTGTGGCGTATCGAAAGTCGCATGGATCGGTTGGCTTCGTCAGGCAAAGAATCTGTAATCTTCGGCAATGCTGTTGGCGATGACCTGATTGTTGGCATTAAAGCCGGTCAGGAATTCGTGCAGGCCGCTGTCGAAGATCGTATCTATCGTCGTCGTCCTAAAGCGGTACATTGCCTCGATGATCTTCGCATTGCTTTGGCTTTCCACACCGTGGATCTCCGCAAGGCGTCCGAGATTTTCGGAGAGTTCCTTGTAACAGAAAGAGAGGCTGCGCGGAAAGCGCTGATCAAGGATGAGGAATTCGGCAATGCCGCGCGCATCCATCCTGCCTGCATTGAGCCAGCGGAAGGCGCGCTCCGCCGAGAGCGAGCGCAAGACATTGTCCCACTGGCTGGTATCCAGAGTCGAGCCGACATAGGCAAGCGAGGGAAGCAGCAGATAGTATTTGACGTCGAGAATGCGCGCAGTGCTGTCCGCCCGTTCGATATAGGTTCCGGCACGTGCGAAATGATAGATTTCGCTGCGCAACATCGAACCATAGGTTGCGCCTCTTACCAGAGTGGCCGAACGCCGGACCATCGCCAGCACCGTTCCAAGCCCCGTTTCACGGACCGGACGGCTGAGAAGGTGGGTCAGCGACATCCACGATTCATTGACCGCTTCCCAAACCTCGCCAGTTATCGAAGTCCGCGAAGCGCGGGCGTTGCTGCGCGCCAGATCGAACATGCGCATGACATTTTCGCCGTTTTCCCGGTCGCGCAGCACGAAGTTGCAGACCTGGGTTCCGCTATATTCGTCATACAGTGCTTCATAGGCCGCCTTCAGGCCGAGCGTGTCGATGACGGAGCGCCATTCGTCATTTGCAATGTCCCCACCGCGGGTCAGCGCCATGCGGAAACCGGCTTCGAGCAAGCGCGCCGTATTCTCCGCCCGCTCCAGATAGCGGAACATCCAGAAGACGGAGCTTGCCGTCCGGCCTAGCATGAGAGCGTCCAGTCCATCAGTCGTTCAGCACCCAAGTATCTTTCGTGCCTCCCCCCTGGCTGGAATTGACCACAAGCGAGCCTTTCTTGAGCGCGACCCGCGTCAGCCCGCCGGGGGTGATGTCGATACCGCCGGGCGAAACGAGCACAAAGGGCCGCAGATCGAGATGACGCGGCGCGAGGCCCGATTTGGTGAAGATCGGCACCGTCGAAAGCGCCAGCGTCGGCTGCGCAATATAATTCGTCGGGTTGGCCTTCAGCTTGTCCTTGAAATTGGCGATTTCCCGTTTCGAGGATGTCGGCCCGATCAGCATGCCATAACCGCCCGAGCCATGGACTTCCTTGACCACCAGCTCCGCAATATTGTCGAGTACATAGGCCAGACTGTCGGGCTCGGCGCAGCGCCAGGTCGGCACATTGGGCAGCAGCGGCTTTTCGCCGGTGTAGAATTCCACGATCTCCGGCATGAAGCTGTAGATCGCCTTGTCGTCCGCAACGCCGGTTCCCGGTGCGTTGGCGATGGTGATGCCCCCGCTGCGATAGACGTCCATGATGCCGGGAACGCCCAGCATGCTTTCCGGATTGAATGTCAGCGGATCCAGAAAATCGTCGTCGACCCGGCGATAGAGCACGTCGATCGGCTGATAGCCGGCAGTCGTACGCATCTGCACGCGTCCGTCGACGACGCGTAGGTCGCTGCCTTCCACAAGTTCGGCACCCATCTGGTCGGCCAGAAAGGCATGTTCGAAATAGGCGGAATTATAGATGCCCGGCGTCAGCACCGCGACCATCGGCTTGTCCGAAGCGCCGTCCGGCGCGCAGGCTGCCAGGCTCTTGGCCAGGCGCCGCGGATAGTCCGATACGGGCTGGACCGGAATCCGCGAAAACAGTTCCGGGAACATTGCCATCATCGTCTCGCGGTTTTCCAACATGTAGGAAACGCCGCTGGGCGTGCGGGCATTGTCTTCCAACACCATGAATTCGTTGGGGCCGGTGCGAACGAGATCGATGCCGACAATATGCGTGTAAACACCGCCAGGCGGGGTAAAACCCACCATCTGCGGCAGCCAGGCATCGTTGTTGGAGAACAGCCTTTCGGGCAAGCGGCCCGAACGGATGATTTCCTGGCGGTGATAGAGATCGTGCATGAAGGCGTTGAGGGCCCTCACCCGCTGCTCGATCCCGCGCGACAGCTTACGCCATTCGCCGCCGGTGATGATACGCGGCACCATGTCGAACGGGATCAGCCGTTCTTCGGCATCGTCATCGCCATAGACATTGAAAGTGATGCCTGTGCGGCGGAAGAAGTTCTCGGCCTCCCGCCCCTTGCGCCGCATCTGCGACGGGTCCTGTTCATCCAGCCACTGACAGTAGTCGACATAGGCTGGACGGATCGAGCCATCGGCCTGACGCATTTCGTCGAAATTTGGTTCCGGTGTATTCATGAACCCCTTGGTGCAGCGCACAATTGCACGGATGCGCGGAGATGCCAAGGGGAAGTATTCAGGCGATCACTCGGCGTTGTCCAGTTCCTGCAGAACTGCACTGATCGCTTCGTCCGAATAGGCGAAGCCGAGATGCGAACAGCGCAAGGCGACTGCACGGTCCCGCTCCCCCTTCCTGCCGCAGGAGCTTCTGGGCGAAACGATGCCATCGCGCGGGCTCCACAGGGCGACGGTGGGCACCGGCGGCTTGGCCGTGATGTCGTCCACGATGGGCGGCGCTTCGACCGGATGGCCAGTCACCAGATGATAGATCCGCCAGGCATTGTTGGCCCTGGGGTTGCCCGAGAAGGGCGATCCCATGGTCACCACTTTCGCCACGGCCTCCGGATGGCATTTCGCCAATTCGCGCGCGAAAACGCCGCCCAGGCTCCAGCCCACCAGAACGATCTTCTGGCCGTGCCTGCGGTGCAGGGCCAATACGCGTTTGGTCAGGGCGGCGAAATTTTCCGTCGTCGGCCCAAGATTGAGGCCGAGGCCCCAGCGCTTGACTGTGTGCCCTGCCCTTTCGAGCTGGCGCGCCATGTGGCGCATGCGCACCGGATGGGTCGCGAAGCCCGGAAGCAGCATCACGATCTTGGGTTCGGCCGCAGGAACAACTTCCAGCGGCGGCCTGCCCACCCGGCGAATCGGCTCGGCAAAAGCACCCAATTCGCCAAGCAGCCGGTGGATCGGCGGACCGCTGACTCCTTCGGGACGCGGCTGGCTGACCAGCGCAGCACGAGTGCGGATGGCATCCAGCCACGCGGTACGCTGCGGAAAATCCACCGCACTGCCGCGCCGGCCATTCGGCTCGCGAATCTCGACTGTCTGGCCCATGCCGCCAATGTAACAAAAATGACTTATTGCTGCATGAACGAAATTTACCGCGTCATTGCGCTGTCAGGAAACCGTAACCAAAGCGGCCGGGACATCGCCGGACGGGTTCAGGCGGCCCGGCTCAGGCGGATGGGCAATCCCCGATCCGCCGGCCCGAGACCGTGCCTTTCATGCTCATCTCGCCCTGCGGCCCGCCCGACATTTGCGTATCGACGTCGAGCTCGAAGCTGTCCGCGCCATATTCGCCTTCCATTGCCGTCTTCATCGTACCGCCGCCCTGATTGTCGCAGGTCATGCGCATCGTCATGCGGTTGCCGCTGATGTCGAATTCCTCGTAGCTGCAATTGTCCTGCCCATCGCCGGAGAACATCTCCGTGCTCGGCTGGCGTACTTCCTCTTCCGTCAGGCAATGCGTGACGGTGAAGCCAGAGCCCATCCGCTCTTGCATCATCTCGGCCACGCCTTCGGGCATTCCAGACATTCCGGCCATGTCGATTTCGGAAAACTTCATGGTCTGCTCCCACTGGCCGGGGCGCATGGGATTGCTGCCAGCGCCTGCTGCTTCGGCGGCCATTTCTTCGGAAGTGATTTCGCCGTCGCCATCCGCATCGGCACCGCCATCGCCGCCGCTGGAACAACCGGCCAGCAATGCGGCCACGGAAACTGATATAATGAAACTGCGCATGATGATCTCCCTCTTTCTCGGCACAGCGACGCGCCCGAAAGCAGGGCGTATCAATCGAGCGGAGCCGTGCCAACACTTCTTATCCCCCGCCGGGATTGCGGAACGCAGCAGGAACAGCCATATGCCTTCCCATGACTGAACTCGTCATCCGCCGCGGTCTCGAAGAGCCCGACACTTCCGGCAGTTTTTCCCCGCACAAGCCCGACCGGCCGGAGAAAACCGACGGCGGCAAGCGGTTCAAGCTGGTTTCGAACTATGAACCCTCGGGCGACCAGCCGCAGGCGATCAAGGAACTCGTCGCCTCGGCGCGGAATGGCGACGAGACCCAGGTGCTGCTGGGCGTAACCGGCAGCGGCAAGACCTTCACCATGGCCAAGGTGATCGAGGAATTGCAGCGCCCCGCCCTGGTGCTGGCCCCAAACAAGATCCTGGCGGCCCAGCTCTATGGCGAATTCAAGAGCTTCTTTCCCGAAAACGCGGTGGAATATTTCGTCAGCTATTACGACTATTACCAACCGGAAGCCTACGTGCCGCGCAGCGACACCTATATCGAGAAGGAATCCTCGGTAAACGAGGCGATCGACCGGATGCGCCATTCGGCCACCCGCGCCCTGCTGGAGCGGGACGATGTCATCATCGTCGCGTCTGTCTCCTGCCTTTACGGCATCGGCTCAGTCGAAACCTATTCGGCCATGATTTTCGACATCAAGAAGGGGCAGGTCGTCGACCAGCGCGAGCTGATTCGCAAGCTGGTCTCGCTGCAATATAAACGCAACGATGCCGCCTTCGCGCGCGGCAATTTCCGCGTCCGAGGAGACAATCTGGAGATCTTCCCGAGCCATTACGAAGACATGGCCTGGCGGATCAGCTTCTTCGGCGACGAGATCGAGGAGATCAGCGAGTTCGATCCGCTGACCGGCAGCAAGGGCGCATCGCTGGATTCGGTGCGCGTCTATGCCAATTCGCACTACGTCACGCCCGGCCCCACCATGAAGCAGGCGATGGAAGCGATCCGCTTCGAATTGCAGGAGCGGCTGAAAGAGCTGGAGGCGGAAGGCAAGCTGCTGGAGCATCAGCGGCTGGAGCAGCGGACGAATTTCGACCTGGAAATGATCGCCGCCACGGGAAGCTGTGCCGGGATCGAAAACTATTCGCGCTTCCTCACCGGGCGTCTGCCGGGCGAGCCGCCGCCGACCCTGTTCGAATATCTGCCGGAAAACGCGCTGCTGTTCGTCGATGAAAGTCATCAGACGGTGCCGCAGATCGGCGCCATGTCCAAAGGCGATCACCGCAGGAAGATCACGCTGGCCGAATATGGCTTCCGCCTGCCTTCCTGCATCGACAACCGGCCGCTGAGGTTCAACGAATGGGACGCGATGCGCCCGCAGACCTTCTGCGTTTCGGCGACACCGGGAAACTGGGAGATGGAGCAGACCGGCGGCGTGTTCGCCGAGCAGGTCATCCGGCCCACCGGGCTGATCGATCCGCCGGTGCTGATCCGCCCCGTGGAAGACCAGGTGCAGGATTGCATCGAGGAATGCCGCAAGACGGCGGAGGCCGGCTACCGCACGCTGGTGACCACGCTGACCAAGCGGATGGCCGAAGACCTCACCGAATTCATGCATGAGGCGGGGCTGAAGGTCCGCTACATGCACAGCGACGTCGAGACGCTGGAGCGGATCGAACTGATCCGCGATCTCCGGATGGGCGTGTATGACGTGCTGGTGGGGATCAACCTGCTGCGCGAAGGGTTGGACATTCCCGAATGCGGGCTGGTCTGCATATTGGACGCGGACAAGGAAGGCTTCCTGCGCAGCGAAACCTCGCTGGTGCAGACGATCGGCCGCGCGGCGCGCAACGTGGATGGCCGGGTGATCCTCTATGCCGACAGGATTACCGGCAGCATGGAGCGCGCCATGGCGGAGACCGACCGCCGCCGCGAAAAGCAAAGCGCCTATAACGAGGAACACGGAATCACGCCCGAGACGATCCGGCGCGAAATCCAGGACATCGTCGCTCACACCGCTTCCAGGGACGGCGTGACAGTAGAGATCGAGGCGGAAGACGATCGCAACAATCTCGTCGGGCACAATCTGCGCGCCTATATCGAGGAACTGGAAGGCAAGATGCGCGCCGCCGCCGCCGATCTGGAATTCGAGGAAGCCGGGCGCCTGCGCGACGAAATCCGCCGACTGGAAAACGAGGAACTCGGCCTCCCTGAAGAGGAGCACAAGGCCCCGCGCGTCGGCCGGAGCAATGAAGGCAAGCCCGGCACCCGCAAGCTGCGATATGGCAAGACCCAGCGGAAGTGGAGAAGTTGATTCGCAAATGTCTGAGATCGAAGATTGCGCCATATAGGTTAGTTAATTGATATCTATATAGAAAATTTTTTTCTGTGGGGATAACGGTGTCGCCAGGACTGTCGAAATGCTTGGCCAGGTGATCAATAGGCAGCTGCACAGAAGACGAGGCAGCCATGACACCAACAGAAATCGTTACACTCGTTATTTCCATTATCGGCCTTGCCGGTGGGTTTGCGTACGCCGGAATCCAGATTGGCAGATGGATCGGTGAAAAGAAGTGAACCACTCCTCCCAATCCTAACCTCGAATTCCTCGCGACGACAATTGATGCTTTCCGCCAAGTCGAAGCGCAGCGGAAGTGGGGCGCTAAGGCGCGTTTCGGGAACGCCGCTTTGGTTCGCGCACTGTCTTGATAAAAGGAGACAGACATGCATCCTCGACTGCCAACACGCATTGCCGCATCCTTGGCTGCCTTAACCCTCGCCTCCTGCGGCTCCTCCCAGGAAGCCGAAGAAGGCGGCGATCCGAACCCTGCGCCGGTCCCCGAATCCGACGTTACACTGCCCGGCAACACCACGCTCGGCCCCCAAGGCGAAGCGACTCAGCTTCCGGCTGCAGAATGGGTTTACAAGGAAGACCAGCAAATGGCGGTGTTCGGCCCGCCCAATTCCGAAGGTCTGCTGACAGTGCATTGCCGCGACGGGGAGATTGTGGTCACGCGCCATTCGCCGGCGGAAGAGGGAGGCACCGCGATGCTCAACTTTTCCGGCGACGCGCATACCGCATCGCTGGCGGTGAGGGCCGAGCCCATGGAACTCGGCCCCGAATTCGTCTGGCAGGGCACAGTGTCGAGGCAGAGTGACGACCTCAGGCAGGTCTTCGAAGACAATCTGGAAGCGGTCACGGTATCGGCTGGACTGGGCGATCCGCTTCGCGTGCCCCTCTCCGACGCGCCGGTCAAAGCGATCGACGCCTGCCGTCGATAAAATGCCGCTCAACGCATTTTGGGGGCAAGTTAACGACACATATTGCCTTGCGGGCAACCTCTATGGTGAAGGCATCAGCCATAATGCGAATGGCCCCCTTCACCTTGCCCTTGTTACTGGCGCTCACCGCTTGCGGAGAATCGCAGGTGGAGCGGATCGACTTCCAGGAAGCCGAAGGCGTGCATGCGCCCACGCTGACACCCTCGCCCGACAGCGAAGGCGCCAACTGGTCGCTGGCAGCGGACGGGATGACGATCGGCTTCGGCAAGGATCCGCAAGCCCCCTACCTATCGCTCGCCTGCGAACTTTCGCAGGATGAAGAGCCCCGGATCACCGTGATCCGCCATGCGCCGGCCGATCCGGGCGCCAAGGCGCTGTTTGCCGTGCTGGGTGAGAGCCTGACTGCGCGCCTCAATCTCGATGCCGAAATCGTCGATGGCGACTGGCAATGGCAGGGGAGCTATCCCGCCAGTTCGCCGCAGATCACTGCCTTTGCCTCAGACAAGAAACTTCAGGCAACCTTGCCGGGCGCGGGAACGATCGACATGCCGGCAAGCCCGCTTCCCGCGGAATTCATCGCGTGGTGCAGTGCCGGCGGGCGGGCGCTGGAACCTCAGGTAATCAAGACCCAGACGCCAGACTGACCAGGCTGTCCGGGGTGAGGACCTGCGGCAATTGCTGCGCATTACCCCCTGCCGGATACCACAGGTAAAGCGGCACACCGGCAGCGCCCTGTGCAGTCAGAAAGCGGGTGATGTCGGCATCGCGCCGGGTCCAGTCGCCGCGCAGCGCCACGACACCGGCATTCTCGAAAGCCTCGCGGGTGACTTCGCGTTCGATCGCCACGCCTTCATTGACCTTGCAGGTCAGGCACCAATCGGCCGTGAACCAGACGAAGACCGGCTTGCCTTCCGCGCGGGCCGCAGCAAGCGCCTGCTCGCTGAAGGGCTGCGCTGCCAGCACGCTCTCGCTTTCGGAAACCGTATCGGACTTCGCAAAGGGCAAGGCGACCAGGGCAAAGACCGCGAAGGGCGCCGCGATCAGCGCGAACGCGGGCAGTGCCCGCTTGCCCCCCGCTTGGCGCCGTCCGGCGGCCCACAAGGCGGCCAGCAGGCCCGCCGTGGCGATCGCGGCGACGAGAACGTAGATATCTCCGCCCAGGCGCCAGGCGAGCCACAGCAGCGCCAGCGCTGTCAGCCCCATCGGGACTGCCATGATCCTGCGGAAGGTGTTCATCCATCCGCCCGGCCGCGGCAGCATGCGCCGCAGCGGCGGAATGAAGCCCAGGGCAAGGAAAGGCAGCGCGATCCCCAGGCCCAGCGCGGCGAAGAGCAGCAGCGCCTGCGCGGCAGGCAGAAGCAGCGCCGCGCCCATTGCCGCTGCCATGAACGGGCCCGTGCAGGGCGTTGCGACGAATGCGGCCAGCAGGCCAGTGGCAAAGGCGCCTGCGGGCTTGCCGTCGCTGGTGATCGCCATGGTCGGCAGTTCGAACAATCCGGCAAGGTTGGCGGTGATGGCGGCGGCGAGCAGCAGCAGCGCGACGACCACGCCCGGCTCCTGCAGCTGGAAGGCCCAGCCGATTTCATTGCCTGCCGCCCGCAAGGCCAGCATGAGCGCGCCCAGCGCAAGGCACGCCAGCACGACGCCCGCCGTATAGGCCAGCCCTTCCCTGCGCGCTTCCGCCTCGCTTTCCCCGGCCTTGGCAAGGCTCAATGCCTTGAGGCTGAGGATAGGGAACACGCAGGGCATGATGTTGAGCAGCAGCCCGCCTGCCAATGCCGCCAGCAGCAGGCTCCACAGCGGGGCCATGGCAGGGCTTCCGGCAGCTTCCAGGATCTCTCCGCCTGCCGGGACCGCACCGGGCCGTGCCGAGAAGCTGATGCCCCCGCCGGCATCGTCGAGCTTGAGAATGCCGGAGACGCTTTCCGGTGTCTCGACATTGCCGCGCCTCAGATCGAGCTCGGCCACCAGCATGTCGCCGATGCGGCGGAAGGTTTGCCCGGCGGCGTAATCGATCACTCCATCATTGGCGAGGAACAGGTGCGGCGCGTCCACGCCGAAAGAAGCGGGCAGCGGGATCGCGATCGCAAGCTTGCCGTCAGCAGTCTCGAAACTTCCCTGCTGGTCGAGCATCGGGGCCAGCGCGGCGCGCCAGGCATCGAAACGCGGATCGGTGTCGCCGCCGGAACCGACCGTAATCGTGGCCGCCAGCATGCCCCGCTCGGGCACGCAAATCTCGTCTGTGCAGGCCAGCCACTGCGCATCTATGGTCACCGGGACGCTTGCGCCCGGTGTTGCATCCTCAGGAACCTCGACAGGCACCAGGACGGCATAGGGCCCTTCATAGACGTGGTTCATCAAGCCGGAGATCAGCAGCGTCTCCGGCACGGGATATTCCGGCTCGCCCGCGCTCCAGCCCTCCGGCAGCGTCCAGTCGAGCTCCATCCCGTAACCCGCATCGCCCGGATTGAGCCAATAGCCGTGCCAGCCCGCTTCCGGCGTCATCGCGATGGCGAGTTCTACCGTCTCCCCCGGTGCGGCCGGACCTTCCGCGACAAGTTCCGTCGCGATGTGGTTGGATTGCTGCTGCGCCGCGGCCGGCATGCCGAGCGCCATCGCCACTGCCATCGCCAGGGCGGCAATAATCGCCTGGATGGCGGGCAATCGCCCTGGCGGCAGTCCGCGTATTTGGCTTGCGTGCATCACGGCCGAAGCTCTAGGGATCGCAGCGATGACGGACAAGCGCGATCTCCTGATCCTCGGCGGAGGACTCGTCGGCATGACGTTGGCCCTGACTGCGGCGAAGAAGGGCCTGTCCAGCCATGTTGTCGACCGCGCCGATCCGGCGGAGCTGACTGCCGAAGGTTTCGACGGGCGGGCTTCGGCAATCTCCACGGCCAGCTGGAACCTGTTTTCCAATATCGGCCTGGCAGACAGGCTGGCGCCGCATGGCTGCCCGATCGATTCCATTGCCGTGACCGACGCCATGCGCCCGGGGCAGATCGACTTCCGCCCGGAGCCGCACGAAGGTTCCCTTGGATATATGTTCGCCAATCGCGAATTGCGCCTGGCCCTGTTCGAAGCCGCCAAGGAAGAGCCGCTGATCGCCTGGCACGCGCCGAAGGAAGTGACCGGGCGCAATCGCGGCGAATTCGGCGTCTCGGCCAAGCTGGCCAGCGGCGAGGAACTGCATGCCAGCCTGCTGGTCGCCGCCGAAGGCCGCCGTTCCCCCACGCGGGAAGAAGCCGGCCTGGCCGTCGCGCATTGGGAATACCGGCACCGCGCAATGATCGCCGGGCTGACCCACGAAAAGCCGCATGACAATGTCGCGTGGGAAATATTCTATCCGGCCGGCCCGTTTGCCTTGCTGCCGATGAAGGACGGGCCTGCGGGCGAGCATCGCAGTGCGCTCGTCTGGACCGTGGCGGAAAAGGACGCGGCCGGCATATTGGCGCTGTCCGAGCGCGCCTTCCTGGCCGAAGTGGACAAGCGGATGCAGGGCCTGTTCGGCAAGGTCGGCCTGAACAGCCGCGTCTCTTCCTATCCGCTGGGCTTCCAGCACACCGCCAGGATCACGGCGGAGCGCCTGGCCCTGGTAGGCGACAGCGCGCACGGCATCCATCCGATTGCCGGACAGGGCCTCAATCTGGGCCTGCGCGATGTCGGCGCCTTGGTCGAAGTGCTGGTGGACGGAATGCGCCTGGGCCTCGATCCGGGCGATGCCCAATTGCTGAAGCGCTACGAACGCTGGCGCAGTCTGGATACTTTCACTGTCGCGCTGGCGACGGACGGGCTGACCCGCCTGTTCGGCATCAAGGGGCGCACCGCCTCCGCCATTCGCCGTTTCGGCATGGCCGGCGTGCAGCGCATTCCCGCACTCAAGAGCTTCTTCATGGACGAAGCGCGGGGAATGAGCGGCGACTTGCCCGAATTGCTGCGCGCCTGAGGCGGCAAATCAGCCGGGCTAGTTGCTCGTCGCGCTGGCCGGGCTACGCTGTTCAACGCGCTGGCCGGTGCCGTCCCGCAGATCGCGCGGTTCCAGCACAGCCGTCGTTTCCAGCAGATCCAGCGCCCGCTGGGCAGCGGCATATTCTTCCGCATCGGCAATCCAGGAGGCTGCTTCATCCGCGCGCGGCAGATTGCGGATTTCGGCCACCGCGGCTTCGATGCGCCCGCTTTCCAGGAACAGCCGGGCCCGTTCGAGCCGCCTTTCGGGCTGCGGCGAGGGCGAGGTTTCGCGCCGGATCACGAACAGATTGGCCAACTCGTCCTGGAACCAGTTCCAGCTGACCTTCTGGGCGGCTTCGTTGGCGAGCGTCGGCGTAAGTCCATCCAGACGCGCCAGTAACTGGTCGAGCGTAACGGGCCGCTGCGCCGCTTCCAGAACCGTCTGCACCGCATTGGGGCGCGCATCGCCGAAGCGCAATTTGAGCTGATCGGCGAGATAGCCCAGCGGCGCACCGCGCTCGATCGCCCGGCGCGCTGCAAAGGCAATCAGCAGCGCTTCTGCCCGCGCCGCATTGCCGGCGGCAGCCTGCGCCTGCAAATTGATCTGATCGATGCGCTGTTCCATCGCGACCACGCGCGAATCGAGCCCGCCCTGCTGCTGCGCGACCATTTCCACCGCTTCGACCGCTTCGGCCGCCTGGATCGCTTCGCTGGCGCTTGCAGTGGGGGACGGGGTCGGCGCGCTCTGCGTCGGCTCGGCCGTTGCCTCAGTTGTGGCCACCGGCACTGTCTCTTCGCTGACATTGCTGGCCAAGGGCAGATCCCCCCGCCAGACGAAATAGCCGGTCAATCCCGCGCCCAGCAGGAAAGCAGCACCGGCCACCGCCAGAATGGTTCTGGTCTGGCGTCCCGCACGTGCCGCATCGCGGTCTTGTCCCTGGCTGATAGCTTCGTGTTCCATATCGTCCTTGTAGACCCGATCGGCGTTTTTCCACGCTTCGTGCATTATTTGCGATCAGTGGCTGAATGGCACATGTCCCGCAACAAGGCCAGTAGCGCGGCTTCGTTCGGCTTCTGCGCAGAACGAAGATCGCCCCACCCTTCTCCCGCCGCCGCCGCGATGCGCGGCCCCAGGGCAGCGAGGCGGATGCCGCCGCGCGCAATGCCGAGCCGGTCGCACTCCGTGCCCAGATGGCGCGCAGCCGCGGCAGAGTGCAGCAGCACCAACGCACCTTTCCGCAACTCGCAGGCCAGTGCGTCAGGCACCGGTAATGGACTGCTTTCGTAAACGATCCGTTCCACCAGCCTTACGCCTTCCGGCGGATCGAGCGGCACATTCTCGGCACCTGCCAGACGCAGCAGCGTCATTCGGCGTCCGGCCATACCTTCCAGCAGGGTCTGCAGCCCGCCCTCGCCGGTCGCCGCGATTTCGAAGCCTGCCTGGCGCGCGGCCTGCGCAGTCGACGCGCCCACGGCATAGATGGGCAATTCAGTGAACTGCGCAAGGGCTGCGCCAGCATGGCGGATGGCATTGGCACTGCCCAGCAACAGGCCATCCACTTCTTTTGGCGAAGGAGGCGCCCAGTCTGCGGCGCGGATTTCGAACAGCGGCCATCCGCCGACCTTGAAGCCAGCGGCTTCACCGGCCGCGATCGTCGCGGAAAGCCCAGGCTCCGGCCGGATCGCGACGATGCGGTTTTCGGGCGGGGAGTTCATGACCCGCCTCTCACTCGCCGCCGGAGAAGTGCTGGCGAATCGCAGGGGTCGCGGCGGAGAGCAACCGCGCGGCAAGCTGCGCAGGGCCCGTCATATCGCCCGCAGCAAAATGCAGCGTGTCTTCCACCCGCTCTGCCCCGTCGGGGCTGAACAGCGCGGCCCGCAATGTCAGTTCGCCCTCGCCTTCATCCGGGCCGCTGCACATGACCGCAATCGGGCTGTGGCAATTGCCGCCCAGCGCTTCGAGCAAGGCGCGCTCGGCCGTGATCTGGGCGCGGCTGGGCGCGTGATCGATGGCGGACAGGAGCGCCAGCGTCTCATCGTCGCGCGTGTTGCACTCGATCCCGATCGCCCCTTGCGCCGGGGCCGGCAGCCAGCCGTCCGGATCGAGCGGCTTGCCGATCCGGCTCTGACCAAGCCGCGCGAGGCCCGCCGCCGCCAGCAAAGTGGCATCCGCTTCCCCGCGCTGCAGCTTTTCCAGCCGCGTCGCGACATTGCCGCGAAAGGAAACGATCGAGCAATCCGGCCGCAAATGCAGCATCTGCGCCGCGCGCCGCGGAGCGCTTGTCCCAATCCGGGCCCCCTGCGGCAATTCGGCAATGCTGTCCGCCCCGATCAGAACGTCGCGGATATCCGCCCGCGGGAGGATGGCGGCAATCGTCAGGCTGGCAGGCCGAAGCGTTTCCACATCCTTCATGGAATGCACGGCGGCATCTATCGAACCGTCCTCAAGCCAGGCGTCCAATTCTTTGGTCCACAAGGCTTTTCCCCCGATTTCCGCCAGGGGGCGATCCTGCACCCGGTCACCGCTCGCCAGCACGGGAACCAGCTCCACTGCCGCCTCGTCCCAGCGATGCGCGGCGCATAGCCGGGCGCGCGCTTCATGGGCCTGCGCCATCGCCAGCGGCGAACGGCGGGTACCCAGGCGAATACGCGGAGTTTGTTTGGACGAAGTGCTCATGGTTGGCGTGCTTGCCCTAAATCGCATTTGCGTCCAGTGGAACCCCGGATGAGGAGGATCCTTGGTATCGAATCCAGCTGCGACGAGACGGCGGCGGCGATCGTCGATTCCGGCCGCCATATTCTCGCCCAGCGGATAGCGTCGCAAGACGAGGAGCACCGGCCCTATGGCGGGGTGGTGCCCGAGATAGCTGCGCGCGCCCATGCCGAGCGGCTCACCCCCCTGATTGGCGCCACATTGAACGATGCCGGGATGACGCTGGACGATGTCGATGCCATTGCCGCCACGGCAGGCCCCGGATTGATCGGGGGCGTGATGGTCGGCCTCGTAACCGCCAAGGCGCTGGCCATGGCATCGGACAAGCCGCTGATCGCCATCAACCATCTGGAAGGCCATGCGCTGAGCCCGCGCCTGGCCGATCCCACCCTCGCCTTCCCTTACGCCCTGCTGCTGGTTTCCGGCGGGCACTGCCAGTTGCTGCGCGTCGACGGCGTCGGGCGCTATCGCCGTTTCGCCACGACGATCGACGATGCGCTGGGGGAAGCGTTCGATAAGACGGCGAAGATCCTGGGGCTGGGATATCCGGGCGGCCCGCAGGTGGAAAAGCTAGCCCTTGAAGGCAATGCAGAGGCCGTTCGCCTGCCCCGCCCGCTGGTCGGCAGCGGGGAACCGCATTTCTCCTTCGCCGGGCTCAAGAGCGCGGTCCTGAGGGCCAAGGAAGGCGGCCAGTTCACCGACGCCGATATTGCCGCAAGCTTCCAGAAGGCGGCGCGGGAATGCGTGATCGACCGCAGCCGGATCGCTCTGGAAGCGATGGAAGATAGCGGCGGCGGGATCACTGCGCTGGTCGCGGCAGGCGGCGTTGCGGCCAATGCCGTGCTGCGCGGCGCTTTGGAAGAGCTGGCCGAAGAACGCGGCCTGCGCTTCGTCGCCCCGCCCTCGCCGCTTTGTACAGACAATGCCGCGATGATTGCCTGGGCCGGGCTCGAACGGTTCGAAACCGGGCAATCCGATCCCTTGGACATTTCCGCACGACCCCGCTGGCCGCTCGACCCCGAGGCAGAGCCGGTTCGCGGCGCAGGAGTGAAAGCATGAGTTCAGCCAATCCGACTGTCGGCGTGATCGGCGCCGGAGCCTGGGGGACGGCGCTGGCGCAGATGCTGGCGAGCGACGGGCGCGACGTCCTGCTGTGGTCCCGGCGCAGCGAATTGGCCGAAGAGCTGAATTCCACCAAGGTGAACAGCCGCTATCTGCCGTCTGCCACGCTGGAGCCTTCGATCCTGGCAACCTCCGACCTTGCCGAAGCGGCAAGGTGCGACATCCTGCTGATGGTCACGCCCGCGCAGCATCTGGACGAAACACTCGCCGCCATGCCGCAATATCCGCGCGACCTTGTGCTGTGCTGCAAGGGTATCGAAGCGGGCACCATGCGGATGATGGCGCAGGTTGCCGGCGATGCTGCGCCCGGCAGCGAGATCGCCGTGCTTTCGGGCCCCACTTTCGCGCATGAGGTTGCAGCCGGACTGCCGACCGCGGTCACGCTGGCCTGTGGCGGGGGGGACACGCAATGGGAACGCCTGCGCGATGTGATCGCGCGGCCCAATTTCCGGCCCTATTTCTCCGACGATGTGATCGGCGCCGAAGTCGGCGGCGCGATCAAGAACGTGCTCGCGATTGCCTGCGGCGTGGTCGAAGGGCTCGAGCTGGGCCAGAATGCGCGGGCGGCGCTGATCGCGCGCGGCTATGCAGAGATGATGCGTCTGGGCGATGCCGTGGAAGCCTCGCGCGAGACGCTGGTCGGCCTGTGCGGATTGGGGGACCTCGTGCTTACCTGCACCTCCACTTCCAGCCGCAATTTCACGCTGGGCGTTTCGCTGGGCCAGGGCTCTTCGGCGGAAGACCTGATGAAGAACCGCCATACCGTCGCGGAAGGCGCACATACCGCGCCCGTGCTGGTCGAGCTGGCCGAGAAGCTGGGCGTGAGCATGCCGATCGCAGTGGCCGTCAAACGCCTGCTGGAAGGCGCACAGGCCAGGGAAGTCGTGGCCGGCCTGCTGGCCCGGCCCCTGCGTGCAGAAGGACCTTCCGATTGAACGAAGACAGCCATCTCCGCGACATTTCCGCCCTGGCAAAGGGCGGGCGGACCAATTTTCTGGGTTTTCTGCTGCGCCTGGCTGCGCGCCTGCCGTTCCTGTTCATTGCCGGCCGGCTTTACGGCGCTGAAGCGCTCGGACGGTTCGCCTATGCGCTGGTCGCGGTCGAACTGGCCGCCCAGCTTGCCACGCTGGGCCAGAAGCGCGGATTGGCCCAGCAATTGTCGCGCGAGGAGCAGCCCGACACGCATACGGTTGCAGACGGAATGCTGCTGAGCACGATTACCGGCACCGCGCTGATGTCGCTGCTGCTGGCCTTCCCCATCCTGATGTTCCCAAGCGGGGAATTCACCCAGCTGGATCTGCTGCTGCCCCTGGCGATCATTCCCTATGCGATGACCGATATTGCGCTGGCCGCGCTCGCCTATCGCTACGACATCGGCAGCACGGTGAAAGCGCGCAGCGTGGTCGAACCCTGGGCACTATCGGGCGCCGCACTGGCGGCCTTTTTCATCGTGCCCGAAAGCGGCCTTGCCCTGGCCTTCATCGCCTCGATCTTCGCTGCGGCGCTTGCAGCGGTGATTCCGCTCTTCAGGGCTTACGGCGCGCCGCGCGGCTGGATTCCGCATCCCGGCCGGATCGCCACTCTGGCCTGGGGCAACATCCCGCTGGCGGCGGCGGATGCCGTGGAATGGGGCATTCGCAAGATCGACATCGCGATCCTGGGCCTGTTCGCCAATCCCACTGCGGTGGGCGTCTATTGGGCGGCGCAGCAGGTGGCCAGCCTGCCATCCAAGCTGAAGACCAGTTTCGAACCGATCCTGGGCCCGGTCATCACCCGCAATCTGCGGGAAGGGAACGTTTCGGCGATCGCAAAGCAAGTGTGCCAGGTGGGCTTCTGGATCACGGCGATGCAGGCAGGCGTCGCGCTCGCCCTGGGCATTCCGGGCGAAGCGGTAATGGGGCTGGTCGGCCCCGAATTCGTCGGCGGCACCGGTGCGCTGGCCTTCCTGCTGATTGCCGAAGTCGCCGCGGCCACGGCGGTCGTCTCCGAAGCGGCGCTGATCTATGTCGCGCGGATCCGCAATTTGTGGGCCTCGCTCGGCACGATCTCGCTGCAGGCTGCGCTGACCGTGGCGATCATGGTCGCGATCGAGCGCAACGATCTGCCGGAACCCTATTTCGCGGCAGGCGCCGCCATGGCGCTGATGCTCTCGCTCGCAGTCGCCTCGATCGTGAAAGCGGCCATGCTCTCGCGCATATTGCGCGAGCCGGTGAACAATTGGCGCTGGGCGCTGGTCTGGGCCGCCGCGCCCGCCATCCTGGTCGGCTGGATCGCCATCCAGCTGCCCGAATGGGCGGAGCTGATCATCGGCGTGCCGTCCATCCTGATCGTCTATGGCTGGATGATCTGGAAGCGCGGCTTCGGCCCGGAAGACCGCGTGCTGTTCCGCAAGAACGTCGCCCCGAAAATGCCCTGAACTTCCGCGTGCGCCAAATGCGCCTGCGGGCTGGACGCTGGCCCCTGCCCGCGACTATGGAAGGCAGGTGTTCCGCAGCCCCTATATTCCGCTTGCCCTTGGTGCATTGGTGCTGGCCGCGCTCGCCTTCTTCAGCGCGCAGAACAGCGCTTCGGCCTTTACCCAGCGGCTTGCGGAACAGGCGCGCCAGGTCATTGCCCAGTCCGGCGGCCAGGATGTGCAGGCGCATTTCGAAAACCGGCTGGGCTGGCCCACGCGGCACCCGCTGCTGACGGGCGGCGAGGATCTGGACGAAGGCAGCCGCGACCGCACGGCCAAGGCCGTGGCCGCGATCCCCGGCGTGGGCGGCATCCGCTGGGCCGACGGCACCGGCCTTGCCGCGGGCAGTTCGGAAACCCAGGCCCCGCTGCATTGCCAGGCGGATGTGCAGGCCTTGCTGCGCGCGCGCACCATCCGGTTCGAGGAATCCTCTTCCAAGATCGAAGCGGCCAGCCGCAGCCTGGTGGACGAAGTCGCCGCCGCGCTCCGGCCCTGCCTGGGCAGCATCATCGCGATCACCGGCCATACCGACGCCTCCGGGCCTGAGCCGGGCAATATCGCCCTTTCGCAAGAGCGGGCGGAGGCGGTTCAGGCCGCGCTGATCGCCAGGGGCATTCCGGCAGACGGGCTGCGCGCCCGCGGGGTCGGCTCGGCCAGCCCGGTCGAAGGCCTGGATCCTCGGGACCCGGCCAACCGGCGGATCGATTTTTCGGTGATCGAAACGGTCCCGATCAAGCCGACGCCCGTCGATACGCCGGGGCCGCGCTGATGGCCTTGGCCAGCCTTGCGGCAGACGCTAGAGCCCCCGCGAGAATGAAAGGGATCCCATGCCGATCTGGCTTGAACTGATAGTGCTGGTGCTGACAGCCTATATGGCTGGCATCGGGATCGGGTGGGCGATCTGGGGCCGCGCTTCGGCCGCCGACCCGCATGACGATTTGATGGAGACGCAGGAATGACGGAATTGGTGCTGGCAAACTGGTGGCTGCTGGTAGTCGCCCTGATTGTCGGAATCGCAGTTGCCTGGTGGATATTCGTCGGCAACCGCAAGACCAAGGTCGATCGGTCGGCCAAGACGGACGTGCTGGACGAAGGCGCCGAACGGGCCAAACGCAATCAGGCGCTGATCGACAAGCCCTCGGCTGAGGCGGGTTCCGTCGAATCCAAGATCGCAGCTGCCGAAGCGGAGCCTGCCCCTGCGCCAGAGCCAGAGCCTGCCCCTGCGCCAACTCCGGAGCCTGCTGCGCAAGCCGCGCCGCCAGTGCCCAGCGCAGCCCCGTCTTCGGGCGAGGACGATCTGAAACGGATCAAGGGCGTCGGGCCCAAGCTGGAAAAGCTGCTGAAGGAACTGGGCATTTCGACCTATGCGCAAATCGCTTCATGGAGCGAAGCGGATATCGACCGGATCGACGCGCAGCTCGGCAATTTCCAGGGGCGCATCCGCCGCGATAGCTGGACCGAACAGGCCAAGTTTCTCGCCGCCGGAGACGTGGCCGGTTTCGAAGGGAAGTTCGGCAGCCTTTAACGGCCGCCCGAAGCTGCCTCAGTACGAGCCGAGCGTCGCGTAGGTCTGCAGTCCGTTCTGGCGGTTCGCCCGGTCGAGACTGCAGATACGCTCGACAACTGCAGCATAAAGCGGTTCGTCGAAATGCAGCCCTGCACTACCCAGCTGGGTCCAGCGAATTTCGGCCATCTGGCTGGCCAGCCCCGGAAGCGTGATCCACACCCTTTCGCCGGCGCGCAGATTGATCACTTCCTTCACGGTGCAGCCCGACGTGGAGATATTCGCCAGAACAACCTGCTTCTGCTTGCTTCCGGACCTTCTCAGGCCACTGGGCATACGCGTGGCAAACCGTCCCGCTCCGCGGCGCTCGGCCAGGGTGCCAGAATTTTCGGTCGGCAACGTACTCATCTTTGCAATGCCTCGACTAGCTGACGCTCAAAAGCTGGGAAACACGAGCAATGCCGTGATTCCCAGCTTGATGAAGAGCGATACGAAGTTGAACCTCATGCCAAGGGATAAGCGGCAGCGGGGCGAATTCCGCAAGCGGCCCGCATGCGCTGTCTCGTTTTGGACGGTTCGAAAGCCCAAAAGTTAACGGGCCGTAATCCAGCGGTTTTTCGGGGACTTAGGCCCGATTGATCGATCGAATCGCCAAGTGGGAAAGCCCTGGTTCATATACGAGACATTAGGCGCGCGGCCTGCTATTCCGGCAAGCGGTGAGGCCTTGCGGCGGCCCACCGGTTTCAGCGCCGACGACGAATTCGAGGTCACTTGTTCCAGCAGGTCCGCAATCTGATCGATTATCTGCCCGAACGGTTCCGCGGCGAACTGGGGCAGCGCTCGACCGGCTTCATCGTGGCGCTGGCGCTGGAGGCGCTGCTGCTCCTGCTGCTCTTCACGCTCGGACAGTCCGACGACCGGGGCGAAGAGCTGGGCCCGGTGCTGACCACCTTCGATGCGTCCTCCTCCTCCGAGCAGGAAGCCGAACAGGCGGCGGAAGAGCCGGTGGAGGAAGAACCCCAGCCCGCCGCCGAAACGGCGCCTCAGCCGCGCGAGCCGGAGCCTCAGGAGCCGGAGCAGGCCCAGCCCCGCCCCGCGCCTTCCAGGCCTGCGCTGATCCCCGTGCCAAAGGACCGGATGGATGCGCTCGACATATCGAAAGCCCCCTCCCGCGAACCGGCCAAGCCGGCGCCCAATCGGCCGATGATGGGGCCTGCCAACACCAATTCCCGGCCCGACACGCCGCGCGTGGGCACGGCGCCCAATGGCGAGCCGCTTTATGCGGCCGAGTGGTACCGCGAACCCACCGACCAGGAGCTCGCCGGCTACCTCTCCACCGCGCAGGGCCCCGGCTGGGGCCTGATCGCCTGCAAGACGGTACCCGACTTCAGGGTCGAGGATTGCGTCGCGCTGGACGAATATCCCGCCAATTCGCAGATGGCCCGGGCCGTATTGGCCGCGGCCTGGCAGTTCAGGGTGCGCCCGCCGCGGCGGGGCGGACGCTCCCTGGTCGGCGAATGGGTCCGCATCCGGATCGACTATCAGATCAGGCGCGAAACCTACCGCTAGGCTCCCTTATCCGCCGGATTGCGCCAGCAGCACTTCGGCAATCTGCACGGCATTGAGCGCCGCGCCCTTGCGCAGATTGTCGCCCGTCACGAACAGAGCCAGCCCATTCTCGCTGCCCGGATCGCTCCGCACGCGGCCGACGAACACTTCGTCCCGGCCGGTCGCCTCCAGCGGATTGGGAATGTCGCTGACGACAACGCCGGGTGCATCGCGCAGCAAAGCGAGCGCATCTGCTGCGGAAAGCGGCCGTTCGAACTCGGCATTGATGGACAGCGAATGGCCGGTGAAGACGGGCACGCGCACGCAGGTGCACGATACGCTGAGCCCGGGAATGTCCAGGATCTTGCGGCTTTCGTCGCGCAGCTTCAGCTCTTCGTCGGTATAGCCGTCTTCCGCCTCGACATAGTTGAAGGCAACCACGTTATAGGCGATCGGCACCGCCCATTTGCGGACCTCGCCGAAATCCACCGCCTGCCCATCCAGCGCGAGATCGGCGCAATTGCCTGCCCCCGCTTCCAACTGGCTGCGCAGCACTTCCACGCCTTCCACACCGCCGCCGGAAACCGCCTGATAGGTGCTTGCCACAAGGCGCTTGAGCCCCGCTGCATCGTGCAGCGGCTTGAGCGCGGGCATGGCCGCCATGGTGGTGCAGTTCGGATTGGCGACGATCCCCTTGGGAATATTGCGCAGGGCATCGGGATTGACCTCCGCCACCACCAGCGGAACCTCAGCGTCGGCGCGCCAGGCGGAGCTGTTGTCGATCACCACCGCGCCTGCCGCCGCGACCTTTTCCGCCAGAGCGCGCGAGGTCGAACCGCCGGCCGAGAAGAATACGATATCGAGACCGGCATAATCGGCGGAGGCCGCGTCTTCCACGGTGATCTCGCGGCCCAGGAACGTCACCTGTTTGCCGGCAGAGCGCGCCGAGGCGAACAGCCGCACCGATGCAGCCGGGAAGCTGCGTTCGGCGAGCATCTGCAGCATCATGCCGCCGACCAGGCCGGTCGCACCCACGATGCCGACATTGGGCTGCCGGGGAAGTTTATTCGAAAAAGCCATGTCCTTTTGTCTCCGTTCTTGGCGGAGGCGCGGGGCTGATCGGCTTGGAAAATGGCCGCCCCGCACTTCCGCGGGGCTGTTGTCCTGATGCGCTTATACGTTACCGAAACGCAAGCCGGACCGCCCCGCAAAGCGGGTAATAATCGGGCTAATCGGTTTGGTCTTCAGCGTGAACATCGCGGGGGCCATTAGCCGCGCGATCCGCACTTGTAAATCCTGCAAGTGCACGAAAAGCGCCGCGTCAGCCTTCCACCAGCATCAGCGCATCGAGCGCGGCCACGCCTTCGCCCCTGGGATGGACGATCACGGGGTTCAAGTCGATCTCGCGGATACGGGGATTGCCCGCCATCACCTGGCCGACCTTGACGATCAGCGCCGCCAGCGCATCGACATCGAGCGCGGGGCTGCCGCGCCAGCCGGTCAGCAGCGGGGCCTGTTTCAGCTTGAGCAGCCCTTCCTTGACCTGCTCCACACCCAGATCGGGGGTGAACAGCTTCACGTCCTTGAGGATCTCGGCCGTCACCCCGCCGAAGCCCGCCAGCACCACCGGGCCCCATTCGGGATCGGACTTGGCGCCGACGATCATCTCCACGCCCATCTTGCCCATCTTTTCGACCAGCACACCGTCCAGCTCGATGCTGGCGTTGTAGGCCGCGACATTGGCGTACATCGTGTCGAAGGCGGCTTTGACCTCGTCGGCGCTCTTAAGGCCCAGGATCACTCCGCCCGCATCGGACTTGTGGCCGAGGGCGGCGGCCTGCGCCTTCATCACCACCGGGAAGCCGATGGCCTCGGCAGCCGCCGCAGCTTCGTCGGCAGTGGGGGCGAACTGGCTGGCAGGGAAGCTCACCGCATCGGCCAGCAGATTCTTCGCCTTGTATTCGGGGATCACGCCATGCTCGCCCGCAAGACCGGGCAGCGCGATGGGATCGCCCGAGCGGTCCGCCAGATCGCGCTTGGCCAGATCGGCGAGCCGCGCGATGGCGCGATAGGCGCGCTCGGTCGAGCGGAAATAGGGAATACCGGCGGCAGCCAGGCGGTCGATATATTCCTGCGGCACATTGGCGCCTTCGTCGACGCCCGCGAAGACCAGCGGCTTGCTGCCCGAACTGCTTTCGATGGCCTTCTGGATCGGCGGAAACTTGATTTCCGAGGTGATCGGGTCGGACTGGATGATCGAGGCGACGACCGAGCCGATGCGCTCGTCCTCCAGCAGGGCGACCAACAGGTTGGTGTAGATATCGGGCTCGCTGAGGCCGATCGCGGTGATGTCGGTCGGGTTAGAGACCGGCACGAAATCGGGCAGAACGGCGCGGATCTTCGGGCTGTTCTCGTCGTTCAGCTCGACCAGATCGAGGCCGACTTCTTCGGCCAGGTCGAAGGCGAGGCCGCGCAGTGCGCCGCTTTCGCCCAGCACCGCCATATTGGCTCCGGGCAGGCTCGGGCAGGTAACGGCGATGGTGGCGATATCGGCCAGCTCTTCCAGCGTGTCGGCGAAGATCACGCCCTCGCGGCTGAGCTTGGCGCGCATCAGCGCATAGTCGCCCGCCATTGCGCCGGTGTGGGTGGCCGCGCTTTCGAGCGCCCTGGCGCTCTTGCCCGGATGGAGCAGCACGATCGGCTTGCCCGCCTCGCGCGCGCGCCGCGCGGCAGCCATGAAGGCGGCGGGGCGGCGGAAATTCTCCACATACATGGCGATGACGTTCGTGGCCGGATCGTCGATCAGCCATTCGACATAGTCTTCCACGCCCGAGGCCGCTTCATTTCCGGTGCTGACCGAGGTCGACACGTAGCATCCGCGCGGGTGCAGCGTGGTCGCAAGCACGGCAGCGAGCGCGCCCGACTGGCTGGCGATGCCCACCGAGCGCGTGTCCGGCCCGGGCTGCTTCATGTTGGTTTCCACGAAGGTGAGCGGAATGCCTTCGACATAGTTGGTGCAGCCGAGGCAATTGGGGCCTTCGATAATCATGCCGTGTTCGTCGGCGATGCGCGCGAGTTCGGCCTGGTCCCTTGCGCCTTCGTCACCCGCTTCGGAAAAGCCGGCGGCATAGATAACCACCGCGCCGCAGCCATTCTCGGCCAGATCGCGCACGGTATCGAGCACGAAGGGGCGCGGGATTGCCAGCACCGCACAATCGACGCCTTGGGGCAGTTCCTTCACCGAGTGATAGACCTTGAGGCCCTGCAGCTCGTCGCGCTTGGGGTTCACCGGGTAGATGTCGCCGGCGAACTTGTATTGCACCAGGTTGTTCAGCAGCGTGCAGCCCAATGCGCCATGACGGTCGGAAGCGCCAATCACGGCGACCGACTTCGGGCGCAGCAGCCGGTCGATCTGTTCGTTGGTGAAGCGGCGGGTGGTGGTCATCGGAAAATCTCTCCGGCGTGTCGTTGCACGAAAAGCCCTCCCCTGCACGGGGGAGGGTTTGGGTGGGAGTGTACCAAGCCCTGCAAGGTTGCAACCCCCTCCCCTCAATCCCCTCCCCGCCGGGGAGGGGAGGATCAGGTTCAGCCTTTCAGCTTGTCCTTGTCGAACGCGCCCAGGCCCGG
Source organism: Alphaproteobacteria bacterium (assembly GCA_030426245.1). Classification (GTDB taxonomy): domain Bacteria; phylum Pseudomonadota; class Alphaproteobacteria; order Sphingomonadales; family Sphingomonadaceae; genus Andeanibacterium. Next base: position 365,800 of record JAUHYZ010000001.1, on the reverse strand, counting down.
CTTGAAGGTCTTTTCGTCAAGGAACTGCTTGGTCGCTTCCTTGCGGGTTTCCCAGCCGCCGAAATCGTTCAGCGCTTCCTGCGCGCGGATCAGATAATCCTCTGCATTGTCGTAGGTCATCTCGCGCACGCGGCGCACGGCCCACTTGGTTGCGCGCAGGGCCTGGCTGTCCTTCTTCTTCAGGACATCGGCCACTTCCTGCACGCGCGCCTTCAACTTGTCGGCGGGGAGCGATTCATTGACCATGCCCTTGGCCGCCGCTTCCGGGCCGCTCATATTCTCGCCCATCATGGCGTGATACATCGCGTCGCGGAAATTCAGCAGCTCGGCCGCCACCTTGGAGGCGCCGCCGCCGGGCAGGATCGCCCAGTTGATTTCGCTGAGGCCGAACTGCGCGTCATCGCTGCAGAAGGCCAGATCGCAGGCGAAGAGGGGGCCATAGGCGCCGCCGAAGCACCAGCCATTGATCATGGCCACGGTGGGCTTTTCGTACCACCGCAGGCGTTCCCACCAGCCATAGGCCTGGCGCTGATGTTCGCGGGTCTTGTGCAGGCCCTGCAGCTCCGCCTCGCGGAAATATTCCAGCAGGTCCATGCCCGCTGACCATGCGCTGCCCTCGCCCGTGAGGACCAGCACCTGCACGTCGTCGCGGAATTCCAGCTCTTCCAGCACAATCAGCATCTGCTTGTTGAGCTTGGGGCTCATGCAGTTGCGCTTGTCGGGGCGGTTGAAGGATACCCAGGCGACACCGTCTACGATTTCGTATTTGACGGTTTCTTCCTGCGGACGCGGATCGGGTTGCGACGGCATTGCCATGACATACACTCCTGAAACTTCGAACGACTCGTTGATCTTTGCTGACTTTAATATAGGCCATCTTTGTTATAGGCTATAGCAAAATTCGCAGCGGCACAACGGCGCATGATGTTGAGGGAAGAGTTAACCAAGATGAATGAGCGGAATCTGCAATCCTATCCCGGCTACGCCCTTCGCCGGGCCGCCAATGCGATGATCGGCGATCTGGCAAAGCGGCTGGAGGCGCACGGCACAAGGGTTGTGGATGCAACGGCGCTGCTGCTGATCGCGGACAATCCCGGCACGACCTCCAGCGCGATAGGCCGTTCGCTGGATATCCAGCGGGCCAATATGGTGCCCCTGCTCAAGCGGCTGGAAGATGCCGGCCTGATCGAACGCAAGCCGATCGACGGCAAATCGCTGGGCCTGTTCATGACGGCGCATGGGGAAAAGCAGCTCGCCGAAATCCGCGCGACGATCGATGCGTTCGAAGCCGAACTGATCGCGCGCATTCCTGCAAAGCATCGCGACCATTTGCTGCCCGCGCTCAATGCCCTCTGGCGCTAGCGCTTCGTCCAAGGCATGCTGGCGCTTGCGGTCAGGCGGCACAGCGCCTAGCCCTTATCATGTTTAGCGATTGGGCCGGCCGCGCCGCCGGCGAGCAAGTCATGGGAGCAAATGATGCCAGAGGTTTCCCTCCACGAAGTATCGGAGGAATGGTCGAAAAATGCGAAGATCGACGCAGCGAAATATGAAGAGATGTACCGCCGCTCGGTCGAAGACCCGGAAGGCTTCTGGCGCGAAGAGGCGCAGCGTATCGACTGGATCAAGCCCTTCACCCAGGTAAAGGGAACGAGCTTCGAAAGGGACGATTTCGGCATCCGCTGGTTCTGGGACGGGACGCTGAACCTTTCGGCCAATTGCCTGGACCGGCATCTGGAAACGCGCGGCGATACGCCCGCCATCCTGTGGGAGCCGGACGATCCATCCACGCCGGGACGCACCCTCACCTACCGCGAACTTCACGAGCAGACCTGCCGCTTCGCCAATGTGCTGAAAGGCAATGGCGTGAAGAAGGGCGACCGCGTCACCATCTATCTGCCGATGATCCCGGAAGCTGCCGTGGCGATGCTGGCCTGCGCGCGGATCGGCGCAGTGCATTCGATCGTGTTCGCCGGCTTCTCTCCCGAGGCGCTGGGCGGGCGGATCGACGATTGCGACAGCGATATCGTGATCACCTCGGACGAAGGGCTGCGCGGGGGCAAGAAGGTTCCGCTCAAGGCCAATGTGGACGAGGCGCTGGAGCACCATGCGCAGGGCGTGGACCGCGTGATCGTGGTCAAGCATACCGGCGCGCATGTGGCGATGGAGCGTGGCCGCGACGTGTGGTGGCACGATGCGATGGAAGCGGCGAACACCGCCTGCGAGCCTGCCGAAATGAACGCGGAAGATCCGCTTTTCATCCTCTACACCTCAGGCTCCACCGGCAAGCCCAAGGGCGTGCTGCACACCACCGGCGGCTATTCCGTCTGGGCCAGCATGACGCATGAATATGTGTTCGATTACCGCCCCGGCCAGATCTACTGGTGCGCCGCGGATGTCGGCTGGGTGACGGGCCATTCCTATGTCGTCTACGGCCCGCTGGCCAATGGCGGCACCACGCTGATGTTCGAAGGCGTGCCCAACTATCCCGATTTCTCCCGCTTCTGGCAGGTGGTCGACAAGTACAATGTCGAGATCTTCTATGCCGCCCCCACCGCCCTGCGCGCGCTGATGCGCGAGGGGGACGAATGGGTGAAGAAGACCAGCCGCAAGAGCCTGAAAGTGCTGGGCACGGTGGGCGAGCCGATCAATCCCGAAGCGTGGGAATGGTATTACAATGTGGTGGGCGACAGCCGCTGCCCGATCATGGATACCTGGTGGCAGACCGAAACGGGCGGCCACATGATCACCCCCCTGCCCGGCGCGATTGCGCAGAAGCCCGGCAGCGCGACCAAGCCGTTCTTCGGCGTGCAGCCCGCCATCGTCGATCCGGAAAAGGGCCATATTCTGGAAGGCGCCTGCGAAGGCGCGCTGGTGATCACCGATAGCTGGCCGGGGCAGATGCGCACCGTCTATGGCGATCACGAGCGCTTCTTCCAGACCTATTTCAGCCAGTACAAGGGGTACTACTTCACCGGCGACGGCTGCCGCCGCGACGAGGATGGCTATTACTGGATCACCGGGCGGATCGACGATGTGATCAACGTCTCCGGCCACCGCATGGGCACCGCCGAGATCGAAAGCGCATTGGTGCTGCACGAGAACGTGGCCGAGGCCGCCGTGGTCGGCATGCCGCACGAGATCAAGGGACAGGGCATCTACGCCTATGTCACGACCACCGCCGGGACCGAGGATTCGGACGAGCTGCGTGGGGAACTGATCCAGTGGGTCCGCCGAGAAATCGGCCCGATCGCCACGCCCGACGTGCTGCAATTCGCACCCGGCCTGCCCAAGACGCGCAGCGGCAAGATCATGCGGCGGATCCTGCGCAAGATCGCGGAGAACGATACCGGCAATCTGGGCGATACTTCCACGCTGGCCGATCCCGGCGTGGTGGACGATCTGCTCGCCAACCGGCCGCAGGCCTGACGGAAGACCGGGAGGGGGAGCGCATGACGGCAGCTTCCCCGTCTACAAAACGCGTCGGCTTCTGGGCGGCAATCTGCGCCGCCACGCTGAGCATTGCCTATATCGCCGCGCAATTGTTCGAATGGGCCGGCATGCTCGGCTCCGCGGGCGGGCCCGAGAGCGCGAGCACGCCGCTGGGCATCCTGCTGCTGCTCGGCCCTTCCCTGCTGCTGGGCCCCGCTTTCGTGGTGACGATGGCCGCGCTGCACTGCGCCGCGCCGCCGGGGCGGAAAGTCTTCACTCTGGCCGCGCTCGGCTTCGCGGCGATGTATGCCACGCTGACCGGCCTCGTCTATTTCGTGCAGCTCACCTTCGTGGCGCCCAGGCTTGCCGCGGGAGACACGGCAGGCATCGAACTGCTCCTATTCGTGCCTTACGAATCCTTCCTCTTCGCGGTCGATCTCTACGGCTATAGCCTAATGTCCGCCGCGACGCTGATGGCCGCTTTCGGCCTGCCCCGCATAGCGGCCAGCGGCCTTGCCAAGGGCGCGCTGATTGCCAACGGGCTGCTGCTGCCTTTCCTGCTGTTCCAGATGGCGGTGCCGCCGCTGATCTGGCTCGCCTCGGCCTGGGCGATCACCTTCCCGGCGAGCGCGATCTTCCTGGCGCTGATGTTCCGCGCTCTGCCGGAGGCGGAGGAGTGAGGGATTTGGGTGGAAGCGGAAGTCCAAACCAAGTCACCCCGGGCCTGTCCCGGGGACCCGCTTCTTACTTGTCGGCAAAAAGACAGCGGGATCCCGGAACAAGTCCGGGATGACGATAGGGGAGACATGGAGAACCATCCGGCGGCGAACCCGGACAAGCCCGTGCGAATGGGCGCCAAGGGAAATAACGGATCGCGCGGCTGGCGCCGGGGCCGGAAAGCCCGCAGGCGTCAGGTCAGGCGGGCGGATGGAAGTGTTTGCGACTGACCGGTGCGTTCCTAAGTTTCCGCTCTATCCGCGCACAGGTTCGGCCCTATCTCCCGCCACCGGCTTGGGACGTAAGGAGCGGGCTCGCATTGCTCCATCATCCCTGCGGCTGAAATGCCGCTCCAAATCCGGTGTCTGCAGGCTTCTGCAGCTCTCAGTCCTTCCGGGCTGAGGTGACCCGTCAGGGGGAGAAGCAGCAGGCGGAGCCGGCATGAGAAGCCGCCTCCCTGACGCAGTGAGCGCCAGCCGCGATTGTCCCATAATGGGACAGATGGAAGCGGGTTCAGCCGGCCATGCCGCCCCCGATCCGCATCCCGCTGAGGTTACGGGACTTGACTTTACTAACCATTTGGGTTATATATGTCAAGCAGAATCACCCGTGCCGCAATTCCCGCCGGGAAACCCCACAAATCTCGGCAGGACAGGGGCAAATATGGTATTGTCTCCGCAAACAATCGGAGAGGAAGGCAAGAACATGATGCGCTTCCCGGGATTATACAGCGCAATCAGCAGCTTACGGCTTGCAATTGTTGCGCTTTTCACCGCCCTGGCGAGCATGGCCTGGGCAGCGCCCGCCGCTGCGCAAGAGGCACCCGCTACTGCGACGAACAATCAAGCGCTGGTGCTGACGCTGGAGGGCGCGATCGGCCCTGCCAGCGCGGCCTATATCACCAGCGGGCTGGAACAGGCGCGCGAGCAGAATGCCAGCCTGGTGATCATCGAAATGGATACGCCCGGCGGGCTGGACACCAGCATGCGCGAAATCATCCAGGGCATCCTGGCGATGCCGATCCCGGTGGCAACCTATGTCCATCCCAGCGGCGCCCGGGCAGCCAGCGCGGGGACCTATATCCTCTATGCCAGCCATATCGCCGCCATGACGCCGGCCACCAATCTGGGTGCGGCCACCCCGATCCAGATCGGCGGCTCCCCCTCCCCCGCCGGCGGCGGCGAAGAGGGAGAAGAAGAAGCGGCGGCGCCGGCCAATGCCAGCGAACGCAAGGTTGTGAACGATGCAGTCGCCTATATCCGCTCGCTGGCGGAAATGCGCGGGCGCAATGCGGAGTGGGCGGAAGAGGCGGTGCGGCAGGCCTCCAGCCTGTCTGCCAGTGCCGCGCTGGAACAGGGCGTCGTCGATATCGTCGCCGCGGACCGGGCGGACCTGCTGGAACAGCTCGACGGGCGCAGCGTGGAAGTCGCGGGCCAGGAGCGGGTTCTTTCAACGCGCGATATTGCCGTGGCGGAAGTGGAGCCGGACTGGACGACCGAACTGCTCGCCACCATCACCAATCCCAATGTCGCCATGATCCTGATGATGGTGGGGATTTACGGGTTGTTCTTCGAATTCATGAATCCCGGATCGCTGGTGCCCGGCACGATCGGCGGGATTTCGCTGCTGGTCGCGCTTTACGGGCTCACTGCCCTGCCGGTGGACTTTGCCGGCGTTGCGCTGATCGTGCTGGGCCTGGCGCTGATGGTGGCCGAAGCCTTCGCCCCGTCCTTCGGGATATTGGGCATAGGGGGCCTGGCCTCCTTCGTGATCGGATCGGCCATCATGGTCGACACCGACGTGCCCGAATTCCAGATCGACTGGTCGATCATTGCCGCGCTCGGCGTGTTCAGCGCCGTGCTGCTGTTCTTCATCGCGCGGGTCAGCATCAAATCCTTCCGCCACCCGGTCCGATCGGGCCAGGAAGAGCTGATCGGTGCGAGCGGCGAAGTGAGCGACTGGAAGGGCGGAAAAGGGCATGTCTTCGTCCATAGCGAACGCTGGAACGCGACCGGCCCGGAATCCCTGAAGAAGGGCGAACGCGTCGTCGTGGAGAGCGTGAATGGCCTGCGCCTGTCGGTTGCGGCGGCGCAAGACGGCAGAGAACAAACCTAAGGAGAGCTACCCATGGAAATCCTCGGAAATATCGGCTTCTACACTCCGCTTCTCCTGCTGGTTATCATCTTCCTGTGGGCGGCGATCAAGATCCTGCGCGAATATGAGCGCGGCGTGATCTTCACGCTCGGCCGCTATACCGGCACCAAGGGCCCGGGCCTGATCATCCTGATCCCCTTCGTGCAGCAGATCGTGCGCACCGATCTGCGCACCGTGGTGCTGGACGTGCCGACGCAGGACGTGATCTCGCGCGACAATGTCTCGGTAAAGGTCAATGCCGTGGTCTATTTCCGCGTGCTCGACCCCGAAAGCGCCGTGATCCAGGTGGAAGACTTCATCGCTGCGACCAGCCAGCTGGCGCAGACGACATTGCGCTCAGTGCTGGGCAAGCACGATCTGGACGAGATGCTGACCGAACGCGACAAGCTGAACGAGGACATTCAGGAAATCCTGGACAAGCAGACCGACGCCTGGGGCATCAAGGTCGCCAATGTCGAAATCAAGCATGTCGATATCGACGAATCCATGATCCGCGCCATCGCCCGCCAGGCGGAGGCCGAGCGGGAGCGGCGCGCCAAGGTGATCAATGCGGAAGGCGAACATCAGGCCGCCAACCGCCTGGTCGATGCCGCCCGGATCCTGAACGAAGTGCCCGAAGCGATGCAGCTGCGCTATCTCTCCACGCTCAACGTGCTGGCGAACGAGCAGAACTCGTCCACGGTGATCTTCCCCTTCCCGATCAATCTGAAGGATTGGTTCGAAGGGCCGAAGAAGGACAAGCCGGAAGGCTGAGGCCTGCTGCGCTTCGGCAGGCCCCAGCCCGATAGACGGTCTGGCAGCTCCACTACTTCAGCAGGCGCTTGAGCCCGAAGCTCAGATTGGCCTGCGCCTGCGCCTGCAGCGCGGTTTCCGGCACCATGTCGAAAGCGTGGACGGCGCCCGGATAGGCATGCAGTTCCGTCGGCACGCCGGCATCGATCAACCGGCGCGCGAAATCCAGATCCTCGTCCAGGAACAGGTCCAGTGCGCCCGTCGCCAGATAGGTCGGCGGCAGGCCCGAAAGGTCTTCGGCCAATGCGGGGGAGAACCAGCCCTTGCGCTCGTCGGTCGGTTCGTAATCGCCGCGCAAGGCCTCCCAGCCGAATTGGTTCTTGTTGCGGTCCCAGATGAACTCGCCCGTATGCTTGTTCTTCCACACATCGTCCGGCCCGCCGGTGCGGTGATCGAGCATCGGATAGAGCAGCGCCTGGCCGATGATCTTCGGCCCGCCCCGGTCGCGCGCCATCAGCGACAGGGCCGCCGCCAGGCCGCCGCCCGCGCTTTCGCCCATCACCAGGATCTTCGCCGGATCGGCGCCCAGGCTGGCCGCATTCTCCGCCAGCCATGTGAGCGCGGCGTAATTGTCTTCCTGCGGGCCGGGAAAGGGCGTTTCCGGCGCCAGGCGATAATCGACCGAAACGACCACGCAATCCAGCTCCAGCGCCTGTTCGGGCTTGCCCATCCGGGCCATATCGGCCGAACCGATCACCATCCCCCCGCCATGCAGATGCAGGATCGCCGGGCGGTCCTTCTTCTGCGAAGGCGGATTGATCACCACCAGCTTCACATCCGGGCCGCCGGGTACCGGCGCATGCGCCTCGGTAATCTCGAAGGGCGGCGGCGGCATGTTCTCGATCGCGAAGCGCGGATCTTCACGCACCTCAGCCAGCTTTCCGGGTGCGGCAATATCCATGTCCGGCATCTCCAGAAGCGGTATGATTTCCGGATCGACCAGATGGCGCGAAATGCTCATTCAATTCTCTCCCAGGATCGGCCGCAGAACACGCGGCCTCGGTTCGGCACTCCGGCGCAATCGAGCGCGCTTTGCACGCAAGGTCAATAACCATTAACGCGATAATTTACGTGCCGGGCCTGCCATGGACGGCTAGGCTTTGCATGAAAGAACAATCACAATAAGCAGGTGGGGATGACAAGCGATCACGATGCACTGGAACAAGCCGCGGCAGGGGATGCGGCGCTGTGCACACTGGTAAATGTGGAAGGCAGCTTCTCGCGGCGCTGCGGGGCGCAGCTGGCCGTGGGGCGCGACGGTTCGATCGCGGGGGACATGGCGGATAACTGCCTGGACCGGGAACTGGCGAACCAGGCGGAGCTGGCGATGCAGACGGGCGAGGCGAAGCTGCTGCGCTATGGCGAAGGCTCCCCCTTTATCGATTTCCGCCTGCCTTGCGGATCGGGCCTGGATATATTGATCGACCCCGCGCCGGACCGCAGCGCCCTGGCGGCCTGCGTGGAGCAGATCGGCCAGCGGCAGGAGGCCGCTCTGGACCTGCCGCTGAGCAGCCAGGCCGGCTTCATTGCCCAGCGCTCCTACATCCCCGCCTTGCGGCTCGTCATACTGGGCGCAGGCAGCGAATGCGCCGCGCTGCAACGGCTTGCGGCAACACAGGGGATCGAGGCCGAATGGCGCGAAGCGGGCCAGGGCATTTCGCTGGGCCAGGCGCCAACGGACATTGCGGTCGATCCGTGGACGGCGGTGCTGCTGCTGTTCCACGATCACGAATGGGAACATGTGCTGCTGGAATGGGCGCTGAAAAGCCCCGCCTTCTATATCGGCGCGCAAGGCGGCGCCCCGGCCCGCGAAAGCCGGATGGAACGGCTGCGGGCTGCCGGCCACAGCGAGGCGGAGCTGGCGCGCATTACCGGGCCGGTCGGCCTGATCCCGCATAGCCGCGATGCCGGGGTGCTGGCGCTTTCGATCATGGCCGAAGTGGTCGGCGCCTATGAAATGCTGCATCCCCACCGATGAGCGTGGCGGCGAACTGGGGGCTGTTCGTCGCTGTTCTGGCCGCGGGCCAGGGATCGCGCTTCGGCGGGGGCAAGCTGGACGCGCCGGTGATGGGAAGGCCACTGGGCAGCTATGCGCTGGAGGCCGCGCTCACCATGGACCGGGCGGCCTGCGCGATCGTGGTGGGCGAGGATGCACCTGCCTTCGCCCTGGCAGCGGCCGAGGCGGGAGAGGCAGAGCTGATCCGCAATCCCGATGCACAGGAAGGGCTTTCGACTTCGGTCGCCCTCGCCGCCCGCCATGCCGAACTTTCGGGCTGCGACAGGCTGCTGCTGATGCTGGCGGACATGCCGCTGGTCACGCCCGCCTTGCTGGAGCGCCTGATCTATGCCGCCATGCGCGGCCATAATTCCGCAGTCCGCTATCCCGACGGCAAGCCCGGCATTCCGGCCTGCTTCACGCGCGAAAGCTTTGCCCCGCTGCAGAAACTCGGCGGCGATCGCGGCGCGGGGCTGCTGCTGCGCGAAGATCCCGATACGGTCATGGTGCCGACACCGGTGGGCGAGCTCAGCGACGTCGACACGCCCGAAGAGATCCGGGCGGTCGAAGGCGCATTGGCCGAATGGCTCCGCTAGGAGGGACGCGGCCGGAGCCGATCTCCCCTTAGCGCTCAGGCGATGCTGCTCAGATCGATCGGCAGGGAGCGAACCCGCTTGCCGGTCGCGGCGAAGATCGCATTGGTCAGCGCCGGGATCACCGGCGGAAGCGCCGGTTCGCCCAGCCCCGTCGGCGGATTGTCCGTCTTGAGGAATTCCACGTCGATCTGCGGCGTGATCGGCATGCGCGGCACCGGATAATCGTGGAAGTTCGACTGCTGAACGGTGCCGTCCTTGATCTCCACCGCCAGCGCAACCGCCTGCCCCAGCCCGTCGATCACCGAACCTTCGACCTGGTTCAGCGCGCCGAACGGGTTGACGATATGCTTGCCCACATCGCCCACGACCCACACGTGATGCGGCTGGATCTGGCCGGAAGCGGACACGCTGGCTTCCACCACTTCGGCAAAATAGCCGCTATGGCTGAAATAGAAGCCGAAGCCCTTGCCGCGGCCATTGCCGCCGGCGCCGGCCTGCCAGTTCGACATTTCCAGCACCTTCTCGATCACGGCACGGGCGCGATCGGAATTCATGCCCGGCCATTCGGGACGGTTCGGCCGCCCGGGCAGCGTCTTCGATTCGGCCAGCAATTCCAGCATCAGCGCAGGCAGATCCCTGCCCTGTGCATGCGCCACTTCGTCAAGGAAGGATTGCATGGTCCAGGCAATGGCGTTCGACCGCGGCGCCCGCATCGCGCCCAGCGGCACGCGCGTTTCCATGGTCGAATAGCCATAACGCAGATTGTCCAGGAAATGGGCCGGAAACTCCGTCGTTTCCATCGAGGTGGAAAAATCGGCGAATTCGGCGCCTTCTCCGAATGTTACGAAGTGATCTTCCAGCCCGGTCAGCTTGCCGGAACTGTCGATCGCGGCGCGCAGCTTGTGCCAGCCTGCCGTGCGGAAGAAATCGCTATGCACGTCGTCTTCACGGCTCCAGATGAGCTGCACGGGCGTGCCCGGCATCTCCTTGGCGATGGCTGCGTTCTGGCACATGAAATCGTTGTAGAGCCTGCGCCCGAAGCCGCCGCCCATGCGGGTGAGATGGATCTTCACCTTGTCGGGCGAAACGCCCAGCAGCTCGACCAGGTCCCCATGCGCCCGTGCCGGCGTCTGGGTGGGTGCCCAGAATTCCATCGAACCGTCTTCGTGATAAAGCGCGGTGCAATTCTGCGGCTCCATCGCCACATGGGCAAGGAAGGGATAGGAATATTCGGCATCCAGCACCTTGGCCGCGGAGGCGAAGGCACCGTCCACATTGCCATTGTCGGCCAGATTGTGCGCCGGGCGGCCCGCCATAAGCTGGCTCGCCCGCTTGTTATAGCCTTCCGAGCTGTGGGATGCCCATTTCCCGTTATCCCATTCGATCTTCAGCTTTTCGCGCGCCTTGTTGGCAATCCACCAATTCTTGGCGACCACGGCCACGCCGTCGATCAGTTTGAAGGGGTCGTCTCCGCCTTTCACGACGAAGACCTTCTCCACGCCCGGCACGGCCTCTGCCGCCGACGTGTCGGCCGAAACCAGCCTGGCGCCAAAGACCGGAGCCCGTTCGAACGCCGCATAGACCATGCCGTCAAGCTGGGTATCCATGCCGAAGATCGGTTCCCCGCGCACGATCTTGGGGCTGTGCGTACCGCCGATGGCCTGGCCGATCAGGGTAAAATCCTTCTCGTCCTTGAGCGTGACTGCCTCCATGTCGGGCGCCGCGATCTTGGCCGCATCCTCGGCCAGATCGCCGTAGGAAAGCGTATTGCCGGAGGCCGGATCGGTGACCACCGACTTTGCCGTGGTCAGCCCTGCGGCCGGAACGCCCCAGCGTTCGGCAGCGGCGGCCACCAGCATCTGGCGCGTCGCCGCGCCCACCTGGCGCATCGGAATCCAGTGGGTCGGCGTCGCGAAGCTGCCGCCCGCAATCTGGCTCTCATACTTGTCCGCATCGTAATCGCCCTGCTCGATCACGACCTTGTCCCAATCGGCATCCAGTTCTTCCGCGATCAGCATGGGCAGCATCGTCGCGATGCCCTGACCGATCTCGGGGTTCTGGTTTATCAGCGTGATCGTGCCGTCACTGGCGATCTTGACCCAGGCATTGAACGTGTCGCTCGACACTTCGCCCGGCGCGCAGCCTGCAAGCGGAATGGATGCGGCGATCATCAGCCCGCCGCCAGCAATCACACTGGCCTTCAGCATCGAACGGCGGGTAAGACCCGGCGCGGCTGGTTCCTTTTCGAGAAGATCAGGCATTGGCCGTGCCCTCCTTTGCGACCATGGCAATGGCGTCGCGAATCCTTGTGTAGCAGGCGCAGCGGCAGATATTGCCCGACATGGCGCTGTCGATCTGCTTGCCATCGGGCGAAGCATTTTCGGACAGCAGCGCGCTGGCGCTCATCAGCTGGCCCGCCTGGCAATAGCCGCACTGCATCACGTCTTTTTCCAGCCAGGCCTGCTGCAGCGCCCGGCCGACCGCGCTTTCTTCCAGCGCTTCGATCGTGGTGACCTTGGCCTCGCCCACTGCACTGACAGGCGTTTGGCAGGACCGTACGGCCTGGCCGTCAATATGCACCGTGCAGGCACCGCACATGCCGATACCGCAGCCGAACTTGGTTCCGACCATGTTGAGCTCGTTGCGGATCACCCACAAGAGCGGCATGTCTTCGGGAACGTCGACTTCGCGCTCCTCGCCATTGATGGATACCTTATAGGCCATGCAATCCTCCATACGTCGCGGCCTGCCCGGGATGACAGCCAAGCGGCCCGAATTCTACAGCTGAGCTTGCTACCGAGTTTACTACGAATGAGCGTGGCTGCAACTACAACCTTTGAGGTGCCATCTTACCCGCAAGAAAACTGGCGAAATGCGGATACCCGCGATAACGGGACTGCAGGGGTAACAATAAGCCGCAGTTGTTGGCTGGGGGCAACGGGTCATCTTGAACGAAGCAGACAATATAGCCGGCCAGAATCTGGATCTGGACGAAGCAGAACGCCGCATGCTCAAGAACAGCACTTTCGGGGACGACCGCTGGGCCCTGTCCCTGCTGCTGGCCAAGGGGCTGGTATCCTACCGCAAACGCTACATCCTGTTCGGGCCGAGAATTGTTCGCCCAACTGCACGCGGAAAGAAATTGCAGCGCCTGCTCTAAACCGGCAGATTCTTGCCACAGGCCGCAGTTTTCTGCCATTTTTCCGTTTATTTTCCGGCAGAATTTTGCCGGATTCCTAACGGGCCATTTACCAGACTTGGCCACTATGTCTTGACCCGCATGCGTCAAAACCGGGCGTATGCGAGCAAAAGCTCCCCTTCATGCACTCGGTTGCGGCGCCGCAATGGCTCTGGCCGCGGCGGCGAGCCCGGCGCAAGCCAGCGCTTCGCTGGCCGCGAGCGCGATCTTCGCGCCCAGTGCAGTCTATTCGGCCATCGCCACGAGCTGCAGCGCCCCCAGCGTGGCCGCCCCGGCTCCAGCAGCTCTGGCACCCCTTGCGCAAAGCAAGAGCGCGGCGATCCTTGGCGGTTCGCCCAGCAAGCTGGAGCTCATGCGCATGCAGCAGGCCTCCGCGAACAAGCCGGCATTTGCTTCGAACGGGGCAGATGACAGCTCCGCCCTGGCCCGCGCCAAGGGCTTGCAGCCCGCTTTGGGCGCCACCCGCTCCATGCCTTCGTTCTGCGCGGAAAGCGCCGGCGCCGACACGAGCGCTCTGGCCGCCACCAAGGCCGCCCCGGAAATGGCGCAAGCCGCCCGCAGCTACTCCCGCGACGATTTCCTGGCGAGCAAGCGTGTGACGATCCGCCGCACGATGTTCGACAAGTCCTGGAACCGCGTCCGCTCCGACGGTATCTCCAATGCCCGGCTCACCCGCTATCTGGGCGCAGGACGCGCTTCTGGCGTCGAACTGCTGGAACAGGTGAATAGCTGGGCCAACGACCGCATCCGCTATGTCGAAGACCGGGCGCTTTACGGCAAGGCCGATCACTGGGCCAATGCGCGCACGACGTTGGACCTGGGGAAAGGCGACTGCGAGGATATCGCGATCCTGAAGATGCAGATGCTGGCCGCTGCAGGAGTACACCGTGACGACATGTTCCTGACCATTGCCCGCGATCTGGCGCGCAATGCGGATCATGCCCTGCTGGTGGTGCGCATGGGCGGGGAATATTACCTGCTGGACAATGCGACCAACACCGTGCTCGACGCCTCGGCCAGCAACGATTACCGGCCCGTCATCAGCTTCAACGACAGGACGTCCTGGCTCCACGGGTATTGATGGGCTTTCCCGCGGGCAACTGGCCCGGGAGATTCGATCGGACCGGTCACCGCTCCGTCAGAGCTTCGCCGAATGCCGTTTCGATCGGCTTGAACAGGTAGGACAGGATACTCCTGCTGCCGGTGATGATTTCCACATCGCAGATCATGCCCGGCAGGATCGGGAATTGCTGCTCGTTCTTGCCGATATAGGACTGATCGGTCTCCACCAGCACAATGTAATAGGCCTCGCGCTCGGCCTCGTCATAGACGCTGTCCGCCGAAACCTGCGCAACCTTGCCCTTCAGCCCGCCATAGATCGAAAAATCGTAGGCCGTCACTTTCACCGTGGCGGGATCGCCAACCTTGATGAAGGCGATGTCGCTAGGGCGGATGCGCGCTTCGACCAACAATTTGTCGCCGACCGGCACGATCTGCATCAGCTGTTCGCCCGGCGAGACGAAGCCGCCGACTGTCGTGATCTGCACATCGTTTACGATGCCGTTGACCGGCGCGCGCAATTCATTGCGTTCGCGCCTGGCGGCCGCGCCGCGGATCGTTTCTTCGTTCACGGCGATCCGGGTTTCCAGCTCGCTGCGCTCGGATAGCGCCTGCTGGCGGAAATCCAGCCTGGCGGAGTTCAGATCTGCCCGGGCCTGGGCCACTGCGGCCTGCGCCCGTGCCACGCCCTGCCGCGCGGCGGACAGGCGGCCCTGTATGTCGACCATTTCGCGCTGCGCGCTCAGCAGTTCGGTCTGCGGAACGATGCCCTTTTCGGCCAGCGGTTCCAGCATCTGGACCTGTTCCCGCGCAAGGCGCAGGCTGTTTTCCAGCGAGCTGACCGTGGCCTGCCCTTCCGACAAGTCTCGGCGGCGCTGCTCCACTGCAGCGGCCAAGGATGCCTGCTGGCTCTGCGCAGCGGCCTGGCGCACTTCCAGGAGACGCTGTTCCTCCGCGCAGGCCGTTCCCGGCTCGCAGCCCAGGCCCTCGCCGCCGGCTTCCTGCCGCAGCCTTTCGGCGCGCATGGCCAGGCGTTCATTCTCCGTCTGCAATTGCCCGAGCTGGGAAGAGGCTTCCGTATCGTCCAGCCGGACAAGCAATTCGCCCTGTTTGACCGACTGGCCTGCCCGGACGAGAATCTCTTTCACTACTGCCGGATCGGCGGCCTGCACAACCTGCGACTGGCTGGACGGGATCACCTTGCCCATGCCCCGCGTCAGCTCGTCCACACTGGTGAGGCTGGCCCAGACCACGAACAGGAACAGGCCGGTCGCACTGATCGCGATCAGCTTGCGATTGGCATCCCAGCGCGCGACCGTCTGGCGCAGCTCGCCGAAATTGATCCGTTTGAGCGCTGCGGCGTTCATATGGCCTGCGTGCCTTCTTCCATGGCCGGTCCATCGGCCTCGTTCTGGCCTTCGACGGTCTGGCGATAGGTCTGGCTGGCCGAAACCGGATCGGGAATGGTCAGCCGCCATTGCTTGGTCGTGTCGATCCGCCCGCCGACATCGTTGCGCGCATGCCGGTCGGCCTCGCTATGCGTGACGGTCAGCCCTTCGACGAATTGCTGCACCGGCTCGGCCTGATGGCGCGCGGCCAGCTTGCCGCGCAAGCGGTCCATATCCAGCGCCGGGATCGCCTCTTTGCCAGACCAGCGGGCCGTCAGGAAGGAAGACCTGCCGGCATTGCCCTTGAAGCGATAGAAGATATGCCGGCCAAGCTTGTCGATCTTGCCCAGCGTATAGGCCCAGCGCGGCAGCACATAGTCTGCGTGGTAATGCGTCGCCGAACCGACCGAATCTTCGACATAGCCGCCCAGCGCCGCCTCTGCGACGCGCTGCGCGCTGTTCCAAAGGGAAGGCACGGGTGCGCGCAGCAAAGAGCCGTCGCAGGTGAAGCTGAACTGGCAGACGGGGTCGTTCGCGCCCTGATACACGACGCCGCAAACCGAATTGGGATAGGCGGGGTGCTGCACGCGGTTGAGCACCACCTGCGCAACGCCGCGGCGGCCGGCGATGGGTTCGTTGGCCGCTTCGTAATAAACCGCCTGGGAAAGGCATTTGAGCGCGGCATTATAGGCGGGCGTGCCTGCACGAATGCTCTGGAATGCGCGCGCATGCTCCACCGGCTGATTCATGGACGGGATCAGCGCATTGCGCTCCTCCGCGCCGGCTCCTTCGCGCAGGATGGCGCCCTGCTCTCCGCTGGTGGTTTCCACCAGCTGGCGCATCTCTTCCACCCGGGCCTGCGGCGCAGCCTTGGCCTCCGGCCAGAACAGCATGCTGCCGCCCAGGGTTGCCCCCGCGGCAGCCAGCGCACACAGCGCCGTTGCGGTCCGGGGCCGGGCAAGTTTCGGCCAATGCGTCAGGCTGGTAATCGAAAAAGTGGCGGTCTGTGTCACGTCATTGATCCTGCACCGCTACCCGATGCAGCGATGACCTGTTCCTTGGGACCGTCCGCCACGACACGCCCATTGTCCAGTACGATAAGGCGGTCACATATCGAAAAAAGTGCCGGTCTATGGGTTGAAATAACCAATGTCTGTTCCGGCGTCAGAGATTGGGACAACCGCTCCACGAATAGTTTCTCGGTTTGGCTGTCCATGGCCCCGGTGGGCTCGTCCAGATAGAGCAGGCGGCCAGGCGAAACGAAGGCTCTGGCAAGCGCGATGAAGGAACGCTGCCCGCCCGAGAGGCGCCGGCCATGCTCGCCCACGAGCCGGTCGAACCCGCTCGCGTCGCGGCCGATGAACTGGTCCGCGCCGGTGGTCCGCAGCGCCTCGACCAGCGCCGCGTCATCCGCATCGCTCCGGCCAAGCGTGAGATTGTCCTTTACCGTGCCGGTGAACAGGTTGGCGTCCTGCCCCACGAAGCGGAACGCCTCGCGAATGTCCTGCGGGCGGAACTGGCGGCTGTCGATCCCGTCGATCAGCATCGCCCCGTCCGTCGGGCGGTAGAGGCCGCAAAGGATGCGCCCCAGCGTGGATTTGCCGGACGCCACACGCCCGATAATGGCGATCTTTTCGCCCGGCTTGATCCTCAGGTTGATGCCGTCCAACGCCGCCGTCGGCGCGTCGGGATAGCGGAATTCCATGTTCTCGCAGCGGATTTCCCCGGACCTGACAACCGCCGGTGCGGAGATGCTGCCTTCCTTGCGTTCGTCTTCCACTTCAAACAGCCGCTCGATGCTGTCCAGCGTCTCCCTGGCCTGGCGTCCCTTGGTCAGCAGGAAGGCGATCTGCCCCGCCGGTGCAAGCGAACGCGAAGCCAGCATGACGATCGCTATAATCGTGCCCATTGTGATCGCGCCGGAATCGAACAGGTAATAGCCGCCGATAATAAGCGAGATTGTGGAGGCCTGCTGAAATGTCGTCGCCAGGCTGACTGCCGCAGTATTGATCTCCCGCAGGCGCCTTTGCGAAGCGGTTCCCATTTCGGCCAGCCCATACCAGCGGCCGACCATTCCGCCCTCGCCCGCCATGCTCTTGAGCGTTTCCATGCCGGCAATAGATTCTACCAGCAATGTCTGCTGCAGGCCGTAATCGGCCTGGGCATCGCGCGCGGCCTGAACGACCTTGCGCTGCAGAAAATAGCCGGCGATGGCCATGCCCGCCATCGCCACAACCGGGATGAGAGCAAGCCAGCCGGCGATATAGGCGATCACGGCCACGAACAGCACGAGGAACGACATGTCGACGATCAGCACGATCGTGGTCGAACCGAAGAAGTCGCGCACCAGGGCATATTCGGAAACGCGCGCCGCCAGGGCGCCGGTATTGCCTTGCTTGGCACTGAGCGGGGTCGCCAGCAGGCGGCCGTAGATCTTCTGGGAAAGCCTGAGATCCAGCCTGCGCCCGATCTGCTCGATCACGTTGGAGCGCGCCACGCGCAAGGCATATTCGAAGGAGAATGCGATGACGACGCCCAGCGCGAGCACCCACAGTGTGGAGGTGGCGCTGTTGGGAATGACGCGGTCATACACTGCCCGCGAAAACAACGGCAGCGCCAGCGCAAGCAGGTTGATGATCAGCGAAGCGAGCAGCACCGGCCGGAAGGCGCGCGCTTCCTTCCTCAGCTCGCTCCAGAACCAGTGATGGCGCCCCTTGGCGTGCCAGGGCGCCTCGCGGTCGCGCAGGCTGCTAGGATCGCCGATGACCGTGAAGAACCCGCCGCCGAATTCCTCCGCAATCGAGTCGTGGGAAACCCATGTTCCTTCGTCATCGCCCGGACGCCAGACAAGGAGATCCTTCTCCCTGATTTCGTGCACCACGATGGTGCTGCCATTCTTGAGTTGGACGATGGCCGGATAAAGATCCTCGCGCACCGGCAGCTTGGCCGGAGAGCGCTCTTCGAAATTGAGGCCGATCAGTTCGAGCGCCGGCCCCATCTGATGGAACGGCAGGCTGCCATCAGGGCTGCGCGCAAGCGTGCGCAGCAGATTGGCGGAAAACGGAATTCCGAAACGCGAGGCGAACTCGGATATACACGCAATCAGTGCATCATGCGGCAGTGCCGCGCCGAGTTCGCCATTCGCCATAATTGTTCGCGCCGCCTGACAGCGGAACGCCCTTTCTACTTCGGATTCACCCGCCGCTGCATTTCAGCCGGTACCGTCGGGCCGTAATCGAAGCGTTCACGCTCATTCTCGCCCGCACCTGCGCCCGGCATGATCTGCAGGGCATCCAGGAAGCCATTTACGGCCGCAAGCGTCTGATACTGCGCAAACAATTCGGAAAAGCGCGAAGTTTCGAGCCGGACCTGCGTGTTGTAGCGCGTGTTCTGGGAATCGAGAACGTCGAGCAGAGAGCGCCGGCCGACATTGAACTGGCTGCGATAGGAAAGCAGCAGATCGTCGCTGACTTGGCTCTGACGGGTCAGTGCCTCGGTCACGCTCGAAAGCTTTTCCATCGCGTTCCAGGCAATGCGAACATCTTCTTCGGCATCGCGCGACATCTTGTGCAGATTGTAACGGGCTTCGCTCGCGCGGCGCACCATTTCCTGCAGCTTGGCACGGTTGATCCCGCCGTCGAAGACGTTCCAGCGCAGATAGACGCGCGCTTGGACGTCATTGGTTTCACCCTGGAAGCCATCGATATCGTCACCGATGCGGCCGCGCGCCTCTACCCCGATCTTGGGGAAGAGATCGCCCTTGGCGGAATCGGCCAACGCATTGGCGGCATCGACATCCGCCATCGCCTCGCGAACGCGCGGATTGTTGGTGCGCGCCTGGCCGATGGCATCCGTCAGCGTGGGCGGAAGCGCGCTGGCGAGATTGGGCGGCAGCATGACCTGATCGATATCCAGAGCGGTGAGCGAGCGCAGCGAAATCTTCGCTTCTTCCAGCGACTGCTCGGCTTCGACCTGCTTCACCACTGCTGCTTCGAGCCGTTCATTGGCCTGCTGCAGATCCGCAACGCTGATCGATCCCTGATCGACGCCTTCGCCCAGATCATTCACCAGGTTGCGATGGAACGTCACGTTGTCTTCGGAAGCGGCGGCAATGCGCTGCTGCAGAAGCACGTCCAGATATTGACGCGCCACCTGAAGGGCAATGAACTCCGAACGCTCGACAACGCGCAAGGATGCACCATCGACCCGGGAAGCCTGACGCTTCAGCTCGCCGTCGCGGCGGCCGAAATCGAGCACCGTCCAGTCCGCGATCGCGCTGGCTTCAAGCGGGTTGAGCCAATCATCCGCAATTCCCAGATTGCGGCGCGTATTGTTTTCCAGGCGCCGGGCACCTGCGGAAAGTTCCACATCGACGCGCGGGGCGAACAGGCCCTGGGCCTGCTTGCGTTCGAACTGGATGGCTTCCTTGTTCATCTGCGCCTGGATGATCTCCGGGTTCACAGACATTGCCACCGCAATCGCTTCGGACATCGAAACGCCCGATTCCTGCGCCATCGCGGTTTGCGAAGTGCCGCAGAGCAGGAGCGCTGCGACGAAGCTGCCAAATTTGCTCTTCATGATCTGCTCCTCTCTTTAATCGACCGTGATTTCGACACGGCGGTTCTGCGGATTGCGTTCGCCGTCCGCCGTCGGAACGCGGGGCTCTGTCTCGCCCTTCGCTTCAACCGCCATGTTTCCGCTTGCAACGCCGCGGGCACCAAGCAGGCTTGCTACCGAGTCCGCACGGCGCACCGAAAGCGCTTCGTTATAGGTGTCGCTGCCCGAACGGTCGGCGTGGCCGGTTACGGTCAGTGTCTGCCAGCCGCAGGTGCGATAATTGCTGGCGATGGCGTCCACCGTCTGCGTCGCGCTTTCCGGCGGAACCGCGGAATCGAATTCGAAGAACACGATGCCCGCCAGCTTTTCGCTGCAGAATGCGGGCTGCTCCGGTGCCGGCGGCGGCGGGGGCGGAGGCGGCGGGGGCGGCGGTTCCTGCATGCGCAGATAGGCATCCTGGCACTTGCCGATGCTCACCGGATCGCGCGTGGAAGACTTCATGAAGCCGATAGCGATCGCGCATTGAACCTTCGTTTCCGAAGCCCAGATGTAACGCGGATCGTTCGCGGCATAGATTGCCGGATCCAGCGTGGCTTCAAGCCCTGCATCGTAGCGAGTCTGCAATTCGCTTCGCAGCGAACCGTCATCGAGATCGAGCAGATCCTGGGCCATTGCCGTATGCGGCGCAGCCATGACGGCACCCGCCACCGCGATTCGCAGCTTCCATTTCGACAGGTGCATCATTGAGCTCCCCTTTGCCTCAACTTCTCTCTTACGCAGCAACTGCTGCGGCCAAACTTGCATCGTCATCCGCCTGAGCATTGGCACCGAACGTGTTGAAATGCGGTGAATCGTCAGTCAACTGTGTGCCCAGGAGCGTTTGAGTGTCTCCATTTGGGACACCATCAGCGTGCGGTTGCTCTTCTCCGACGAGTTGGTCAAGGATTTGATCGACTTGTTCGCCTTCTGCGACTTCGTCGAGTGCTTCCTTGGCCACAGCCTGGTCGGTCTGTGCATCGGCTGCTTCGCCCTCGCTTTCGCCCTCGCCGAGGCTCAGCAATGCATCCATCATTGCTGCGTCTTCGCTGGAAGCGTCGAAAGCCAGGAACTGTTCGGTATCGCTGCCGTCCGTCTGGTCACCGCTGTCGAAATCCGAGTCATCGTTCTGGGCCACCATCGAATCGAGTGAAGCATCGTCCTGCGTTTCGCTCTCATCCGAATGGAAGTCGCTCTCCTGCGTGGTTTCGCTCTCGGGAACCTCACGGCCTTCATACTCGGCAGTCGAACGGCTCTCTTCCTGCGTCTCGCTTTCGGAGAGGACGGAGTAGGAAGTCTCTTCCGGCGTCCAGAGCTCTTCGGTTTGGGCGTTGCCTTCACCGTCCAGCATCAGGAACTGCAGGCCGTCCTGCGGCGCCGTGGTCAGGACGCCGCCGAAAGCCGCCGCAAGGGCGATTTCCGTTTCGCGCGCCACAGCCTTGGTGCTGAAGACAGCATCGGCCGCTTCGCCGGTGGTTCCGTCGGCCCTGGTATAGGTCGCGGACCCCAGAACCTCCACATCGCCATCGGCTGCCGAATAGGCATTGCCATCGGAAGTCAGCCCGATCGAAGTGATCCCCAGATCGCTCAGCGTCTGGAATTCGCCGGCATCGGCTACACCGTCCTGATTGGCATCCTGCCAAACACCGAACTGGGCGAAGGCATCGTCCGAGGAATCGAGCACGCCGTCGCCATTGCTGTCGAAATTGGCAGCCAGCCCCTGAAGGTCGGACAACCCGTTTTCGCCGAAGACGAATTCGGAAGCATCAGTGACCTTGCCGTCGCTATTGGCGTCTATGGCCAGGATGCCATCATCAGCACCGGCCCAGGCAGTCGCCACTAGGCCATTGCCGTAATCGTAGTTTACACCGGCATCGGTTCCGACGAATTCCACCCCGTCGCCATCGAGATCGAGCACGATGGGCGGAACGGACGGAGAGATCACATTGCTGTCGGATCCGCCGATCGAAGCACGGACGGTAACGTCCCCGCCATAGGGCGAACCTGCATCCTCAAGCTCGGCAATCTTCACCCAGTTCTCACCGCCGGTGCCGCCGTCGAGGTCGACGAAGAGCTCACCGGAAACGTTGTCGTACTGAACATAGTCGGCAAGATCGCCCAGGGCGAAGTCGGGCAGGATAGCCGTCAGATCAATAACTTCACCGGCCGTGTAGTCGGTGATCGTATCGAAGCTGCCGTCGGACAGGGCAGCCGCGTCGAACACGAAGGTGTCCGAACCCGAGCCGCCGGAAATGGTGTCGAACCCGGCACCGCCGGTGATGACATCATTGCCTTCCTGGCCAAAGACGGTGTCGTTGCCGGCCCCGGCATTGATCGTGTCATTGCCGCCGGCACGGCCGCTTTCGGTCGCCAGCGTGGCGGCGTTCGCCTTGATATAGGCAATCGTATCCGCCCGGGTCCAATCGGCACCGTCGCCGGCCGGATCCGTGTTCTCCGCGTCGGCGCGGTTTTCCAGGGCCTGGAAGACCGCCCAGCCCGAACCGTCGGGCAGGCTAACATTGGGACTAACCGCATCGGCCAGATCGTCGGTGTACAGAACGTCGCCGAAGATCAGCTCGTTGCCGTTGCCGCCCACAATCGTGTCGTCGCCGGCATCGGCCAGTTCAGTCGATTCACCCAGCACGGCAAGCGTTTCGGCCAGTTGCTCGGCAGTCGTGACGTTCTGCGCGCTGCCGTCGCCGCCACCGTCGATACCATCTTCGACATCGCTCAGATAACCGATCGCAGTGGAGCCCACATTGATGCCGATCGCATTGATCGTATAGCCAGTGTCCAGCACTGCCTGAACGTCGTTGACGAAGTCGTCATTGGCATTTCCGCCGGGATTATAGTCCCCGAGCAGTTCTTCCATGGCACGATTGGAATTGTTGTGGGTATTGATCGTGCCATTGTTGTTGATCGATGCGGTCGGCGAACCATCCGAAACGAACACCACCTTGTTGATGTCGGCGCCGGAGATGCCGTTGCCGCCCGTGATCCAGTCCTCAGTGGCCTGGATGGCCGCTTCGTAGTTGGTCCAGCCATTGTGATCGAAGGTGTCGATCGCGGCCTTTGCAGCATCGACTGCCGCAGTATTGACCACGCCGTCGACAATCAGATCGAAGGTGCCGAGATTGGTCGCGCCTGTGCTGAACGGGATCAGCGTGATGCGCACATCCTCCGCACCGGACGAAGCCAGGCTGTCGATCAGTGCATGGGTGCCATCCTTCATCGCCTGCAGGCGATCGGTGACGCCTCCGTCGAAGGAAATCAGTCCGTCCATGCTGCCCGAAGTATCAAGCACCAGCACGACATTGGCCGTCTGACCGGCAGAGATGGTCACAGCGCCAGGATCGCCGACAATCACATCGTCGCCGGTGTCGCCCGTTATATCGCCTTCGTAGGGGCCGCCGGGCTTACCGACGATGTGGTTGTCGGTCTCGCCATTCGCGTCGTCCTCGCTCGAACCCACCAGGAACAGCGGTTCGACCGAAGGCGTAAGCGTTATGTCGATATCTTGGCCTGCGACGGTGTCGCCGTCAGCATCGACGATTTCGGTCGGAATGCTGAAATCAACAGGTTCCTGCGTCGGCACAGCAGCACCAAAGCCCGAAAACTTGACGGTGTCGCCGCCCTCATGCGTGACTTGGAGGCTGTTATACCCATCGGCAGTGAAGATCGCGACTTGCGTTTCGGCCCCGGCGCTGTTGCCTGAAGCACCGGCAATACCTTCCACGATCACCGACTGGCCGTCGGCATCCATGTAATAGGTAAACTGATGTCCACCGAGCGTCACCATCTGCGGTGCAGCGGTCGGCGTCAGCAGCGGGCTGGTCGCGCCATCGTAGCTGAGCGTAATGCCAGTAATGGTATCGACCGCGCCATCGCCAACGATGTTATCGCCATCAGCATCGTCCGACGCGGTGAATTTCAGTGTTGTCCCTCCGCTCTGACGGAAATTGATGGTCGCGCCCTGGGTCGTGTAATGGCCGTCAAAACTGTGGCCGTTCTCCGCTCCTGCGACGTAGTTGCCACCGGGCGAACCTGTCAGATCTGTGACGTAATCAATACTGAAAGATTCGCCGGTACCCAATGACTGACCACCGCCAACGCCTCCCAAGAAGCTACTGGTGTTGATCGATGAGCCATTATTGGGCGTGATCAGCAGGTCGGAACTGTCATTGTCGCCGGTCTGAGTGACCCCAAACCATGCGCTGTTGCCGCCAATTAGGTCATAGTCGTCTGGGTTGTATTCGATATTCGTAACCGCATCGACCGTGCCGTCCATATCGACCGAATAGGTCGAGGTTTCCGCATCGATCTCCACAGTGAAGATCACTGTGTCGCCGACCTTGCCGTACAGCGTTTCGCCATCCGGCCCGAGTTCGTAGATGATCGGCTGACCGCCTGACGTCAGGCCGCTATCCGTGCCGTCGATATTGGACGGGAAGCGCACCGTGCCCGGCCCATCTGCGCCGAAATTGTTCAGGATATTGCCGTCACCCGGCGCACTGTCGAGCTGGAACACCACTGGATCGCCCGCAGCGTTCCGAACTGTCGCATCTTCAGGCGTGAAGACGCTGGGCATGTCATCGTCGAAATCGATGGTGATCGTGCCGGTATCGGTGTCGGGCGTCGGATCGCTGTCGGCCACCTGGTAGGAGATCGCAGCCGTCAGGTTGTTTTCCGTATCCGTCGTGTAGGGGTGCATGACCGCATTGATCAGAGTGACGGTGTAGGCACCGCTCGCCTGATCCGTGATCTCTACCGTGAACAGCGGCATACCGTCGCGGTCTCCGCCGTCGACAGTCGCCGTCAGCAGTGTCGCACCTGCATTGAGCGAATAGGTCACGCTTTCCGTGCCGATCGTTCCATCGGCCGGAAGCAGCAGCGTATAGGTCAGCGGCGTATCGGCCGGAGCATTGGTGACACCAAGCGTGCCGGTCCAGATGGCTTCGCTGCTGGTTCCCGAGCCGGACTCGCCGGCATTGGCATCGTCATCGCCAGCGGTGCTGTCCGGATTGCCCGCTGGCAGCCCGTCATCGTCGACATAGGCGTTGACGTCGGCCGCAACCGGAGCGGAATCCGCCACCAGGTTGATCGTGACATTCGCATTGCGCACGTCATTGTCACCGTCCGTAATGCTGTACTGGAAAGTGACCTGTCCGGTTTCGCCAGCGCCAGGCGTGTAGGTGAATGTCCCGTCTCCGTTGAAAATCAGCGAGCCGGTGCCCGAGACATCGCCAACCAGGGCAAAGTTTGCAGCACCGTCGGCACCGCTTGCATCGTTGAGAGACACGTCGCCGCTTACGTCGGCATTTTCGGCGGTCTGGTTGAAAACGTCATTTTCCGGCGAAGGCACATCATCGACGATCTGCGCCGTCAGCGTGTCGTTGGCCGACTGGCCGTCGAGGTCGGTCAAGGTGACCGAAAAATCCTCAAACAGCGCATTCTCGTCCAATCCATCGGCATGCGTTTCATTGTCTGCCAGCGTGTAGGTGTAGCTCACTACGCCCGTTGCCGCGTTGTAGCCCGTGATCGAAAGCGTGTTGCCCAGCGCAGTCGTCCAGCTATCGGCCGTGAACACGCCGCCATCGATCACCGTGCGGCCATCGATCACCAGATCGTCGACGCCGTCAGGAGCCGAGATCGTAAACGTCCCGCCCTGCGTAGTCGATTCCTTGGTCGGATCCGAGCCTTGATCGTCACCGGGATTGGCGAGATCGTCTTCGTCCACGATCACGTCGCCGCCTTCAGCTTGCGGCGTCAGACCGCCGATTTCGGGCGGTGAATTGCCGATGCTGATCGTCAGCGTGGCCGATGCCTCGTCACCGTCGCCGTCCTGGAAGGTGTAAGTGAAAGAATCTTCCACTCCCCCGGGCGTGTCGGCATCGCGGGTGTAGCTGTAGTCACCATTCGCCTGGACCGTCAGGACGCCATATTCACCTTGGACCACAAATCCGCCAGCCGGATCGGCGTCACCATTGGCAGGAACGTTGTCGCTCACAAGATTGGTGATCGAGGCAAAGCCATCGGCACCCACCGTGTCCGCGCCATTATCGCCATTGGCTTCGGCATCGGTCACGACATTGCCGGTCACCGGGCCATATTCGCCTGCAGCGATGCTGTCCGTGTCGTCTTCGGCCGTGGGTTCGTCATCGACGATGCCGTAATAGAGATATTCGAAGTCATTCGAACCGTCTTCGTCCGAAGCTGCCACCAGCAGCCGGTCGAAGATGGCATCGTTATAGTCGCCCGTATGCGCCAGCGTGTTGTCCAGCAGCGTAGCGCTGTATTCGAATGTCGCGCTGATCACGGTCGTGCCGTCCGCCGCGTAGGTCGGCGTCCAGCCCGTGATGCTGATTGCGATGATACCGTCATTCGCGACTTCGACCGGGCCGCCGAAAACGCCGCCAACAACCACATTGATCGTGTTCACCTGGACCAGGTCCAGGCCGTCGGGCGAAGTAACTCCGAAGTTACCATTTACCGTCACGGGATCGCTCTGATCGGATCCCTGATCGTCGCCCGCATTCGCCAGATCGTCTTCATCGAGCACGATATCGGGTGCAGTGCTTTCCAGACCCGTGATCGTCACCTCGTCGTCGCTGCCGTTGAGCGTCAGCGTCAGCGTCGCAGGATCGCTGTCGCCGTCGCCGTCCACTAGCGTGTAATCGAAGCTGTCCGTCAGCGTCTCGCCATCGCCCAACGTCTCGATCATCGACTGGCCGTAATCCGTCAGGGTGTAAACGTAGCTGCCATCGGCATTCAGAACCAAGGTCCCGTAAGTGCCGTCATAGCTGCCCGGATTGCCGACTTCGGCGCCGTCCGCACCAACCGTGTCCGCACCGGTAGCACCGCTGTCGGTGCCCGCACCGCTGATCACATTGCCGTCGGTCGAGATCGCACCGCCCTCGTCCAGGCTGTCCATGTCATCCTCGGCCGTGGGTTCGTCATCGACGATGCCGTAATAGAGATATTCGAAATCATTCGAACCGTCTTCGTCCGACGCTGCCACCAGCAGCCGGTCGAAGATGGCGTCGTTATAATCGCCCGTATGCGCCAGCGTGTTGTCCAGCAACGTAGCGCTGTATTCGAAGGTCGCGCTGATCACGGTCGTGCCGTCCGCCGCATAGGTCGGCGTCCAGCCCGTGATGCTGATTGCGATTATGCCGTCATTCGCGACTTCGACCGGACCGCCGAATACGCCGCCAACAACCACATTGATCGTGTTCACCTGGACCAGATCCAGGCCGTCGGGCGAAGTAACTCCGAAGTTACCATTCACCGTCACGGGATCGCTCTGATCGGAGCCCTGATCGTCGCCCGCATTCGCCAGATCGTCTTCATCGAGCACGATATCGGGTGCAGTGCTTTCCAGACCCGTGATCGTCACACCGTCGTCGCTGCCGTTCAGCGTCAGCGTCAGCGTCGCAGGATCGCTGTCGCCGTCGCCGTCCACCAACGTGTAATCGAAGTCGTCCGTCAGCGTCTCGCTGTCGCCCAGCGTCTCGATCATCGACTGGCCGTAGTCCGTCAGCGTGTAGACGTAGCTGCCATCGGCATTCAGAACCAAGGTCCCGTAAGTGCCCTCATAGCTGCCCGGATTGCCGACCTCGGCGCCGTCCGCGCCAACCGTGTCAGCACCGGTAGCACCGCTGTCGGTGCCCGCGCCGCTGATCACATTGCCGTCGGTCGAGATCGGACCGCCTTCGTCCAGGCTATCCGTGTCGTCTTCGGCCGTGGGCGTGTCGTCGTCGACATTGATGTCGAGCGTGCCGTTGCTGCTATCGCCGTCAATATCGGTCACGCTGTACTGGACAGCGAAATCGAAATTGTTCTCGTCATTGCCGGCAAGGTGATCGATCGGATTGAGCTGAGTGACCGAGTAGTCACCGGTCGCCGCATTGATCGAAACCTGCAGGACGTCGGTTCCGCCCTGGCTGATGATCATGATCGAACCGTTGTTCGACGAAACGGCAAATCCTGCCGGCAGAGTTGCGCCGGTCAGCGCAAATGTCAGCGCACCGTTGCCGCCCGAACCGGATAGCGTTCCGCTGGTGTTGATGCCGTCGGCATCGTCACCGATGCCGCCCGGATTGCCGCCGGCCAAAGCATCGTCATCGAGCTGAACCAGTCCGTTCTCGCCAACGACAGGCTGAAGATCGGTAAGCGTAATGGTGAGCGTGGCCGCTGCTTCGCTGCCATCGCCATCCGTCAGCGTATATTCGAATTCGTCCGTAGCGTCGCCCGGCACATTATCGAAGGGCGTGTATTCATAATTGCCATCGGCATCGATGAGCAGAGTGCCGTGCTCGCCCGTCACTTCGAGATAGCCGGACTCGCTGAAGCTGTCGTCCGAACCGCCCGCGCCGGAAATGGCGGTGATGGAGGCATCGTCGGCACCAACCGTATCAGCGCCTTCGGCGCCGGTTACGGTGGCCGCACCGGTAATGACATTGCCGGTCGCCGTATCCGTTTCGAGGTCGACCGTATCGGTGTCGTCGAGCGCGATGGGCGCATCGTCCGCAATCGCCACCGTCAGCGTGGCAGTGGCCGTATCGCCATCCGTATCGACAACGGTGACCTCGAAAAGGTCCGAAGTGCCGGAACCGGCCGTGTTGTCGGTCAGCGTGTAGCTGTAGCCGATCACACCATCGGCGATGCTGGTGATCGTGAGAACGCCATAAGTACCGGCAATTTCCTGGCCGACACTGACGACTTCGGTCCCGTTGATCAGGACAGCATCCGTTCCGTCGAGCGAGACATAGCTGATCGTGCCGGTCGTGGTTTCGCTGTCGGTGGCAGCCTGCGTGCCTTCCGGTTCGCCATCGCGTGCGGGCAAACCGTCTTCATCGACCGAGTCCGTCGCGTCGATGGCGCCAACGGGATTGTCCTGGGTAATGATGATGACTTCGGGTTCGTTGTCGACACCCTGGTAGATTTCCTGCTCTTCGGGCTCGGGAAAGGAGAGCTCGGTATAGGGCAGCAGATCACCGCGGTCGTAAGCGTCCTGAATGTCGCCTGCAGGGGCAGCAAAGTTGCCGCCCGAACTCTGCGTGGCACCGGCGGCCGGTTCCGGCTCGTTGCCGACCAGAAGCGCTGCAAGGTTCAGCGGAGGAACCTCGACACCTTCGACGACCAGCTGCGGAACGTCCACGGCACCGTTCTGGATGACATAGCGCGTGCCATCATCCGCGACGATGACGAGGTCCCGCCCGACGACCTGGAGATCATCGAGGGAAACTTCCGGCGGGAGAACGACAAGGTTGTTCGCGTCCGGCGTGAGATAGACGATCTGGCTGGAGACTGCGCCGCGGCCTGCGGCATTGTCTTCACTCAGGCCTTGCGTGTCCTTCCCAACGGACGTTTCACGGGATCCTTGATAATCCATCGACTGTCTTTCCCACATACGCTTGCCCACAGAGGCATGCGATCCAACCAGGGCAGGATCAGATGAGATGGTTTCGGTGCTTTTCCGAAATGCCCAGCCAATCGAATGGCTTTTCTGATCCTGCGCCCGATCATTCTTCCGCCTGGATGAGTCGTGCCACGAATCAGACCAAACGGGGTTAGTGGGGAAACCGTGGACCCGATGCCATGATGGTTTCAAGGCGATTAACCATCGCCAGAACTATTCGCATCAGCGAGTTAGAGCTGCGCCGATGAAGGGTTTTTCGTCCGCCCGGCAGGCCGTTCGCGCAGCGCCTACGAAATTAACTTTTATTAACGAGGGGAGCCCCTTTGGCAGTGCGTTGCCCAGTGCTGAGCCGATATTGGCCGAAATCCTCGATTCCGAAGCGATGTCACGGCGTGCCGAATGTGCAACGCCAGCAAGCCAGGCGTCCCTTTCGGTCCAGCGCGGCCATGCGCAAGCCAGCGGGATTGCCGCAATAAGACACCGAATCTACCGGCTGCCCCTCAGGAATAACACGGATACGAAATCGGGCGCGCGTCCAGAATCCGGACAGTCCGATTTCCAAACGTTTACGCCTGCCAGGATGCGGCGGCGTCCGCACAATTCAGATGCCGCCCAGAACACCAGTCTGTCCCCTATCTGTCCGCGCCCCAATCTTCGTTCGCGCGCGATATCAGGTAGCCGTGGATAGCTTCTGCATCCTCTTCGCTGAGGATATCGTCGAAGCTGGCCATGCCCTTGTCCACATAGGCTCCGCCCAGCACGATCTGGTTGAAGGCGGCGTGCGCTTCGGGCGACATGTGGCGCAGGTCCTTGACCCCGCCGATAGCCCTGGGTCCGTGACACAAAGCGCAAGTATCGGCGTAGAGCTGCGCCCCCTTGCGCACCTGCGCCTCGCTCGCGGTCAACCGCGGCGGCGGAGAAACGGGCTCTTCGGCCTCGAGCGGTGGAAGCTGCTTCGTTCCGCCCAACTTGAAGACGAGCAGTCTGGCGGACGAACGCGGCAATTCGATACCAAGGCCCTGCTCCACCTGTGCGGCGCCGCCGCCCCAGCCTGCATTGATCGCGACATATTGTTCGCCATCCAGTTCATAGGTGATGGGGCCGGCCACTGGCGCGCTCTGCGTCGGAAATTCCCAGAGCTGTTTACCGGTCCGCGCATCGAACGCAGCAAAGGTCTGCTTGGTGGTGCCTTCGAATACGAGATCGGAAGCGGTCACCATCACGCCGCCATTGCCGTGGCGTGGCAAGGGGACTTTCCAGGCAATTTCCTGCTTCACCGGATCGTAGGCGGCGAGGAACGCATTCTCGACCTCTGCAGCCTCCTGCGTCAGCTCCATGCGCTTTTCCAGCGCTTCACCCGTATAACCGCCCCAGCCCGCATTGGAACGCATGGGCTTGGGTTCCCAATCGGGATCGACTGCAAAGACCATCCCCCATTCATAGGCAGGGAAATATGCCAGCTTGGTGCGCGGGCTATATGCCATGGGGAACCAGTTATGCGCGCCGGCAGACCCGGGATAGACCAGTGCGGGATCGGTGCCGTAATGCGCGTAGGGATTGATATTGGGACGCCCCGTTTCCGGGTCGAGCCCCAGCGACCAGTTCATCTTCACATACGGTTCTGCACTGATCAGTTCGCCCGTTGCCCGGTCGATCACGTAGTAATAGCCGTTCTTGGGCGCCTGCATGATCACCTTGCGGTCCTCGCCATCGATATTCAGCTCGGCGCTGACGATGGAACTGGTGCAAGTGAAATCCCAATCTTCTTCCGGCACCATCTGATAGTGCCAGGCATAGCTTCCATCCTTGCCGTTCAGGGCCACGATCGAGCAGACGAAGAGATTGTCTCCCTCGCTGTTGCTGCGATGATACCAAGAAAGTGGTGAGCCGTTGCCGGTGCCGACATAGACCAGGTCCAGCTCCGGATCGTAGGCGATTGAATCCCAGGCATTCGCACCGCCGCCCAGTTCCTTCCACAAGCCGTCTTCCGACCAGGTCTTGCGGATCATGTCCATGATCGGATCGGAAGCTTCACCGTCAGGCTCGGGAGTGGCGCCCGGCGTCAGGAAGAACTTCCAAAGCTTCTCCCCCGTATCGGCGTCCAGCGCGATTACGAAGCCGCGCACGCCCATATCGCCGCCCGACTGGCCAATCACGACCTTGCCGTCAAAGACACGCGGTGCCCCGGTGATGGTATAGGCATAATCGTCGCCGAAAGTCTGGGTGCTCCACTGCTCTTCGCCGGTTTTGCGGTCGATCGCCACGATCCGGCCGTCCAGCGTGGCAATGATGACCGAGTTCTTCCACAGCGCCAGGCCGCGCGAGACAGGCTCGCAGCACGCCAGGCGGCCTCTGGAACGATCGACTTCGGGATCGAAGGTCCACAGACGCTCTCCGGTCTTGGCGTCATATGCGATGGTGATGTTCCAGGGCAGCGTGTTGTAAAGGACCCCGTCGGCATAGACCGGCGTCGCCTCGACCCCGCGATAGGTATCCAGATCGTCATACCAGGCCAGGCCAAGTTCGCCGATATTGTCGGCATTGATCTGGGTCAGCGGGGAATAGCGCTGGGCAGAATAGGTCCGGCCATCGCTCAGCCATTCGTCATCATCGGGACTGGCCAAGGCTGAAGCGTCAATCGATGAGGAAGAGCAGGCTGACAGCGCCAGCCCCGAGAACAACAGAAAGAAGCTGCTGATCAACGCAGCAGCGCGTTTCCCATTCGGCATCACGTTCATCCCTGAATGCAAATCTGACAATTCCGATGGCGCCGCTTCATTCGGCCTGCGGCAGTTCGAAAGCGCGTATGACGAAGGGGCCGGGATCCTGATCGCTCAATTCCGGATCGATCAGATATCCGATCTTGCCTTCGGTGGCATAGCCAATACCATCCACAACAGTGACGCCAGGCGAAGAATCGAGCCCTGTCTTGACGGGCGTAACGGTGGCGCTGTCGCCTGAAATATCGATGATCGCCACACGGCCGCCAGGCCCTTCCGCCTGAATGAATCTGCTCCCGCCCAGGGGGCGCAATCCATCCGGCCCGCTCAGTGTGTCGTCGAGTTCCAGCGTGGAAATTCCGGCATAGTCTCCATCACCGTCAAGTTCGACGCGCTGGACCAGATTGTCCCGGACATTGTTGATGTAGAGCGTGCCATCCTCGGCAAAAGCGAGGCCGTCAATTCCCACCAGCGCCGGTTCCTGTGCAAACAGCTCCAGGCTCTCTGCGTTCGGCGAAAGGGTGAAGATGCGGCCGGAAGCCGTTTCACTGGCATAGACAGTGCCATCGGAAGCGACTGCAATATCATTGCAGGCCGTCGGCTCGCCTTCGGGAAATTCGTATCGCGCGGCGAGATCGCCTGTCTCGAGGGAGAATGCCTGCAAAGTCGATGGGCCGGAGCCCGGCGGATCGTTGAACTGATTGGGGTTCACGCAGGTCCAAAGCAGACCGTGTGCGTCGTCTGCCAGAACGCCGAACTGAGATTGCGGGCCCGGTTCCTGCTCGATCTGGGCCCAGGGCGTCGCTTCATCCGCACCGGCAGAGGCGCGGTAGATCGTGCCTGTCAGACTTCCGACATAGAGATTGCCTGCTGCATCGGCTGTGATGCTTTCGGGAAAGACGCGCTCGCCCGCGATTGGAATGTCGGCAGGCTGCGCGGCTTCGGGTTCCATTTCGTCACCGCTGGAACATCCCGCAAGAAGCGCAAGTGCAAGGAAAGCATGCGGCCGCCGGAAGACCATGTTTATCGATTTTGCCGGATTACGCTCCATTCGATCTCTCCAATTATTTGACCGGCATCTCTCCCTTCCTTCCGAAGAGAGCCGGTTCTCTCATGCCGCCTGACACGCTGTGCGCCACGGCTCAAGGAATTCCGCCCACACGCCGGTGGCTGCCATGATCATCGCTATCCGGCGGCAGAACAAGGCGAGAGGATTGCTCTCGCCGCAAACCGAACGCCGAATTTGACTTAGTCCCATATCCAGAGAGGCCGGGGTGAGCGTTGACTGACTTGGAGGAGAGGCTTGCCGAAATTGGAAGGCAGAGTCCCGGCCGAACGCCAGCAATTACGCCCTTCCCGTCCGGTGGCTCCAATCGGGTTAGCTGCGAATAATCCAAAACGGTGGCAAACCAGCGAGCTCCGGCGCAACCGCTTTGCCAGAGTTGCACGGCGCGCCACTGCATGCGCCCCAGAACCCCGCGCATCTGGCTTGCCTACAGGCGCGCAATATCTCCAGTTCCGAGCAAACTCGGCGTGCCAACACTACCCTGGATCAAGCATCCAAGGGGCGCGCCAAGGTGCTCGGCGATTCTTCCGGCGGAGGAAGTTCGGGGTACCAAGGCATTGGGATCGGGGGGGAAAATGCCTGGCTTCATCGATTATGCGAGTGCCATCTTGTCGGCATCCGAAAAGCGGGTGCAGGCTGCTGCGCACAACCTCTCGAACACGTCGACTCCAGGCTACAAGCGGCAGGTCGCGTTTTCATCGACACTTGAACACTGCAGCGGCAATTCGCCCTGCGCCGCCACGGTGATTTCGCAGGTCGATTTTCGCCAGGGACAGCTGAAGGAGACCGGCCAGCCGCTGGATCTCGCGGTAAGCGGCCCCGCCCTGCTTCAACTGCGCGACGGTGATGAGCTTTCCTATTCTCGCGGCGGATCCTTCTCGTTGCGCGACGGGGGGCTGGTCGCCGATGCGATGGGCCGGCTGCTCCAGCAAACCGGCGGAGGCGACGTCGTCCTCAGCGGCGATCACGTGGAGATTCTGAGCGACGGAACAATCCTGGAAGACGGATTGCCCAAATCCCGCATCGCGATGTTCGAGGCGGACAATGCGGAGGCCTTGAGCGCTACTGGCGGGGCGAGTTTTAGCAGCCGGACAGGTCAGCTGGAGGAAGCGCAGAGTTCATCGCTGCGCCAAGGCTTCATTGAAAGCTCCAACGTCGTCACGAGCGACGAGATGGTTTCGGCCATGTCCGCCATCCGCGAAGCCGAGAGCGGCGGGAGGCTGGCTCAGATCTACGACCAGTTGATGGGACAGGCGATCACCACCTTCAGCAGGAGCGGACGATGAACGAAGCCTTTGAAATCGGCGCTGCGGCGCTCAGGGCCGAACAGAAAGCCCTCGATATCCTGGCGAACAATGTCGCGAATGTGGGCACGCCCGCTTTCAAACGTGTCGATGCGCGCTTTTCGGAAGTATTGGCACGCGAAGCGCAAAGCACCGGCGACACCCTACCCGTTTCGCGCGACGGCATGATTGGCGGCGCGGGCGTTCGCGTCTCGGGCCAGGACAGGCTGTTCGAGCAAGGCGAGCTAAGAAGCACTGACAATCCGCTGGATCTTGCGATCGATGGGCGCGGCCTGATCGAATTGCTCGGCCCGCGAGGCACCCCCTTGTTCTGGCGCGGCGGCAGCCTTCGCGTGAATGAAGACGGGCTGTTGGCAACTTCGGATGGCCTGCCATTGCGGGCTGGCATTGTCGTCCCTGACGATGCGGAGAGCCTGGAAATAGCCGCAAACGGCATCGTATCGGTAACGACGACCAGCGATGAAAGCATCGAAATTGGCCAGATCGATCTTGTTCGCGTGGATCACGAAAGCGCGATGCAGCGGCTGGACAACGGATTGTATCAGCCGGCTTCCGGTGTGCGCCTGATCGACGCCCGCCCCGGTGAGGACGGCGCCGGCACCCTGGCGCAAGGGCGCGTAGAGGAATCGAATGTCTCTCTGACCCAGGAAATGGTTCAGATACTGATCGTCCAGCGCGCTTTCGCAGCCAGCGCTCAGGTCGTGCAGGCCGCCGACCAGCTCGCTGCGATTACCAGCAATCTCAAGAGCTAAGGCGATGAAGTTGCACTCGCTCTCGGCTCTCCTGGCAGCCCTCTGCCTGATCCCCGCCGCTTCCGCCGCAGCGCGTGACTGCCATGTTCTGATTTCGGACGTGCAGCCGGGAGACATTCTTTATGCGGAGCTTGCGGCTCCGGCGCCCTGCCCATCCAGAGGCCCGGCCGAACCCGTTTCGCTGAAGCTCCATTTCGACCGCCAATTAAAAGCTCTTGTGGCAACGGAAGCCCTGGCTGCGGGCACCCAGCTTGGGATGCTTGTGCTTGAGCCCGGGCCGGTCTTTCGGCCCCGCCAGCAGCTTCAGATTATCTATTGTCATGGTCCTGTCGCGATCGCGCGCTCGGTTCGCTTGCTGGCGCCGGCGCGAGATGGGGACCGCGCTTTGGTCAAGACACAAGACGGATCGGTTTTCTCGCTACCCTTCGAGGCCGGACTGTCGCGGGCTACCGAGGGAGAAGCCCGATGAACAGGCACCGGATCCTTCTGACGGCAATGATGGCGGCGGTTTGCGCGCATTCCGCGGTTCCCATCCATGCAGAGCAGCTCTACCGGCACGACGCCTGGCCAGCCGTGGCAAACGACCGCAAGGCCATGGCGGTTGGCGATGCACTCACGGTCGTAATCCTCGAAAGCACGAGAGCCGCGAGCAAGCTGGAAAACAACTCCGCACGCAATTCGCAGGTCGGTGGAGGATTTCAGGCAGGCGGGATCGATGAAAATGCCACGCTTGCCTTTGGCGGAAGCTATTCCGGCAAGGGGGAAATCGTGCGCAGCGAGCAATTCGTGGCGCAAATGTCTGCGACAGTCACCGGCCGCGCGCCCAATGGCGACCTGCTGATCGAAGGCCGCCAGCAAATGCTGATCAATGGCGAGGAGACGACAATCGGTGTTCGCGGGCGCGTGCGGCAGCAGGATATATCGGCCTATAACACCGTGCCCTCCTCGCGCATTGCCGACGCGCAGATCGATTATGACGGCAAGGGCTTTGTCAGCCGCAGCGCCAAGCCAGGGCTCATCAGCCGCGTACTCAGCTTTCTCGGTATCGGCTGATGACTCTTTTGCGCAAGATTCTGGCCGTTTGCGGTGCCCTATGTCTGGCCGCCGCCTTCCCCGCAGCGCCGGCTTCGCCACAGACAGTGCCGCTCAAGGGCCTTGGCCGCTTCGACGGCTGGCGCGACAACGCGCTGATCGGATATGGCCTGGTCACTGGCCTTGCCGGTTCCGGCGATACCAGGCGCAATGCAGTGACGCGCCAGGCACTGCGGAACGTTCTCTCACGGCTCGGCACATCGGTCTCCGAAGACCAGATCAACAGCCGCAACGTCGCGGTCGTCATCGTCACCGCAACTCTCCCCGCTTCGGCCAATCCGGGTGACCGGATCGATGCGCTCGTGGCGTCGATCGGCGATGCGCGCTCGCTGGCCGGCGGGACATTGTTGATGACGCCGCTGCTCGGCCCGGACCAACAGGCTTATGCGCTCGCACAAGGGGCGCTGACTGCAGGGGGCTACGATTTCGAGGCGAATTTGAATCGCCAGCAACGCAACTATCCGACCAGCGCAGTGCTACCCGGCGGCGCAACGGTTGAACTGGCCGTCGATGCGGATGTGCTCAAGGCAGAGGGCTATGTCTCCTTCCTTCTCTCCGAACCGAGTTTCACGACGGCCCAGAGAGTGAGCGATGCGATCAATGCTTCGTTCGGCTTCGGTATCGCCAGCGTCCGCAATGCCGACGAAGTGCTGATCCAATACAATCAGCCGCGCACGCAACTCGCCGGTTTCCTCTCGAGGATAGAGAATGTCGCTATCGCCCCCGACACGCGCCCCAGGATCGTCATCAACGAAAGAACGGGAACGGTCGTCGCCGGCGCGAATGTGCGAATTTCCAGCGTCGTGGTTTCCCAGGGCGACATCAAGGTCACCATTACCAGCGAGAATTACGCCTCGCAGCCCAGCTTCATCTCCGGATTCGCCAACGATGTTTCCAGCCTGGTCGTGACCAACACGACGCTGGACGTCGAACAGGGCGCCAATGACGCCGTGATGAGCTTCCCCAACACGACTGTGGGTTCGCTGGTGGAGGGGCTCGCTCAGGCCAAAGTCGATACCAGGCGGATGATTGCGATCCTGCAGGCGATCAAGGCTGCAGGCGCACTCCACGCCGAAATACTGGTTCAATAGGAGGACAAGAGCGTGGACGCATTATCCGCATTGCTGATCACCAAGGCGCTGGACGGGCTCTCCATGCGTGCCTCGGCGATCGCACAGAATATCGCCAATTCGGGCTCGCCTTCCTACTCGCCGCTGAGAGTGAGTTTCGAGGGCGAGT
Organism: Alphaproteobacteria bacterium; assembly: GCA_030426245.1. Lineage (GTDB taxonomy): Bacteria > Pseudomonadota > Alphaproteobacteria > Sphingomonadales > Sphingomonadaceae > Andeanibacterium. Next base: position 328,283 of record JAUHYZ010000001.1, on the reverse strand, counting down.
TGCGCAATGCCGCAAGCATGGGTGCAGACGCAGTTGAGAAAGTCGAGCCGCGCTTTCTGAGAGAGGTCGCGCAATCCGGCGATGCGCAAGTGCGCCTGGACCTCGAGATGGCGGGCGCTTCCCAAAACGCCATGCGTTACGCAGCACTGGTCGATGTGCTGAGCCGCCAGATGCAGATTACCCGCCTTGCGGTGAGCGGAGGCAGGCAATGAACGCCCTGGAAATCAGCCTGTCCGGCCTCGATGTCGAATGGCGGCGGATGGAAGTGGCCGCGCTCAATCTTGCCAATATGAATTCGACGAGGACTGCAGATGGCAGCCCATACCTGCCCCTCCGCCTGGTATCGGGGCCCGCAGAAAGCTTCGAGCGCATGATGAGCGCGAATGGCGAGCAGCTTCCCGCCGAACCGCGCGGCGTGCGCGTTGTTAGCGTCGAAGCGGGCGGCGGATTGCGCCAGGTTTACGAGCCCAATCATCCCGATGCGAATGCGGATGGCTTCGTAGACTATCCCGACGTCAGCCAGGCCGAAGAAATGACCCTGCTGGTAAAGACCGCAAGAGCATACGAAGCGAACCTGGTCGCGATGGCTGCTGCCCATCAGATTTATTCCAGCGCATTGCAGATTGGACGCCAGTCATGACGGGCGCCGAAGCGATCGCCGCCATCGGCATGGATGGCAGCCCACCTGCACTAAACCAACTGGGCCTTTCCGGTGCGGTCAGTTTGCCGGGAGCGGCCACACAGCCGGAAACCGCGAGCTTCGAATCCATCCTCTCCGGCGGACTGGATGCAGTGAATCAGAAAGTCGCCGCGGCGGACGATCTGGTCCGCCAGTTCGCCGTGGACGACAGCATCCCCGTCCACCGCGTGACCATCGCTCTCGAAGAGGCCCGCCTGTCCGTCGAACTGGCGATGCAGGTCCGCACCCGGTTGGTCGAGACCTACCGCGAACTGATGAACATGCAGCTGTGACCGAACTCCGGAGATTTTGAGACCAGTTCCATGGAACGCAAACACCTGACTCTTTTTGCAGCATTTTTCCTGGCATCCGTAGGGCTGCTTGCGGCAGGCTATTTCCTGGTTCTGCGGCCGGACTTTGCCGTTCTGTACGAAAATATCCGTGAAGCGGATGCCGCACAAATCGTGAGCGAACTGGAACAGCGCGGGATCGAGTACCGGCTCGAAGACGAAGGGCGCCGGATCCTCGTTCCTCGCGGAAACACGGGCGAAGCACGAATTCTTATCGCCGGCTCGGGGATCGCGATGGGCGGCATCGTGGGCTTCGAACTGTTCAACGAAACCGACATGGGCCTCACGGAATTCGCGCAAAAGGTGAATTATCAGCGGGCGCTGCAGGGCGAGCTGGCACGCACGATCATGTCCATGGAAGATATCGAATTTGCGCGCGTGCATCTCTCGCTTCCCGAAAGAACGCTGTTCCGGGCAAGTCAGCAGGCACCCAAGGCCGCCGTCACTCTGCAAACCGTGCCCCGTTTCACGGTCGATGCAAGTCGCGTGTCGGGTATTCAGCAGCTCGTTTCATCGGCGGTTATCGATCTGCCCGCGGCAAAAGTTGCCGTGCTCGACGATCGCGGGAGATTGCTCAGCGTCAGCCCTGTTTCCGAAGATGAGGTCCGCTCGGCACTGAGCGAGAAGCAGGCGCTCGAAGAGTATTATCGTGCCGGGATACGCAGCGTCGCGGAAAGACTTCTTCCCGGATTACACTTCAGCGTTCGCGTATTCGCGATGGAATTGGCGGAGCGAGCTGCCACCGAGGACCCTGAGCCCGCTATCGTTGCCGAGACGGGAGAGGAACCCGGCGCAGCGGACCAGGAGCGCAATTTCCTTCTGCGCATAGCGTTCAGGACAGAAAGCCCCATCAACCCGGATGACCGGGAGATGTTGCAGGGCGCAATCACGGAAGTTGCAGGGCTTTCCAGCGACATTGGCGACACGCTACGCTTCGAAACCGGAACCCTGGAGTCTGGAAGCATGCCGCCCGCTTCCATGCCGGTGGCATCTGCGCAAGAGCCGGACATTCGTTTTCCGATCCCCGCCGTATCTCCTCTCCTCAATGAAACGCGCTGGAGCGAGATTGCGGCTAGCCGCTGGACCTGGATCGCATTGGCGGCATTGCTGGTAATGGTACTAATTTGGCTCAGGCGGCGCAGCAGATTGGGCGGAGAGGAACAGCAGCGCTTTGCCGACTTGCTGAGCGAAACGGTCGCCATGCGGGAGGAACCTTCCCATGCCCGCTGACACCGCAAATTACGAAGCTTTGCTGCAGGAATGGCACGCGCTGGGCGCCGGTGACCGCAAGGCCATTTTGCGCCGGCTGCCGATCGAGCAGCGGCTCGAGTTTCAGCATATGATTGCGAGGGAGAAGAGCCAAGACACTTCCAATACCGATCATGGCCAGCGTTACCGCGGCTATACCGCGTGGCTCGCCGGCTTGCTTGCCACCTGTGAGAACGAAACGGAGGATGGACGGAGGATCAAGCCTCCGGTGCGTGCGGCGCTGATGACGGCCCATGAATTGGCAAGCGGAGCGAATGGACAGAACGGCTCACTCGAAGCTCGACAGACATTTGCGCAGACGTTTCTTCATCAGCTCAGGTCGCTGCTATGAGAAAGCTTCTCAAAGCACATGACGGCTCCGCGCAGGCCAGCGTTGTGCCGATCGGTGCGAAACCCGTCGCAGCCCTACCCGAATCTGGACGGACCACAGCGCCAGATCCCAATCCCGGTCCTCGCGCGCCTGTCCAATCCGCTCGCGCGCCTTCCGGTTCCGACAGTCCGATTGCTGCAACTGGCCGGCTCCATTCTGGAGGCGAGATATCTCTCCAGGCATCCGCGAAAGAGGACGAGCAGCACAGCCAAGCGGCGAGACGCTGCCGCGAACTCGAAACCATTGTCGCCGAGCTGCGAGAGGCATCGATCCGAGCTGCCGAAGAAGCCGATGCACGCGAAGAGGCAGCATATGAACGCGGTATCACCGAGGGCCGGGAAGCCGCCGGACGCGATGAGGAAAAGCGCTGCGAAATACTGGCCGAAGCCGCCGGACTGATGCGCCAGGATCTGGCGGAAAACCTGGTCTCCACAGAGCAATTGGCCGTGGAGCTCGCCCAAGCATCGGTGGCAAAAATTCTCGGCGCCAGCGAGGATCGCAGCCAGCAAGTCTGTGCAACTTTACAGCATCATATCAGTGGTTTGAATCGCGAGCTTATCCTTTCGATTCAGGTTTCTCCGCAAGATTTTGGATCGGCCGAGCAGCTAGCATCTTTGAAGGAGCGGTGCCTGGCTGTTCCCGTCGAAGCGAGTGACGAGCTTTCCGGCGGAGAATGCCGCGCAATCCTGAAACTCGGCACACTCGATCTCGGCCTGCCCGGCCAATGGCAGCGCCTTTGCGAGTTCTTCGCCCGGCTGACCGACGATGAGGCTCAGCCGTGAAGCCGCATCGCTTCCTCGATCGATTGGAGCAGGTCGAGTTCGTCCGCGTTGCAGGTGTGCTGACGCGCATGAGCGGAGACTTTCTTGAGGCCGATGGCCCTTTTGCGAGCGTGGGTGACTATTGCGAAATCGAAACCGCCAGCAATGACGCTCCGCTGATCGCGGAGGTCGTGGCGGTAGAGCCATCCCTGATCCGGCTGATGCCTGTCACGCTGCCACCAAAGCTGATTCTTGGGGCAAGGGTCTCCAAGGCCCGGCAGGCCGAAGAAATCGCCGTGGGCGACAGCTTTGGCGGGCGCGCCATCGACGGGTTCGGCGGAGCCCTGGATGGCCAGGGAATACTCTTGCCCGAAGACCGCCAGCCCAAATCGGGCAGGCTCTTGCCCCCACTCGAGCGGATATCGCCAACCATTCAGCTGACCACGGGTATCCGGTCGATCGATGCACTGCTGCCGCTCGGAAAAGGTCAACGCACGGGTATCTTCGCCGCCAGCGGAGTCGGCAAGAGCAGTCTGATCGAACAGATCGCACGGCAGGCAGATTGCGATCGCCTTGTCATGTGCCTGGTGGGAGAACGCGGCCGCGAAGTGGAACGGTGCTGGCGGATGATGCGCGAGGGCGAACATGCCGGGCGTTCCACTCTGGTGGCTGCTACCGCCGATGAAAGCCCCAGCATGAGAGTGCGCGCGATCGAGCAGGCGATCGGCCTGGCGGAATATTGGCGCGATCGGGGCGAGCATGTTCTGCTAATCGTGGATTCGATCACCCGCGTTGCGCATGCGTTGCGAGAACTCGGCCTGGCATCGGGCCTGCCCCCTACTGTCAGGGGCCTGACGCCGAACGTATTTTCCGCGCTTCCCCGTTATGTCGAACGCTGCGGCGCGGCACGGGATGGCGGCGCCATTACAGCGCTGATGACCGTGCTCAGCGAAACCGACGATGTCGATGATCCAGTCGTCGAACTGATGAAATCGGTGCTGGACGGGCACATCGTCCTTTCCAGGTCGCTCGCGGAAAAGCGGCACTTCCCCGCCATTGATGTTTCCCGAAGCGTCAGCCGCCTCTCGGACGATCTGCTCAGCGCTGCTTCGCTCGACCTCGCACGCCAGGCGCTTGCACTGATCGCGACCTTTGAAGAGGCCCGGCCAATGATCGAAAGCGGCCTCTATCGCAGCGGGACCAATTCCGAAATCGATCGGGCCGCTTCGCTTCAACCGGCGCTCACCGCCTTTCTCCGGCAAGCTTCCGGCGAGAATGAGGATCGCGAGCAGACAAGGCAGAAATTGGCCCAAATCCTTGGAGAATCCGGCAATGCAAAAGGATAGCACGCGCCTCTGGCAATTCGAGCGCATGCAGCGGCTCCTTGCGCTCAGGGCGATGGCCAGCGCAGCCGACCTAGCCTCGGTTCAAAGCGATTATGACGAGGCTTTGTCAAAGCTGAAGACAAACCAGGCCGCGTTGGATGCGGAAGCCCGGAATTTGGAGTCGATCGCCACCGCAAGCACGTTCGATCTGGATCGGTGGCGTATAGGCCAAGTCGCCCTGAGCGATCTGACCACAGTGTGCGACAATGTAGCGGCTGAAGCTTCCAGTTTGGCAGAATTGGAGTCTTCGCGGCGGCAGAGCTGGCACCGCCAGACCCTGATCGAAGAACATGCGGCTAGACGATGCAAGGATCTGGGTAGACGCATAGCAAACAAGCGCGACGATGCTTCAACCGCCACGGCCACAGGGATCGGCATTCTGCGAGCGCGGAGCAGCAGGAAATGACGGCGGCACCTGTAAACGTCTCGCCATCTGAGCGGCGAATGCCGGCCAGACAGGATTCTGCCGGTGACGGGGACTCACATGTAAGAGCGAGTTTCGAAACGATGCTCACGCATTGGAGCCAGAGTCTGTCCGACCTTGCAAAACAGGCGATCGGTGAGCCTCCGAAGGCTTTCGAACAGGCTCGTCTGCTGGCCGGGCATTTCATCATATTCGGCGACAATGCACAGGCGCTGGAAAATGGTCGAACGGCGGACGCAATACGTTATGACGCTGAGACGATAGCCCAGCGGCAGGGCCTGCGCGCGCCGCATTCAATGCATGGGGACAGTGTCCTTTCCGGCAAGGCAGAGAATTTCGCCCCTGCAAGGCTGCGTGACGCCAGCATGGTATCGGCGCCGATTGGCAATGGTCTCTTCCGCAGCAGCCAGGCATCGGGTGCCGTCACTTTGCCGTCAGCGCCCCTTGCCCAGCATTCGCGCACGCCCGGCCAACCCGTTGCCGTCAAGGCGAATGAAAATGGACGCGTTGCCCAACACATAACCGCTCGCGGCCAGGCAGAAATGCTCCCTCTTCTTGCGAGGATCTTGACCGGTGAGGCCGGACCACTCGTGTTGTTGCGCCTGCCAAAAATGACCGGCCCGGAACGCGTGGAGCTGGAATCCCGGGCCTTGCAGCTCCTTGCCGAAAGCCTTGGGCCGCAGCGCCATAGGCTTATCGTTCAAGAGACAAACGGAGGATAGAACGCCATGGCAAGCACACCGATCGAGGGCCTTGGCGGCGCATCTGCCGCCAACGGAACAACTCAGAATGCCCAGACCGCGATCGACGCCTTCGGCCTGGGCTTTGAAGATTTGCTGAAAATCGTGCTGACCCAGCTGACCTATCAGGACCCGCTGAAGCCGATGGACAATTTCGAGTTCGTTTCGCAGCTCGCCCAGTTTTCTCAGATCCAGCAGACGCAGGACATGGCCGCCAGCCTGCAGTCTCTGGTTGCGGCACAATCCACATCACAGGCCGCCAGCCTGCTTGGCAAGATCGTGGAAGTCCCGGCCGGCGAAACCACTCTGAGTGGGAAAGTCACGGCAGTCGCGTTCGGAAGCGGCGGGCCTTCAGTGACCATCCTGACCGATGGCAACCAGTCCATCAGCAATATCAGCCTGAGCGCCGTGGCTCAGATAAAGGAGGCGAATTGAAATGTTCGGTTCAATCTATATCGGCCTGAGCGGCCTTTCGGCCTATTCCCAAGGCCTCAAGACCGTCAGCAACAATGTCAGCAATCTCAATACCACGGGGTTCAAGGCCTCGGAGGTCACGTTCTCCGACATCTACGGTTCAGGAAGCACGGGTGGGCTAGAACTCGGATCGTCAACCAGGCAATCCGGCCACGGCGTATATCTGAACGAAACTTCGGTCAGCTTCGAACAAGGCGAATTGCGCGACACGGGGCGCGACCTTGATCTGGCAATCGATGGCGGTGGCTTCTTCGTCCTGTTGGATGGCGAACAAAGCTTCTATACTCGTACCGGGAGCTTCGCGGTCGACGATGACGGCTATATCGTGCGCGCCGGATCTGACTACCGCCTGGCCGTGCTGGACGCCGCAGGCAAGCCTGTCAGTCTGAACATCGATGATGCCCGCACCAGCCCACCCGTGGCGACGACCAGTATCGAGTTCTCGGACAATCTCTCCTCCACCGCGACGACCCACACAATCGCAGATCAAAGCATCTTCGATGTCCAGGGCGGTGCGCATTCCTGGACCATGGATTTCGTGCAGGACGAAACGGCGGCCGGGGAATGGACTGTCACGGTTACCGATGAAGATGGCGACGAGATTGGCAGCGAGACGCTGAAGTTCATTGGCGGAATTGTCGACCCTGCCACTCATACACTAACTTTTTCGGACAGCGCTTCCGGTCTTTCCGTCGAGTTCGACTTCTCTTCCATCACTTCGTTCTCGTCAGGCACAGTCTCGTCCCTGCGCGCGTCGGAGATTGATGGGCACGGCACTGGATCGATCGTCACTCTGGAGGTGAACGACGCAGGAGAACTCGAAGCCACCTACTCGAATGAGGAGACGGTAAATCTCGGCACTATTGCGCTTGCCAATTTTCGCGATCCGCAACAGCTCGAGCAGCGTAGCGGTGGGCTGTTCACCTTGGGAGGATATGGGCAAGTTCAGTATCTTTCCGCGAGTGACACGCGTGTGGGCACGATTTTGGGCGGTAGACTGGAAACCTCCAATGTCGATCTGGGCGCGCAATTCGGTGATCTTATCCTGATCCAGAGAGGCTTCCAGGCCTCATCGCAGATCATCAGCATCTCGAATGACATGATCCAGCAGCTCTTCGGCATTCGAGGCCAGGGATGAGGCAGAAAGCCGTCAGCTGGCTACCCGATAGCACCCTGACAGGGCCCCGCTCCGCCGAAGCCGCAGCGCGATGCTTCGAGGATTGGGCCGGCGACTGGCTCACCGAACCATGCCTGATGATTCCGTCGCGGTGGAAGAAATGCTTCGGCGCGAACCGGCCTGCCAGCGATTTCGACTGCGCTTCCGAAGGCCGCGGCTACAGCCTTCATGTCCACAAATCAGCGCGGCTCGCACTGGCGTCCGCCATGCTGGGACAGAATTTATCCCAGCGCGATATACGCACCGCGCAGGACCGCGCAGTGATCGATCACCTGCTCAAGAGCGCATTCGAAGATCTGGCCGGCCGCATCGAAAGTGCCTTCCAGCATGCGCTCGCCGAACGAGAACTTGGCCCCGAACCACAGCGCAAGCTCTTCCTCCCGGTCACCTGCGGGAACGTGCAATCGGCGCTGCGCCTGGTGGCCGATATCGAGCTTGCCGTCCGGCTGCTGCGCGAAAGCGCGGCTCCTGCTCGCGATCATGCGCCGCCCGCACCCGTCGGCGCCGCCCTGAACGCACTCGATGTCAAGATATCGGCACGGCTTGGCACCAGCCGGATTTCCTTGGGCGAGCTGGAAACGCTCGCAGTCGGCGATGTGCTGACACTCGAAGCAGCCTGCCACAGCCCGGTTGCGGCATGCCTAAACGGTCAGCCCAAAGGCGAGGCCGCCATTTCCCTGCTCCCGCAAGAAGACCGCTTAATGCTCCAGATCGAAAGGCCGGCAAGCCAATGGTAGATGAAGATATCGAATATGAAACCACAGAGGCGCAGCTGCTGGAATTGCCTTCGCGCCTGATCGACCATGTCGAAGTGGAAGTGGAAGTTCTGCTCGGCGAGGCGATGATTTCCGTAAGCCGGCTTTCCAGCCTCCAGCCGGGAGACGTAGTCCCGGTCGACCGGAAGTTGAGCGAAACGGCCGAGATCCGGGTGAACGGCCATATCATCGCCCGCGGCGAAATCGTGACCGTGGACGACAAGTTCGCTGTCCGCGTCACCGAGATCGGCGGCTGACCCCATGGCGGCCCGGTCGATGCGCGCCATATTTTGGACCTTTGCGGCAGGAATTGGCGCCCCCGCTTCCGCCGCCGGTCTGACAAGCGGTTCCGCGCCCGATATCTCCTGGTTGCGAATTGCCTTGGCGCTTGTCTTTTGCCTCGCTCTCGCGGCAGCCGCGGCATTGGCCTTGCGCAAGCGTGGCAGCGCAGGGACGCTGCGTTTCCTCACGCATTTTCGGGCCGGCGCGCGCGCCCTCCCCCGCCCGAGAATCCGCATCATCGAAACGCGGCGGGCAAGCCAGCATGGCGATCTCTGTCTGGTCGAAGCCGAAGGACATACCTATTTCCTGGCGCTGACCGCTGGCGGCGCATCCCTACTCGACAAGCAGCGTGAAGCAGCTGCGGACGCGGATGCGGGAGACGGCGCGTGAGCCGTGCGGCCCGCTGGATATCCCGCGCGATGATCTGCGGGCTCGCTCTCCAGGCATCCCCTGCCTTCGCCGCCGCGCAATCCGCCAGCACCAGCGAAGCGGTGCGAATAGCGGTCATCCTTTCCTTGCTGGCGATCGTCCCGGCCATCTTGATCAGCACCACAAGCTTCATCCGGATTGTCGTGGTCCTGGCGATGGTCCGTCATGCATTCGGCATGCCGCAAACCCCGCCCAATGCCGTGCTGACAAGCCTTGCCCTTTTCATGACCGCGTTCGTTATGGGGCCCACCCTGTCACAGCTAAACCAGCAGGCCTTGCAGCCGCTGGTGACGGGCGAAGCCGAGATAACCGACGTCATGCAATCGGGCACTGTCCCGCTACGCGATTTCATGCTGGCCCAGACGCGGGAAAGCGATCTGGAAATGGTCTACCGCGTATCGAATGCCCCGCTGCCCGAAACGCCTGATGAAGTGGAGCTGTTCAAACTGACCCCGGCCTTCATGCTCAATGAGCTGCGTGTCGCATTCACGATCGGCTTCGTGATCCTGCTGCCCTTCCTTCTGATCGATCTCGTGGTGGCGAGTATCCTGCTCTCACTGGGCATGATGATGGTTCCGCCCGCGACCATATCGCTCCCCATAAAGGTTCTGATGTTCGTGCTGATCGATGGATGGAGCCTGGTGATGGAAGGGTTGCTTGGCAGTTTTGCATGAGCGGGACGGGAACAGGCGGCCAGCCCAGTGGCGCGGATATCCTGTTCCGCCCCGAACGCGTCGAGGCGGCCTTGTGGCGGCGGCATCGGGATCTTGGCTGCATCGCTGCGCGGCAGAGCCTCTTCGACCATTATCGTCGCTTTGCCGAGAGGCTGGCAGCCGGACAATTTGCCAAGCGCCGCGCAGGAAACTTCGATAGGGCCGATGTGCAGCAGCTGGCCTATGAAGGGCTGATCCATGCAATCGAACGCTTTGATCCGTCGCGCGGCGTTCCCTTCGAAGCATACGCCCGTATCCGTATCCAGGGGCATATCAGCGACGGTCTTTCGCGAACGAGCGAAGCCGCCGCGCAATCGAGCTATCGCCTCCGCCAGGAACGCGAAAGGCTCCGCTCCCTTCAGGAGGGCCTGGAAAATACCGATGAGGATCCCCTGGCCGCATTGTCCAGCCTGTCTGCAACCATTGCCATTGGCCTGCTCGCCGAAACGGTCGAGCCGGGCGCGATCGAGGAAGTGCCGGATCCCGCGCCCTCGGCTTACGAGAACTTGGCCTGGAATGGGCTCTTGTGCCGCGTGCATGAACTGATCGACGGGCTGCCCGAGCGCGAGGCCTTCGTCATGCGCCAGCATTATCGCCACGGCGTCAGCTTCCAGCATATTGCAGGGCTGCTCGGCGTAACCAAAGGGCGCGTTTCCCAAATCCATCGGGCAGCCCTAAACCGATTGCGAGGCCTGCTCGCCAAACACATCTAGGAGAGCGAACGAAATGGAACTGTGCAGCGACGGCGAAATGGCCGCACTTCTGAAAGCGGTCGAGCGGGAAGAAGAGGACGACCTCGCCGCGGTCGATTCCGCGCTTCAACGGTTTCCGGAGGATCCAAGGCTGCATTTCATGCGCGGCTCAATCCTGGCCGGACGGCAACAGCCGCTGCCGGCGCATACCGCGCTTTCCCGCGCTGTCGATCTGGCGCCGGACTTTCATCTCGCCCGTTACCAGCTCGGCTTCTTCGAACTGACTTCGGGCGAAGTGGATCAGGCACTCTCCACATGGGGGCCGCTGTTGCGCCTGACGGAAGATGCCTATCTGCGCCGGTTTGCAGAAGGGCTGACCCATCTGGTGCGTGACGAGTTCGACCGGGCGGTCGAGCGGCTCGAGGCGGGTATCGCGGCCAACTCCGAAAACGAGCCGCTCAACCAGGACATTCGCATGCTGATTGCAGCCTGCGAAAATGCGGCAACCGGCCAGACGAATGGCTCCGCTCATGGCGAAAGCACACAGGATAAATCGGCAACGTCCATTCTCCTGGGCCAGTTCAACCGCACTGCAGGCGACAATTGAGAGCCCGGCCATGACCCGCATTTCCAATGTCGACCAAGCACTGATGCTGCTGCGGCAACAATTGCAGCAAATGACCAAGGCCGATCGTTCCCGCCGCGGAGCGCGCGCCTCGCATTCCTCGGCTCAGCAACGCAAATCGGCCGCAGAACGTATCGAAGCCCTGACCCGATCTGGGGATTTGACCGAAGACGAACTCGCACGTGCGCTGATCGGCGCGCTTCTGACGGACGAATTCGGGGATGACGCCGCGAACGATCACCGCTTTCGCAAACTGGCGGACGAGGTCCATCGCATCATCGCATCGGATACAAAGGCCAAGGCGTTGCTGGCCGAAGCACTGCGAAAAACCCGGTCACCATCCTGATCTGCAAGGCCGCATGCGAAATACGGCGGCTCAGGACGCCCCGAACCACGCGGATAAGAGCGAATCCAAAGCAGCTGTCATAGAGCATGCATTTTTCGAAGGTTGACACTTGTCACCGTTCAGCGATGCTGCCTGGCAATAAAAAAGAATGGGAGAGTTGAGCGTGAAAACAATCGTCAAGATCATCGGAATCGCCGCACTTCTGGGTGGTACCGTTACAGGCGCACAGGCTGCGCATCATGAAAGCAAGGAAACTCCTGTCGTATGGGAAAAGGTACCGGTACCAGAGCAGGTGGAAGCCTTTGAAGGCTATGCGGACATTCCCGATGTGAAACTGTGGTACTGGGATACTGGCGGTGATGGCGAAGTCATCGTGCTGCTGCATCCCTGGTCACAGTCCAGCCAGATCTGGAAATATCAGCAACCGGTTTTCGCCAATGCAGGATACCGGGTGATCGCGCTTTCTCGCCGCGGCGCTTACAAATCCATCCCCGGCCCCGAGGATAATCCGGGTAGCGCTTCGGGCGACGTGAAGATGCTGGTGGATTCGCTCGGGCTGGAAAAATTCCATCTCGTCGGATGCGCAGCGGGTGGCGTCACCGCGACGGCATTCGCCATGAGTCACCAGGAAAGGCTGAACTCGCTTACTCTGTGCAACTCCATCCTGCTTCCGGCGGAAAAGGAGTGGGAGGACATGTTCAGCCGTCTCCAGCTTAACGGCCTGGAAGGCAGCGGAGGTCCGCCCCATGAATGGCGTGAGCTTGGGCCCAATTACCGGGCGGGCAACCCGGAGGGCACCGAAGCCTGGGCCGAGTTGCACGATCAGTCCACCCCCAACGGGATCTATAACGAGCAGTCCTGGGGGGATCCGGTGACCTGGGAGACCATGAGCCAGATGGAAGTACCCGTATTGCTGCTGACGGGTGACGCCGACTTGTTCGGGCCGCCGGCGATGCAACGCCTGTTCGCGCAGAAGTTCCCCAATGCCGAGACCTATGTGGTCGATGAAGCTGGACATGCCACCTATTGGGAACAACCGGAAGAGTTCAACGAAGTCGTGCTGGACTGGATTGGAAAGCACTCCGAAGAATGAGGGGGGACGGGCCCGGTATCGTACAGGGCACCGGGCCCGTTTTTTGCCTGGCAGGGAGGAAAGAGCGATGAGAGCGCCATTTAGATTTGCGGCAATTGCTGCTCGTTTCACGGCATTGGCCACACTGGCAATCGGCCTTCACACAGCACCGGCGCTCGCCAAGGACCGGCCGACGGCCACGCCGGAAGAAGTGGGCCTCTCGCCATCCCAGCTGGAAAATCTCGATGCCAAGATGCGCGACTATGTCGATAGCGGGAAGACGGGCGGCGTCGTCACGATGATCGCACGGCACGGCAAGATCGCGCATGTCGACGTCTATGGGTGGGCCGATCGCGAAACTCGGCAGCCAATGGAACGCGACACGGTGGTGCGCATGTTTTCCATGACCAAGCCAGTGGCGAGCGTTGCGCTGCTGATGCTGTATGAGGAAGGCAAGTTCCAGCTGACCGATCCGCTGGAACAATACATTCCCGAATTCGCCGATGTCATGGTGTTTGCCGGGCGCGACGAGAATGGCGAAGCGATCCTGGAGAAGCCCAAGCGCAAGATCACGATCCAGGATGTGTTCCGGCATACTGCCGGATTTTCCTATGGCGATTTCGGCGACGAGCAGATCAATCGGACCTGGGAAGAAACCGGCCTTCGGCTCAAGAGCCAGGAAGAATTCGCGAAGGGGATGGCCAGCTTCCCACTTATCTATCAACCAGGAGAAAAATGGGTCTACAGCCTTTCCCACGACATGCAGGCCTACCTAGTCGAATATTTCTCCGGCATGTCATTTGCCGAATTTTGCCGAACGCGGATCTTCGAACCGCTCGATATGCCGAACACCTTCTTCGGCCAGCCGGTCGAACGGCCAGACAATTACGCCACGCTCTACCGCAAGGAAGAAAATGGCGAAGTCTCGACTGTGCCCTGGGACGACCAGCCGCGCTATGGCTCGACCATTTTAGGCGGAAGCGGCATGTCATCCAATGCCCGCGACTATCTGCAATTTGCGCAAATGCTGCTGAATCGCGGCGAACTCGATGGAACACGGCTGCTGCAACCCAAGACAGTCGACTTCATGGCGACAAACCATCTGCCCGAAGGTGTGCAGGCGGGCGACTTTGCCGGGCGCGGCTATGGCCTGGGAGTAGAGGTCGTTACCGACCCTGCGCAATATGGCTTTCCGCTTTCCAAAGGGCAGTTCGGTTGGTCCGGAGCGGGTGCGACACATTTTTACGTTGACCCGAAGGAAGACATCGTGGCCGTCCTCGTCACGCAGCTGCGGGGCGGCGTTGAGCTGATCTACGACTTCTCCACGCTCACCCACCTGGCAGTGCAAGACTGAACCTGCAGGCAGACAAGGCATGGCAAAATCGGCCGAACAATGGGGAACGACTTATGACTACACCTGCGACACTGACGCTGCACAATGTCAAGACCGTGCGCCTTGGCGCTGGGGTCGCCGCCGAATGCGCCACCGATCTCGCCGGCATGGGGTGCGAACGCGTGCTGATCGTCACGGGCCGGCCGATCCGCGCAATGTGCGAAGGGCTGGAAAGTGCGCTCGCTGCAGCCGGCCTGTCCTCCGCGATTTGGGAGACAGGCGACGGTGAGCCGACCATCGCCGAGCTGGATGACGGCATCGCCGCGGCGCGGGACTTCAAGGCCGACGCCGTCGTCGGTTTCGGGGGCGGCACTGCAATGGACCTGGCCAAGCTGATTGCGGCGCTCCGCGACGGCAGGCAAACGCTTACCGAAGTCGTCGGCACCGACCTGCTGCAGGGCCGTTCGTTAGCGCTTGCCTGCATCCCCACCACGGCTGGAACGGGCAGCGAAGCGACACCGATAGCGATCGTCGAGGATACTGAGGCGCTGCTCAAGAAAGGCGTGGTCAGCCCGCATATCGTGCCCGACTGCGCCTATCTCGATCCTGCACTGACACGATCGATGCCGCGCAGCGTAACCGCGGCAACCGGCATCGACGCGCTGACCCATTGCATCGAAGCATATGCCAACCGCTTCTCCCACCCCGCAGTCGATGGCTGGGCCCTCGAAGGCATTTCTCTGATCGCCCGTTATATCGAGCGGGCCTGCGAAAATGGCGACGACATGGAAGCGCGCGAAGGCATGCTGCGCGCAAGCCATCTGGGCGGCCAATGTCTCGGCCCGGTCAATACAGGTGCGGTCCACGCCCTCGCCTATCCGCTGGGCGGCGAATTCCACATCGCCCACGGCGTAGCCAACTCGCTGCTGCTGCCACATGTCCTGCGCTTCAATCTGGAAGCTGCGCCGGAGCGTTACGCGCGGATCGCGGCGGCCATGGGCAAAGGCGGGAGCGGAGACGCCAAGGCGGACGCGCTGAAAGGCATCGAAGAGATCGAGCGGCTGTCTGCCGCGATCGGAATCGAGCGCCATCTTTCCGCTTTCGGTATAAGTTCCAACACTATACCGCACATGGCGGCGGCTGCGATCACAGTGCAACGTCTACTCATGCGCAACCCGCGCGAGGTGACCGAGGCTGACGCCCAGGCGATTTACGAAGCCGCGCTGTAGCCCAGCGATAGCCACCGCCGCGGCCGGCGCTCTGCCAGTCTGAACCAGACCATTCCCGGAATGCAACGCGGTTGCGTGCATCCATAGCCTCGCGCAATCACGCACCATCGGCGCAAAAAAAGGGCCGCGGCGAGGTAAGCCGCGGCCCGATGCTGCAGGGATGGGCCTGCAGGGAGTTTAGAAGTTCATGCGAATACCCGTGCGCCACCGAGCGCCGAGAGTATCGTAATAAACCGGGTTGGTTGGGCCACCGTTACCCAGAACTGGACCACCGGAACCGGAGGCGTTGCTGGGGGACGGCGGCGGATCCTTGTCGAACAGGTTACGGATCGAAAGGAACACCTCGGCTTCGCTGGAGCCGAACAGGCCAAATTTGTATGAAGTCGAAAGCCCGACATAGGTCCGCGATTCAACGTAGTTGTCGTTGATGCTGTTCACATCGGAAACGTCGCACTCGCCACGGCTGACATCGCATCGACGGATATCGTAGATACCTTCCGGAATGTATCTGATGTCACCTGTGATCGAGAAACCACCCACATCGTAGGTCAGGTATCCAGTGAGGACATATTCCGGCGGAGCCGCAAAGCCGCCGAATGCCGTACCACCCGTCTGGTTGATATAGTCTGTTTCCGTCGCACCTGTGCCGAGTAGATCGACGACCATCTCATTGGTAATCGTGGCCAAGCCGCGGAACGTCACAGTCCCGGGCATGGTGTCACCAAGATTGCTCAGCGGAAGAACATACATCGCTTCGATGTCGACACCGCTGGTCGTAAACTTGCCGACATTGGCGTTGCCGCGACGGATCGAGTCGATGCCATGCCCAACCGTGCCGCTGTTTTGCAGAGCGAGTGCGCCAAGAGCGTTCCGCTCAGCATCGGACAGTTCGGCATAACTTTGTCCACCACCGTTCAGCCCTGTGAACAGAGCATCGCAGGCCAGTTCGGCGACATAGCAGGCATTGACCGTTTCCTGAGCAGTCAGCACCACGATCGCATCCTTGATCTGGATGTCATAGTAGTCGACCGATACACGCAGGCCTTCAAGCGGGCCGCCGGGCTGCAACACCACGCCGGCTGTGAACGTGTCGCCAACTTCAGGGTTCAAGGCGAAGTTCGGCGGATAAAGTATCTGCACAAAGTCATCCACGCCGGTAATGTCGCCGGTAGCCCAAGGGTTGTTCACTCGGCCCTGCGGCGGACCAAAGTCGGTGCTGCCCAGATTGTAGTACAGATCGACGAAGGACGCGGCGCGCACGTCACGCGAACGGGTTGCACGGAAGCGCAGCCAGTCGGTAACTTCCCAGTCGCCCGAGATCTTCCAGGTGTTGAAGCCCAGATCCTTCGATTCATCGGTCGTACCGCTGGTGTTCGTCTGCTGTGTACGACGGAATGCGCCATTGAGTTCGAGATATTGAACCAAAGGAATATCGCGCAGCAGCGGGATGTTGGCTTCTACATAGCCTTCAAGGATCTTCAGATCGCCGCCGTAGTCGTTGCCGAAGGCATCGACCGGGAACTGGATGCCGCCACCCAGTGTCTCATGCACTGCAGAGCCTGTTTCGAAGCGATATTCACCGCCTACAGCCAATGCGATCGGTCCGGCCCAACCCTCGAACAGATCGCCGCCCAAGTTGAACGCGAAGACATGCTGTTCGTATTCGAAGTCTTCCTGCGCCGTGCGGTAA
This sequence comes from Alphaproteobacteria bacterium, assembly GCA_030426245.1. GTDB lineage: Bacteria > Pseudomonadota > Alphaproteobacteria > Sphingomonadales > Sphingomonadaceae > Andeanibacterium. Next base: position 311,488 of record JAUHYZ010000001.1, on the reverse strand, counting down.
ACATAGGCAATTGCTTCAGGATCGTATTCGTTGCCGACCAGGGCAAGCGGCTTACAGCCATCCGCATAAGGCAGATTCCAGTGCTGGAACCAGCTAGGTGGCTGCGACGTATTGGGCGTTGCGACAGGGTTGGGGCCTGGGCCCAGCAAAGTGCCGCGGCAGATGATATTGCCGTTTGGTGTGCCGCTGCCAGGTATCCAGTTGCCGTTGATATCCTGTTGCATGGTTTGCATCATGCCTTCGTCAACAGCGTCGATCGCTGCGGCAAAGTATTCGTTGATGCGATTGCCTTCGATCTGCAGGTTCTGGTTGGTCTTGCCGTACTGATAGTACGCATCCCAGTTCCAGTTATTTCCGAAGAATTCGAACTCGCCTTCCAGTCCGGCCAAGATCCGATAGGTTTCCAGATCGGTCTTGGTATTGTTGCGAGCACCGATGGCATCATGCATGTGCTTGCCGATGAAGAGCGGCAGATTGTCGACACCTGGCGCTTGCGAGGTATTCGTTTGTGTCGCGCTGGATCCGCCGACTCCAGGTTCATAACCAAATCCACCCGGGAATACGCCCGTACGCGTGCTGTCGATGAAGTCGGTCAGTAGAATATCTTGCCCGGTTGAACGATCGAAGATCACCACATCGGCAAGATACGCATTGTCTGCGCGGATCGGGTGTCCGGAAGACGGCCCGAGCGAAAGCCCCTTCACACTCGACTTACGTGTCGCATAGGATGCTTCGAAGGTCGCCTTGAGACTGGACGAGAATTCGTAGTCTGCATGCGCGAAAATCGAGGAACGCTCAACTTCCGGCTTCAGCTGGACTTCGGACCAGAGTGAACAATCAAGCGTACAAGTACCGCCCTGGCGGGTGAAGAAGCCAATCCCCTGAGTGTATTCACCTGGATCGAAATCCAGCGCGCGCGATCCGTCTTCGGTGAAGGTGATATTGCGCAATTGCGTGTCGTTGACACGGCCAGCAGTGGTTCCGCGGAGAACGCCGGTCAGGCTGTAGTTCGTATAGGCGCCATCATTGCCGCGAATGTAGTGCGGTTCGCCAAAATGAGTCGTACCCGGCTGATTGTATTGTTCGTTCAGGAACGTATCCGGTGAGCGGGCGCACCATTCACGGACATAGACGCAGTCACCGACTTCGCCCGAATCCTGGTATTCGCCACCAATGATGAAATGACCACGGCCATCGGCAAACTCGGTGCCGTAGGCCAAAGCGGCGTGGAAATTGGTGCCGTCGCTACGGAACGTTTCCCCGTAGTCGATCTGCGCCTTGATACCCTGCAACTGCTTATCGAGGATGATGTTGACGACGCCTACAAGAGCGTCGGTACCATATGCAGCCGAAGCACCACCCGTCACCGTTTCGACACTCTGCACGAGGATCGAGGGAATAAGGTTCATATCGACGCCGCCGCCCGTAGTGGATGGTACGTGGCGTCGCGTGTCGACCAGTGTCAGCGTACGCACGCCATTGCGCGGGTTAAGGCCGCGAAGGTTGGCAATCTGCGCACCGATGTTCACCTGAACGGTATTTGCGGCAAGGCCGACATTGGTATCGGAAACAGTCGCCACGTTCTGCGGCAGCATCTGCAGCGTTTCACCGACATTGACCTGGCCTAGAGCAGCGATCGTATCGGCACCAATAACGGTTACTGGCGTCGTGGAAGAAAATGTGGACCGCGCAATGCGCGAACCGGTCACCACGATCGCCTCATCCCTACTGCTGCTTGCTTCGGCCTCAGCGGGCAATGCTTCATCGTCCTGCGCCCAAGCTTGCGATGCTGGCGCGAGTGCAGCCAGCGCCAATGCAAATGCCGAGCTACGGCCCAGCAACCCAATTGCGTTAGATTTCACGTATCCTCTCCCCGTTAAAACTTCCCATTCTTGGTGGTGCACATGGAACCTGTCGCATCCACCATCCGGTTTGGTACCGGTAACTTTCTGGTTCAAAAAAAATCGCGGAACTGTTTCTTGCTTCAAAAATCGCGGATGATGATGACAGCCGCGCTTATTCTTCATCTGATAATCATTCGGTTGGCGGTGAACATGAATGGCAGAATTGCCGGGTAGAACTTTACGGCATCAGAATGCGTGAAGACTGCATGCTGAAGAATTCCACTATGCACCGGCAGAAAAGCGGACTAAGTTTTGCAACGTTGCTTCGCGCCCTCAGAGAAGAAGGCCGGAGGTTTTCGAAAGGTTACAGGCCTATGGACTTCGTCCAGTTAAGGGTCGTGCTAGAAATTCAAAGCGCCGGGAGCCTGAGCAAGGCCGCCATGCGCCTCGATAAATCGCAGACATTCGTGAGCCGGTCCCTGGCCGATTTTGAACGAGAATTCGGCGGACGAATCTTTTACCGGAACGGGCGCGGGGTCGTCCCCACCGAACTGGGCGAACGCATCCTGCCACTTGTCCAGGAGATGGCGGGCATCCTTGACCGAATGGTCGATAATGCAGCAGCTTCGCCGCTGACGATTGGCGGCGGAGTGAAGATTGGAGTCTCGACGAGCGTTGCAGACAGATTTGTGCCCCGGCTGTTCACCGAGGTGAAGAGAGACTTCCCTCTCATACGCCTTCAAATCGAGGACGGGGAAAGCAGCGAAATCGACAGTGCGCTGGATCGCGGCGAAATCGATGTCGCCGTACTCTTGCGCAATGGCTCCACAGTTGGGCCGAAGGACGATCCGATCTGCGTCTACGACATATGCCTTGTCGGGCCGGCGCACGATCCGTTCCTCAATCGATCGGAAGTCTTGTTCAGAGAACTGGAAGATCTGCCATTAATGATCCGATCGGAGCCCAGCCTGCTCAGAACGACCGTCAATTCCCTGGCCGCGGCGAAAGGTATGTCCCTAATGGTAGAAGCCGAAGTCAATTCGCCACGGGGCATACAACTGCTCCTGGAATCCGGGGCCGGCTATTTGATCGCTCCGGTAGGACGCAATGAAGCGCTGGAAACATGCGCGTTAGGGAAACTTATTCAGGCTGGCACGGTAAAGGCTGTGCGTATTTGCGATCCGTATCTGACGCGAACGCTGGTTGTGGCATCCAACCCCGGCAAGGGGCAGCGTGTGAGCACAGTGTGCGATGCGGCCGCGAAGGTGCTGCAGCAATTGATGCTTAGTTCCGACGTTATGGCGGAAGAGCAGCACTGCGTCTCGACATTGGGTGCAAGCGCAATCGCAGCCACATTTATGGCCGATCCGATGGAGGAACTTTCCGCCAGTCCAGCAATCGATCCAATTGCGGCAATGACAAAAACAGGCATTCGCCGCCCAAAGCGGTAAACGATTGAGGCGGTATCAGCTTTCGCCAAATGGCTAACGCACCATGCGCGCAATCGCATCGGCGATTGTCCGGCCATGGGAATCGATAGGCCGGCTTAGCGCAATTGCCGCGATCCGCTGTGCAGTCTCGTCGTCTCCACCAGCACTGCTAATCAATATGCGCGCAAATGCAGCGGCGAAGCTTTGCCTATCCAATCGAGCAGCAATTTCGGCCCGGTGTTGAGCCGCCTCGATTTGTCCTTCCAGCGCTTCGACCACGGCCATCGAACCCTGGGCCTCGGCAAAATTCTCATCGATTTCGATTGCGTGTTCGAAGCGGTCGCGTGCCTTGTCCGTCTCACCAGCAATCAGCCAGGCCCAACCTGCAGCGATCCAGCTTCCCAGATGGCTGTCAAAGAGTGCTGCCCCCCTTTCGATATGTTCGGCGGCCTGAGCGCTGTTGCCCCGTGCAAGCTCCGCCAGGCCGAGCCCGACCCAGGCGCGAGGTGAGTTCTGGTCGGCCGCAAGCGATTTTTCGAACATCGCCTGCGCGCGCCCTGGATCCTGCTCGTCCAAGGCGAGAGTGGCCAGTGTGGTCAGAGCTTCGGGGTGTTCTCCCCCCCTCTCCGCACAATCGCGAGCCAGCGAAATATCCTCTAAGTCCATTGCCAGCGTCGACACAGCTGCGAGCAATGGTGGATAGTCGCCGTGCCGCGCCAGATGCTCCTTTGCGCGCTCAGCTGCAGTATCGAACTCCCCGCTGCGATGCAGCAATTTCACTTCCAACTGGGCGGCCTGCGGCAGAGCCTCCACCGCTTCTCGAGACAGTGCCTCCCGCGCCCCAACAAAATCCCCTGCAAGCATGCGAGACCAGGCAAGATTGAAAGCGAGCGCGTGATTGCCCGGTTGCTGATCGAGCAGGCTTTCAAACGTCCGGGCCGCCATTTGCGGTTCCCCGCTGCGCATTGCGGCAATGGCCCACAGGTTGCTGTCCGCCTCGGTCAGTTTGCCCGCATCCCGCAAGCGAGAGAACAACCCCTTCGCCTGCTGGGGCTCGCCAGCATCCAGTGCGACCTCTGCCGCATCTCTGAGCAATGAGGGATTTTCCGGATCTTCCTCCAGAAAAGCGAGCAATCGCTCCATGCGGTTATGCAGTTCATCCTGCGTCACCCATCCACCTTTACCACGTCGAAGGATTGGAGCGAGACCCGCATCGGAACTTCGTCGACCGAGAGCACCGATAGTTGCGGGATCGATCGCTGGGTAAGCTTCACGAGAATCCGGCGGATCGGCCCGGCGCAGAGCAGCACGGGAGCCCTGCCCTGACGCAACATGGCTTCTGCCAGCGGCGCCAGTTTGCGCAGCAATTGCTCGGCCAGGCGCGGTTCCATTCCCAGCGCGGTCGATTCCGGAGCCCCAGAAGACGATAGGATTTGGTTTTCCAGCCTTGGATCGAGGCTGAGCACGGAAAGATGCTGGTTCTGGCCGCGCAGACCGTTGCAGATGGCCGTGCTGAGCGCTTGCCGAACCTTCTCCGTCAGCTCGGCCGGGTCGCGCTCCTGCCGCGCCGCGTCCACCAGCGTTTCCATGATAAGATCCAGATTGGCGATCGAGACGCGTTCGCGCAGCAGGTTCTGCAGAATACGCTGGACGTCGGAGACACTCATGAGATTGGGGATCAGTTCCTCGATCAGGCCCGGCTGCCTGTCCCTGAGCTGGTCGAGCAGATCGGCCGTCACCACGCGCGTCAGCAGGGTCGCGACCTCGGCCCGCACCGTCTCATTGAAATGCGTGATCATCACCGTTTCGGGATCGATCACGCTGTAGCCGGCCTCCTCCGCTTCCTTGGCCAGCCCCTGTTCGATCCAGATCGCGTCGATGCCGAATGTCGGATCGCGCCCTGCAATGCCGGCGAGCTTCGGCGCGTCGGCTGCCTGCGCTATCGCCATCATCCGATCCGGGTGAAGCTGTCCGGTGGCATAGCTCGTCCCATGAATGCTCACGCGGTATTCCAGGCCGCCGATATCGCCGGATTCAACAAAACGCACAGCGGGAAATGCAATGCCGAACGTGCGCTCATGCGAAATCCGGCTTGAAGAAATCCGTTCCAGCAAGGCGGCCTTTCGATTGGCCCAGGCCTCCGCAAGTTGGCTGCCCAATGCGATTTCCAGGATTGCCGGCGGAGAGGCGGCGGTCGGAGCACTGTCTTCCTCGTCTTCTCGCTCGATCGCTTCAGCTTCCACCTTCCTCAGCTTGCGAATGCGCAGCCACCCCGCCAGTGCAATGCAGGCAACGATGACAATGGGCCATTTGGGCATGCCGGGTAGAAGCATCAGCGCCGCAAGCACCCCCAGGACGATCAACGGAATACGCGGCTCACTGGCAAGCTGCCGGAATATCTCTGTGCTCAGTTCCCTGTCCGCCGAAGACCGCGTGACGATGATCCCGGTAGCAATGGAGATAATCAGCGCAGGCAACTGCGTGGCTATGCCATCGCCGATCGTCAGCAAGGTAAAGCGCTGCAAAGCATCGGCCCAGCTCATCCCCATCTGGGCCACACCCACGATAAGTCCGGCAATGATGTCGATCAGCAGGATTATGATCCCTGCGATCGCATCGCCCTTCACAAATTTGCTGGCACCGTCCATCGCGCCATAGAAGGAAGCTTCCTTCTCTAATTCCTCGCGCCGCTCGATAGCCTGCTTCTGGTCGATCAGGCCGAGATTGAGATCCGCGTCGATACTCATCTGCTGGCCAGGCATGGAATCGAGCGTGAACCGCGCAGCCACTTCGGAAACGCGCTGAGCGCCAGACGTCACCACGACATATTGCACCACAATGAGGATGAAGAACACGACGAGGCCAATCACGAAATTGCCCTGCACCGCATGAGCGCCAATGGATTCGATCACGTCTCCTGCATCGGCGCCGGTCAGGATGAGCCGCGTGGCAGCGACGTTGAGCGAGAGGCGATAGAGAGTCGCCACGAGCAGGAGCGAGGGAAAGGTCGAGAATTCGACCGGCTTGGTGACGTAGAAGGTCAGCAGCATGATCGTGAGGCCGAGCCCGAAGTTCACAATGATCGCGAGGTCCAGCAAACCGGGCGGGACCGGCGAAAACAGAATAAGCAGAATGAGGACCGTGCCCAAAACAAGCACCAGATCCCTGTTGCGCGAAAAGAGCTCATTCACCTTGTTCTGCCCCTTCCGCGACTTGCCCCACTTCCGCCGTTCCGCCCGTTTCGGAAGGCGGCAGCATTTCGTCTTCGATCCCGCGCTTGCGCTGCGCGGCATAGTGCCGCGCCACCGCATGGAAATGTTGCGGACCTATCGGCGCGTCGGCCCGGCAATCGCGATAAAGCGCGCGGGCCAGCGCCGGATCGGCAATTATCGGCAATCCCAGCAGCCGGGCCTTTCTTTTCAATAATTGGGCGAAATGGTTGCGTCCCCTCGCCCGCACAATCGGTGCCGCCATCTTTGCCGGATCGTAAGCCAGAGCAACGGCGAAATGCTCCGGATTGGTTACAAGGAAGTCCGAGCCATCGAGCTTGCCCAGCCCCTCCGACTGCTTGCGCATTTCCTGATGCAATTGCTTGCGCTTCTGCTTGAAGCGTGGCTCCCCCTCGCGCTCGCGGTTTTCGCGCGTCAACTCGCGGCGGCTCATGCGCATCTGCTTGCGGAATTCGCTGCGTACGATCAGCTGATCGAGCACCATGAACAGGAACGCGGCGCAGATAAACGCGAAAAGCAGACGTTTCGCTCCGCTCGTCATTGCACGGCCAAGCGCATTGGCATCGGCGAGCGTATCGCCAAACATCGCAACCGCGCCTGAAATCATCAACCAGGCCAGTGCAGTATATACGGCCAACTTGACGACGTTCTTCAATGTCTCCTTGACCATGCGAATGGAAAAGAGCCGTTTCAGACCTTTTGCAGGATTGAGCTTCGTCAAATCGGGTTTGAGCGGTTCGGCGGTGAAGAGGAAACCGCGCAGTTGCAGCAGTTCAAGGAACACGAGCACGACGATGATCGTCAGGCCGAGAAACAGCAACGGCTCGAAAGCCGGCCAATAGACGGCCCGCACAATGGCCAGCAGCGCCTCCGGCCGATCGGCACGGCTGATACCGACGCCCAATGACAAGCGCATAAGGTCCGAAAGGCGCGTGACAAAAGCGGGCCCCGCCATGAGGGCAATTGCTGCTAGCGCCAGAAGACTGCCGACAAAGCCGAGATCCATTCCGCGCGCGACCTGCCCTTTTCCCCGCGCACGCTTCAGCTTGTGAGGTGTGGCTTCCTCGCTGCGATCTTGCTCTTGTTCCTCCACCGCATCAGCCCCCGGACAGGACCAGCAAGTTCGGCGCGCTCTCGATTGCGAAGCGCAGCAGGCGCAGGGCGATCCCCGTGGAAACCGCTAATGCGATCGGCAAGGTGATCAGCATCGCAATCGACTTCACCTGAAACCCGATCAGCAACATGTTCATCTGCGGCAATGTCCGCGACATGAAAGCGATGGCGAGGTCGAGCAGAAAGAGCACCAGCAGGCAGATGCCGAACAGGCCGAGAGCTGCGGCAAACGCACCCGAAAGCAGCGTTGACAGGGCCGCCATATCTCCGGCCAACAGCCCCTCCCCAACCGGAACGCTCTCCAGCGAAGCCGCCCACAGTGCCAAGAGGTCGTATGGCCCGCCCATCGCGAAAAAGACCAGCGCTGCAGCATAGGCGAAGATCGTGCCCGCCAGCGGCATTTGCGCATCCGTGGTCGGGTCCGCCACCATGGCCAGGCCGAAACCCGCCTGGATATCGACGGCGCGGCCTGCCCACAGGATCGCGGCAAAGGCGATCTGCAAGGAAAGGGAAATGGCGATGCCAATGGCCAGTTCGCCTGCCGCGAGCGGCACAGGCGAAACTCCGTCGCGCAACGCCCCAAGTGCGGCCTCCGGATGCCCGGCAACCAATGCCATGGCCAGTGCCAGAGCCAGCAGCACCCGCACAATCGGCGGGAGACGCAGCAACGTGAATGGCGGAGCGAAGGCGAAAGTCGGGCCGATCCGCAGGCTCACCAGCATGACGGCGGAAATGCGAAGGCCAAGCTCTTCCACGAGGCCGTACTATTGGGCAAGCGTCGGGATCAGGAGATAGAGCGACCGCGCGAAGTCCGTCAGCCGCGCGACCATCCACGGTCCGAGCGCGATCAGAGCAAAGACAGCGGCCAGCGTCTTGGGAACATAGCTGAGGGTGATTTCCTGGATCTGCGTCGCCACCTGCAGAACGGAAATCAGCAGGCCGACGACCAAGGTGGCGATCAGGACGGGCCCCGCAATAATGAGGGCATTCCAGAGCATCTCGTTCATGAAACCAAGCGCGCGATCGGTACCCATCGCATATCCCCCCAGAACGCCTATCCCGCCTGCCATATTTATGCGGCGGGCAATGGCGCACTCAATTGAGGGCCGCCCCGTATCCGCACTGCTGCGTATATGCCGGAAGCTTCAACAGTATGCCGATCTACGCTTTGATCATTGCGCCATGGGCGATAGAGCGACGGCTTGAACCCGAACATGATAAGCAAAGCTGGTGTGAACGACATGCGTGGAGCTCTGACAGAATCCGACCTACTGATTTCGAAAGCCTATGTTGCCGGCCAATGGACCGGCTCCGACGCTGCCCCGATTGCGGTAGACGACCCATTCACGCTTGAAGAATTCGGCGAAATTCCGGACCTGTCGCAAGCGCAGGTCCAGCAAGCAGTCGATGCAGCCGCCGACGCCTTCCCCGCCTGGGCGCGCAAGCTCCCCAAGGAGCGGGGCGATATCTTGCGCCGCTGGTTCGATCTGATCATCGCGAACAAGGAGGATCTTGCCCGGCTGATCACGCGCGAAAACGGCAAACATGTGCGCGAAGCACGCGCCGAAGTCGATTACGGCGCCGGCTTCATCGATTTCTATGCCGATGAAGCCACCCGCTCCTATGGCGAAATCATTCCCGCGCCCGTGCCTGGTCGCAGGCTGATGGTGGAAACGGAACCGGTTGGCGTATGCGCTGCCATCACACCGTGGAATTTCCCGTTGGCCATGGTCGCCCGCAAGGCCGCGCCCGCTTTGGCCGCCGGCTGCACCATGGTGGCCAAGCCGCCGGAACTGACGCCGCTGACGATGCTTGCACTGGCCAAACTTGGCGAGGAAGCGGGTATCCCCTCTGGCGTTTTAAGCATTGTTACAGGCCATGCGGCACCGATCGGCGAAGTCCTGACCAAGTCGCAAGTTGTACGCAAACTCACCTTCACCGGGTCCACCCATGTCGGAGCCATGCTGGCGGAAGCCTGCGCGCCGACGATCAAGCGGCTGAGCCTGGAACTCGGCGGCAACGCGCCGCTGTTGATCTTCGACGATGCCGATCTGGACACGGCCGTGGAAACCGCGATGGTCGCCAAGTTCCGAAATTGCGGCCAGAGCTGTGTCGCCGCCAACCGCATCTATGTGCAGAACGGCATCCGAGACCGCTTCGTTGAAGCTTTCGGCAAGAAGGTCGCCGAAACGAAAGCTGGCGACGGGTTCGACGATGCGATGGATATCGGCCCCCTGATCGACGAAAGGGCTGTCGCCAAGGTGGACGAGCACCGCGAAGATGCACTCGCCCATGGGGCCACACTGGTCGCGGGCGGCCCTTCGCCGGGCGGACGGATATCGGTGCCCACGCTGCTGTCGGACGTACCGGCAAATGCCAAGCTCACTCAGGAAGAAACCTTCGGCCCGCTGGCCGGCGTAATCGGTTTCGACACGATGGAAGATGCCGTGCGCATGGCGAATGACACGCCATTCGGTCTCGCATCCTATGTTTGCTCCAGCGATCCGGCGACGATTGCGCGCGTCGGGCGCGATATCGAATCCGGCATGGTGGGCGTGAATACCGGCCTTATCTCCACCCCGCTCGCCCCGTTCGGCGGTGTCAAAATGTCAGGCCTGGGCCGTGAAGGTTCGCACCACGGACTCGCGGAATATCAAAATCTCAAATATATCTGCCACGCAGGCCTTTAAGGCTGCGCCGTAGAAGCGAGAGAGGTATCAGATTGGGGTTTGCCGCAGCCTGCGGCAGCCAATACACCTGCACTCCGAACTCGCCGAGTTGCACCGCCACGCTGGGCCGCGTTGTGGCCGGTGGGGCGATGTATTGCCAAAAGAGTCTACCGACACCACCGGGCCAGACAAGACAGATGAAGAACCTTCGTGTTTAAGAACATGGATTGATCCAGGGCCATCCAATATGAAAACGATCCAGAAACTGTTCCACGCAATAGTTGTCGCTACGCGCAATTTCCCGAAGCCGGCGATCGCCGGGACGCTCCTCATGGGAGTGATCGCTTCATGCAGCATGGGCCCGTCCGGCCCGGCCGCGGTCGACAGCGAGCGGATGAGCAATGCGAACTCGCAAGAGAATGTAGACGATTGGATGTCCTATGGCCGGACATATGACGAACAGCGGTTCAGCCCGCTGGACCAGATCAATGACAGCAATGTGGAGCAGCTGGGTCTTGCCTGGTTCGACGATCTGGAGACTCTGCGCGGCGTTGAAGGTACCCCGCTGGTCATAGACGGCGTCATCTACAACACATCGGCTTTCAACATTGTCAGTGCCTATAACGGCGCCACAGGCGAAAAGCTGTGGACCTACGATCCGCAAGTGGACAAGGAATGGGCCCGGCTTGCCTGTTGCGGCCCGAGTGCCCGGGGGATCGCCGCCTGGAACGGCAATATCTATATTGCTGCGCTGGACGGACGGCTGATTGCAGTCGACGCAGAAACGGGCGAAGAGGTCTGGACCACCAAGACCTTCGAGACCGACTGGCCCTATTCGATTACCGGCGCACCCCGCGTGTTCGACGGCAAGGTGGTTATCGGCAATGGCGGTGCGGATTACGGCGTACGCGGCTTCGTTTCCGCCTATGATGCCGAGACGGGCGATCAGCTTTGGAAGTTCTACATCGTTCCCGGCAACCCGGCCGACGGGCCCGACGGCGAAGCATCCGATTCAGCAATGGAGATTGCCACGCCGACCTGGACCGGTGAATGGTGGAAAGGCGGCGGCGGCGGCACAGCCTGGGATTCACTGGTCTACGATCCCGATCTCAACCTCGTCTATATCGGCACCGGCAACGGCGCGCCGCATGTCGACACCATCCGATCACCTGACGGCGGCGACAATCTGTTCCTCTGTTCGATCGTAGCGGTGAACGCCGATACAGGTGAATATGTCTGGCACTATCAAATGGTACCTGCGGAATCGTGGGACTTCACTTGCACACAGCCCATGATGCTCGCCGATCTCGAGATCGAGGGAGAGGAGCGCCAGGTCATCATGCAGGCACCGAAGAACGGATTCTTCTATGTGCTGGACCGCAAGACAGGCGAGTTGCTCTCCGCCGAAACCTATGTCCCCAATACCTGGGCGACGCGTATCGACATGGAAACAGGCCGCCCGGTGGAAACGGACACCGCGCGCCTGACTTACGAACCTCAGCTTATGACGCCAACCCCGCTTGCCTCGCATTCGTGGCATCCGATGGCTTACAACCCGAATACCGGGCTCGTATACTTCCCTGCGCATGAGCAATGGATGGTCATGGCCAAGGTCCGCGAGGAAGATTTCGAGCGTGTCCATTGGCGCAACAATTCCGGTCTCGACTGGGTGAGCCAACCGGAAAAGCGCAAGAAACTGCAGGCAATCGCAGACTCCCGGGAGAAGGGATTCTTGCTGGCCTGGGACCCGGTCAAGCAGGAGGAAGCCTTCCGCATCGAACACATTGCGCCCGGTTCGGGCGGCGTGCTTGCCACACAGGGCAATCTGATCTTCCAGGGCACGCCGGAAAAGGAATTCGCGGCCTATCGCGCGGATAACGGCAAGAAGCTGTGGAGCATGCCGGTGCAGAACGTCCCGATTGCCGGGCCTGTGACCTATATGATCGACGGGGTACAATATATCGCAGTCAATACCGGCTGGGCCGGGCAGCCTTCTTCCATTCTCGCGAACATGCCTGAATGGCATAACCTTTCGACTGGACGGCTGATGGTGTTCAAGCTGGGTGGGCAGGAAACATTGCCTCCCCTGCCGCCGAAATCCGACCTGCCCCGCCCGCCGCGTCTGACGGCCGACGAAAATGTCGTGCGCGAAGGTGCCAGGCTGTTCGCAGAAACCTGCTCGACCTGTCACGGTAAGGATGCCCGCGGTGGTATGAAGGATTTGCGCTGGATGACGTCCGACACCCATGAGGAGTACATGGACATCGTGCTGGGCGGTAAGCGAACGGAAAAGGGAATGGCCAGCTTCGCAGATATCCTGACCAGGGAACAAGCCGAGGCGATCCGTCAATATATAATAGCACGGGCCAACGAGGACTGGGCCGAAGAGGTCGCGAAAAGCTCTGCCGGACAATAATCGGAAAACGAGGATGCCAATGTTGAAATCTCTGCTCTTGGCGGCGGGAGCCGCTACCGCACTTGCTTCTTCTCCCGCCCTTGCCCAAGCGGCGGGCGAAGAGAACGCTCTTGTAGCACCTGCCTGTGACCGTGCCTGTCTGCTGGACGTGTTGGGATCCTATATGGATGCGCTCAGAGCGGGCGATGCTGCGCGGCTTCCGCTCGCAAGGGACGCTGTGTTTACGGAGAACAACGTCCCCATCTCGCTCGATCGCGGTCTCTGGGCGACTGTCACGGGAGTGGACGAAGTCGGACTTGAAGCGGCGGACCCGCTTACCGGCAACGCCGCATGGTTCGGCTCTGCGGAGGAAAAGGGCAATCCGGTAATCTATGCGGTACGCATCCATGTGGAAGACGGACTGATCGACGAGATCGAAACCGTCGTCCATCGCAAGACGGCGCTGCCCGCGCCCTTCGGCGATACCGAAAACATGGTCCACGATCCCGAATATTACGACATCCTGCCGCCCGAGGAACGCAGCTCTCGCGAGCGAATGCATTCAATTGCAGACGGATATTTCGATACCGTGCAGCTCAATGATGGGCAGATCTATACCCACTTTTCCGACGATTGCGGCCGGCTGGAGAATGGCATCCGCACGACCTCGAACAATCGAGGCGACGGCATGCAGATGGCCGCCGAAGGCTGCGAAGCCCAATTCCGCATGGGCATTTACAGGATCAACAAGCGGATCCGGCGCGATTTCTTCATTTTCGACGAGGAACGCGGAGTCGCGGTTGGCCGCGGCTTTTTCGACCATGCCAACGAATTCGACCGCTATCTGCTGACCAACGGTCAGGAAATGAAGACCGCACTCAAGTGGCCGAACAGCATTACGCTTCTGGAGGCTTTCCGGATCAAGGATCAGGAAATCCAGCGGATCGAGGCTGTCTTCACCTATGTGCCCTATTTCATGCACAATCCGTTCTGGGGACCTGACTCCTCACCTCCGCAATATGCGCCGCAGCCCGAAGCCTGCGATGCCGATTGTCTGGCGGCGAACGCTCGCTCGGTCATGTCGGCCTATGTCGGCAATAACTGGCAAAGCGTGAACTGGGCCGACAAGGTTGCCTATACCGAAAACAGCGTCGGCATCCGCATCGGCGAGAGCGTGTGGCGTACGGTCACTGCTATCGACGAAAGTCCGCTCGTCGTGGCCGATCCCCTGACAGGCAAGGCCGTCTGGATCGGACGGATCGAGGAACACGGCCAGCCTGCATGGGCAGCCATGACCGTGAGCGCCGCAGGTGACAAGGTCGGCGGAGTCGATGCAGTGATCCGCCGCAAGGAATACGGCCCGCCCTATACGGAACCGGGTTCCGCGCCGAGCTATTCCGTGCTGCCGCAATCCCGGCGCAGTTCGCGCGATGACATGCTTGCGGCGACAGAAAACTTCTACGCCGCGCTCAACTCTCAGGATGGCACAGTGCCCGAAGCATTCGGCGAAAACTGCAATATCGCGCTCAATGGCCAGGATCTGGGGGCATGCGCCCCGCCATTTGCCTCCGGACGGCTCCAGACGATGGAACAGGTTCGCGACCGCAATGTGCTGGCAGTGGATGAGGAGCGCGGCCTGGTCGTCTATTCGACGTTCGAGGACTTCCCAGCAATCGACAAGAACTACGTCGATGCCTCAGGTGAAAGCTTCAAGGACAGTCTGTCATATCCGCTGACCCAGCAGGTGGTGGAACTGTTCCGCATCGAAGATGGCAAGATCGTACAGGTCCGCGCCTACACTTCGGAACTGCCCTACGGCATGAGGCCCCACGGCGCTGGCTACTGAGTAGCCGCCGCAGGGCCTCACAGGCGGGCCTAGAGGCCCGCCTTCAGCCGCTTGGTCGCAATCTGGCAGCCGTCGCTCATGGCCTTGAGCTTGGCCCAGACGATCTCCTCGTGCCCGACGCGCGAGCCGATGCCGCAATCGGTGCAGGCATGGACGTTTTCCATGCCGACCAGCTTGGCATAATTGACCAGCCGTTCGGCAACCAGCTCGGGATGTTCGACGAGATCGGTGTAGTGGCCGACAACGCCCGGCGCGATGATCTTGCCATCGGGCAGCTTTACATCTTCGAAGACGTGATATTCATGCGCGTGGCGCGGATTGCTCGCCTCGAAAGTGTAGCACTGGGCATTGATGCCCATCATCTTGTCGGCAAGATGCTTGAATTCGACGTCATTGGTATGCGGACGATGGCCCGAACCCCAGCAGAAGTGGAACCGCACCTGCTCTTCCGGAATGCCTTCCAGCGCATGATTGATCACCTCGACCATGAAATCGAGATGGCTGCGATACTGCTCCACGCTCCAGTCGGGATAGAACATCCAGGTCGTGGCAAATTCCGGCTCGTCCATCTGCATGATCAGGCCGGCATCGGTGATCGCCTTGTATTCCTCGCGCATCACTTCGGCGATCGCGAACATGAATTCCTTCTGGTCCTTGTAATGCAGGTTCCGGGCACGCCCGCCCAGGCTGAGCGGGCCAAGCGTGGCGATGAAACCGTCCACCCCGGATTTGCCTTCAAGACCCTTCTTGAGCGCGTCGATATCGGCCTTGATCAAATCATAGCCGGTATATTTCACCGGCTCTTCGCAAACCGGTTCCCTTCTACCGAAATCCCTGACTTCGCCAGGAGTTGAGAAGCCCGGACGAATTGGGCCGCCGGATCCGGCGAGCCACAACCCGCTTTCGTAAAAGCCCGGGAAGTCGCGGCGGTCGCGTTCGGCGACGCCGGCGCGGATAGGCGGTGTCCCTTCGGGACGATCCCGCGTCGTAAGCCCGGTCATACGGGCGCCCATATAGGAACCGTAAGAGCCGCCTTCTGCCGCCTTCACATATTCGCCGTCATTGATGATATCGACGCCGCATTCGATTTGCTTTTCGATCACCCATTGCACGGCGTCCGGCAACTGGGCCTGAACTTCTTCCTGGTGCTCACTCGCCTTGGCAAGCAGCTTGTCGAATTCCGCCGGGCGCGGAAGATTGCCGCCATGGCTGCACAGAATATGATCGGTGGAATGCCTCATGAATTTCGGTCCTCTCTCCAAGTGATTTCCGCAGACCTCGAGAATCGATTTCCCAATGCCTGTCGTTACCGTGTTAAGTACTATAAAGCGGACATAAGAGTATCAGTCCAGCTTATATCGAAGTGCATTTGCAATCGCGGCGGCTGGGACCCGCGTCATTCGCTGCTCCCATCGTTTCGTTCAGGCCGGTAATAGAGATCGGCATTGGTCTTGCGCCGAAGGAACTTCCATTCGCCGCCGCGCCGCACCAACGTGTCTTCATAGCGCCCTGCACTGCCCACGATCGGCATTCCGTCGGGCCCCTTGAGATAGAACGTCCAGCGCGACCAGGCAGTGGCCGTATCGCCATCGGTATCCACGATCATGTTGGTCATCACGTGAAAGCCGGGATTTTCGGGAATCTCACCAGACGGCCCCAGAGAGCCCTGCATCATTTCCAGGATCGCCTCCCTGCCCTCCGCCACGCCAAAGCCGCCTTCCCAGGCGCCTTCCTCTGCGAACAGATTGGCATACTTCTCCAGCTGCCGTGCATCGAGATAGCGCCCGTAATTGACCAGCAATGTGCGAATCTCTTCCCGGTCGGACAGTTCCTGCGCGCTGATCGCGCCATCTGCCGTTTCCGCCTGAACCGGATACGCAGCCGCGAGCGCCGCCCCAAGCAGCAGGCTGGAAATCGTTCGGTTGCTCATGTCCTTCCTTCTCCCCTCTGTTCGGCCTTTCGCTTCCCGCATCGTTCCAGAAATTGGCCGAATGGGCCAGTTCTCCCCCATATTCACAGCCACCGCCGCCGCGATCGCTCTGCGCCGATCGAATGCAAGAAATGACGCCCTTGCCGTTCCGCTGATCAGGCTTGTTGACAAGCTGCCCTGCTGCCCGCTATCCGCCCGCGCCTACCTGCCGCGCGGAGCATGTTTGTCCGCACGGCCCGTGCCCAGATGGCGGAATTGGTAGACGCACCGTCTTCAGGTGGCGGCGCTCGAAAGGGCGTGGAGGTTCGAGTCCTCTTCTGGGCACCATTTTCTCTCCCAAGCTGCAATGGCGAGCAGGGGCGGATATTTCTCCGTCTCACCTGCTCGGTCTATTCGTCGAACTCCGCCGCGGTCCGGTCATAGCTGCGGGCATAGGTGCCCAGCCCCTGCCAAACGATCAGGATCGCGAGCGGTCCCAGCACGGCCGCTGCCAGAGACATCGAATATTTCAGATCGTTCGGATCGCTGAACAGATAGTCGGTGAAGAGCGCCACGATGAGCGGCCCCAGCGCAAAAGCGATGACGTTGGAGCTGAACTGCTTCACCGCGCCGATCTGCGCGCGCATCGGATTGGGCGTTATCAGCTGGGCGGCGGCGGTCGCCGGGCCGACGCCGAGCGCCGAGACGAACACATTGGTGGAGTAGAGCGCCAGCAGCAGGTAGGGATTGCCGACAAGCGGGAAGATGATCGAGAGCGGTACGGATACCAGCAGGGCATAGAAAACGATCTGCATATTCGCGCCCGGCGTTCCGCGGCGCGTCAGATACTCAGAGAGCTTTCCGCCCAGAATGAGCCCGATGGGCCCCACGCCCATGATGAGGAAGCCCTGCAGCAGGCCGATCTTGGTCAGGCTCCAGTCGAATTCGCGAACGAACAGGGTTGGCATCCACTGCGTGGTTCCCAAGGCGAAGAGATACTTCATGGCGTGTCCGCCGATCACCGCCAGATAGGTCCGCCAGTCGTTCCACATATAGCGCGCAACTTCCTTCACCGGCACGGATTTGAGCTTGCCCTGAACCGCCATGACCGACCTGCCCCGCCGGCGCGGTTCCTTGATCATCGTGACCACCACCAACGCCCAGAGCAGGCCCGGGAAACCGACGATGATGAAGGCCCATTGCCAGGGCCGCAAAACCCCGACGAAGGGGATTTCAACTGGCGGGAAATGCGCCACGAAGGCCAGCACACTGCCGCCGATGATCAGGGCAAGTCCGGTGCCGGCCTGGGCGCCGATGGCCAGCGTGCCGGTGGCGAAGGCCACTTTCTCGCGCGGGAAAATATCGGTGAGCATCGACCAGGTCGCCGGGCCATAGCCCGATTCACCCATCCCGATGCCCATCCTCGCCAGGAACAGCTGGGCATAATTCTGCGCCAGCCCGCAGGCCATCGTCATCGCGCTCCAGAAGGCGATGCACAAGCCGATCAGATTGCGGCGATTGGCGACATCGGCGTAACGCGCGATGGGCAGCCCGGCGATAGCATAGGTCAGCGAAAATGCCGCCCCGAGCAACAGGGCGGCCTGCGTATCCGATATGCCGAAATCCTCTTTCACCGGCTCTATCAGCAGGGCAAGCACCTGACGGTCGAGCACCGTGAACATGACGACGATACCAAGCACGAACAGCGTCCAATAGGCGCTTTTCGTGCTCGGCAATTCATGCTTCTGCGTTCTGGAACCTTCGGCCGACCCTTCACCTGAAAAGTCGTTATCCGTCGCGGTCTGCGAAGCGGAATCAGTCATCATGTCTCTCCCGGCCATGGACGGTGGCTGTGCGCCTATCCGCTGTCACGCCATGACCCATTGTCACCGCAAATTTGCTTTAGCACAATGGTGTTTGACAATAGCAAATATGCAGGATCGCCAAACCGAACCGCATAGCGGCACGATTTCGCGATCTGGCCGGGTGATTCACATGAGCATTCGGCCGCATTTCAGCCGCGCCTTGCAGCGCCACCCATTCAGCCGGGCATCGACCACATCATCGGCGGCGGGCCCCAATTCTGCGAGATCGGCGGCAGGTTGAAGAGTTTGCGCACATTGCCGCCCAGCACCTTCACTTTCTGATCGTATGTCAGATGATCGGAATGCAGCAGGTGGTTGAGGTTTTCCGAGTAGGTGATCCCGCGCCGGCGGGGGCGATCGCCCAGCGGCAGATCGGCACTGCGCGGGCGGGTGTAATCGCTGCCCCACATCACGCGATCGTATCCGAAGGCATCGAACAGGCGGTTCAGATTCGGCCAGATATCCTCATAGGGATAGTTCTGCTTCGAAAGCAGCGGGCCGCCGCACAATTTGACATAGACGTTCGAATATTTGGCCAGTTCGACCAGATCGTCCAGCGGGGCCCAACCCATCGTTTCGGGCGGCGAAACCGGATGCTGCGCAACACCGATATGGTCGACAATCAGCGTCAGGCCCGGATGGCGTTCCGCGACCCCTGCAATATGGGCGCAGCCGCCATGGGTGGAATTGAAGATCGGCAGGCCCACTTCTTCCGCCGTTTCGTAAATCGGTTCGAATTTGCCTTCGAAGAATTCGGGGCGCATCACGCCCTTATTGGCATCGCCGATCAATGCGCGGCCCGCCACCATCGCCGGATGCGCGGCGATGCGCATCACTTCCTCCACATGGTCCGTACGGTTGTGCATGAAGGTATGCACGCCCGGAAAACGGCCCGGATAGCGCTCATGCGCCACTTCCACGAAACCGTCGCTGGTGACTGCCAGGGCGATATCCACGCCGGCTGCGTCCATCGCTTCTCTCGCCAGTTCCACCGCCCAGAGATCTTCCTGTCCGGTCTGGCTTTCGTCGAACGGCTTGCCGGGTACGGGGCCGTGGATCTGCGCGTCAATAATCTCGATCGATTCAATAGTGTTGCTCATGCCATCCTCTTCGTTGTGAAATGGTTCAATCGGCCAGGCGAGCGCAGCGGCAGCGCGCCATCCCGCCCGGCACAGTTCTTCCGATTCTCTCTGGGCTCCGGCCTTAAGCGGCGGCTGCGCTCTCGCGTTCCTGCCGCCGGTTTCCCAGCCAGAGCATTGCCAGCACCAGACATCCCGAAACCGCCAGCGCCAGGACGCCGATGAAGAAGCCCTGCGCTCCGCCCAGCTCGAAGGCGTAGACGCCCGCATAGGCCGAAGCGATGCCGCCCAGACGCCCTGCGGCATCGGCCAGGCCTATGCCCGCCGCCCGCACTGCGGAGGGATATGTCTGCGCCGCCAGCGTGTAGAGCGAGGTCACCTGCCCCGCCACGGTGAAACCAGCCAGCGGCAGCAGCAGCATCATGATCTGGCCCGTCGGCGTGCCTGCCAGCACCGCCACCACTGTGCCCAGCGAAAGGATCATGCCCGCGCCGAACAGCAAGCCGACCCGGTACACGCCCAGGCGGCCGATGGCCCAGCCGGAAAGCGGCGTGGCGATCATGCTGCCGATCGTCCAATAGAAGATCGACTGGCTGGCGAACGTCTCCCCCAGAGCGAGCGAATCGAACACCACCGGCAGCCAGCTGAAGATCGCCGCACCCAGCAGATACATGATGAAGAACAGCGCCCACAGGCCGAGCGTGGACCCCATATTCTCCCGCAGCAGCCTGGCGGCGGATTGCAGCATGCCGGGTTTTGCCTTCGCTTCCCCCTTGCTTTCCTCCGCCGGGTTCTCGTCCTCCTTGCCGGTCAATCCCACGCGCCGCAGCAGCTTTGCGCGTTCCTCTGCCCGGCCGGGAAACTTGGCCAGATATGCCGGCGATTCCGGCAAGAACAGGGCCAGGATGACAAACAAGCCCGCAGCCAGGCCGCCGCCGATCAGGAACAGCATTTCCCAGCCGAAGCGCGGCGTGATGTAGCCTGCCGCCAGCGAACTTGCGCCCAGCCCCACGGGCCCTGCCAGGATCGCCACGCTGACGATCAGGCCGCGGCGCGCCGGTACGGTCAACTCGGTCATCAACGCCATGCCGATCGGCAACACGCCGCCCAGGCAGACACCATTGACGAATGCGAGCGCGTAGAGCGCAGGCAGCCCCTGGATGAAGGCAATCGAAAATATCGTGGCGCCCTGCAGGACGACGAAAGCCAGCAATGTCAGGCGCCGGCCCCAGGCATCCCCAAGGAAACCGCCCAGTACACCGCCCAGAGCCGCACCGATCGCGATCAGTGCCAGCGGTCCGGCGAGGTCGCGCGCCGCGATATTCCATTCATCTAGCAGCGAAGGCGCCACGATCGGAATGACCGTGAGGCAGAAACCGCGATAGAGAAACAGCGCGACCAGCAAGGCCAGCGGCGCCCAGCGATAAATGGTGAAGGATAGACCGGCGCGCCCCGCACCGGTCTCTGCCCGGTCTTCCTGCAACGCACGCTCTCCCGCAATTGCCCCGCCATTCTGGAGACAGCGATCGCAATGTCCCGGCCGGTCTGCCCCAGCCCCCTGGCCCTGTCAAAGCAAACCGGGGACCGTTCAGCGGCCTGAACATTGGCAAGCCGGACCGGTCCAGATTGAATTCGGGGCCGGAATTCCGAGCAATATGAGCGCCCAAAGCACGAATCGCACTATCGCGATGTTCGAAGTGCTTAACCGGATAGCGTAACGATGTCAAGATAATTTATCCATTTCGGTTAAAAATGGTCCGGCACGACGATTTCTCCGCGCAGCACTGTGGCGTGGTTGGCCAGCCTCTGCACTGCCGCCCGCATAGTGCCCTGCGTGTCGCCGAATTCGAATTCGCCTTCATGCAGTTCCATCACCGCGACGTCGGCCGAAGACCCTTCCGCAAGCGTGCCCAGCCCTTCGAAGAGCGGGAAGGCCGCGGCGGCATTGCAGGTGGCCATGGCGATCACGTCATTCAGCTCGATGCCCAGGCTGAGCGCGCCGGACATCACCGTCGGCATGGCAACCAGGCCCGCTTCGAAACCGGAAACCGTCCAGTCGGAAGATAGCGTGTCCGGCAGGAAGCCCTGGTCCACCGCTGCCTGCGCGATGTCCCACACCACATGTTCGCGCGTGCCGTGGCCCCAATCGAAGATCACGCCCCGTTCGCGGGCGGCCCGGGCCTCCGGAATGATCATTCCCGCATCGTCGACAATGGCGTGGGGCGGAGGCGCGAAGATATGCGTCACGATATCGCCCGGCCGCATGAGGTCGAGCAGCGCCCCCAATGGCGAATGGGTGGCGCCCATATGGATCATCACCGGGATGCCGAACGGTTCCGTTGCGGCAATCGCGCGGCGCAGAACCTCCAGATCGTGATCGCTCGTGATCGATTGGGAAAGGCGCGCTTTCACACCCACCACGTATTCGCGATTGGCAGCGATCGCGGCGCGCGCCGCTTCGACATCGGCCAAATCGAGATCCTTCGTCTCCCCTGTTCCGATCGTCACGCCCTTGCGCCCGATATTGAGCAACAGCCCTGCCTTTTGCGGCACGTCCTGCAAGGCGGCGATACCCTGCTCCACCGTCTCCGCGCCTTGCCAGCCCGCCTCGATCCAGCCGGTCACGCCATCGGCCAGCATCAGGGCGGCGCTGGTAGGATCGATGGTGCCGTGGGTGTGAATATCGATCAGGCCGGGGACCACCAGCTTCCCTTCGGCATCGAGCACCCGGGCAGCGCCTGGCACGATTTCGGGATGGATGGCAGCAATCCGTCCGCCGGAAATGGCAAGATCGCTTAACGTGTCCACGCCTGCGGCGGGATCGATCACGCGCCCGCCTTTGATCACCAAGTCGTAGCCTGCCTGCGCCGACGCGGCAGAAAATCTGCCGCTTCCGATCAGCGCCGCCGCGCCCGCCATTGCCATGAACTGCCTGCGGTTTGCTCTGCCTGTCCTCATGCGCGTTCCTCTCTCTCCGTCCGCCTGCCGGCAGCTCAACTGTTGGTGGGCATGGCGTAGCTTGCACCCTTGGTCAGCCCGTCATTCCAGCGGATCGTGCTGGTCTTGAGCTGGGTGTAGAAGCGCACGCCCTCGTTCCCGTGAATGTGATGATCGCCGAACAGCGATTCCTTCCAGCCGCCGAAGGAATGGAACGCCATCGGCACCGGGATCGGCACATTGACGCCGACCATCCCGGCCTTCACCCCGTTCATGAAGGCGCGCGCGGCGGCGCCATCATTGGTCATGATCGCCGTGCCGTTGCCGAATTCGTGATCGTTCACCAGCTGCAATGCGTGATCGAAGGACGGGCTGCGCACGACCGAGAGAACCGGCCCGAAAATCTCTTCCTTGTAGATTCGCATATCCGGCGTCACCCGGTCGAACAGAGTTCCGCCGATGAAGAACCCGTTCTCCAGCCCCTGCAGCTTCAGGCCCCTGCCATCGACCACCAGCTCCGCGCCTTCCTCCACGCCGAGGTCGACATAGGATGAAACCTTGTCGCGGTGCTCGCCTGTGACCAGAGCGCCCATCTCGTCCGCCGCATCCAGCCCGGCACCGATCTGCAAATCGCGCACGCGCGGGGCGAGCTTTTCGATCAGCGCGTCGGCAGTCGCATCGCCAACCGGGATCGCGGCGGAGATGGCCATGCAGCGCTCGCCCGCCGAGCCATAGGCCGCGCCCATCAGCGCATCGACCGCCTGGTCCAGATCGGCATCGGGCATGATCACCATGTGGTTCTTCGCCCCGCCCAATGCCTGCACCCGCTTTCCGGCGGAGGTTCCGCGCTGATAGATCGAGCGGGCAATCGGCGTGGAGCCGACGAAGCTGATCGCGCGGATCCCGGGATGATCGATCAGCGCCTCCACCGTTTCCCTGTCGCCGTTGACGACATTGAACACGCCGTCCGGCAGGCCCGCTTCCTTGAGCAGTTCGGCGATCAGCATGGCCGCCGAGGGCACCTTTTCGGAGACTTTGAGGATGAAGCAATTGCCGCAGACCAGCGCGACGGGGAACATCCACATGGGCACCATGGCCGGGAAGTTGAACGGCGTGATTCCGGCCACCACCCCCAGCGGCTGGCGCTGGGCAATGGAATCGATGCCGCGCCCGACATTCTCGGAAAATTCGCCCTTGAGCAGCACCGGGGCCGAACAGGCGAACTCCACCACTTCCAGCCCGCGCGTCACTTCGCCCCTGGCATCGGAGAGCACCTTGCCATGTTCGCTGTTGATCAGCTCGGCGAGTTTCTCCGCATTGGCTTCGATCAGGTCGCGCAGGCGGAACATCACGCGGGCGCGCACATGCGGCGGCGTGGCCGCCCAGTCCGGGAAAGCCGCCTGGGCCGCATCCACTGCCCGGTCCACTTCGGCCTGGCCGGCGAAAGCCACTTCACCCGTCACTTCCCCGCTCGCCGGGCAATAGATCTTGCCTGCCCTGCCGCTCGATCCCTCGCAGGGGGAGCCGCCAATATGGTGGCCGATGGACTTCACGGCGGAATCGGCAGGTGCAGTACTCATAAGCTAGAACCTCATTGATAAGCTTGCCGGTAGAGAGCGCGGATTTCCTCCGCACTGGGCACCAGCGGATTGTTGCCGGGCGATCCCGAAGCGATCGCCTGCTCGGCCATGATTTCGATGACATCGTCCCAATCGGCCCTGGCGATCCCATACGCAGCAGGCGACGGCACTTCGAGATCGGCATTGAGCGCTTCGAGTTCTTCCAGCAGGCGGGCGACGGCGGCCTGATCGCCTTCCTCCTGCCGGGCGAGCCCCATGGAACGCGCGCAGTCGGCGTAGCGCGACCTTGCCGCCGGAGCGGAGAAATTCGTGACGGCGGGCAGCAGCATGGCGTTGGAAAGGCCGTGCGGTACGTGGAAGAAGGCACCGACCGGGCGGCTCATCCCGTGCACCAGCGCGACCGATGCGTTTGAAAAGGCGATCCCGGCGAAGTTGGCACCCAGCATCATCGCCTCTCGCGCAGGCCGGTTGCCGGGCTCGGCCACGGCGGTGCGAATGTTGGGCGCAATGGCCGCCATCGCCTTCAGCGCGAAGGTGTCGGAAAAGGCATTCGCCTTCTTGCTGACATAGGCCTCGATCGCATGGGTGAGCGAATCGATACCGGTATCAGCGGTGAGCCGCGCAGGCATCGTCAGGGTCAGTTCGTAATCCACCAGCGCCGCGACCGGCAGATAAGCGAGCCCGATGCAGAGCAGCTTCTCGTTCGAGCTTTCATCGGTGATGATCGTGAACTTGGTCGCTTCCGAACCGGTGCCTGCGGTGGTGGGGATGGCGATCACCGGCAGGCCGGGCGCATCCTGGCTGTGCGGCGCGCGGTAGTCGCGGATCTGCCCCGGCAGGCCGCTGAACACCGCAATCGCCTTGGCGGAATCGAGCGGGCTGCCGCCGCCGAAGCCGACCACGCAATCGTGCTGCCCTGCCCGCAGGAATTCGATTCCTTCAAGGATCGACCTGTCGGTCGGGTCCGGCACCGTATCTGCGAAGACGCGCGCGTCCTTAATCCCCGCATCCGCCAGCTGAGAAAGAAGCCGATCCACCCAGCCTTTTGCCATCAGGAAACCGTCCGTCACGATCAGCGGGCGCGACAGCCCCAGCGAGGCCAACACTTCAGCCAGTTCTGCAGACGCCCCTGCCCCGATGCGCATGATCCTGGGCATGGCGATGGTCGGAAGCATGATGATCCTCTCTCGCAAGCCTCTCTCACCGGCTGCTCTCGCTGAGCCGGACCGGCACAGCAATGGCTGCCATTGCCCGATCAGTTATCGCGATAACTGCCCGGCTGCAATTGCAAGGATGGTATGGTGTATGTCTTCTCCGGCACTGCCCGACTTGCCGGAGCCTGCCGGTTATACCGCCGAACTGAAGCGCCGCGCCGATTCCTGGCGATAGGGATCGAACTGCGCCGCGATCGAGCGCGCATAGGGCAACGCATGGGCGGCCAGATGAAGCTGCCCCTGGTCAAGGCTGCACAAGCCGCGGTCCATGAAGGGCCGCAGGCGCGGCAGGACTTCGCGCAGCAGTTCCGCGGAAACCGGGGCGCGCCCGTGACAAAGCAGCCCTTCGATCACGGCCGAACGGACGCGGTCATCCTCGCTACGCAAAATCCCGAGCGTTTGCGGCAGCATATCCTGCGACAGAAGCATGCCGTAGCGCCCGACATTCTTCTCGTTCTGGATCACGAGCCCGGGGAAGCTGCTGATCGCCGATGCGCCCAGCCCGATGACGACAGGCGCCTCGTCATCGGTGAAACCCTGAAAGTTGCGGTGCAGCCTGCCCGAAAGTGCCGCCTGGGCCAGCGGATCGCCCGGCAGCGCGAAATGGTCGAAACCCACCTGTTCGTAACCCAGCCCGGCCAGCATCTTGTAGCCGAGTTTCGCCATGGCGAAGCGTTCGCGCTGATCGGGCAGGTCCCTGGCGTCGACCTTGCGCTGGCGGGGAATGAGATGCGGCACATGGGCGTAGCCGAACAGGGCGATGCGATTGGCGCCGAGCCTGGCCGAACGATCCAGCGAGTCGAGCACATCCTCCCGCGTCTGGCCCGGCAAGCCGTACATCAGATCGAAATTGAGCGACGCGACGCCCGCTTCGCGCAGCATGTGCGTGCTGCGCTCGATCAGCTCTGCGGGCTGCACCCGGCCGATCGCCGATTGCAGCTTGGGCGAGAATGTCTGCACACCCAGGCTGGCATAGCCGACGCCGACACCGGCAATCACATCCCGCCAGCCATCCGCCAGAGTGCGCGGGTCGAGCTCCAGCGAAATGTCGGGCGAGGACAGCGGGAAATTCAGCGTCAGCGCATTGACCAGGCGCACGAAATCGGTGGGCGAAATCGCATTGGGGCTGCCGCCCCCAAAAGCGATACGGCGGACTTTCGCACCTTCGGGCAGGCGCGTACCGACCAGGGCAATCTCCCGGTGCAAGGCATCGAGATAGCCTGCCACGCGTTTCTTGCGGTTGGCCGCCGCAGTGTTGCAGCCGCAATACCAGCAGATCCGCTCGCAAAAGGGGACATGCACATAAAGCGATATGTCGCCCCGCGCTTCACCCAGCGCATGCTCGAATTCCGCCGACCCGACATCGGCAGAGAATTCCGCAGCGGTCGGAAAGCTGGTGTAGCGCGGCACCGGCCTGGAAAGCAGATCTGAATGATAGGGCCACATGCATGCCTCTAGAGCAGTACATGCGGCAGACTTCATTGCGGCAAATCAATTGCTCCCGCGCGCAGCCCGCTTGCGCTTCTCGCCGGACTGGCAGCCCTTGGCGCAGCAGGCGCTCCCTGTCGTTCCGGGAAGCGGGCTGTCCAGCGGGATACTGACCGAGGCCGATCCGCCGCACAGGCTGAGCGCAAGCGCCTCCCCGCGCACAAGCAAGGAGGGGTTGGCCGCCGCTGGCAGCAGCGCAAGCACTGCGAAAATCTGAAGAGGCATGGACATGGCTATTCCTTCCGCTCCTCGTCTTCGTCCTCTTCCTCATCGATCAGGATACGGTTCGCTGCCCCATCGAGATCGTCGAACTGGCCGTTCTTCATCGACCAGAAAAATGCGCCCAGCCCCGCCAGGCCCAGGAGGAGAGCCACGGGGATCAGGAAAGCGAGAACATTCACTGCCGCGCCTTCACTTGCGCGCAGCGCGAGCCAGCCGCAGGGAATTGGCAACCACCACCAGCGAGCTCATCGACATGGCCAGCGCCGCGATCATCGGGGTCACCAGCCCGGCAATGGCGAGCGGCACGGCGAACATATTGTACCCGATCGCCAGGGCGAAATTCTGCTTCACGACCCGCATGGTCGCGCGGGCCGTATGCACGACGCGCGGCAGGGCGAGCAGGGATTGCTGGATGAACACCAGATCGGAAGCCTGCAGCCCGACATCGCTGGCCGAACCCGGCGCGATGGAGGAATTGGCCATGGCCAGTGCTGGCCCGTCATTGAGCCCGTCCCCCACCATCAGCACATGATGGCCCGCTTTCTGAAGTTCGACGATCAGGTCCTGCTTGTCCTGCGGGGACGCTTCTGCCTGGGCCGGGAGACCGGTTTCGCGTGCGACGATCTCCACAGACGCATGCTGGTCGCCCGAGACGATCGAGGCATCCACGCCCATTCCGGCCAGGCGCGCCAGCGCTTCGCTCGCATCGGGGCGCAGGCGGTCGGCAAAGGGGATAAGCCAGGCCGGACGCCCGGCGATTTCCAGCATCACGGCGATGCCATTCGATGATTCCGGCCGCCGCAAAGCGACCTCGCCGCCCTGCCAGCGCGCGAAAACGCCTTCGCCCGGCCGCTCCTGCACGTCGGCAAGTTCCGCGGCCCGGCATCCACGCGCCGTCAGCGCATCGGCCAGAGCGCGGGAAATGGGATGGCGGCTATGCGAAGCCAGCGAAAGCGCCACTGAAGCGGCATCGGACGGGAGGTTGTCGAGCAGAGAGGGATCGGGGACCGGCTGCCCGCGCGTGAGGGTGCCGGTCTTGTCGAGCAGGGCGCGGTCGACCTTGGCCAGCCGTTCCAGCGCCGAACCATCCTTCACCATGATCCCGGCGCGCATCAGCGCCCCGCTGGCAACCACTTGCGCCACGGGCACGGCCAGGCCGAGCGCGCAGGGGCAAGTGATGATCAGAACCGAAATCGCAATGACGAGCGACTGGTACCAGCCCGCCCCGGCGATCATCCAGCCGGCGAACGTAATCGCGGCAAGCGAATGGACCGCCGGCGCATAAAGGCGCGCCGCGCGGTCGGCGATGCGCACATATTTGGAGCGGTCCTGCGCCGCAGCCTCCATCAGCCGGGCAATCTCGGCCAGCGTCGTATCCTGCCCGGTGGCACTCACCTGGACATCGACCGGCGCATCGAGATTGAGCGTGCCGGCCAGAACCGCATCGTCCCTTGCGCCCGGCACCGGCGCACTCTCGCCCGTCAGTAGCGCCTGATCGAAGCGGGTACTGCCGGCAATGATCGTGCCGTCCGCAGCGAGCCGCTCGCCCGCCGCCACGCGCATGACCATGCCCGGCAGAAGCTCTTCCGCCTTTTTCCATTCCAGCGTGCCATCGTCTGCGACGACCATCGCCCCCTGCCCCGCCTGGCTGAGCAGCGCATCGACGCCGGTGCGTGCGCGGTCGCGCATCATCGCATCGAGCACCCTTCCCGCGAGCAGGAAGGTGAGCAGCATCAGCGCGCCGTCAAACCAGGCATCCGCGCCGCCAACGACCACTTCGTAGAAACTGAGCGCCGTGGCGATGATCACGCCGAGCGAAATGGGCACGTCCATATTGGTCCGCCCGCGCCTTACCGCACCCCAGGCCGACTTGAAGAAGGGCATCCCGGCATAGATGATCGCAGGCACAGCGATCAGGGCCGAAATCCAATGGAACATCAGCCGCGTGCTGCCCTCTGCGCCGGACCAGACACTGACCGAGAGCAGCATCACATTCATGGCGGCAAAGGCAGCCACGGCGAGCGGCGCGAGCAGCGGCCTGACCGCCGATTGCGACTGTTTGAGAGGGCCCCTGCGCGGCTGCGCCTCGAACCCGATCCGGTCCAGCTCCACCACAAGATCGCGGGCCTTCAGCGATGCGTCATGCGCGATCGTGACTTGCCGCGCCGAAAGGTTCGCCCGGGCCGAATGGATCCCCGGAACGCCTTTCAGGCCCCGCTCGATACTGCTGATGCAGCCGGCGCAATGCATGCCCGGCACGGCGAGGACGGTTTCCTCCCCCTGCCCGCGCAATTCTTGCGCCAGCGCAGTCATCTAAGTTC
Organism: Alphaproteobacteria bacterium; assembly: GCA_030426245.1. Taxonomy (GTDB): domain Bacteria; phylum Pseudomonadota; class Alphaproteobacteria; order Sphingomonadales; family Sphingomonadaceae; genus Andeanibacterium. Next base: position 282,346 of record JAUHYZ010000001.1, on the reverse strand, counting down.
TTCCTGTGTGCGCCAGACATCCTCGCCCGAGCGCGCTTCCAGCCGCAAGGTCCAGCGGCCGTCGGGCAGTCCTTCGGAAGAAAGGAAGCGTCCGTCCTCCTGCGCCGAGAAATTCAGCGGCACATCGTCCTTCCGGCCCAGCGGGTGCCGTGCCATGCCGGACATCTGCGTACCGGCAGGCGCACCGTCGAGGCTGACGGAAACCCGGCCATTGGGAAGCCATGCCGTCTCGCTCTGCCATCCCAGCCGTTCCGAAGCTTCCGCCTCGTCCAGCCAGCGGTTGAACTCCTGGCTGGCGACATAGGAATTTTCCACCACGATCCCGCCGAATGTCGAATGGGCCAGGCGCGCCATGGTGAAGTTCACGGCACCGACCACGCCGAAAAACGCAACAAAAGCGGTTGCGGCATGCCATCCGGTAAATCGTCTCTCAGCGCGCTTCATGTCTGCCATGCCCTTCCGGTGCGTCAAATCGTGCCTCGCCGCTATCGGTTTCGCCTTGCTCGTCGAGCGACCGCAGGACGAAAGTGAAATCCTGCCCTTCGGTATGACGCGGCGCGACGACATAGGCGCGCATCGTCTCGATCGCATCGGCGGGGACTTCCCGCGTGATGCTCCGCGCGGCGGAATTGTGCGACATCTCTTCGCTCCACATTACAGCACCGGGCAACCCTTCGATAGAGATATCCATCTCGCGCGGGCGGCTTTCCATGTTGCGCAGCTTGAGCGTGTAGGAATTGCGGACCGAACCGTCCCGCATCAGCATGAAGGGCGGATTGCGGTCCTGCGCGATGGTAAGATCGGTATGATTGCGCGTGCCGAGCGCGAATAGCAGGCCCAGGCCGATTCCGCCCCAGACGAGGAAATAGATCACCGTGCGCGGATGCAGGATGGTCTTCCACACGGGCCGCGGCTCACCCCCGGCCATCTCATGCTCGCAATCTTCCAGTGTCGCATAATCGATCAGCCCGCGCGGACGCCCGACTTCGGCCATGACTTTGTCGCAGGCATCGATGCACAGCGCGCAGGTGATGCAGCCGATCTGCGGCCCCTCGCGGATATCGATCCCCGTGGGACATACGGAGACGCACTGATTGCAGTCGATACAATCACCGAAAGCTTCCGGCTTCTTCTGCGCCTTCTTCAGGCTGCCCCGAGGCTCTCCGCGCCAATCCTTGTAGGTCACGGTGAGGGTCTTTTCATCCATCATCGCGGCCTGAATGCGCGGCCAGGGGCACATATAGATGCACACCTGCTCCCGCGCGAAACCGCCGAGCAGCACAGTCGTGAAGGTGAGCACGGCGACGGTTCCGTATGCGACCGGGGCGGCCTGGCCGGTCCAGAAATCATGCGTCAGCGTCGGCGCATCGGCGAAATACATGATCCATGCACCGCCGGTCCAGAAGCCGATGATCAGGTAGATCGTCCATTTGAAGGCGCGTTTCGCGATCTTCTTCGGCCCCCAAGGCGCGGCGTCCAGCCTGATCCTGGCATTGCGGTCACCATCCACGAAGCGGTCGACATGCTGGAACAGATCGGTCCAGACGGTTTGCGGGCAGGTATATCCGCACCAGGCGCGCCCCACCGCACTGGTGACCAGAAACAGCCCGATCCCCGCCATGATCAGCAGGCCGGCGACGAAGTAGAATTCGTGCGGCCAGATTTCGATGCCGAACATGTAGAACCGCCGGTTGGCGAGATCGACCAATACCGCCTGATCGGGCGCATAGGGCCCGCGATCCCAGCGGATCCAGGGCGTACCGTAGTAAATTGCAAGCGTGACCAGCATGACCAGCCACTTGAAACGGCGGAAGGGGCCGTCGATCCGCTTGGGATGGACGAACTTGCGCTTTTCAAAAAGCTTCTCAGGCGGCGGAACGCGCGGCCCCGCTGCCTCGATGGGGCTATGTTCGTTCATCGTCCTCGTTCGCTGGGGCATTGTCTGCCTCTGGCGCGACCTCCTGAGTAAAGTCTTCGCCCCCTCCCAGCGAGTGTACGTAAATTGCCAGCATCTTGATCGTCACCGGATCCAGGCGTTCGCCCCAAGCGGGCATGACGCCATTTCTTGCATTGTGGACCGTGTAGGTGATTTCATCGCGGCTGCTGCCATAGAGCCAGATCGCGTCGGTAAGATCCGGTGCGCCGAATTCGCGCATCCCCTTGCCGTCTGGCCCGTGGCAAATGGCGCAATTGTTTTCGAAGACCTGCGCACCGGCGGGATTGGCCGGCCCTAGCCCAGATAGCGACATGACGTGGTCCACAACCTGGGAGACCTGCTCGCCGGTAAGAATCCCATCGCGCCCGAAAGAGGGCATGATACTGAAGCGGGTATCGTCATTGCCCGGCTGGCGAATGCCGTCGATCAGCGTGGTCTGGATCGCCGACAGATCGCCGCCCCACAGCCATTCGTCGTCATTGAGGTTGGGATAGCCCTTGCTGCCCGCTGCGCCCGAGCCATGGCACTGGACGCAATTGACCTTGAAGGCGGCCCGTCCGCCGGCAAGCGCGGCGCTCATCAATTGTTCATTGCCCTGCACCTGCTCGAGCGGCATGTCGGCCAGTCCGGAGACGGCCTCTGCCCGGCGCGCTTCCTGCGCCTCCAGCTCATCGGCCAGAGCGCCGCGGCTGGTCCAGCCCAGCACGCCTTCCGTGCCCTTGGAAATCATCGGCCAGGCGGGATAGGCGATGCAATAGCCGATCGAAAAGACGATCGTCGCGTAAAAGGTCCACACCCACCACCGCGGCATAGGCGTATCGAGTTCCTCGATCCCGTCCCATTCATGGCCGACGGTTTCGGTGCCGGTCGGTTCGTCAACGCGCTTATTCGCCATCGTTCTCATCCTTGAAAATGGCTTCGGCGGCTTGCCTGTTGCGTTCTTTGGAGCCGGGCCTGAACGGCCAGGCGCACAGCCCGATAAAGATCGCCAGCATGAGCAGCAGCCCCCAGCTATCCGCCAGATGGCGCAGGAAGTCGTAAGTGGAATGCATGCTCATCGGCCCGTCTCCGTGGCAAGTTCCTCCTGAGCGGCGGCGCTGTCCACATCGACAAGCGTCCCCAGCATCTGCAGATAGGCGACCAGCGCATCCATTTCGGTCAGCTTAGCCGGATCGCCGTCGTAATCGCGGATCTGCGCCTTGGGATAGCGATCCAGCAAATCGCCGGGATCGGCCATGGGATCGGCCTGGGCGAGGAAGTCCGCCTCCGCATTTTCGACATCGGCATCGCTGTAAGGCACGCCTACGCCGCGAAGCGTTTCCAGCCGCGCGGCCGGATCGCCCATCTCCAGCTCATTGTCCGCCAGGAAGCCATAGGGCGGCATAATGCTTTCGGGCACGACCGAGCGCGGATCGACCAGATGCTGGACATGCCATTCATCCGAATAGCGCCCGCCCACGCGTGCCAGATCCGGCCCCGTGCGCTTGGAGCCCCACTGGAAGGGATGGTCATACATGCTCTCGGCCGCCAGACTGTAATGGCCATAGCGTTCCACCTCGTCCCGGAACGGGCGGATCATCTGGCTGTGGCAGACATAGCAGCCTTCGCGGATATAGATGTCGCGGCCCGCTTGCTCCAGCGGCGTATAAGGCCGCATGCCTTCCACTTCCTCGATCGTGTTGTCGATCCAGAAGAGCGGTGCGATTTCCACGATGCCGCCGATCGCCACGGCTACAAAGGCCCCCACGCCCAGCAGCGTGACGTTGCGTTCCAGCTTCTTGTGTTGTTCTGTCAGGCTCATATCTGCGATCCTTACTCGGCCGGAACTGCGACAGCGGGCCGGTCGGCCTCTTCGTCATAGGAAGCGGTGGTCATGGGCGCCTCTTCACGCTGATGGCCCAGGATCGTCCTCCAGACATTGATGACCAGCAGAACGGCACCGAGGAGATACAGAATGCCGCCGAAGGCACGCAGCAGCAGCATCGGATGCAGCGCAGCGACCGTGTCGGCAAAGCTGTTCACCAGATAGCCGTCCGCCCCGTATTCGCGCCACATCAGGCCCTGGGTAATCCCGGCGACCCACATGCTGGCCGCGTAGAACACGATTCCCAGCGTCGCGAGCCAGAAGTGCCAGTTGACCATGCGCAGGCTGTAGAGCCGCTCCCGCTTCCACAGGCGCGGAACCAGGAAGTAGATGGAAGCGAAGGTGATCATGCCGTTCCATCCCAGCGCGCCGGAATGGACATGGCCGATCGTCCAGTCGGTATAGTGCGAAAGCGAGTTAACGCTCTTAATCGACATCAGCGGGCCTTCGAAGGTGCTCATGCCGTAGAACGCCAGGCTGAGCACGAACATGCGGATGATCGGATCGGTGCGCACCTTGTCCCACGCGCCGTTGAGCGTCATCAGCCCGTTGATCATGCCGCCCCAGCTGGGCATCCACAGCATCACCGAGAACACCATGCCCAGCGTCTGCGCCCAATCGGGCAGCGCAGTATAGTGCAGGTGGTGCGGTCCGGCCCAGATATAGAGGAATATCAGCGACCAGAAGTGGATGATCGAAAGGCGATAGGAATAGATCGGCCGCTCGGCCTGCTTCGGCACGAAGTAATACATCATGGCCAGGAAGCCGGCGGTGAGGAAGAAACCCACCGCATTGTGGCCGTACCACCACTGCGTCAGCGCGTCCTGCACACCGGCGAAGGCGCTATAGCTCTTCGAACCGAGCAGGCTCACCGGCAAGGCAAGATTGTTGACGACATGCAGCATGGCGATCGTCAGGATGAAGGAGAGGTAGAACCAGTTGGCCACATAGATATGCGGCTCCTTGCGCTTCACGATCGTACCGACGAAGACCGCAAGATAGGCCAGCCACACGATGGTGAGCCACAGGTCCACATACCATTCGGGTTCGGCATATTCGCGGCTTTGCGTGATGCCGAGCAGATAGCCGGTCGCGGCGAGCACGATGAATAGCTGATAGCCCCAGAACACGAACCGCGCGAGCCCGGGAAATGCCAGCCGCGCGCGGCAGGTGCGCTGCACGACGTAGAAGCTCGTCGCGATCAGGGCATTGCCGCCGAAGGCGAAGATCACGGCGGAAGTATGCAGCGGACGCAGGCGCCCGAAATTCAGATAGGGCTCCAGATTGAGGAGCGGGAAGGCAAGCTGCAGGGCGATGAACACCCCGGCCAGAAAACCGGCGATCCCCCAGAAAACCGTGGCGAGGACACCCCAGCGGATGGGATCGTCATCATATTTGCCTTCGTCGGGCGTCCGCAGGATACCCTTGGCGATCGCGGCATAATCCGCCCCGCTCACGCTTACCCATAATCCGATCAGAGCCGCCAGCGCGACGATCATCATATGGACGGCGAAACCGCCATCGTGGGCCATGGCCGCTGCCATGACCGCAACGATCACGATAACGAACCAGAGACCCGCCCGGGATACGAGCTGTTCCATGGGATCAATTCCTCCATCTGTCCCGATGGCCAGTGCGCCCGGCCGACCGCGCCCACATTGATCACTGTCAAAACACGATGCCTCAAGAGAAAAAGGACATTTTTCCAGATTTTTCCGATTTGCGACGGATCAATGTTTCGCTTCCGCACCGGTGAAAGAGGTGACTGCACGCCGTAAACACCCTGGGCCGCAAAGGGCGGCCACTACGGCGGATGGGAATACGACAATGCGTAAGATGACCGCTGCCGCAGCACTGGCTGCCGCTGTCACCCTCTCTATCCCCGCTCACGCGGCGGACAATGCGGGCAAGTTGCAGATCAAACTACTCGGAACGGCAGTGCTGCCGAATGGCGAGATCACCGAAGTCAACACCGATGTGATTGGCCTGCCGCCCGGCACGCAAACCGAAGCGAACGACAATTACGTGCCCACGGTGGCGATTGAATATTTCTTCACCGACAATATCTCGGTCGAAACGATTTGCTGCGTCACCCAGCACGATGTGGATGGCACCACCGGCCTGCCCGGTGCGGAACTGGTGGCGGATGCGAAGATCATTCCCGCGACTTTCACGCTCAAATATCACGTCGATGCGGGCGCGATTAAGCCCTATGTCGGCGCCGGTCCGACCTATTTCATCTTCGTCGACGAACAGCCGGGCGCGGCCGCAGTGGGCCTGGGCGCAGACAGCTTCCGCCTGAACGACAAGTTCGGCGTTGCCCTGCAAGCCGGTGTAGACGTTCCGATCGGCGAAAACGGCATGGCAATCAGCCTGGACGCGAAGAAATATTTCCTGGAAACTTCAGCCCACTGGTTCGCCGGCGGAACCGAAGTCATCGCCACCCGGCACAAGCTCGATCCATGGGTACTCAGTGCAGGTGTCGGGTTCGCTTTCTGACGACAACCCTTCAGCCGGCGCGCGATTCGAGCGCGCGCCGGTCAAGAATCCTGACTGCGCGGCGCGAAGGCAGATCAACGACCCCGTCCTTCTTCAAACGCGTGAACTGACGGCTGACGGTTTCGATCGTCAGGCCCAGAACATCGGCCACCTGCTGGCGCGAAAAGGGCAATTCGAAGCGGTCCAAGGCACCGTCCATGCTCTCGCAACCCGGTTCGGACAGCCTTTCCGACATTTCCAGCAGGAAGGTCGAGAGTTTCTCTTCGGCATTCTTGCGGCCGAGCAACAGCATCCATTTGCGCGTTCTGTCGAGTTCGGCCAGCGTGCGGCGCAGCAGCTTGTTTTCAAGCGCAGGATGATCTGCGGCAAAACTGTCAAAATCGGCGCGTGAAAAAACGCAGACATTGGCATCGGTTAGCGCCGTGACACTGTGGCGCGTCGTCGACCCGAAGGGGCGGCCGATAAAATCGGACGGGTAGACAACGCCCACAATTTGTTCGCGTCCGTCTTCCGTACCGGTCGAAAGCTTGAGAACACCCTCGATAACGTTGGCGACCAGCAGCGAATCGTCGCCCTCCCAGATCAGCGATTCTCCCGCTTCCAGCTTGCGCCGGCGGCCAATGCCGCTGATCGCCTTGATCTCATCGGCATCCAGCGCCGCGCAAATCGCGCGATTCCGCACAACACAAGTGTCGCAATAGCTCATGGCGTCCGCCTATCACGCAGTCGCGAATGCGGCAACTCGAACGGATTAACGTTCAACTTCCAGTTCTCTGTTGCGCAAGAAGCCAGGATGACCGAAAGAAGACGTTTAACGCGATAAGTAATTTCTCCGGCAGCCTTTGTTTGATGCCGCGGGGGAGAGGGTAGGAAAATTGACCGAGGATCAAACGAGCAAGGCGAACGCAGCGTCTGCCGCGATCGAAGCCGAAGCGGACAAGACAATTCCCCGCGGCTGGTACACTGTCGGCCTGCTGGCGATCGTTTCCATGCTTTCCTATGTAGACCGCGGCGTCATGGCGCTGTTCGTCGAACCGATGAAGCGCGACTTCGGGTTGACCGACACGGAAATGGGCTGGCTGCTCGGTCTCGCCTTCACCCTCCCCTACGTCTTGGTCGGCCTTCCCATGTCACGGCTGATCGACCGTGGATCCCGCCGCAACCTGATCGCCGGCGCATTGGCTGTCTGGAGCTGCGCCACGGCAGTATGCGGGGTTGCTCAGAATTACGCGACGCTGTTCATCTGCCGCTTCGTCACCGGCAGCGCGGAATCGGTCAATACCAGCGGCGCCTATTCGATGGTTGCCGATGCGGTTTCGCGGAAGATGCTGCCGCGCGCCTATGCGTTTCTCTCAGGCGGCGTCACGGGCGGCGCGGCGCTGTCGCTGCTCATTGGCGGCGTGCTTTACGGCCTGCTGGCAGACATCCCGCCAACCCATGTCGAACCGATCGGCGTGATCCATAATTGGCAGCTGGTCTTCATGATCGTGGGGCTGCCCGGTATCATCGTCGCCCTGCTGATGTGGCGCACTGTGCCCGAGCCGCCCCGCAAGGGCGGCACGAAGCCGGAAGGCTATCCGGTGCGCGAAGTGTTCGGTTTCGTGGTTGAAAAGGGCAAGTTGCATTGGCCGCTTCTGGCCGGAACCATCATTCTCGCCACGATGAACCACGCTTTCGCAGGCTGGATGCCGGCCTTCTATGAACGGACCTATGGCTGGGGCCCGGAAGTCGCCGGACCGATCATGGGCGTCATGTCGCTGGTGGCAACGGTGGCCGGCCTGGTCGCCGGGGCGAAGCTTGCCGAATGGATGGGCGAACGCAGGGCGGATGCCAATCTGCGCGTGGTGTTCATCGTGAACATCATTGCCTGGCCTCTGCTTGCCGCTGCGCCGATGATGCCCAATCCGTGGCTAGCACTGATCTTCGCCTCGCTGGCCGGAGCCTTCGGCATCATGGCGGGGCCGCCGCTTATGGCGGCGATCCAGCTGACGACGCCCAACGAAATGCGGGCACAGATCAACGTGATGTACGGCGCCGGCATGACCGCGATCGGCGGCTCTCTGGGACCGTTTCTGGTCGGCTTCCTGACCGACTTCGTCGCCCCTTCCCCGCAAGACCTGCGCTATGTGCTGATGGCGCTCAAGCTGCTGCTCGGCCCCATGGCCATCTTCCTGATCTGGAAGGCAGTGCGCCCCTACGGCAAGATCTATCAGGAGAAATTCCCGGACGCCTGACCCAGTTCGCCAGGATGCCTACCACAGCGCCTTGCTGGCCAAGGCCGCCCCGTCGGCCAAGGCCTTGAGTTTCGCCCATTGCACTTCCTCGTGGACGCGCTGCATCGTCCAGCCCTGAGCGAATCCGCAATCCGTTCCGGCAATCACGCGGTCGCGCCCGACCACGCTGGCATAGTTCTGAATCCGCCAGGAAACGAGTTCGGGATGCTCGACAACGTTGGTCTGGTGGCTGACGATGCCCGGCACCAGAACCTTGTCCTGCGGCAAATCCACGTCCTTCCAGACCATCCATTCATGTTCGTGGCGCGGATTGGCTCCTTCCAATACGTAGTATTTTGCGTTGATCTTCAATATCAGATCGATGAACTCCGTAAGCGGGACATCGGTGGTGTGGGGCGTGTTCATGCTGCCCCAGCACAGATGGTAACGCACCCGGTCCTCCGGGATGCCCCGCAAAGCGTGGTTGTAAGCCTCGACCTGCATTTCCGAGGCTTTGCGAAGCTCGGCATCGCTGGGATTGTTCTTGCCGTACAGAACCTGATTGCGGGACGGCAGGCCCAGATCGAGCTGGACCATATAGCCTGCATCGACAATCGCCTTGTATTCTTCATGCATCGCATCGGCGAGAGCATAGAGATAGGCTTCGTCCGAGGCGTAAACCTCATCTGCATTGGCATCGCTGCGCGATGGCGTGGCCGCCGGGACGAAAGCATCGGCAAGATCATGCGGCGCCAGCGCCGCGGCGAAATTACCCAGATCGCGCTGCAACTCCTCCTGTCCCACATAAGTAATCGGTTCTGCAACGATTGTGCGCGGCACAGCCTGCCCCAGCGCCTTCTCGATCTTTTCCCGCGGAATTTCAGGGGGAAGCCACATGGTGCGATACATCGCGCCATATTGCTGCATAAAGCCGGGAAATTCATCCGCCAGCTTCGGGTAGTACATCCCGCTATTCGCGCTTTCACGCGGCTGCAGCGGCTCGATCTTGAGCCCGCCGAGCCGCTCGACGATGTAATTGTGGAAGTCTTGCTTCGAGAATTCGCCGTCGCTCGGGATATCGATCCCGACTTCGGCCTGCCTGGCCACGACATCCTTCACGCTGCGAGCGAGCAAAGCCTCGAACGCGGGCCGATCGACCGGATTGCCTGCAACTTCATCGATGATCATTTCCAGCAAGGCCGCCGGCCGCACCAGGCTTCCGACATGCGTCGTCAGAATGCGCTCTCCCAAACCCTTCATCACGTCTCCCCGGACGCACTGCCAATCGCACGCCAAAAAATTAATTTAGATAACGTGATAACTATGTCGGCTTGCGGAGAGCGTCAATAAGGGGGGATTTGACTGCGAGGTACCTCTTGCGCAGCTCTCAACGCGCGGCCGGCTCCAGCGTCGGATAATCGGTGTAGCCCACAGTGCCTTCGCCTGTGTAGCTCTCGCGGCGCATTTCGCTCAGCGCTGCGCCCAGCCTGAAACGCTCGACCAGGTCCGGATTGGAGACGAAGGGCCTGCCGAATGCCACCAGGTCGGCATGGCCGCTGCGGATCGCCGCATTTCCCCGTTCGAACGTATAGAGATTATTGGCGATATAGGTGCCCTGGAAACGGCTGCGAAGCTCGTCAAAGTCGAATGGCGGCGGCACCGCATTTTCGGTCGTTTCGCCCTCTACGACGTCCAGAAAGCCGATCCCGATCGCCTGAAGCCCATCGACCACGCAATTGAACAGCGGCTGCGGATCGCTGTCATGCATACCGTATCCGGCCCGGTTCACAGGCGAAATCCGCACGCCTACGCGGTCCTCGCCCCAGATTTCGCAGACTGCCTCGGTCACTTCAAGCAGCAGCCGAGCCCGGTTCTGCGGCGATCCGCCATAGGCATCGGTCCGCTTGTTGGTGCAATCGCGCAGAAACTGGTCGAGCAGATAGCCATTGCCGGCATGAACCTCGACTGCATCGAAGCCGGCCTCCATCGCGCGCCTGGCCGCATTGCGGTAATCGTCAAGCAGCGCAGGGATCTCCTCCACCTGCAATTCGCGCGGCGTGACCGGCGGCAAGCCGCCCGGGCGGATCTTGATTTCGGAACTTGGCGGTGTCGCGGAAGGGCCGAAAGGCATGACGTTGCCCGGCTGCATCGAAGGATGGGAGTTGCGCCCGCAATGCCAGAGCTGCAAGGCCATGCGGGTGCCCTGTGCATGGACCGCGTCGGTCACCTTCTTCCAGCCGGCCGCATGCTCTTCGGAATAGATTCTGGGATTGTTGTGCGAAAACCCCAGAGCATAGGGTGAAACGGAGGAAGACTCCCCCATGATCAGCCCCGCCCCGCTACGCTGGACATAATATTCGACGTTGAGATCGCCTTGCACACCGCCGGGCGTGCGCCCCCGCGTCATCGCAGACATCACGATCCGGTTCTTGAGCGCCGCTCCGGCAATGCTGCCCGGCTGGAACAGCTCGTTTCGATCTTGCTCGGCCAATTCCCTCTCCTCTTCCGGTCATCGATAGCAGCCTGGCTTACAATCGCCACGCTTTTCGCCGGAGCGGCCAAATGCGCAAACAGCTAAACGGGAAGGCCGATATAGTTTTCTGCAATCGCCGTCTGGGCGGCACGGCTCGATGCGATGTAGTCGAGTTCGGCCTGCTGCATGGCCCGCTCGAACGGGCCGTGTTCGGGGAAACGATGCATCAGGTTCGTCAGCGACCAGCTGAAGCGTTCCGATTTCCACACCCGTGCCAAAGCCTTGTCGGAATAGGCGGCGATCGCGTCATTATCCGCTTGCCGAAAATATCCGATCAGGGCCTCCGCGGCGTAATGCACATCGCTGGCGGCGAGGTTCAGCCCCTTGGCTCCGGTGGGCGGCACGATATGCGCGGCATCGCCGCAGAGCAGCAGGCTGCCGTGCCGCATCGGTGCGAAGACATAACTTCTGAGCGGTGCAATGCTCTTTTCCAGCGCCGGCCCCCGCGTGATATTCGGCGCCACGTCCGGGCCGAGCCGTAGGGCCAATTCGTCCCACAGCCGCTCATCGGGCCACTCTTCCACGCTCTGCGTCAGCGGAACATCGATGTAATAACGGCTGCGCGAGGCGCTGCGCATGGAGGCAAGAGCGAAGCCGCGTTCGTGATTGGCATAGATCAGTTCATGATTGCAGGGCGGCACATCGGCCAGAATGCCAAGCCATCCGAAGGGATATTCCCGCTCATATTCCTGGCTTGCAGACGCGGGCACGGCCTTGCGGCTGGGGCCGTGAAACCCGTCGCACCCAACGATGAAACGGCATTCGACGCGCTGCTCAGCGCCGCCGCGAAGATAGGTGACGTAGGGCGTATCGCTTTCAATATCGTGCAAAGCCACATCGCTGGCTTCATAGACCACTTCCAGAGCGCGATCTTCACACGCTTCCATCAGATCCCTTGTGAGCTCGGTCTGACCGTAAACGACGACATGGCCGCCCGTCAGCTCCTTCATGTCGATCCGGATCAGCCGTTCCCCGTCGGCCAGGCAAAAGCCGTCATGGGGCTCTCCTTCGGCATTGAGCCGGGCATCGAGGCCCAGGCGGACCATCAGATCGACAGTGACGGTCTCGAGCACACCAGCACGAATGCGGCCGAGGACGTAGTCACCGGTTTGCCGCTCCAACACGATGCAATCGATACCTTCGGCGCGCAGCAAATGGCCTAGCAGCAGGCCAGCCGGGCCGCCGCCGACGATACAGACCTGTGTCTTCATTCTATTCTCCCACGCATCTTTCGGTCGCTTGCCGGTAAGGCATTCCCAACCTGGAAGCCAGATGGTGCCGCACGATTGGTGCCCGGACAAATTTCGCCGCGCAATACCCTACACTCGACCTTGGCTCCGAGGCCCGCGAGAACCGGCGGGCCAGCTCCATTTAACCCGAACTTAAGCAGTACCGGCGTAAGGACCCTTAACCTTTCTCAGTGAACGAACGTTCACCTTCGTAGTCCAGTTTGTGAAGACCAGAGCAGTATTCTGCACGAACAGTATCTTTGGAAAAGATCGCGGGGGCGATCGTAAAGGGGCATTACTGTGAGCAACGACATCGAGACTCGAGGTTTTCTCTCCTCACTCCTGGCCGATCGTTCGGGCAATACGCTTGCCATTGTAGCCGGCTCGATCTTCCCGATCGCCGCAATGATCGGCGGCGGGGTGGACGTCAGCCGCGCCTATATGGCCAAGACGCAGCTGCAATCCGCATGCGACGCAGGCGTGCTGGCGGGACGCCGCGCGATGAGCGCAAGCGGTGAATATAACAGCTCGGAACAGGCCAAGGCCGATCTGATGTTCGAGGCCAATTTCGACGAGGGGGCTGTCGATGCCTTCGATGTCACTTTCGATTCCGACGATAACGATCAGGGGCAGGTGACGGGCACCGCCTCGGCGACGGTTCCGACCGTCGTCATGCAGCTTTTCAAATATGAACAAGTCGATCTGTCCGTCGAGTGCATGGCCGAATTGCAGCTGTCCAACTCGGATGTGATGTTCGTACTGGATACGACCGGGTCTATGGGTGGCAGCAGGATAGCGGGTTTGCGCGATGCTGTGCGCGACTTTCACGAGACGGTGGCGAATGCGGTGGTCGATGGCGAAACCCGCATCCGCTACGGCTTCGTGCCCTATTCGATGAGCGTCAACGCCAGCGAACTGCTGTCTACCGGAGCAATGCCTGCCAGCTATTTCAGAGAAGAAACGCCATATTACACGAAAGAGGCTGTGTTTGACACACTTGCAGGAACAACTGTGGACGAAGGAACCACAACGGAGACGACATATTCCTTCAGGCGGAGAAACGACTGTCGCCGCTGGGCGGACAATTATGGGAACAACCCCGTTGTCGAAGGCACAGCTCCGGACGATGTAACGACAACGACATATGAATACCGCAGTTGGAACAACAGGCGCGACCGGTGCAGGCGCGATGTCCGTACTCAGGTTACGACCTACGACGAAGACAACCCACAGTTCGAATTCACCACTTGGGAATGGAATCAATCTGACGTCAATACGAGGAATTTCAGAACCAGGACCAACGTTAATATAGTTGATTGGTTCAACGATGAGACGGCTCGGACAAACAGATCCGGCACCTTCGATATGGAAGAGCTCGCCTCGATGCAAGCTGACGGGGAAGCAAGCGGCTTCAATACCGATACCTCGCGTTGGAACGGTTGTATCGAAGAACGGGACACTGTGCCAACCGACACGTTCGCTCCTTTGCCGGAAGGAATGTTCGATCTCGACATCAATCTGGCGCCTCAAGACCCGATCGATGATCCGGAAACGTTTTGGAGGCCGATCTGGGGCGACATGGTCTTTAAAGATGGCCGCCACAACTCTGAAGATGATGGAGCGTGTCCCGCTCCCATGAAGGTCTTCCAGGAAATCGATACTTCGTCGACAGAGGTGCCTGACTGGCTTGCAAACTACCTCGATTATCAATTGGTCGCGAGAGGCAACACCTACCACGATGTCGGCATGCTCTGGGGCGGCCGGCTGTCCAGCCCGAACGGCATCTTCGCGAGCAATGTGAATGAAGGCGATGTGCGCTCCGTCACGCGACATCTGATCTTCATGACTGACGGTAACATGCAGCCATGGCTCGATGGATACGCAGCTTACGGGATCCAGAATATCAGTCATCGTGTTGCAGATTCTGGAGCAGGATATTCGACGTTGGAGAGCCGCCATACAGCTCGCTTCTCCCTCGCATGCGAAGCCGTCAAGGCGCAGGGGACCACTGTCTGGGTGATTGCCTTCGGTACGTCGATGACGACTGCGCTGCAAAACTGCGCGAGCGGTGACCGTGCCTATTATTCGAGCGACACCAGCGAACTGCGCAATACGTTCAAGTTCATTGCCTCGCAGGTCGCCGATCTGAGGCTTGGCGAATGATCCGCAAGATCCGCAAGCTGCTGCATTCGACCGAGGGCGCATCGCTGGTCGAATTCGCGCTCATCGCGCCCGTGCTGATGATGGTGGTCACAGCCATCTTCGATCTGGGCCACATGGTCTATATCCGTTCCACCCTGCAGGGCGCCCTGCAGGATGCGGGCCGAGACGCGAGCCTGGAAAGCGGGCTCGATAATCAGGACGCGATCGACGATTATGTGAGGAACCAGGTCACGTCGGTCATACCGAATGCGACCTTCACCTTCTCGCGCCGGAACTATCAGGATTTCAACGATGTCGGTGAGCCTGAAGATTTCACCGATACGAACGGCAATGACCAGTATGACGACGATGAATGCTTCATCGACGCCAATGACAACGGTGCATGGGACAGCGATATGTCCATGGACGGCCTTGGCGGCGCGGACGATGTGGTCGTTTACGATGTAGACGTCAGCTATGATCGGCTGTTCCCGTTCTGGCACCTGGTCGGAGCATCTCCGACGGGAACGGTCACAGGCTCGACGATCCTTCGGAATCAGCCATTTGCCTCACAGACCGAAAGGCCAACGGTGCAGATATGTCCGACGCCATGATCTCCCGGCCATTTCGCGGCCTGAAGCGATTGCGCGCCTTACTGCGCGACAGTTCGGCTGTCGCCATAACCGAATTCGCGCTCAGCCTGCCGGTGCTGCTGATCTTCGGCCTCGGCGGGATCGAAGTGGCCAATTATACTCTTACCCATATGCGGGTGAGCCAGCTCGCCGTTTCGCTTGCCGACAATGCTTCGCGCGCAAAGGAAGACTCCGTGAGCGGTACGCCCCGCTTTCGCGAATATGACGTGAACCAGTCTTTCCTTGCCTCCGAGCTCCAGTCTTCCGGGCTGAATCTCGAGACCAATGGCCGGCTCATCCTCTCCAGTCTGGAAGTCAATGATGATGGCGGCCAATGGATCCACTGGCAACGGTGCTATGGCGATGCGCCTTACGCGTCCAGCTACGGTGTCGAGGGCGATGGCGAAAGCGGGACTGGCTTTGCGGGCATGGGCCCTGCTGACCGCAGAGTCACCGCCGAGGACGGCTATGCCATCATGGTTGCCGAAGTAATCTATGACTATGAGCCTGTGGCACTGGGCACATTCATTCCTGATTCGCCGATCCGGAAATTTGCGGCCATGTATGTCAGGGACGACCGCGATCTCTCGCAGGTCTACAACCCCGCGCCCGCGGTAACGGTCAGTTCCTGCAGCTAAGGGACTGTCAGTTCTCCCACGAGCCATTCATCGCTCAGCCGAGAGAAAATGTCACCGGTACGATAACCCAGGCCTCTACCGCCTCGCCCGCTCGGCGCGCCGGCAGGAACCGCCATTTGCGCACGGTGGCAAGCGCGGCTTTGTCCAACCTTGAATATCCGCTCGACTTCTCGACCTCCAAATCCTTCGCACTGCCTTCGGCGCTCACCAGAACGCGCAGCAGAACCACGCCTTCCTCATGCGCCTTGCGCGAGAGATAGGGATAGGATGGCCCGGGATTGTTAAGCTGGCCCGCCAGGAAGTCCGGCGCCGTGACCGGCGCAGGTGGCGCCGATTTGGCCACGGGCATAGGCGGTGCGGAAATTTCAGGCGGTTTTTCGTCCAGCGGCACGGTGACCATCTGCACTGCATTCGGCGTTGGTAGCGCGATACGCTGCGGCGGTGTCACGACCGGTGCGGGTGCCGGGTTTTCCGGCTCGAGAGTGTCCGCTGGCGGCGGCGCCGGCTCGCTCACGGAGAAAGTAGCGAGCCGTTCACTCCTCTCCCGCATATCGGCTTCATACCGCACACTTACGGCCAGGGCGATGAGAGCAAGGTGGAAGGCGACAATGCCCGTCAGCACCGGCAAACGCGGCTTGTCCGCCGAATAGCGCCCGGCAGGAGCATATGCCGCTGCAACGGCATCGGCAACCGGACCGAGAGCACCATCTTCGAGCCCGCGATCCGCGGGCCCTGCGTTCGCTCGCCGGTCCGAAGCCAGAGTCATCCCACCAACGTCCATCCCCGATACCATTCCCGGTTAGATATGGTAATGCAAGTCAATCTCAACTTAGTGTTGCAGAAACGTGGTGGCACGGGCCCATCTCCACCGGCTAGCGGCGGTAGATGAGCGATATCAGCGCTTGCCGCCCCTCTGCGGGCACGGCGAAGTGCGGATTGCGGATCTTCTTGATGTACCGTTCGTCGCCCACATTCTGAACATTGACGCGCACACCCAGTTCATCGGTCATTTGGTAGGAGGCATTGAGGTCGAACCGCCAATAGCCGTCCGCCCAGATCAGATTACCCGTGTCGGCAAAGCGCTTCGAAGAGTGATAGGCGCCGCCACCCACCGTGAATTGCGGTGTCACCTCCACAGAAGCCGTTGCGGTGAAATTGTGCTTCGGCGTCTGCGGAAGGACATTGCCGTCATCATCGGATTCATCGCGCAATTCACTGTCCAGGAAAGTGTAACCGGCGAAGATGGTCACCGGCCCCGCCCGACCGCTTGCGCCCAGCTCGAATCCCCGAATACGCGCAGCATTGGCGAGCGGTATGGGGCCAGCGATCGGGTCGTTTTCGATCACGTTCTTGCGATCGACCTGGAATACCGCGCCAATCAGCGACAGCCCGCCATCAAGCAGCTCCGCCTTGGCACCGACTTCCCAATTCTCGGTCGTCTCCGGCTCCTGCAGCGCGTTGTTGCCGCCAAGGTTTTCCGCCCCTTCTCCGACTGTTGTCCCCGGAGGTGTCTTGGCATTCGCATAGGAGAAATAAAGGCTGGTCTGTTCGCTCGGCTTGAAGATCGCGGCACCTTGCCAACTGAAGAAGTCCGCCGAGTTTTCGGCATCGTACGGACCCCCGCGCCCTGAACCGGAAGCCTCGGCCGAGAAGGTGGTCCAACGCACGCCGCCATTCAGCAGGAATTGCGGCACAATTGTAATCGTGTCGAAAGCGTAGACGCTGAAATCTTCCGCGCTGGCCAGTGACGGCGTGTCACGCGGCGTGATCGATCCATCCCACGGATCCGTGGGGTCGGGATTGTCCAGCGTGGTGCAATTGTAGTTGCC
The DNA here is from genome assembly GCA_030426245.1 of Alphaproteobacteria bacterium. GTDB lineage: Bacteria > Pseudomonadota > Alphaproteobacteria > Sphingomonadales > Sphingomonadaceae > Andeanibacterium. The sequence goes on along the minus strand of JAUHYZ010000001.1, from coordinate 264,831 downwards.
GAATCCCTCGACCGCACAATCGTTTTCGCCCGTATCGACGTCATAGGCGAGATTGGTCGAGTCAGCGTTGCTGTACTCAGCACCGATCGAGACCGAATGGAGGATGGAGCCAGTTTCGAAAACGCCCGAGAGGTTGAGGTTGTTAGCAAAGGAATTGCTATGCGAATTGCGGCTCTTTACCCCGCGCCAGACCAGTCCATTGGCAACGTTGCCCTTGCTGTCGTCCGGATTCGTGACGATGTAATCGTTGACGGCATCGCTGTAGCGCGCGGTGTTCGAAAGAACCCAGCCGCCACCGAATTCATGTTCGATCTGAAGCGTGCCGCTATCGACGTTTGTCTTCTGGAAGTCGCGCGAGAGCAAGCCGTAGAAGTTATCGGGATCGGTGTCCGCCGGTCGGCGCACCGTGCCGAAGCTGCCCGTCAGAGGCAGGCCGTAATCGGGTATTCCGTCGGTTTCATAATGATAGAACCCCAAGGTCACTCGGGTACTGTCTACCGGATAGAAAGTCACCGATGGGGCAAGCCCCCAGCGCTCGCTGAACACCGCATCGCGTCCTGGCACATCCGCATCGTGCCATAGCGCCGCAAGCCGCACCGAGGCGCCATCGCTAAGCTCCTGGTTCGCATCCAGCGTGATGCGCTTGAAATCGTCAGTGCCGCCCGTCAGCGTGACGCCCAGGACGCTGCCCTTGCGCGCAAGCTTGCTGACCATGTTGATGCCGCCTGCAGCAGCGCCGCGGCCGCCAAAGGCACTGCTCGGGCCCTTGAACACTTCCACACGCTCGACAGCGAAGGTCTCGCGCGACTGAGAGCCAATGTCTCGCACCCCGTCGACGAACACGTCGCCTGTCGCATCCACACCGCGGATGAGCGGAATGTCGGCACTTGCGACACCGCCCTCGCCTGCGCCCAGTGTGATGCCCGGAACGGTGCGCAGCGCGTCTTCGAGCGAGAAGGACGCCGTGTCCGCCAAAACCTCCTCGGTGATCACATTGACGACCCGCGGCGTATCGACAAGCGGTGCAGTCGCCTTGGGCGAAGTGACCGTGTCTGCCTGATATCCCTCTTCGATCGCCGTATCAGTGACGGTGACGCCCTCAAGCCTGGTCGGTTCGCCCTGCTCTTGCGCTGCAACCGGCGTGCTCGCGAAAAAACCGACGCAGCCCAATGCAACAAAACCTGCCGCAGCCCTGCCGCCAGATGTGCGCGATGTCATATGCTTCCCCACGGAAGTCCCCCTTCTGGATAATTGATCAAACTCGCCGCGCGCTATCGATAATGATTCGCATTATGTCAATACTAATGCGGCTTATTTGCAATAAGAAGAGTTTGTAGTCGCAGGTGCCGGCTGGCAAGTATCTCCATTTTAGCTATTTTTCAGTGCCTTGATAAAGCGCTGGAAGGGCGCTCTCGCACAGGGTCAAGTGTCGGCCCAGCGGCGCATAAGGTTGTGATAAAGGTTGGTGAGTTCCACCACGACAGGATCCGTGCCGCCCTTCTCCCCGGAAAGCGACCGGATGGCACAATCGAGCTTGTACAATTGCTCGCGCTCTCCATCGTCGCGTACCATGCTTTGCAGCCAGAAGAAGCAAGCGGTGCGCGCGCCCTTGGTGACGGGCGTCACTCGATGAAGGCTCGAGGCAGGATACAGTACCATATCGCCTGCCGAGAGCTTGACGCGGTGCTCTCCGAAGAGATCCTCGACCACGAGCTCGCCGCCATCATAGGCTTCGGGAGGCTCAAGAAACAAAGTGCAGGAAAGGTCGCTGCGAATCCGGAAGTCCGTGCCCACGACGCGGCGGATCGAATTGTCGACATGCGCGCCGAACTCCTCGCCGCCCTGATAGCGGTTGAACAAAGGCGGGAAGACTTTGAGAGGCAGGGCAGCGGCGACGAATTCCGGCGTATTGCCGAGTGCATCGAGCACGATGCGCCCAGCCTCGGCCGCTTCGTCGCACCCCTGCTTCAACTGCATGTTGCGTTTGGTGAGGCGCGATTGGTGTCCGGATGTCTCGTTGCCGTCCACCCACTGGCCGACATCAATGATCTGCCTGACCTTGCCGACGGCGGCCTCGTCCAGAACATTTTCTATTTTGAGCATCATGGCTCCATCCCCCTATTCCAGCCAGCTACGCCAGGCGCCACTTGTCTCGGTTCCGCCCGCTGCCACCACCCTAGCGGGAATTGCATGTCTGTTGGCAAAGGCGATGCCGGCCTCTTGGCCCATCACCGTTATGGCTGTTGCCAGCGCGTCCGCCTGCATGCATCCATGATGCAGGACCGTGACCGATTGCACATTGTCCGATAGCGGCATGCCGCTGACGGGATCTATCGTGTGAGACCATGATCGTCCGTTCATTCCGCGCCTGCGCAGATAATTCCCCGAAGTGGCCACTGACCAGCCCGAAAGGCCGATGCGCGCGTGGGGAGCGTCGCTTCCCGGAGGAAGCTCGATATCCACCCACCACGGCAAGCCATCGGCGCGTACGCCCATCCCGCGGAACTCGCCGCCAATCTCCAACAGAGCGTGACGAACGCCCATCGCTTCGATCGCATGGCTTCCCAGATCCACGGCAAACCCCTTCGCGATAGCCGAGAGATCCAGTTGAAGCCCGCCCGGTTGCAGCGGTGCATTCCCGCCCTCGCCCAGATCCAGATCGCGCCATGACAAGTGGCGCGATCGCGCCGCTGTCTCCACCCCTGGCAAACTCTGAGGTCCCGCATCTGGGCCAAAGCCCCACAGATCGCTCGCCGCGCCAATCACGGGATCGAAAGCGCCATCGCTAGCATCGGCAATTTGCACTGCGCAGTCCAGAACATGGGCGAACTGAGGCGATATCTCGATGCGGCTGCCCGCCTGGGCCCGGTTGAAGCGGCAGATCTCGGAAGCCGCTTCCCATTGGCTCATCTGGCCAATGACCAGAGAAAACGAACTTTCCAGCGCTTCGCGAAGCGCTGCAACATCGAGAGACGGCTTCGCAACTGCTACAAGCGACCAGCCCGTGCCCATCGTCTCGCCAGACATTTCGATCGTCCGCCCGCCATCGAGCGGCACAATCGTGTGCCGGGCGACTTTCGGGGGAAGCAGCAATTCTGCCACTTCCCCTTCTTCAAATTCGATCAGGCCAGCGCTCAAAGCGGCATGAACTCCAATACAGCCGTATAGGATGCGCGCCGCGGCGTTTCGCCTTCCGCTGCTTCGGGGCGGGCACCGACCTCGAGATAGTACATGCCGGGGTCTTCTACACTCAGCGTTACCTGACCATCAGCATCGGTTTCCAGCATCTGAATCCCGGCATTGTCGCGATAGCGGGTTCCGCCCTCGACAAATTCGATCTCCAGACCGGCCGCAGGCTCTCCATCCAGAAGGAAACGCATGGCTGCCGGTTCGCCAGCAACGATATCGTTCGGATGCGTAACCGGTATCATTTCAAGGCCCTGCCCGGTCGCGGCGAGCGCGACTTCGTTCGGCGCGCCGAGCGTCACGAAGGTTTCCGTGCGCGAGGAATTCTCGCTGATACGCACATTGGTTGCGCCTTCCGGCAGCTGGGCGTGCGCGGCCTGGGCATTGTCCGCGCGCATACGGTGACGCTCACCGTTCAATTCATAGAAGCCCATGGCCCCGTTTGAAACGAGTGCAATTCGATAGGTCCCCTGCTGGGTAAGCGGCACATCGAATACGCTGCGATATTCGCCGCTGCCGAGCACGGTTGCATCGACAGGCTGCCCATCGGGGCCGGTTATCTGCAGGCTCTCAAGCGGCAGCGGTCGATGTTCGAATACGAACAGTTCGTTTGAAGCGGCCGCATCCACAGATACGAGTTCTTCGTCCCCCGCAAACACCGTCATGGAAGGGAGCAACCAGCGACGGTGAGCCTCGGCCTTGCCTGGAACAAGCGCGGCAAGACCAATTGCGATACCGGCAGCAAACAGGCTGGGTTTGGCGAACATGAGTTATCTCCTCTCGGTCAGAATCAAATCAGGGTTTTACGGTGAGGCGCACCGCGCCCAGCTCGGTCTTTCCTTGTGCGGTGGCAGTCTTGGCTGCAGCGGGCGGCCACTGGAACGGCACGGTCAGGATTTCACGGCCACCGACTTCGCGCGCGGCCTCCACACGCAATTTGTAGGAGCCGGGTGCAAGGTTGCCGAGCGGGCGCGTGCCCTGCTTGAAATCCACTCTGTGCTGCCCTGGCGCTTGCGTCGGACCGCTGACGCCATCGACCGGCATCTTCAAGGAACGCCCCGTCCGGCGCCACCATGTCCGCAAATCCGGAAGCCACTTGGTGCCTTCTTCGCCGCGCAGATCGACATCGTACCAAACGTCCAGATTGGCAGCGACCTTGCCCGACGCATCCTCAACCCAAACCGCAATGTAGGGATTGTGGTATTCGGCGACGCGCAGGCGCGGAATTTCGATTCTCACGCTCAATTCCTGCGCCCCGGCAGGTGTGGCGATCAGACCGGTGGCAATGAGGATGACGGGTTTGCGCATAGGTCTTTCCTTGTTGCTCAATGCATTAAGAAGATCATGAGGAAGAGCGGGATGATCACTCCCGCACCGACAATGGGCCAGGTCGAACGGCGCTTCTTTGCGTGAAGCTGAAGCAACAACAGGCCCGTAAGGCTGAAGACCACGCAGGCGGCCGCAAAGATATCGATGAACCACGACCATGCCGCCCCGGTATCGCGTCCCTTGTGAAGATCGTTGAGGTAGGCGATCAGACCGCGGTCAGTATCTTCATAGAGCACGCCGCCCGTATTGCGGTCGATTGCGATCCACCCGTCGCCCCCTGCGCGCGGCAGCGGAATATAAAGCTCCACTTCGCTCCATTCGGGAGTGCGCCCCCCGAGGCTGATATCCAGCTCATCGGCAAGCCACTCGCTCAGTGGCGCCGGCACAGGCGTATCCGGCCCTGCGCCGGCAGGAACAGATGACAATTCGCCCAACAGTTCCTCGGGCAGCTCCCGTTCGATACTGACCACCACCGGATCGCCTTCGATCGATGCCGCATGGTTGAGCGTAATCCCCGTAACGGCGAACAGGATCATACCCACCAGACAGATCGCGCTGCTCATCCAGTGCCATGTGTGAAACTGGCGAACCCAGAACGCCGGTATCTTGCGCTTCTGCCCTTTGACAGACGCATTGCTAGCGTTACCGCCCAGGCGGCTTCGGAAAGACTGAATGTCCATGGACTCCGCAGCTTCGGTCAATTGCTTCGCAAGGCGCCATGCTGTAATTGCAAATAAAGATCAATAGCAAAAAGACTCGGCTCACCTGCGGCGGTCGTGCCGTGTGCCTCCGCCGCATTGCTTTGAATCTGGCTCTGAACTAGGTCAAACGGCGATGCGGTATCAGCTTTCCTATTTCATAAGCATTCCGATGGTCATCTGCATGATCCTGGGCGCTTATGCTGGCGGCATCGCGTTCTATGCGCTCCCCATCCTGGCATTCGGGTTCATGCCCTTTGCCGATGCGAAGGTAGGGCAATCCCGCTGGCCGTCCAAGAAAGCGCTGGACGGAATTACGGCAGAGCAGGCGCGCTGGTACGAAGTCGCCCTGATCAGTGCCGGCAGCGTTACGCTGCTGGCACTCGCATGGGGGCTTTACGTGGCCTCCAGCTGGACGCTGACCGCGTGGGAGCTCGGCGGGTTGGCACTCAGTGTCGGCCTTATCACTGGCTATTCGGGCATCGTGACAGCGCATGAGATGATGCACCGCGATTCCCGGGCGTACCGCCTATTCGCCTGGATCCTGATGAGCGCCGCGATCTATCCGCATTATCCGGTGGAGCATGTGCTGTCGCATCACCACAAATTCGGCACGCATGAAGACGCCGCAACTGCACGCCGCGGCGAAGCCGTCTACGCCTTCGTCCTCCGTGCAATCTTCCTGGGGCTAATCAATGCGCTAAAGCTGCGCCCGCTTCCGGTTGTCACAGCCTATGTCATGACCGTTTTCGGGCTTGCCGCCATATATCTATTCCTCGATGCAAACGCCCTGATCTTCACAATCCTGCAGGGTATAATCGCCGCTTTCCTGCTGGAGGCCACGCAATACGTCCAGCATTACGGGCTGGTGCGAAGGAAGCTGCCGAATGGAAAATACGAATCTCCCGGGCCAGAGCTGAGCTGGGACACCAGCAACCTGCTAACCAACGTCAATCTGTTCAATCTGGCCCGCCACAGCGACCATCACAGCTTTTCCCGCCGCCCCTATTATCGCTTGCGGCATAACGATGCGGCGCCTCAGCTTCCCTATGGCTATGCGGCCATGTTCCTTGTGGCACTGATCCCGCCGCTCTGGTTCCGGATGATGGACCGGCGGATCGACGATTGGAATGCGGGCCTCGCCGAAAAGCGGCAAAATGGCCGCGATGTCCACCGAGAGCCCGTTGCCCCGCGATGAGCGATCCCGCGCAGTCAGAGCAAACCGCACAGGGAGAAATATTCAGGCGGAAGGTCTTCTATCTGAGCGGTTACGATCCGAGAGGCGCTCGCTTCTATCACTGGTTCTATAGCGAGCAGGCTGAAATCTATGCTCGCAATTCCGGCCATGACGTCACCGTAGGTTCCCGCAAACGTTCCGCCCCGGGCAATCACTGCTGGACAGTTCGGGACGAAACGGATCACTCTACGAGCGAATTTGAGTTTCTCGGCTGGGATGAAGTCATTCGCGGCACCTGGGGCCGCAATCCCTTCAGGCTTGTCTGGGACGCTCTCAGAGCAACACTGGCGTTCACGGTGGCCTGGGAGTGGCGCAAATATGCGCATCGCGTTCCGAAGCCATCCTATATTGCGTTCTACTACCCTGCCCTCTCGGTCACAGCCCTGCCCATATTGCTCATTGCACTTATCTGGTTCGCCGCCGGACCGATCGCAGGAATCGTGATCGGCATCGCCGTCAGCCTCCTCGTTGCGCGCGCGATGAAGAGCCTGTGGCTGATGCGCTTCATCATCTTCAACGACCGCATCTCTCGTGGGAAGCCCATCGCCAAGCTGGACGAGCGACTGACGGAAATGGCCGACACGATCGGCGCATCGCTGGATGAAGATTGGGACGAGATATTGCTCGTGACACACAGCAACGGATCTGTCCTGGCCATACCGATCATGGAACGTCTGCTGTCCGCGCAGGCGCAGCGAATGCCAAAGAATTTCGCTCTGGTAACTCTGGGATCCTGCATCCCGGTCTTGGCGATGCGTCAGGATGCCGCGGAGTTTCGCAGGAGCGTTGCCGCAGTCGCTCGGGGCGATTTTCTCTGGCTCGACCTGGGCTCACCGACGGACGGTGCCTGCCTTCCACTTGTCGATCCCTGCATTACAAGCGAAGCGCAGCACCGCCCGGAACAATACATTCTCTCCCCGCGCTGGTTCAAATATTGCGATCCGGCAACCTACCAGCAGCGGAGGCGCAACAAATACGAGACCCATTTCGAATATCTTCGTACGTTCGACCGTATCTCGCCACTGGACTATCTGCGCGTAACAAGTTGCGCTCAGCCTCTGAGAAGTTCGATTGCCGCTTTCGCGAAGGACAATACCTAGCCCGATGTTCACGCCGCCCTATCCCGCCCCCCTGAAAAGCAATGCGAGCCCGCTGCGCCGCTTCTTCACAAGCTGGAAGGGCTGGATCCACGTCCATTTCAAAAACAGCTACACCATGAAGATGGGCGAGATTCACGTCCCGAAAGTGAATGTCTACGTCCCCAACGAGCTGCCTCTGGTCAACGAGATCCTGGAGGACCGCCAACGCAACTTTCCCAAGCCGGAATTGCTCAGGGAAATGCTCGCCCCGCTGGTGGGCGACAGCATCTTCACTGTGAACGGCAAGCAATGGGAAGAACAACGGGACATGGTCTATCCGGCCTTCGCCCATACGCGGATGAAGGTGGCGTTTCCCGTCATGCAGGAAGCCGTCGACGATCTTGTCGAGCGGATCGGCGAAATGGACCTGTCCCGCCCGATCAAGGTCGACCCCTTGATGACACATGTCGCGGCCGACATCATTTTTCGCACCATCTTTTCGGTCAAACTCGACGCTGAAGGCGCGAGGCGCATTTATCACGCCTTTCACAAATTCCAGCTGACTGCCCAGCCAGGTGCCATCATGCGGCTCTACAATCTGCCCATGTTCGGCTTTCTCGGCAGAGCAAAGCGCTGGGCCAGGCAAATTCACTCCACATTCCGGCCGATCGTTCAGGCCCGATATGATGCATATCGCGTTGACGGCGATGCCGGCCCTTCGGACATCCTGAGAACGCTTCTGGAAGCGCGGCATCCCGAAACCGGCGAGCCATTCAGCCTGCAGGATCTGATCAACCAGGTTTCCTTCATATTCCTGGCGGGTCACGAAACTTCGGCCAGCGCGCTTGCTTGGGCAATGTACCTGCTTGCCGAATGCCCAGAACAACAGGACGCCATCTATGCGGAGATCGGCGACACTCCGCTCACTTTCGAAACGCTGAAGAACGCCGAAACTCTGCGCAATGTGTTTCAGGAAACATTGCGGCTTTATCCGCCTGTGAGCTTCTTCGTCAGATCGGTTGTCCATCAGACTGAAATGCGAAAGAAGCAGATCAGCCCAGGCTCGCTCATGGTAGTGTCCCCCTGGCTCATCCAGCGCAACAGCAACAATTTCCCTTGCCCCCATGCCTTCCAGCCGGAGCGCTTCATCGATCCCGATCAGGCTGATGCTTGCCGGCAGGCCTACCTGCCTTTCGGCAAGGGACCGCGAAAATGCACCGGTTCCGCATTTGCCAATCAGGAAGCGATGCTGGTTCTGGGAACAATCGTTCAGAAATTCAGGCTCGATTATCCTTCCGGCCAGAAGCCGGAACCGGTGAGCCGTGTCACCTTGCGCTCCGGCAATGGGATATTCGTGAACTTCTCGTCGCGGATTTAAGCGGGCCCATCAACGCCCGGCAAAGTGCAAGATGGCATCTACTGCGGCCTCGAAAGTGTCGGCCGTCCACTGAGCCTCGATAGCGTGATCGGCAGGCGCATATCCGTAGGTCACAAACGCAAAGGGAATTTCGGCATTTCTGGCGAGTTGCCGGTCCGTATCGCTATCGCCGATGAGCAATGCCCTGTCCGTGCTTCCGCCGGCTGCCCTTAAGGTTTCCAGCAAGTGCCTTCGGTCCGGCTTGCACGCTTCGGCCCGGTCCCCGCCGTAGATGACGGAAAAGCCGTCCAGAATGCCCGTGTCAGCCAAGACGCGTTCGCACAGGTTTTGCGGCTTTGCAGAGCAGATTGAAAGCCTGATGCCCGTTTCCAGGAGACGTTCGAGCCCCTGCGCCACCCCGGGATAGAGGCTGCTGGCAGGAGTACGGAATTCGGCATATCGCGCCCTGAACTCCTGGAGGTCGGCTTCGGCATCCGCGCTGGCCTCACCCAGCAGGGCTGGAACCATGATCGGCCCGGCTATGCCCGAATATTGCCGGGCCAGCTCCGCCGAGATGGGTTGATGGACTCCGCGATCGGCACGCATTTCCTGTATGATCAACTCGCACTGGGCGGCGGAATTCACCAGAGTGCCGTCCAGATCGAAGATCGCGTCTGTTGTAAATTGCATGGCGGCCTTCGCGGGATCGTCAGGATTGCGGGGCAGAGCTGGCGACGATCGGGAGTTTCTTGTTCCCGACTTTCCTCCAGGGCTGCCTGAAGGCTTTAGGGAAACGATCCCTTACGGACCACAGCCAATCCATCCGCCGCGACCTGAACATCGGGAGGCTGAAGAAATCCGCGCCAAGATAGGGAAGGAATGGATTGCGCCGACAATAGGCCCAAATCTCAACCCGGTTTAGCTCCGGTCCAGACGGGCCGCGACCGTGAAATCCATAGGTATCGGCAATAACGAGCGTATTGGCGGGGCATGCAAGCTCTTCCGGTTCGGGCAGACCAATCGATGCAAGTTCCTCAGGCTCGATCCTGAATGAACCTCGGCGGGACATCTTGTCGCCTTGCTCTGGCAGTGTCTGGGCTTTCGCATGCTCCCAGGCCAGCCGTTCCGGCGTCAGCCTATGCGATCCGCGCACATAGGTGAACGCGCCCTCGCCCGCCTTGACCTCATTCAGGAAATACCAGGCCTTCATGGATGGGTGAAATGTATCGGAATGCATTGCGGTCTGAGGATCCGCCTCTCGGGCCGGCTTCTTCGAAATCGACTGAATATAGAGCAGCGGCTCTTTGTCGTAGCTGGCAACATATCGAAACAGCGACTTGAGCCATTTCTGCCCCAGGAACTGCCGCAATGGAGCGGATTCTTGCAGAACGTCCTGATTGATCGCGGTTCGGCGCGTGATCGTATCGCCTTGCGTCATTTCACGTGCGGGCCATGCGCGCGAGGAGAGCGATTGCTTCAATTGCGCGAATTCGTCTTCCGGCAAGACGTTCCGGATGATGATGAAGCCATTCTGCAGGAATTGCTCCCTGTAGTGTGCCGGAACGTGTTTCGCCAAACGCGAGCGGCGCCACGATGCCAGGTTGGCAGCAGTTTTGACCCGCCACCGATGCAGTCCCAAGCGGTTCAGTGTCTTGGAACCAATGGGCGAATTTCCTTCGAAGGACTTCGCCATCGTCAAAACCCTGAACAAGAGGGCCGCCCTCAGTCCAGTCTGTGCCACAGCGCGGATTGCGTTCATTTCGACATTCCCATGGCGTTTCTTGCCACCCACCAAAATAACCTGCCTGCAACCTTTTTGTTCTCAAATATCAGCCGAATTGGATGTGAAGCCCGCTGGCCAACCGATTGTTTCTTCGGTAGGCCCCGTGAGAACTTTCGTCTACCGGGAGCAACTTAGTCACCGTGCAAGGTCGCGCGCCATCGAAGATCATGCTTTCTGTATGGAAGGCGTTATTATTGCGTGAAGCAACCTTCAGGCTGTTTGGGACCCGGGCAGCTTGGGCTTGGCTGATCATCGAACCGTTGGCGCATTTTGCGTTCCTTACCTTCCTGTTTACCGTGATCAGACAGCGCAGCGTGGGCGGGATCGAAACCCCCATATGGCTTATAATCGGACTGTTTGGATTCTTTACATTTCGCCGCACCGCCAACCAGATGGGCGGCGCGATAGATTCAAACCGCGGATTGTTCACTTATCGTCAGGTCTTGCCATTCGACGCCATTATTGTGCGCGGCTTCCTGGAGGGCCTGATCATGGTATTCGCTCTAGGCGTCGTCATCTTAATTATGGCGCTCGCTGGCTACGACGTCATGCCCGACAGGCCGCTAGTAACGATTTCCGCACTATTCGGCCTATGGCTGTTTGGATGCGGGTTAGGACTGGTCATTGCGACACTTGCAGAGATGGTGCCTGAAACCCGCGAAATTTTCAGAATGCTGATGATGCCGCTCTATTTCGTGTCAGGCGTGATTTTTCCTGCTTCCGCAATTCCCGTCCAGTACCGGCATTATTTCCTTTGGAACCCGCTGTTTCACGGCCTGGAGGAAGCTCGGTCGGGCTTCGCAGTATATTATCACGCAACCCCCAATATCAGTATCTCCTACCTTTATCTCTGCGCACTATGCACGATCGGCTTCGGGTTGCTGCTCTATCGCCGCACATCGGTAGCGATTGCATCGGCATGATCGTCGCGGAAGATCTTGGAAAGAAGTACCCGACGCGCTCCGGCCCACCGCACTGGGTCCTGCGCGACGTCAATTTCACGATTCCCTCGAAACTCAGTGTTGGAATCATCGGACGCAACGGCGCCGGCAAATCCACGCTGCTGCGCATGATCGGCGGCAATGAAAAACCTTCCACCGGATCCCTGCGACGCCTCTCACGGGTTTCCTGGCCGGTCGGATTCGGAGGAGGTTTGCTGAGTTCCCTCACAGGGCGGCAGAACGCGAAATTTCTTTGCCGCATTCAGGGCCGGGAAAGCGACAGTGACGAAATACTCCGCAAGATGCAGGAATTTGCGGATATCGGATCAGCCTTCGACGAACCTGTAAGCAGCTACTCGACGGGCATGAAGGCGCGCCTTCAATTTGCCATGTCGCTTGGTTTCGAATTCGATGTCTACATCTCGGACGAGGTTACGTCGGTAGGCGATGCCGCATTCCAGAAGAAAGCCCTCGCCCATTTCAAATCGTTGGTCGGAAAGGCCGGGCTAATTATGGTTTCCCACAGCGAATCCACTCTCAAGGATTTCTGTGAAGCAGGCATTTGGCTCAATGAAGGTAAGGCGCATTGGTATGACAAGATCGATGACGCAATCGCCGCCTACAAAGCCACCTAAAGCAGACAGATAAGAGCCCTATGCCCCCAGAAGATGACCAGCCAGGCAAGCTCAAGGCCGCCTCTGCAGCCTTGAATGAGCGCCTGAACCGCCTGACGGGCGGAAGGTTTTCGGGCTGGCGCGCCGCTTTCCTTGCAAGCCCCATTATTGGCTCGGCGCTCATTTTCTCCGTGCTCGCGAGCATTTACTGGCTGCTTATCGCTTCGGACCGCTACGTATCCGAGGCTCGCGTCATTGTGCAGCGCACCGATTTGGTGGCCAATGTCGCAACCGACCTGACTGCGATCCTGACCGGACAGACCACGAACAACAGGCAGGATCAGCTGGTCATGCGCGACTATCTGATGTCCAGAGACAACGTGATCAAGCTGGATAACGAGCTTGGGCTGCGGGACCACTATTCGGCCTGGAACATCGATCCATTCTCACGCCTCAATTTCGGGAGTTCAGCCGAGAATCTGCAAAGCTACTACAATTCGCGAGTGAGCGTGGAATTCGACGAATATGCAGGCGTCCTGGTGATCCGCGCACAAGCTTTCAATCCGCAAAAGGCCGAGGAAATTTCTTCATGGCTCGTCTCCGAAGGGGAGCGTTTCATGAACGCGGCCGAACACAGGCTGGCTGCAGACCAGGTTGCATTCCTTGAAACTCAGGTCACCGAACTCAATCAGCGGGCGACCGCCGCGCGTCAGGCAGTCATCGATTATCAGAACCAGGAAGGTATCGTATCGCCCACCGGACAGGCCGAGGCGATCGGTGCCATCGTGGCGCAATTAGAAGCCAAACGTACCGAACTCCAGATCGCGCTGGCGGCACGAAGAGCCTTTCTCGTGGATGGGCACCCCCAGATCGTCGAACTCGAAGAGCAGATCGCCGCAATTAGCGACCAGATCGACGAAGAAAATGCCAGAATGGCAGCGCCGCAGGGTGGACGGCTCAATACGAAGATGGAGGAATTCGAACGTTTGGTAGCCGAAGCCACATTTGCAGAAGAGCTCTACAGATCGGCTCTGGCCTCGCTCGAACAGGGCCGCGTAGAAAGTACCAGGACGATCAAAAAACTGTCGATCATTCAAGAGCCAAGCTTGCCTCAGGACCCCGAATTGCCTGAGCGGCTGAGGAAGGCCATCATATTCACACTGATCTCTTTCCTGATTGCCGGTATCGCTCAACTGCTTACAATGATCATAAAAGACCATCGAGATTAGCGCTCATGCGACTTTGCCAACTACTCATTCTTCTCGTCGGTCTGACCACTCTGCTTGGTTCCCACGATGCATTGGCTCAAAGCGGCACCTCCGCTGGCCTGCCAATCTACGGTTTCGAGCAGCCCGAACTGCCCGCGGGACCACCGCCGCAGGACGCCGTCCCCACCACTCAGGATACGCCTGCGACAACGCCGATCGAGGCTCCGCAACAAGAAGACTACGACAATAACGAACAAAGTGACGCGTTTGGCGCCGACTTGTTCACCGGCGCCTTCGCGCGACAGGCCGCAGTCAATTTCAATGCCGACTACGCCATAAATGTGGGGGATACGGTCAATGTCAGGCTCTGGGGCGGCTTCAATTATCAATCCGCCCTTACGGTAGATCCACAAGGCAACATTTTTCTGCCCAGCGTGGGGCCCGTACACCTTCTTGGGGTCCGCAACGACCAGTTGCAGGAGACAGTTGAGCAGGCCGTTAGGGGCGTCTTCAAATCGAATGTCATGGTGTATGCCAGCCTTGCTGCGGCACAGCCGGTGCGGGTCTATGTCGGCGGTTTTGTGAACCGGCCGGGCGCCTATGCCGGTACCAGCCTGGATTCCATACTGCACTATTTGGATCAGGCTGGCGGCATCGATCCAGAGCGTGGATCATTTCTCGACATCGAGGTGAAGCGTGGTTCGCAGATCCGGGCAAATATCAATCTTTACAGATTTCTGCTCGATGGAGTTATGCCCCAGGTTCAACTTGCGGATGGGGACGTCATCTTTGTGAATGCGCGGCACAAGACTGCCCGTGTGTCCGGGTTGGCGGAGAATGCCCGCGTGTTCGAATTCATGGGCGAAACGTTATCGCTCGCAGAAATTAGCGACTATGCGAAGGTTAAGCCAGAAGCGACCCATGTGAGAATTGTACGCAGCGCAGGGACGATAAGGAACGTTGAGTATTTTCCCCTGTCACAAACGCCGTCGATCGTTCTGACGGATGGCGATACTGTAGCTTTTACCGCCGACAAGAGGCAGGGCACAATCACTGTCAGGGTCGAAGGAGAACACGAAAGTCCGCAGGAGTTCGTCCTGCCCTATGGCAGCAGGCTCGGCGATGTCCTCTCGCAGGTCGTCTATTCCGAACGCTCGGCATCCGACAATATCCAGTTGTTCAGAGAAAGCGTGAAAGAGCGTCAGCGCGAAGCACTCGAGGCTTCCTTAAGGTCTCTGGAGGTGGCAGCTCTGACGGCGCGCTCCGGAACGAGCGACGAAGCCCGGCTCCGCAAGGACGAGGCGGATTTGCTGCTGCGCTTTGTCGATCGGGCAAGAAAGGTCGAGCCGCGCGGACAGGTCGCGATTGCCAAGGCCAGCAGCAAGGACGAGCTCTTGCTCGAGAATGGCGACAGAATCGTGGTGCCGGCGCGCGACGGCCTCGTGCTCGTCGCCGGAGAAGTCCTGTTCCCGAACGCCGTTGCCTATGACCCGAGCTTGCGCCCAAGCGACTATATTGACAATGCTGGCGGATATTCGAGCAATGAAGGCTCAACGCGCATTGTAATTGCCCATCAAGATGGCAGTTATATCCGGGCAAAGAGCGATAGCCGTGGACAGGTCGAACCAGGGGACCAAATTATGGTTTTGCCTGCTATAGACACTAAGGGTCGACAGATATTCAAAGAACTGACACAGATTCTTTACCAAGTTGCCGTTAGTGCAGGCGTCGTTTTGGGGCTGTAGGAAGTTCTGAGGCTGTAGATTAGTTCAGGGGGGAGGGTCGCAAGGTCGAGCGGAAGCGCTCCGTTGACCCAACCGGGAAAGTTTGGACATTTGACAGTACGGCCATACGATTTTGACATTCGCGAGCTTTGGGCTGGCGGAGATTTGGGTGGGAAACGCAGTGTGCTTTTGCTGCAGGGGCCCACTAGTACTTTTTTCAAGCGACTTCAGCTCGAGATTGAGCGGCAGGGTGGCAAGGCAAAGCGCGTTCTCTTCAATGCCGCTGACGAACTGTATGCATTGAACCGCGACTGCTTCAGATTTTCCGGCAGCGCCCCGGAATGGGAAGCCTGGCTGCAGGATTACCTCGCGAATAACCGCACCGACGTAATCGTTTTCTTCGGCTGCAAGCGCCCTGCCCATGTCGTCGCGGCACGATTGGCTCAACGTCTCGGGATCAAGACTGTCTCGCTCGAAGAAGGCTATATGCGCACGGGCTACATCACGTGCGAAGAAGGCGGCAACAACGATTTGTCTCCCATTATGGGCCAGCTTCCCGGCGACGATGAAATCTATTCCCAGCAGAAGGGACTAAGGCTTCAAACCACCTTTGCCTGGATGAATTGGTGGAGCATGACCTATTACCTCTGGAGATCGTGGTTCTCCCGGGAAACCGACAAGCAGCTCTATCACATCGCGGTCAAAGGGCCCTGGAAGGATACGCTTTTCTGGATGGCAAATGCCCTGCGCACAATCTTCAGAAAACTTCCCGAGGCCTTTGTAATTTCTTCCTTAATCAGGCGCGTCGACAAGGATTTCATAATCGTCCCGCTCCAGTTGCCCAGCGACAGCCAAATGCGCGAAGCGGCGAACGGCTGGACGGTAGACCGCTTGATCGATGCAGCGCTGAAAAGTTATGCATGTAACCGCTCGGTCAAGAAACTGGTCTTCAAACTCCACCCTCTCGATGGCGATGCTTTGGCAAGAGAACGCCGCATCAAGCGTACGGCAAAGCGGCTGGGCCTGGTTGACGACGTAATCGTGCTTCATACCGGCTCCATATCCAAACTGAGTCAGCATGCCGCCGGCATGATTATCGTGAATTCGACCTCTGGGATTTCAGCCATACACCACGGCATTCCGTTGCTTGTTCTGGGGAAAGCGGTGTTTCGCAACGACAAGCTGGTCATGTGCGGCTCGAGCGAGAACGATATTGACGATTTTTTCTATAAGCGCTGGGCAGCCGAGGACGAATTTCGCACATCCTATCTGCTCTTCCTAAGGAGCCACTCGCTAATTCCGGGCGATTTCTACGTGCCGCATGCGATGCGGATTGGCGCCCGTCATCTGACTCGGCGCCTGTTGCAGGTGAGCGGTGAAGCTCTGCGTCCCAAACCTGTCAACACAGCCGAGGCGACAAATCAGACAGCAGCAGTGAAACACACAGCCAAACTGGCATAGCGGACAGGCTATTTCTTACCGCGCAGCTTGGAAGTCACAACGATGCCCCATCTGAGAAGTTTGCGGGGCAGCGATCTGGTCGCTGGCTTGGTGGCTGCAATTTCGGCCAGCTCAAGCAGGATATCTTCTGGCTGCGCAAACAATTTCCCTCTCGGGCTGAAATAGCGAGGATATGCGACCAGGGTCGCATAAACGAGCTCGTCGAGCTCCAGACGCCGACCACGCCTTTCACAGACACTACGATCGCTAGTAAGCCCCCAGCCCGCATAGAAGGGCAGGCCATAACAGGTCACAGGAACTCCGCGGAGCAATGCCTCAAAGCCCAACAGAGAAGTCATTGTATGCACCTCGTCGACCTGTGTGAGCAGATGGTTGCTATCCATGTCGACCAGAACTTCATCGCAAATCTCAGATGCCTGGCTTTCATCAGAGCCTGGCTCTCGCAGCCCGGCAACGACATCCGGATGAGGTTTATAGAGGATATATGCGTCGGGGCAGCTCTCTCGAACCCGCCTTAGGAGCTCGAGATTTGATTTGACCTCAGGAGACCCAAAACGAATTGAGGCATCGGATTCGACCTGGCCGACGACGAGAATCACACGCTCCCTGCCCTCCGGGCGGTGCCATTCCCGTCCCCCCAGATTGTACTTGTTGATTCCGGAGCTGACGATCCGCTCACGAAGCGCCCTTCCCCTGCGCCTGTCTTCCTCGGAAAAATCCCTTTCCACGAGAATGTTTTCAAGCCGAGACGGGGTGGTCGCATCGTAATAGATCCCGACATCGTCGATCACCAGCGAGAATGGCCGGACGAGATCGGCGCCGAGGCCGGAAGAGCGCAGAAAACCGTCCTCTGCCCTCAAAACGGTCAAATCGGGTCGATCTTCGGCGTGAGCAGCGTTTCCCCAGACAACCAACGCCCCGCCATGCGGAACCTCGTCAACTTGATCGACGAAGTGGACTTCGGAACCTGACAGGAAATCGCGCAGAAACGACTTCTTCCACCGCGAGAAGCCAATTGCATAGATTGTTCCGGGCAGCGCCAGCCGAAGATCACGATTGAGCGCAGTAAGCGCGATGATCTCTTCAACGGTGCCTTCTTGCTGCAGTACCGGGTTCCAGTATCGCGGGTAGTCGACCAGGGCGGCGTGGACCAGCTGCTCAAGCGGCACATCCTCCCTGCCCATCGGGCGCTCCAGCACATCTTCCGTCAGACCCCATCCGGCATAGAACGGCATTCCGAAACAACGCACAGGCTTGCCCCAGATCAGCGCCTCGAAGCCGACTTGCGACGTTGCCGTATAGACCGCCTCAGCCTGTTCAATCAGATCAACGACATGGCACGGCTCCGACACTACGAGGATCCGGGGATTTTCTTTCAGTCGCTCGATATCGAAATGTCTCTTCTCCGGCTTCTCGACGCTGTCTGGATGGATCTTCACCAGAACCGTGCATTCGGGGTTCTGCGCCAGGGCCGCATCCAGCATAGACCGGAACGTGTTTTCATCCGCCAGTCCAAAGGAAATCGACAGGTCCTCTCTGACCTGGTCGATGACCAGGACATAACGCTCGGGCAGCGCGAAGCTCGGCTTCGTTCCGTCATTGTACTTCGAGATCCGGGAACTGCGCCAAGCCGAACAGATCGCTTGAGCCCGATCCGTTTCTTGTTCGCCCAGCGGCTGACGGATCAAGGCGAAGAGCCGGCTGTCCGAACGGGCGTCGTAATAGATACCATCACGATCGAAGACGATCGAAAAGGCATCGTCGCGCCGGCCGACGGAGCGAAGAAATCCGTCTTCGAGGATCCCGTAATCCTCGGCCTGGTGCTTGAACCTCATGACCTTCTGACCGGAAGCCTTGTAACCCCAGCCAACGATCATCCGCGCGCGAAGAGGGCCCTTCCCACCGAAATATCTCGGTTTGGTATCCAGCAGTGCGTTGAGCGTGGGATCGGTCGCCAATGTCGGAGACGTCGCCGCGACATCGACCGTTCTCATCGTGAGAAACAGCCACGTGCCGCGTATGCCGCTACGGATCCTGCGAAGGTTCATTCTTTCTCTTTTATGCCAGCAGTTCCAAGTGAGCGTTCTTCTCACTTTCGGCGTTAATCGATACTGAAGTCAAACCTAGAGCAAATTGCGCTTCAGCATATTTCGCGGCCGTGCATCGAAGAGCGCGAAGAAATCCGATGGGTCTTTTCCAAGCCGCTCACAGGCACCGTAAAATTCGGCGACCAATTGCGGCGCACCTACGGATGGCCCGGTACAATCGTTGAGATAACTGAAATGCTCCTGGAACACAGACGCGTTGTCCTCCCTGCGCCGGTGATAAGGTTCTTCCTTGTCCTTACCGTGGAACAGGTGGAGGGCGACGTTACCTTCAAGAAGGTTGTCCATACAGATTGGTGACAGGGCGCTTCGGAAACCTTCAGACAAGAGCGGAGCGCGATATGTGCGGTCAACCAGTAAATCGGGGCTTTCTTCGACCATGCCTTTGGTAAGAGCAAAGCGCAGCATGAAATCGAGGTCCTCGTAACCGTGCCCTTCATACCGCTCGTCGAATCCGCCGATCGCTCGATAGTCTTCGGTCGAAAGTGCCATCACTGAAGACGGCATGGCCCAATGCATCACATATTTGGGTTCGAATGAAAGAGCGCTTTCAACAATTTCTTCTAGCTTTCCCCCATCACTGAGAAACTGTGTTCCCGCATCGGACAAATAGACGCAAGGAGCCATTGCAAGCGGAAGACCATCCGACGCTTGCTCGGCCAGTCTTCTGAATAGTGCGACGTCAGGATGGATGTCTGCGTCCAAGAACAACAGGATTGAATTAGCAGCTTTTTCGACAGCAACGTTTCGCAGCCGCGCCAAGTTGGCAACACCCTTACGCACCTTGATGGATGCGAGCTCAATACCTGCCTTGTTATCGAACTCGGCCTTCAGCCAATTATCATGCACTGAATTGCTATCTGCATGCCCAACAACTAATTGCCAATCAGCGGCGGCAATTGCATCTGCGAGCGCAACCAACCTTGTAATCAGACCATCGGGACGCCGCGAGAGGTCGAGCGGCGTGACGACCGTTACAGCGACCATTTTCGGCTCTCGGCAGCGCCATTGCTTAATTGCTGTTGCTGCCGCAAATCAATTATCTTCGCAGAGCCCCCGTCAAAGGACTGCATGCCCGCGCGAAGGTCATCCAAAAGGCTGCCCCCTTGCATGGCGACTGCATAAACCATCCTGTGCTGAGCAAAATCCTTGATATGGTTAGGGGTATTCTCGTCAATATGAGCAAGCACCGTACGCCAACGGGCCTCGGCAAGATCCCAACGGCCTGCCATCTCGGCAGACATTGCGTGATCCTGCATCGCGCCTAGATCAAACGCAATCTCATCTGGATCATCCAAGGCGAGGATGGCTTGGAGCACGCGCTCACAGCTCCCTCCATCGCGAAATGCAAAAAAAGATTCCATCCGCCTAAAATATTCCAGGTCCGGCTTCGCGTCCTGCGCCAACAAATTCTCCAATTCACTGAAGACTTCGTCTTCACTTTCGCAGACCGGACCAAAGCCGTCCCTTACGTAATCAAAGTAACCTTTTTGATAAAAGTGATCTCTTCCAAAAATATTCGCTTTATCGAATTGGTAATAAATAGTCTCTTTTTCAAGATAAGCCATTTCGAATGCTACTGACGAATAATCAGTAACAAGTAAAGATGACTTGCAAAATATTTCTTGAATTCTACATTCATCATGACCTATTACTTTAATGTAATTAGGTATATCAAACTCACCGATGTACTGATGAACATTTACATGAGGGAAGAAAACAACTGAGTACCCGGCCTTTTCGGCCAACTGCTTGAGGCGTTCACTTCTAATAAAATTGCCCCATGCAACGGCGTACGCGCTGTTCATAAAATCGGGATTCTTCAATCTCGAATTTCCGTTCCCGGATTTACCGACCAGCGATTCACGCCAGGTCGGCATCACCAAGATAACCTTGTCTGTGGTTAAATTTGCCTGCGCTGCGATCAGACTGTCATGTCGAGGGAACCCTGTAAGAAGCACCTCCTTCTTTGTGAACTTATAGCGCGTACCGTCGCCCACGATGGCTCGATATTCTTCCGTTGACGATGTGACAAAACAATTAATATTTTTTCTGTTCAGCCAAGCCGACAAGTCATCTTTGGTAATTCCATGTTGAAGAAAAATAAAATCTTTCGTATCGAGAGAGGAGTCGCGGAAGTAATCAACAACATATCTATCAACGTGCGAGCTTATAATCTTCGAGCAATCACGTAACGCTTGCTCATGCTCTAACGACCCATACGCCAACAAATCGAAACCGTCGGCCTCCAAGCGACTCCAGTCATGAGAGTCAGGATGCAGCACAAAGCTGATAGGTTGGCGCGGCCTTCGCTCGCGTATATGGCGATACAAATGTTCTGCGTTGTCGTCTGCCTGCGTATCGCGATCCATCAAAAGCCAGCGTCCAACACCGGAATTTATGCCAGTTTGCGACTTGAGCGTTCTACCAAAATGGTCTTTGATTTTGGCCAAACTCAACGGCTCTGGGTGCCACTTACCACCAAGCGACAACCGGGTTTCCATGCCGTCCCTGCCTATACAAACTCCAACAGTCAAATTCTCGTCCGCCGAGCCTAGTGGCAACCAGACCCGTCGCTCCAAGACAAAAGTACGATCCAAAAAATCGTGCCGGATGGTTTTACCAAAAACAGGCGAAATGTCCTTGCCGCCAATTTGGAATTTCTCCAAACTACGTTCCATGCAAAAATATTTAACTAGAATTTGATTTTTAACTTGGTCCAAATCTTCAATATAAACAGTCTGAAAAGGTGGCTCCTCGTCCTTAAAGCAACTCAATAAACCAACCTTGTGGTAAAACCATACGCCAGCCAATTCGAAAGAAACAATTGTATCCACATCAATAGATTCAAACACTTCATCGAGATAGGATAGGAACAACTTTTTTTCCGAAGAACTCAGGAATCCCACCCTCTCCGGACGATCTATCAGCGTATTCCAAATAAAATAATTGCAGCAATGGTAAAGAATTGTCCGCTGTAAATACAGAGGAACTTGAAGGCCCCGAGATTTATAATCACCAATTAAGTCTAGGCAGCCATTTATCAAAACATCAAGGAATAAACCTTTTTCTTCGACCGACTGATCGAGAGTTGAACTTCCATCTTCTCGCTTACGATAGAAGTATCGAGCGCTCTGCAGGAATGCAGCTTGGCCCGCCCCAGCAACTGCGATGTAACGCGCAACGAAATGTGCATCCTCGAAGCTTGGCCTAATATCCTCTCGAAAGCGGAGCCGATTCTGCACAATAACTCCGAGGCCAAAGAATGCAGAGTTGGTTGATAACTGCAAATCCTGACCGAGGTTGGATATTTTGCAGAGTCTGTCGCCATCCTTGAATCTGTATCGTAAGGGGTGTTGATCACGAAAACGTCCAACTGGCTCATCGTAGAATATGAGATTACAGCTCACCATTTGAATGCGTTTACGGCCTCTCTTGGCAGCAACAAACTCATCAACGATCTGGAAATAGCTGAGTTCGACAAAATCGTCCGGATCAATGAATGTTACAAAGTCAGTGTCAAACAGGCGACCTTCGACGAAATCGATCCCGACATTCCGGGCGCTTGCCTGCCCCCCGTTCTCCTTCCGGAGGTAGAAGATGTTGTCCGGATATTTGTGCGCCCACATGTTGATGATCTCAGCCGACGAGTCTTCCGACCCATCATCCACCAGAACGATCTTGATATTCCGCTTGAAATCTAATGATTGCCGAACAATCGATCGGAAGTAGGCGTCGAGATATTTTTCAACATTATAGACAGCCGAAATTACTACAAATTTATGCCTCCCCCTCCAACGTTTGTTGGGATTCGCATAGGTCATTGCATTGTGAACAACATTGGGCTTTTCGATGCGCTTTACCGACATATCCCGAAAGAACGCCTTGGGATTGCGCCTCAGCTTCCGCAATTTTCGCCTGAATGGTGACATACCCCTCGCCCGATTATCCGTGTTCCAGTTTCGCAAGGCTGCAAAGCAGCCCTTCCAGCTCATCCACTGGCACCATATTGGGGCCATCGGATGGCGCTCTATCCGGATCCTCATGTGTTTCCACGAAAAGGGCCGCACAACCTATCGCGAGGGCCGCGCGGGCCAATGGCGCCACGAAGCGGCGCTCGCCGCCTGAAGTCGTGCCCTGCCCGCCAGGCTGCTGCACCGAGTGGGTAGCATCGAACACGACCGGACATCCCGTCTCGGCCATGATCGGTAGGGCACGGAAATCGCTTACCAGCGTGTTATAACCAAAACTGGTTCCACGCTCGCACAGCATCACTCTGTCGTTACCGGATCCGATGATCTTCTCCGCCACATTCCACATGTCCCAGGGCGCGAGAAATTGCCCCTTCTTAACATTGACCGCGCGTCCGGTTTTGGCTGCGGCAACCAACAAGTCTGTTTGGCGGCAAAGAAAAGCGGGGATCTGCAGAACGTCCACGGTTTCCGCCACCGGAGCGCATTGGGCCGCGTCGTGCACATCCGTCAGCACCGGACAGCCGAAGGTATCCTTGACTTCCTGGAGGATATTCAGCCCCTCATCCATGCCGACGCCGCGTGCCGTTGAGAGGCTAGAGCGATTGGCCTTGTCGTAGCTCGACTTGTAAATGAATTGGCGCCCAGCGGCTTCACATGCCCTGGCGATCCGTTCGGCCATCATCAATGCGTGATCGCGGCCTTCGATCTGGCAGGGGCCGGCGATCAAAACGAATGGCAGATCATTTCCGATCTTGATCCCGCCGATTTCGATATGTGGCTGGTTCAACAAAGGTTCGCGCTTATTGCTCATACGACCAGCCCCGCCTCTGCCTGCAACGCCTTTTCGATCCGCTCGATATCTTCCGGATTGTTAAGCTCCCAAAACACGCGGCCACGTGCGTCGCAAAGGACACATAGCACCTTCCGGCCATTTTCGAGAAAACGCAGCTGCTCCAGCCCCTCAAGCTGCTCCAGGGGCCCGACCGGCCATGTTCGATAGGCACGGAGCACATTCGGCCGATAGGCATAGACCCCGACATGATGGAAGATCGGAACCTCAGGCAAGGTCGCGATCTTTCCAGGATCGACATAGGGAATGACTTCCTTGGAAAAATAGAGTGCCTGCATGTTGCCGGCAAAAACGGCTGTCGTTCCGCCCACGCGCCCGGCATGCCTGTCGGCTCGGAATGCTTCCCACGCTTCCTGATCGCAGCGCAGTACGGGAGTGGCCATGCCCATCTCTGGCTGCGCTTCCAGCGCGGACACCAGTTCTTCGACAAACCATGCCGGAGTCAACGGCGCGTCCCCTTGGAGATTGACGACAATGTCGGGCTCCTGCGGAAGCTGAGAAAGCGCTTCCGCGCAGCGCTCTGTCCCATTGGCGCAATCGGTAGAAGTCAAGATGCATGTGCCGCCAAAACCGCGCACATGTTCGGCAATATGCTCGTCATCGGTAGCAACATAAACGGCAGCCACATTCCTGACCGCCTTGGCCGCGTGCCAGCTCCGCTCGATCAGGCTGCGGCGTTCGCCGTCACTCCCGCAGATCAGTGCGAGCGGTTTTCCAGGATAGCGCGAAGAGGCATATCGCGCCGGAATGATGATGATTGCCTCACCCACAGCACTATTGGGCGACGCACTGGTGGAGATGAATCAATCCGCAAATCTCGTCGCCACTGTCGCGCACAACGCCAACGGATACTTTCGCTTTCGTAAGCACGGCCGCCGCGTCTTCGAGTGTCAGCGCCGATCCGATCGTCACAGGTGTTCGCGTAGCGATCTCTATGGGCTCGAGGCTCAAGAGCCGATGGACATGGCGCCGGATATCGCCATCGGTGATAATTCCCAGGAATTGACCGCCATCCTTGATCAGCACGCAGCCAAGCGATTTTTCGGCAATCTCCGCCACGGCGTGTCCCATAGATGCATCAAGACCGATGATTGGCAACTTGTCGCCGCTATGCATGACATCCCCCACCCGCCGAAGGCGTGCGCCAAGCTTGCCGCCGGGGTGATAACGGCGAAAATCTTCTGCCGTGAGATTGGCAAGGTGGCTGACACCGACTGCCAGGGCGTCGCCGATCGCAAGCGCGAGCGTAGTGGAAGTAGTGGGCGCAAGCCCGGCAACGCAAACTTCGTCGACTTCGCCATAAGCGATACAGATGTCGGAGGCGCGCCCCAAAGTACTCGTCCGGCATGTCGTGATCGAAATCAACGGAATGCGATGGGCCTGGCAGAACTGAATGAGGTCGCCGAGTTCGGTCGTCTCGCCCGAGTTGGAAAGCGCCAGAACGACGCCGCTATCTTCTATCAGGCCGAGATCGCCATGGCCGGCTTCCGCGGGATGCACAAACACGGATTTGCGTCCGAGCGACCGGAAAGTTGAAGCAATCTTGCGGGCAATATAGCCGCTCTTCCCGATGCCGGCGACGACGAGCAGCCCCTTATTCTCGGTAATCATTTCTATGGCAGTGTGAACGTCTTCGGTGCCATAGCGACAAAATCTCGAGATAGCCGATGCTTCAGCCTCGAGAGCGTCCTTAATTATGGCCCTTAGGCTCTCAATCTTATTAATTACATTCAATTTTCACGACCAATCCAAATGCCATAGACCGAACACGAGGTAATATAGCTAATAGCTTACTAACACTTAACAGAACGGTAAGCCTCCTGTCGACGCGGACTTTCCCCTATTATCGCTATCCATATTTTCTGTCATTTCCCGCGACAAGACTCAGTCGGTCGCCGGGAGTGGACAAATTTGCATCGCCACTCTCGCAATGGGTGGCTGGCATCAAATCACCTGCACGCAGTTGATTATGCAATTCCA
This sequence comes from Alphaproteobacteria bacterium, assembly GCA_030426245.1. Taxonomy (GTDB): domain Bacteria; phylum Pseudomonadota; class Alphaproteobacteria; order Sphingomonadales; family Sphingomonadaceae; genus Andeanibacterium. Next base: position 239,305 of record JAUHYZ010000001.1, on the reverse strand, counting down.
TGATAGGTTTTATACCATTCGACAAATGCCGGCACACCGACATCGATCGCAGTCTTCGGCTCGTATCCCAAGTCTTGGTGGATTGCATCGATATCGGCAAAGGTTCGTTCCACATCCCCCGGTTGCATTGGCAGCATCTCGAGCTCCGCCTTTCGTCCGCAATGCTCTTCCAGCAAGGCGATGACCTGCATCAGCGATTCCGAGCGATGATTGCCAATGTTGTAAAGCCTGTGCGGTGCGGCGCTGCCCCCAGCCTTGATCTCGCCGTCGTCAGCAGGTGGATTGTCCAGGCAGGCAATGACGCCGGCGATAATGTCGTCGATATAGGTGAAGTCACGGTGCATATTGCCGTGATTGAAGACCGGCAGTCTCTCGCCGGCGAGAATCTTGCGTGTGAAGATCCACATCATCATGTCGGGCCTCCCCCATGGCCCATACACCGTAAAAAAGCGCAATCCTGTCAGGGGCATGCGGTAAAGGTGGGCATATGTCTCGCTCATCAACTCATCCGCCTTTTTGGTCGCGGCGTAGAGCGAAAGCGGGTGATCCACTCTGTCTTCGACTGAAAAGGGAAGCTTCGTATTGCCACCATAGACGGAGCTGGAACTGGCATAGACCATGTGCTCGATCTCTCGATGACGAGCGACTTCCAGCAGGTTCAGATGACCGACCAAATTGGCCTGGACATATGAATGCGGATTTTCGATCGAATAGCGGACGCCTGCTTGCGCACCGAGATGCACGATCCGGTCGAATTCCAGACCGCGCAATTGCTCGGCCAGTGCATCCTTGTCCGAAAAATCCTGGTGAATGAAGGTGAAGCGATTGCCGCCTGCCTGCTTCAGAAGATCGCGGCGATCCTCCTTTAGCGAAACGGCGTAATAGTCGTTGAGGTTGTCGATACCGATGACCGTGTCGCCTCGTGCCAGCAGTGCACGCGCAAGCGAAGCGCCGATAAAGCCGGCAGCGCCGGTGATGAGGACACGCATTTACGGCAATCTTCCTGCAAACTGGTTCAACAAGCGCCTTCGCCGCCCGATACGTCAGATGCCGGGCAAATCGGCTGGATCGTCCGAACGTGCCCTAAAGAGCCGCATTATGAAAGGCCATCCCCTCAACGGATTCGGTCGCGTCAAATTCAGTCCTGGCCGGATGGTGACGATGCTAGGTATTCTGCTAAAGATAGCACGCAAAGCATGCGTTGCTGGAGTTTGGCCGGCCTCGCGGCATTGAATGGGAGCCCAATTGGGCGAAAACACTGAAAGGGAAAATCGTTGGAACAGTTCGTCAAAACCTTGGAAGGCATCAAGGCCCGCGGAGCCGACCATATCTTCATCAATGGAGAATGGCGGCCCAGCACTGGAGCCCGCGAGCGGCTGTCCGTCATTACCCCCCATAATGAAGAGGAAGTGCTAACCTATTCGGAGCCCAGCACCGACGATGTCGACGCCGCGGTCGCGGCTGCACGGGAAGCATTCGACAAGGGCCCCTGGCCTCGCATGGCCCCCGAAGAGCGCGGCGTATACTTGAAAAAGATCGCAGAACTGCTGACCGCCCGCATGCCTGAACTCGCGGAAGCCTGGACTGCGCAGGTCGGTGCCGTGATCGGATTCACGAGCAAGGCCAGCTACCAATGCCCCGGTCTGTTCCAGTTTTACGGCGACCTTTGCTCGACATATCCCTTTGTTGACGAACGCACCCGCTCTGCGGGCGGCAAAGTGAGAGTGGTGCAAGAACCTGCTGGCGTGACTGCAGCGGTTACGCCGTGGAATGCGCCGCTTGTTCTGCTGATTTACAAGGTTTCGGCCGGACTGGCGGCAGGATGTACATTTGTTGCCAAGCCTAGCCCGGAGACACCGATCGACGCCCACATACTGGCCGAGTGCATAGCCGAAGCCGGGCTGCCGAAGGGCGTATTCAATATGCTGCCCGCTGGGCGCGAAGTCGGCGACTATTTGATCCGCCATCCGGGCATCGACAAAATCAGCTTCACCGGCTCCACTGCAGCAGGCAAGCATATTGCGGGCGTTGCTGCGGAACGGCTGGCCCGCGTCAGCCTGGAGCTCGGAGGCAAGAGCGCCGCGCTGCTGCTTGACGATGCCGACATGTCCCAGGTCCTGCCCAGCCTCGTCCCCTATTCCATGCCCATCACTGGACAGGTCTGCTTTTCCCTGACCCGTGTACTGGTCCCCAGCAAACGCAAGGACGAAATGGTGGATGCCTATCGCGACGCAGTCTCCAAGGTGAAAGTCGGCGATCCATTTGCTGCCGATAGCGGCATGGGGCCATTGGCGATGAAGCGGCAGCTCGACCGGGTTCTCGGCTATATTGAAAAAGGCAAGGCCGAAGGCGCCAAACTGGCGCTGGGCGGCGGGCGCCCTGCCGATCTAAACCGCGGCTTCTTCGTCGAACCGACGATTTTCACCGATGTCGATCCCGACATGACGATCGCCCGCGAAGAGATATTTGGGCCGGTTGTCAGTTTCATTGAATATAGTGACGAAGAAGACATGATCGCGAAGGCCAACCATTCTGATTATGGCTTGCATGGTGCGGTCTACACACAGGATCCAGAGCGCGGTTATCAAATCGCCAGGGAATACCGGACCGGCAGCGTTACGGTGAACGGAATGGTGGTCGATATCGAAATGCCGTTTGGCGGCTTCAAGCAATCGGGCCTTGGGCGTGAAGGCGGAATTGAAGGCCTGGAAACCTATATGGAAACGAAGACGATCTACTTCGCTTGATCGCCTTCAAAGCGCGTGCAGAGCAGGTGGGAATTGCAGGCCTGCTCTGCCGCTTTGGCCTTATCTTGCCCCTCAGGCAGGCTCTACGGCTCTCACGCCCTCCTACGCGGTCCTGCTGATGCACCCCAAAGAAATCGTTGCGTGCACAGCGCGCGTGCCTACTCGTTCAAGGGCTTGCCAAAGCGAATGCGATGATAAAGGTCCTGCCCCAAGACCTTGCGCCCGAATGCACCGATCCAACGCCGTGCCGTCGAACTGCTTTTCATCGAATTAGGCAGGCTTTCTATCAAGGATGCAGTTGTGTCGCCTTCAAGCAGTGTCGAATGCTCGATTGAGAGAACAGGTTTCTTGCTCAAATTCGCGATTTCAACCGCCTGCGCATAATCGCTTTCAATGAAAATGCGGTAGTCACTGTTGCGATAGAATTCCGCCTTGTGCGCGGCATGCCGCTTCAGGCGCTGTCTCTCTTCCGCCGTCGCGAGGTCGAGCATATGGAGAGTATCGTACTCGATACCATGCTTCGCGAGCCATTCCCGGGTCTGAACCCGGTATTTCTCCAAACGGCTGGTAACAACGGCCCCCACTTTGACATGCGGCAGATGAAGTGCCTTGGCATCTTGCAGAAACTGTCCGTAAAGCGGGCCGTCATCGTTCACCGCTTTGTCGGGATCATGGCAAAGGACGCCGTCAATATCGAAGCACGCGCTATTCATGATCCTGTGCCGGAGCATATTCCATTCGAAAAAGCGCGGCAGACCCGTCACTTCGAAGGCAATATCGACTTCGGGATGCTCGGACTTCGCCGCATAAACGCAACAATAAGTCGCCTTCTGCCCGGGCATCTCTTCTTCGATCCTTTCACGGACTTCGCGCATTGAGCCGCCCGTTCGAATACTGTCATCCATGACCAGGACATGGCCGGCATTCGCATCACCGTTCATATCGACCATGCGCTGGACGGTCTGGCCAAACCATCCGCCCTTCCCTTCGAGGAATGAATCGACGTCCAATAGGGGCCTGTTCAAATGCAGCGACAATACGCTGGCCGCCAGCATCCCGCTTCTCGGGATGCCAACGATCAGATCGATATCGGACGGTATGCGGTGAGCATTACGCTGAATCGCGAGAATGAGATCCGCGTAGGACTTGTAATCCAATGTGTAACCTCATCGAAAAACGAGAAAACCGGTCATTCGGCCGGTCGATGCCATAGCACCGGTCATCCGACTTCTGCGAGCAACTCGCAACCACTTCTTTCGGATAAATCTTTCGAAGCAAGCGACAGCGGCTACCAAGGGGATGAGACTTATGACGATCCGTGCATGAAATCAGGCCAAATACCCTTCCAATAAGGGCATCCAGGCAAAGACTCTAAAAAGGTCGTCCATGGAGAAACTTGCGTTGCTCAAACATGTGTCCGATCTAGTTGTCGATGGGGATATACTAACCCCGCATTTGGAAGCGAGGATCGTTATCAAGGTCTTCCAGCAAGGGCCAGCTGGCATCCTTTTCCGAAATCTCGGAAACTGGAAGCGGCCACTCAATGCCCAGCTTGGGATCATTGTGCCGAAGGCCCATCTCCGCATGCGGCGCATAGGCCGAAGACACCAGATAGCTAACTTCCACATTCTCGGTGAGCGTCTGGAAGCCGTGCGCGAAGCCTGCCGGGACGTAGAGCTGACGGCGATTGGAAGCCGTCAATTCAAAGCCGGCATGTTTCAAAAAGGTCGGTGAATCCTTCCGCAGGTCGACGATTACATCCAGGATACCGCCACGAACGCAACGGATCAGTTTCACTTCGCCATGCGGCGCATCCTGCAGATGCATGCCGCGCACCGTGCCCTTCTCTGCCGAAATCGACATATTCTGCTGAACGAACTGCGTGCAGAGCCCTTCAGCGGCAAATTCATCGACGCAAAATGTACGCGCGAACATTCCGCGGGCATCGCCACGCTCTTCCAACTCAATCAGTCTGGCATCTTCCAGATCGGTCTTGTGAATGATCATGCGACCACCTCATGCGTATTGGAAGACTGACCCCATTTCTGCCGCTGCTCGGCATAGAGCCGATCGACAAGACGATCTTTCGGAAACTCGACATCGGCGAAGGTTAGGGCTGCATCCTTGGCCACGGGCCGGCAGAGCCGCGCACCGACAGCGATTCCCATGGGCAACAAGTCATCCCGGTCGATCACGTCCTGATTTTCGGCCACGCCATAGGCCTCGAAACCGCCGAATTCGGTGATTTCATCGCCGGGCGCCAGGTCTTTCTTGGCTGCACCGACAACGCCCACTTTCGGACCCGCTTCCGGCGTCAACACCGGATCCGCGAAGAGCACTGCCCGTGCGACCGAGTTCGGCACTTCGAAATGACAGAGATGGTAGGGAGTGTAGAAACAGTAGTAAGGCCCCTTGCCGAGCTTGTAGAGCTCCAGGAAATGCTGTTGGCGCGGGTCGTCATGAGTGCCGAGCACGAACACGCCCGGACCTGGACGCGCACCGACGACATAGTCCACAAGCCCGGGGCCACTGGAATCGAGCGCGTCCTGGAAGGCCTCAACCGTATCTTCAAGCGGGACGAGCGGAGCCGTGGGATCCCCACCGGAAAAATCGGGGCCGAGCATGCCGCGCCTGGCAACACGGAAATCGCAGCCATTGGCCACAATCGCCTGTTCGAAGGAAATCTTCGTACCGTCGGCAAAGCTGGCCACCATGGCGGGCTTTTGCCCCCAACGCTCGGCAAAGGCCCGCTGGGTTTCAGGATTGCGATAGGGATCGTGCAATCCCTTAATGTTGCCTGCCAATCGAGGGACGACGCCCAATCCGCGCACGAAGCGGATGAGATTCATCTGCACGCCGGGCTGGTCCCCGTCGGAGAAAGTGTAAAGAACGCCGGCGCGATCGGCATAGTCCTTCAGGATCGGGCCAACCGTACCGTCGAGTTCTGCATTCATGTGCACGACATGTTTGCCCGCCTCGATGGCAGCGAGAACGGCCCTGGCACCATATTCGATCGAGCCCGTGACCTCGATCACGGCGTCAACGCCTTCGGCCTGAACCAACGCCAGCACATCTTCGGTGGCAGCAGCCTTCCCGGAGGCGATGGTCTCTGCAATGGCGCCAGCGCCTTCGACCCGAGCAAGATCGCAACCCGCCTCTTGCAGTGCGTCTTGCGCCTTCTGCAAATGTCGATTGGCGACGCCTACAACGCGCATGCCGGCGACAGAATTTGAAATCTGCCGAACGATTGCAGCGCCCTGAAATCCCGCTCCGACCACGGCAACGCCGATCGGCCGACCTTCTGCTTCGCGCTTTGCCAGCGCAGTATCGACAATAATCACAGTATCAGTCCCAGACTTTCCAAGGGGGCGAACCGGCCCAATGTTCCTCAAGGATGTTGCGGTCGCGCAGCGAGTCCATGCTCTGCCAAAAGCCGAGATGCGGATAGCTGCCAAGCTTGCCCATACTTACCATCCGCTCAATCGGTTCGGCTTCGAACACGGTATCGTCACCGTCGATCAGATCGAGCATCTCCGGTTCGCATACGAAGAAACCGCCATTGATCAGGCCGCCATCGGTGGCACCCTTTTCCCTGAAACCGAGAACGTGGCGCCCATCCTCGCTGAGCCGCAACGCGCCGTAGCGCCCCGGCTGAACGATGGCAGTCATGGTGCACAGTGCGCCCGATTTTCGGTGCGATTCCACCACATCAAGGATTTTCACGTCAGACAGGCCATCGCCATAAGTGAGGCAGAAGGTCCCGTCCGAAAGATAGTCGCGCGCACGGCGGATACGGCCGCCGGTCATCGAGTCTCCGCCAGTATTGAGGACGGTAACCCGCCAGTCTTCCGCGACAGCGTTTTCCCATTCGATCGAACCGCTCGCCAGATCGATGGTGAAGTCGCAGTTGTTGGCTTGGTAGCTTAGAAAATAGTCGCGAATATATTCGACCTTGTATCCACCCAGGATCACGAAATCACGAAAGCCGTAATGTCCGTATATCTTCATGATATGCCACAGGATCGGGCGCCCACCGATTTCAACCATCGGCTTCGGCTTGACTGCCGTTTCCTCACTCAACCGGGTACCGAAGCCGCCGGCAAGAATTGCAACTTTCATGCTGCAGCCCGGCTGCTTGCCGTCCCTTGCCAACGCAATTCATCATTCAACCGGCCGGATTGGCGATGCCGTTCGAGTACCTTCAAACGCATCATCTGCGAGGTACGGAAATCGGCGTCCGCAAATTCCATTGACTGCAATCCGGCGATCAATTCGTCAATCGACTGGCGCAATGTCACTTGCGGCTGGTGATCCGGTGCAAGGCGTTTGTAGAGACCGAAATCCACCCGGTAAGAGCGGCTGTCTGCCGGCGCATCGTGATTGATCGAGACTTCCGTCCCTGGCAAAGCTTCAGCGACTGTCTTGGCAAGCTGTGCGACCTGGTAGTTGGCCTCATCGCGCCCGACATTGACTGCAAGATAGCGCCCACCTGCCGATGCAGGCCGCGCCACAGCCCATTCGATTGCCCGTGCCATGTCGGCCGTGTCGATCAGCGGCCGCCATGGGCTCCCATCGCTGAGTACCGTAATGCGCCCGGTCGAGAGCGCACAGGCGACAAAGTCGTTGAGGACGAGATCCAATCGCAAACGGTCGGACATGCCGCAAGCAGTGGCGAAGCGCAGGCAAGTGATCGTCATGTCGCCGCCAAACTCTGCCAAACCTTCCTCGGTGCCGATCTTTGATCTTGCATAGGCAGTGATCGGGTTGAGCGGATCCTGCTCTGTCCGCGCAGGGCCATCGGCCACACCATAAACACTGCAGCTGGAAGCGAAGACAAAATTGCCGACGCCCGCAGCAGCAGCGAGCCGCGCGAGTGCGAGCGAAGAATCTTGATTGATGGCTTTTGTCGCCGCGCTGTAGGCATCGCCCATCGGGTCATTTGAAACCGCCGCCAACTGGACAACGGCGTCGAAGCCCTCAAGAGACATTGGCGGTCCGTCACGAACGTCGCCAAATATCTGCGCGTTCAATTCGCTCTCCGGCAGCCGTTCGGCAGCCGTCAGACAGTGGGCAAAATAACCGGAGTCCAAGCCAATGATCTCGGCCTGCGGCCATTTCCCTCGAAGCTGCCGAACAACTGCAGGCCCGACATAACCCATATTACCAGCAATCAGGATGCGCATTAGTCGTTGCCTGCTCTCAATTTGACGACTGTGTTCGACCTATCTTGATCATGTTGCTTTTGTGATAACGCCTTTTCGAAAGTTCTGGCCGTCAGGCGCGAATGCAAACTGTCAGTCATGAAACTGATACCGCTGTCATCAATAGCTTCGATGAAACGACTTTCGTTTGGGTTGAAAAACAAGCCCTGAAAGACGCCCTGTACAAGTAAGGTGGATTTAACGAAGCGTCCTTCAACAAAGAGGTGAAGCGCTTCCAGAAGTTTGGTGCCTGCATATTTCATCGCGGCTGCCTTCGATGCATGCCGCTTTCTCGTATATAGGCCATTGCGGACGAAATAGCGGTGCCATTTGAGCCGCGAGGTCTTCGTTTCCGAGCGAATGTCGAGCCGGCCGGCAAGCGCTCTGAGGTGAACGACTCTGCTCGCACCGCACATGAAACCGGGGGACTTCTTGGTGATCCGCATAGTGAATTCGCTATCCTCTCCCCAGATGAACATGGAACTGAGTGGATAACCGTAACTGAGAAACGTGGTGCGCGGCAGAAGAATGGAGACGAAAGTCGCGCGGCGAACAGGGATGAGGCCTTTTTCAAGGAAGATTGGCCAATTCGGGTATTTCAGCGAGTTGCGCGACTGATCGATATCCGGGACATTTGTAAATTCGCCGTTCGGCGCCCGGGCAGTCGATACAACGAAGGGCGGAGCTTCCGCTGCCTCTTCCACGAATTCAAAGGATTCCTGAAGCCGCTCCAGCGCGTCCACTTCCGGGATCACGTCGTCATCCATGACCCACGCAAAATCGGCACCGGCAGCGACAGCGACACGCATCGCCAAATTGAATCCGCCAGCCGCGCCGCTATTCTCGGCAGCTTGGCAGACCTCGACCCAGGGATATTCCTCCCTGAGCATTTCGGTTGTGCCATCCGTGCTGCCGTTATCGATGACAAGCACCGTGTCGATCGGAACTGTCTGCTTGGCAATGGCATTGAGGCATTGCTCAAGTAATTCGCTGCGGTTGTAGGTCAGCACCACAGCATAAACGCCGCCCATTCGAGCCCCCTTCGATCTGCAAACGACTCTTGCGTGAACGAAATCGCTGTTAACATATTTTTCCCGAGGTGAAGGCCGGATTCACCATCTTGTTTTGCGATCGTCCTTATTAGGGGCATTCGAACACAAATAAGTTTTCGCCTCACCTCACTCGCCCAGCATCGAATAGATCGCGCCCCGCAAGAACAACATTTGCTTCTCCAACCGAATAGCAATCAGTTGGAGATCGTTAAGCGCTGATAATAATTGAGGATTTCTTCCTTTGGCTCATAGCGCCCAAGAATGGGGCGCGCTCTATTGGGGATATTATTCGCCAATAGATATGGGCGCCAGTCGAAAGGCAGAAGGAAGAAGCCTTGCCCATTGTGTGCCTTCGAAGTGTCGGCGCTCCAGCGAGACCAGGCCTTCAAGAGCGCACGGAACCAGCGGTACAACTCAATCCGCTTCGATCTAGGGCGAATCGGTTCGTTCGATTACGGGGAATTGCAACGGTCATGCTTTCCAGAGCTAATCAAGCTGGTTCAGCGCTTGCGAAACCCAGAAATCCTCATCTCCGTTGACGAGCTCTCCATCCATGACCCCCAATTTTATATTATCTTACAATATATTATGGCTCCAAAACTGAACGCTATGCGCGATAGTGTCCGAGTTTGGGCCTTGGGCAGCGAGCCACTTGCGGTGAGTTGCTTGCCACCTATAATGCAGTGCAGCATAACTTCCTGATGCGCCGCGACGCAAATTCAAGGCTCGGGTGAATGGCCTCACGCATGTCCGCAAAACAGACGCCGGCCACGGCCGAGGGGTCTCTTGCTGCGCCGAGCAAAGTCTCCCTCAAGCGGGATGTCTTGTGGACCGGGCTCGACGTCTTCATCAATGGCGGCGTCACATTCCTTTTCCGCCTTGTATTGGCCCGAATATTGGCACCGTCCGATTTCGGCATGATCGCAATGGCCCTGACGACTTACACGATCGTCAAGGTCATGACCGATTTCGGTCTCGCGGCAGCTGTCATTCAACGACCGGAAGAGAAGTTCTCGGTCGATGTCGTGAACACCGCCTTTTCGGCGTCCGTCATCGTCTCGATTACCCTGTTTCTGGTCAATATGTTCGCCGTCGCGCCATTGGCGGCGTGGTTCTATGACAGTGTCACGGTGGGAGAAGTCACTGCCGTTATCGGCGTGACACTGCTTTTCACACCTGTAGCGAGCATTGGCCGGGCCATTCTGTTCCGTCAGAGGCGCTATCGCGCCGCGACGACCGCCCGCATTATCTCTTCGGCCGTCAGCATCCTGGCGGCAATCGCATATCTGCTGATTTCAACCGATGTGTGGGTCTTCGTGGTGCAAATCGTCACCGCTCAATTGGTCTTGGCCATTGCTCTCTATGCTGCTGGTGATTGGAAGCCGAGACTGAATCTCGATCGCGGGACTTTTTCCGAGATTTTCGGCTTTAGCGGGCTCGTGTTCCTGAACGACATCATGGTGTCGACAGCGAAGAATTTCGACGTCTTCACTCTGGGGCGCATGCTCAGCCAATCTCAGGTTGGCCTTTACTCGCTTGCGTTTTATCTCACCGACACGGTCCGCATGCAATTGATGACGGTTCTTAACCGCGTGATGTTCACGCACTATTCCTCCATTCAAAACGACTTCGATGCGATCCGAGAAAATTACGTCAAAACCATTTCATGGAACACGTTGGCGATCTTCCCGCTGATGATCTCCATTATTCTTGCCGGTCCGGGGCTTCTGCCATTCTTTCTTGGCGAAGCATGGACGGATATGGGCGTACCGCTTCAAGCCCTGGCACTAGCAGTTATGGCGCATGCCGCAGGCGGAACGACTTCAACGCTCTACAAGGCAATCGGCCGTCCGGGTTTGGACCTAACCCTGTTCATTATCACGTCGGTCGTGCTTCTGTTGCCAATGTTGATTTTCGGCGTGTTGTGGGCAGGCGTCGCCGGGGCAGCCTGGGCGATCGCACTGAACAAGCTGTTTGGAACGATCATCCGGCAGCTCGTGCTTGACCGGGAAATCGGATCGACCCTTCCCCTGGTTGCATTGTCGCTGGCAGGATCGCTTCTAGTGCAAGTCCCGATCGTAGCCGTCTGGCTTCTCGTGATGGAATTTGTCCCGGTCGATTTGGTAGTGCGAGCTATCGCGGCAATTGCCTTGGGCCTTGTTGCCTATGCAGGCACATTGCTGCTTGTCCGGAAATTTCGCAGCCATGCCTGGCCTGCGTTCAACACCCGGACCAAACAACCCACGAAAGGTGCGCAGTGACAAGCCTCCACTCCTTGCTAATCGAGTCAGCAGAGGCCGGCCTGGATATTCAGGGTGCGAACGGGAGCACGCCCGCTGGACATAACGGACCATATCATGATCCGGAAACACCGGCGCGTAACACTAGCCATTGGCTCGTCACCTGGAGCTTTGCGTTCGAGAAGACCGGCGATCCGCGCTTTGCAGCGGCAGCCAACCGCGCGCTCGACTATCTCCTTGCCTCAGGTAAACATCGGCTGGAGCACACCTTCGAGCAGAGAGGAAAAGCCGGGAAAGACAAGTGCAATGGGCTGATCGGGCCCGCATTCAATATGGAGGCACTGGCTGAAGCCGGTAAAAGGCTATCACGGCCAGACGCCTTGGAGCTCGCGATGGAGCTGGCACAAATGTGCCCCTTCGACGAGAACCTCAATCTTTTTACGATCCGGGAGGTCGACGGCAGCCTGCCTGGGATCGACTGGACGATCAATCATCAGATCCGTTTCGTCGCGGCGGTTTCGATCGTTTACTCTGTCCAAGGCTTGGCTATGCCCAAGAACGTTGAGACTTTTGTCGATTCTCTACACCATACGATGATTCTGCGTCCAAATGGGCGTATCAGGCACGCTGCCGCGCGCAGGGGTTTGTCCGCCGCCTTGCGCCGCCAGCTGCGCGAATGGCGCATGGGACGGGAAGCGCGAAACAAACTTCACCTGAAGGAGATCGCGTACCACGCGTTCAATCTATACGGTTTGGCAATCCTGCGTCGGAACTACCCAAACAGCCCGTTCTGGGGATCTGACACTCTCGAACGGGCTTTGGATTACGTCACAAGCGAAGAGTACAAGTCCGCACGCAATGACACCTATTTTTATGAGCCTTACATTCCTGCAGGATATAATTTCTCATTTGCGGAATGTGCCCTCGCCGATCAGGCACTCGGACCAAATGACGTTCGCACGCAGAAGTCTTTGCTGGAACAGCAATTCGCGCGAACCTTCGATTTCCAAGCCAGGATGATGCAGCAATGCGCCGCAGATCCACTAACGCAGTCAGCGCAGGTTTGCGACCTGACCCGCCTTGACGATGTCGAATTGGACTTACCCTTGTCCGCGTCAGAGACGCCTGGCGCTGCAGGCGCGGACGAGAATAGTGCGCAGAGGTCCCCTGCACTAGCTCCATCCGCAAATGGCCCCGGCAGTTCACCGAGAAGCAATCTGTGACCCAAATATGGCTGGGAAATGAAGTGAACTGCTTTGCCGGTCTGGCGGCGACGCCACATTTGCGCAATGGCCGGGCGTACGCGTTGCAGCCCGGCATTGGAACCGGCATGACCGCTCAAGGGGCTCTAAGCGATGGATAGCATACTCAGCCCGCCGCTACCCCTCTGGGCATCGGCACCGATTGCAATTGCCTATCTCGTTCTTGCATTCCTGCAATGCCGGACCATTAGAAGCGGGGCCCTGCGGTTCCTTATTTTCGCAGTGACGATCCGATTTGTGGTCGCGGAGTTCCACGTTTTTACATTCGGTGCATCGCCATTCGGCGTGTCCTACAGCGCGCTGGCCACGATCGCGGTGATCGGTGTGGGACTATTGCTTATTCGACGAGAGAGGCTGGTCGATCCGGCTTTGATGCCGATCATAATATATGCCGTTGTCATTGCGCTCAGCGCCCTAATCAACGGCGTGCCTATGGACGCGATCGAAGTGCTCGCCAAGTTTGGCTATCTCGCGATCGTGATGCTGGCCTTTGTCGATGCGTGCAAAGACGTAGGGGCAAATCGAACGCTCAAAATGCTGCTGCTGCCGATGAGCATCCCATTTGCCTATCAGCTGGTATCCTTGGCGTTGAACGTCAGCAAGATGGGCGAGAGTGACGGTTCACAGAGCTTCATCGGCGGTTTCAGTCACGAGGCCGGATTTTCTGTTGCGCTCGCATGCGGTCTGCTTGTGCTCTGCCTGATCCGAGACATGCGATTGTCTGTCAGACTAATAGGCCTCGCGATTGGCTTTGCTGCCCTTGTGTTGGCGAACTACCGCACGACCATTATCGCAATGGCACCGCTGATCGGGATGGCGGTTTTCGTGTGGTTGCTGCAAAGCTTCCGCCCCAATCAGCGCTGGTCCCTGACCATACTCATGCCGATGCTGATTGCCGGCATGGCGGCCGCTTTCATCCTGCCCAATCAGGAGCGCTTTTCCGACATTGCGACCGCGCTGGATCCCGAGACGGAACTGATCCGCGATCCCAGGAGTTTTACGGCCGAGCAAAGATCAGTCTTTTCCGGCCGAGCATACATTTGGAGCAGGTACATCGATTCCTACAGCAGGGGTTCTCCCATCCAGCAACTGGTCGGCTACGGCCCTGAAAGCTGGAGCGAAGAGTTTGAGTTATATGCCCACAATACGGCGGTTTCGACGCTCTATGAGTATGGCATTATCGGGCTGGCAGCCCTGATAGTTCTTTGGGGCTGGCAATTTTGGCTGGCCTTGCGCTCGCGACACAACATTGCAATCGCAGGCCATCTCTCGTTCTTCATATTGTCGATGTCGACCATGCCATTCTGGATCGTGGAAGGATTGCTGTTCTATGGTATTTTGTGCGGGTTCGGGAGCTACCGTCTTTCACAAGTCACCAAGTCGAAGCAAACGCATAGGCAGCGACGCCACTCCGTACGTCCGACATGATCAAATGCACAACAAATGTCTTGTTTCGGAACACAAAACATGCGCAGCTCTGTGATACGAATGGACAAAATTCCTGACATGCATAAATTGCCGATAATAGAACACGATAAGAGAGGGTTGGCACGTGAAGGGACCGAAAGGGAATTCATATGACCGGCCAGAATACTGCTTCTGATTCAAGCCAACCAAAGCTGTTCGATGCGCGTGAAATTGTAGTCGTCTTCGTCCGCCATAAGCGGCCGATTTTGATTGCCGTTGCAATCGTGCTCGCACTGACGGCGATTCTCTATCTCCTTCAGGAGAAGCAATTCACGTCGATTGCGCGAATTGCGGTCGAACGTCAGAACACCGACTTGGTTGATACCAATAGTGGCGGAAGGGAATTGACGACCGATTCGCCATCGGTCGACACCGAAGTCCATATTCTGGAATCGCCAGAAGTTATGCGCCGAGCCGCAGAGGAACTCGGTCTGGCGAACAAGCCCGGCTACGGATTGCCGGAAGACGGCGGAGACGAAGACGACGAACCTTCGATTGTGCGTGCGACCAACACACTGATTGCGAATACGGAAGTCACCCGTGAGGGCGAATCCTACGCAATCACGCTGCAATATACCGACAGCGATCCCGAGATGGCTCATAAGATCACTCAAGCCATCGTCGCGGCCTATATTGGTGGCCAGCAGAGCGACAAGGGTGAACAGCGTTCCGAAGAAATCGATTTCCTGGCAGATCGGATCAAGAATCTAAAAGAGGAATTGCTGGCCGCTGAAACTGAGGTCGCTCGTTATCGAGCGTCCACCAATCTCGTTGACATTAAGGGTGACAGCACGGCCGCGCAGCAAGAGCTGTCGGTGCTCGGCACGCAGTTGGCCAACGCTCAGGCCGAAGCCGCCGCCGCTCAGGCACGTGCGGAAGCTGCGCGTCAAGGCGCCATTTCGAATGTCGTTACCAGCCCCGTGGTAAACCAGCTGCGCGAACAACGCGCTCGTCTTTTGGCCCAGCAGCAAAGCCTGATGGCCCGCTATGGCGAGAAGCACCCTACGATCATCAACATCGAAAACCAGCTCGACGCGATCAACCGCAGCCTCGCGGCTGAGCAAGCCAACTTGAATTCGGAACGTGCCAATATCCAGGCTGCGGTCGTGGCCGAAGCAAGGGCTGCGCAAAATCGCGTTCAGTCGATCAGATCTTCGCTGAACCGCGCCGAAGGCGAATTGATGGCGGGCAACAATGCGTCTGTCAGGCTCGCCGAGCTGGAACGAGAAGCGGAAAGTACGCGGCAACTCTATCAGGCTTTTCTCGATCGATACCGGCTCGCAAGTGCTGCGCAGGGAACTGAACGCAGCAACGCATATGTGATCGCCGAAGCCTCCCTGCCGATCGTTCCGTCTTTCCCGAGCCTTCCGGCCTTTGGCCTGGGCGGCCTGCTTGCGGCCTTGCTGGCCGGTACGCTGACCGCGATAGGTTTCGAAGCCAACGAAAAAGGGTTCCGTTCCCGCCGTGCAGTGGAAGACGCCCTGGACGTGCGTGTGATCGCAGCCATCCCGGATGTTGCTACGATGTCGGAGACTCAAGTGGCGACCGAAGCGCCACTCGAGCTCGCAAATTATCTATTGGAGGATCCGGAATCCGTCTTTGGGGAGTCCTTCCGATCGATCATCACGGCCCTTGGCATAGGCATGGCTCCCACTGCGCCGAAAACCGTTGCGCTGACCTCATCACTGGCATCGGAAGGCAAGACAACCAGCTCTATCTGCCTGGCGCGCACTGCAGCCAACATGGGTCTGCGCACGTTGATCATCGACTGCGACGTAAGGCGCCGCGCGGTCAGCCGGGCGCTTCTCGAAAATATCGAATATGGGCTGCGCGATGTTCTGAACGGCGAAGCATCGGTGGAAAATGCCATCGTGATGGATCCGGCATCGGGTGCGCATGTGCTGCCGCAGCGCGGCGGCGGCAGCTTGAACTATTCATTGGCTGGCTCACCAGCCATGGAAAAGCTGCTAAGCCATCTGAAGAGCCTCTACGATCTCATCATCCTGGATACAGCACCGGTCATTCCCGTTGCCGAGTCACGAGCGATTTCAGCCATGGCGGATTCCGTACTGCTGATCGTGCGGTGGCGAAAAACCCCGACATCGGCCGTGGAATTGGCGCTCGACGCGCTGAATAGCGTAGATGCCAATGTCGATGGATGCATCTTGTCGCTTGTCGACATACGCGATCGTTCAGAATCCGGCAGTGAGTATCTCTATTATGAGCGGTATGACTCCGTAGATTGATACGAAGCTTGCGCTACGCGCCGCAGCGGGCAACTTCCCGCTGCGGCATCGGACGGCCAGCGACCGACTTCAATCAAAAGTTATATGTGACGCCTACGGAGCCGAACAGCGTGTCGATGTCGTTGTTCGGCTGAATGACTGCCTCATCACGCTTGGTGTATTCCACCAACAGATCGAATTCCATCTTCTGATTGACCAGCCAACGGGCGGAGAAGTCCGCACTGTAAAGATCGATATCGCCGTTATTGGCACCGAAATAGTCCGCCTTGGTGTAAGTGGAGTAGAGCGAGAATATCAGATTGCGCAGAAATTCATGGTCGGCCCCGGCACGGACATATGTCTGTGTGAACCCAACCGAGTTGACGTCGGCCACGCCTCCCAGCGTGCGGCGTGCCTGAAGGGAAAGCGTCGTCAATTCGCTCAACAGATAGTCTAAGTCGACGTCGAGAGCCAAGCTCTCACGGGTTCTTACAGTTGGATCCTTGAAATTGCTGTTCACATAGCCCGCGCCGAAGCGACCGTGCAGCAGCGGCGTGATCTGGCTCTCAAGGCCAGCCAGAACCTCGGCGATCCTGACGTCGCGGCGAGGAACCGAGACCACATCGAAATTTCGCTTGCTCCACGATCCGCTGACAAAGATCTGCCGGCCACCACTGAAGCCATAGGCGACTTGGCCGCCGATCTGGTAAACTTGGAACTCGCGGTCATCGAATGAAACCGGGGTTCCATCCAGCAAGGTATTGCTGTTGAACTGCCGGTCGCGGAAGCCGAAGGACAGGCTACTCTCCCAGCGCTCGGTACTGCGCCTGAGAGTGGCATCCGCCTTGATCTCGTCCCACTCTGTGGGAAACAAGAACGCCTGCACCTCATCCACGGCATTGCGGCTGGACACACCGTGTTCGTATGATCCCCCCGCTTCCAATGCGATGTCTCGATTGACGTCAAAGCGCCATCCAGCACCCGCGAAAGCGGTGGTCGCGTCTTCCGTCGAGTTTTGCACATAGATGCTGTGGCCAGCAGATGCTGTAAGATTCAGTTCGTGGCGAGACCACTGCGAAATGGCCTCGATCGCGCCCTGACCCCTCCAGAACACGTCAGCATCGCCTGTGGGCTGGCGATACAAATTTGTTGTGCCGTTCGTACTCGAGCTAACCGATGGATAGACCAGGAAGCTGCCGGCCCGGATGCCGACGGGGTCATATTCACGGCGGGCCCGCCCTGATACCGTGTTTCCGCGCGCACTTTGCGAACGCAGACTACGTGTGGTTCGAAGCTCGGGCGAGGTGACAGAGTAACTTTCCGGCTGCGGCAATTTGAGCGGACGCGTGTCGGCCTGCTCGGCCGGCACTTCCACCGGAGCAGCATCCGGCCGTGTTACGTCCACTGCCATCGGATCGTCGACAGCCGTCGGATCGTCTGCGTTATTGCCGATGGTCAGCCCGTCCTCATCCGCCTGGGCCGCCGCAGGCTGGGGCTGCAGGGTTCCGAGGAGCAGGCACGTGCCCAGCGCAGCCAGATTCATAGTGCGGGAATTGCTTCGCTTGGCCATTGGATTGCCCCCTAAATTGCCCCCAAAAGAATGCTAGAAAGCCCGCTCGCCCACTCTAATGGTGTCCCCTGGCAAGATACGGATTGGACGCTCAATCGGGACTTCGTATTCCTGGTTCTCACCAGCTGGACGAAGGAATATCCGACTGCGGTCCGCGCGATAGGTAAAGTCGCCTGCTGTGGCGATTGCAGCTTGAATGGTCAGTGCTTCCTGGGCCGGATACTGCCCGGGCTTGTTGACTTCGCCGAGTACGTAATATGGCCGGAAGTCGAACACTTCCACAGCGATCCTTGGATTCTTGATGTAACCCTGACTAAAGGCTTCGACGAGCGCCTGCTCGAGTTCGCTGGCAGTAAGGCCGGAAGCGGACACCGACCCGATGAGCGGCATATTCACCACGCCGGTCCCGGAAACCTGGAATTCTCCGCTCAAATCCGGCTCATCATAGATATTGATCCGCAATTTGTCGCCTAGCCCCAAGCGATAGGCATCCGTCGTCCGCGCTGCCGTCTCGGCAGGCAGTGGCGGGATTCCTCCGGTGGAACAGGCGGCTATGCTGAAACCGAGCAATAACGGGAAGAAGAACCGGCGGAAAAATTCGATGGTCACATCGATCATTGATCGTCCCATGGCTGTGGCAGACGCCGTTGTGCGCTAGCAATTGATTTTGAATATGACAGGCGAAATCTTCGTACGCTGACAAAAGTAAATCTACCGCTGCCCCCAATTTCAGTCAAAACAAAATCTTCTTTTAACCTTGGCCCGGTATTGAAAGTCTCCGGACACAGGGGAACGGAAATGTCGAATATTCAGGCCGCCACGGCGCCAGCGACGGCAAGCCAAACGGCAAATACCGACCGCGCTGCAACCGCGCGCAATCACAACGCAAGTGGAAATGCCAGTGCACAACCGCGGACGCTTCGCGATCTAGACGTTGCGTCTTTCCCCGCAACTGATAGCTTTTCACCAGCACGGCAACAGCAACTCGCCCTGGAGAGCGCGATTTTGCAGTCATATCCCGGGCAGGACAGCAACAACGACCACCTGCTGCCGGGTGCACTGCGTGTGGCCATCATCGTTGGCAGTTCTTTGATCGGTTGGGCTGCGATTATCGCCTCGGCGATTTCGATATTCGGTTGAGCAAACGCTCTACCTATCGTTCACTCGGTAGCTGACGCTCAACGGACTGCCAAAGCGATTCAACACAGCGCGCAACGGAAAAGTCTTGTACCCGCTGAAGCCCCGACTGCGAGAATTGCGCAGCTCGCTGATGATCGCACAAAGCACCGATTGCTTCAGCCATTGCCGATGCGTCATTGCAAGGGACGAGCAGCCCCCCTGCCCCTTCTGCGAAACTGCCTGGCGCCGGATGTGCGGCCCGAAGGATCTCCGCAGGGCCAGAGCGGCAGTCGGTCGCGACGCAGGGCAGGCCCAAAGCCATCGCTTCAACCAGCGCGTTGGGAAACCCTTCCGCATTGGAGCTCAAGAGGAAGAGACCGGCCCGCGCAAGCACCGCATATGGGTTGGCAACGAAGCCCGGCAGGCAGACTCGGTCCGCAACGCCCAATTCTTCCGCCAGCGCAGTCAGATCCTCACGCAACGGCCCCTCGCCCAGGATCAGCAAACGGCCTTGCCAGCCACTCCGCGCAAATGCGCGGATGGCAAGCGCGAAGTTCTTGTTCGGGACAAGGCGCCCCATCGCGACAATGTCGCTGGATCGCACTTCGAAATCGGCGGAAGCCTTCGCGCTTTCGGCAATACTCTGCGTATCGACCGGATTGTAAAAAACGCTGATCTTATCGGATGAGATCGCGAAGTCTTCGATCAATCCTTGTCGCACTCCTTCCGACACGGCCAATATCTCGCTAGCCATGGGGTACCCCCACTTCACCATTGCGCGCGTCACACCGGCCAGCCGGCCAGTCGACAAATGCGCGGCCGTATTGACCCGTTCGCTGATAATGGAGGGACGCCCCTTCAGTCGCATAAGCCCTGCAGTCGCGAGATTCGCCCGCGTAAGAAAAGCTACGCCCAGATCTGGATCGAACTCGTCTATCGTCTTGCGCAGTGAAATGAGGCTGCGGATCAGGCTTTGCCGTGCGTCCAATTGAAAAAGCGTGAAGTGCTCTGGCAACCCATAGGCCGGCGGATCTTGATCGAGCAAAGCGACCGCGATCTCGTATTCTTCGCTGCGGCTTACAGATTCCCGAAGTATGCGACTGAAGACCCGCTCCGCTCCGCCTCCGGCAAGCGAGTTGATAACGAACAGTATTCGACTTTTATGCATTGCCGAACACCCTATCCTGCCAGGCCAAGAAAAAGGAGAAGCAATTTTTCCGCACTCCGGGACTAACCAAGCATGAGCTTCTTGCAATCGGGTTGTTGTGGTACAAAACGCTGTTCATCTCGTTATGGTCGCGCCGTATCCCGCCTGGGCGAAAAGGAGTGATTCTCAGTGCGTAATTCCATTCGAGCGGCTGGGATGGCTGCGGCATTTCTGGCTGCTTCGTGCGCAATTCCAACGGCCTACACCAACGAACAGTTCCCGGGGGTACAGACCGCACAGCTGCTCGCGCCGGGTGATGAAGTCTATATTTCCGTATTCGGCGAAGAACAGCTCAACGGTGTTTACGCTTTGGATGACCAGGGAGACATTTCTTTCCCTCTTCTTGGCAGAATTCCTGCTGGAAACCGCACAACTGAGCAATTGCGGCTGTCGATGATCGACCGGCTTTCCGATGGTTATCTCGCTCAACCGCAAGTGACAATCGAGCTGCGGACCACAGAGCCTTTTTCAATCGTTGGCGAAGTCGAAAATCCCGGCCGCTACACTTTAAAAGACAGCGTCACGGTGCTTCAGGCGGTGGCGATTGCGGGCGGATTTTCCTATCGGGCCAATGAGACTTACGCATTTCTCTGGCGGAAAGGCTTCGACAAGGAAATCCGCGTTGCAATCGACAGCGACATTCTAGTCCATCCCGGGGATCAATTGCGGATCGGAGAACGCTATTTCTGACCGGCTTGCCCAGTAAGTCCACCAATGCGCTCGGACAGAAGCTGGCTAGTAAGCATTCCTATGGAACAACACGGCTACAGTGCGGAATAATATCCCAATCTCCGCTACCATGTTCCAGTTGTTGAGATATTCAAGGTCGGCTGCCAGCCGATCTGTGAGATCGGTCTTACTCTCGGTCGCTCCCCTGAAACCGCGGACCTGCGCAAGACCGGTAATTCCTGGTTTCAAGGCGTGACGCAGCCAATACCGCTTGTCGATTTGCCAGAACAGCTTCTCTTCCGCCGTCGAACCCAATGCGTGTGGACGCGGGCCGACCAGACTCATGTCGCCCAAGAGCACATTGATCAATTGCGGTAGCTCATCGATGCTGGTTTTCCGGATGAAGCGCCCTACCCGGGTAACCCGCTCGTCACAGCGGCTGGTCGAGCGGTCGCCACGCTCGTCGCTGTCCTCAACGCGCATGCTCCGAAACTTTAGGATCTTGAAGAGACGGTTGCCCCTGCCGAGGCGGTCCTGGCGGAACAGCACAGGACCGCGAGACTCAAGCTTGATGGCAATTGCCGTAATGGCCAGCAGCGGCGCAAGGATGACCAGTAGCGGAACGGTCAAGGCAAGATCGAGCATCCGTTTCTTCGCGCGATCAGCAAGGTTCAGCGGCCCTTCGGAAACAACGCGCGTCGGCCAACCGCAAAATTCCGCGACGCCGATCACTTCTTCCGCATGCGGTGTCGTCTCTACGAATTCGCCCTGGATGTTCGCCGCCCGCAGCAACAACGTCCATGATGGTCTGCGCTCGCGAGAACATGAAACGACCACACGATCGAAATTGGCTATCAACACGCCAATCGCTTCCAGCATGCCGGGATTGTCGAGCTGCAGCGAAATGCCGATCCTGTCCATATGAGTGTAGTGCTCAGCCCCATGGAAGCCCACGTCTTCGTCATCCACAATCAGCAAGGTGTTGAGCACCACTCCGATCGGCAGGCTTGTGATGTATTGCGCGTAGAGGTGCCTGAAGAGAGCAAACGGGATTGCTGCGAAACCGGCACCCAGAATGTGGCGTATGTCGAAAAGAAAGGATGGCGGACGCGCAACGATCAGGATCAGACCGGTGGATAGCGTTGCGATCAGAAAATAATTGACCGCCTTATAAAAGTTCTTCCGCGGCATTTCGAGCGCCGCCCTGTTGTACAGGTTCCCGGAGAAAGCACCGAAAAGATAGATGACAGCGAAGATCGTAGCGGAGCTGAGGCCCTCAACGAACGACTTCGACGAATTGATGAAAAGGCTGGCCACCAGAAACCCGCCAAAAATGGACGCAACGTCCATCAGCAGGAAGTAACCGTACATACGCAACCGCAGCGCGGTCTTGGACTGAACAGTCACATTGAAAGGGGAATCGATACCGATTGTTGCTCTGTTCGCTTGGAACCGCTTGTTCATGCTCACGCTTCCCGCGATAAGGCAGGCCTTGGGGCCGGTTAGACGTCATCGCATACGGCACGGATGCGCTCTTTTATTATCTCAAGACCCTTGATGGTCCAATAGCCCGAAAGGCTTAGTTCTGTGCCGGAATGGAGCGGTTTTCGGCATCGTCCGCTCGAGCTGAGGCTGACTATCCGAACGCGGGACATCGGACAAGGCCATCGAAACGCAATGGCGAATGCCTCGCCTGCAGACAGTCAAGCAACTGAATTAATTTGATAATTTTGCATTATAAAATTCGTTCAGCAGGCTCTCAATGCCCTCTTCAATAGCGTCTGCCCAGCCGATTTCGGCCTGCGCAAATTCGCCGAAAGAGGGAGTTTTAAGGGCAGTTTGGAGTTCGCAAAAAAAGCACAGCCTGCCGAATTCGTACGACAGACGAGCACGAGGGAGCCGGAGCGGCCCCGAATCAATGGTTTCCGTAGCTCTTAATGCGGAATGGCAAACTGGGAGGTCAGCTCAGGATCCAGATCAAGCCGATAATCGCAACTGGCAGTGCGATGATACCGGCTATTCTGGAAACAACCCGAACGAAAGACTCCATACCGCCCTCATAGATGGCTGGACAGAAACCGACCGCATCGATCGGCTGCACCTTTCCCACATCGAACACTTCTCTTTTCACTGCGACCCCTCCGAACAATCTCTCCAGTACAAGCTGAATTCTTTTTTTACTGTATATCATATGTCGAACGTCGCCAGAAGCCCTTGTTTCACACGTTTTTTCTTCCCGGCGTGGATAGAGAAAGCCCTCCTAAGCAGTTACCGCCTTTCGCCGCCAGCATTTCAGGAAGCTTGAAACAGCCGTTGCACGACACGGCATGCGGTGGCCGCCAAGGCCTATCCGGCAAGGTCCGGGACAATCGATCAACGAGAAATTAACTATTCGAATCGCTGCGCATCCCGTATGCTGCAATGCAGTATGGCAATTCACTCCACGAACCTCCGCTTTGCGAACCTGCCGTCTTCGGCCGCGTGGACAGTGATCAGCATCGTGCCTTATTTGTTGATCCTCGTGATTGGCTCGGCGCTGCTGGCTTTCGTAATGATACCTGGCGATGCCAGCGCAGCTTTTCAGCGAGACGAAGAGAGCAAGACAGGCGCTTCGGTTCCTCCGGCAACCCTTCAGCTGGCGAATTTGGGGCCGGATGGTACAGCTTTGCCGTCTGATTCAGATAGTGCGCAAGCCGCTCGGCAGACTGCGGCCGCGCTTAACAATTCCATCCCATTTGCTTCGGGTAAATTGCACCAGGCCAAGGCCTTTGCCTGGCGCGGTTCGGACCGCGACTGGGAACGGGCACGTGCATGTCTTACGATGGCGCAGCTCTATGAGGCCGGCCGTGACGTTGAGGGCCAGCGTGCGGTTGCCCAGGTCATTCTCAACCGGGTCCGCCATCCGGTCTTCCCAAATACGGTTTGCGGCGTGGTCGCTCAGGGGATTGAGCGCGTGACGGGCTGTCAGTTCACTTTCACCTGTGATGGTTCCTTGCAGCGGCGCTATAGTATGCAGGCAGTAAATGCTGCAGAAAAGGTGGCCGAAGAGGCCTTGCACGGCGCAGTATTTTCGAAAGTCGGACTCGCGACGCATTACCACACCGATTGGGTTCACCCGGATTGGAGCGCAAGCCTGGACAAGGTCGCCGTCGTGGAGACCCACCTCTTCTTTCAATGGAAGGGAGGCATGGGCACAAGCCGCGGGTTTTCGCAAAGATATCGCGGCAACGAACCGGCGATCGGTGAATTCTCTTTTGCGGATCTGGCCCATCAGGACGGCGAGGAAGTCTTGGTCGTCAGCGATGACGCGCGTACAAACGAAAGCAACGAACTTGTCGCGTCACCTTCCGACTTCATGGTGGCTGGCCTGAATATGAAGCCCTTGCCACCTTACGAGCTGCGCTCCTCCCATCCCAACGGCGGCGTCTATATCGTGCTGCTGAATGCGGAGATGAGCCGTAGCGAGCAGAGGCAGGCGATGGACGATATTTGCGGGAACCGCGACTATTGCCATGTGATGGGCTGGAAATCTGCGAAAGACCTTCCCGGCGGCTTCCCGGTAAATGCGGCGGCCAAATCCAGCATAGCGGTTGAATACAAGCGCAACCGGATCACCAAATTCGAACAATTGCACAGCTAAACGGCTATTTGCGCATGATCGGCCTCACCCGTCTGCGGATACTCAGCCGGCGACTTCCCGGTAAATCTCTGCAGTGCGGGTGGCAATCGCGTCCCAGTCGAACTGGGCGTTGGCGGTCGTTGCATTGGTGTCGAAGCGATTCAGTGGACCGTCTATGGCCTCCGCCAGCGCCGCGGCGTCTCCGACCGGGAAGTAGTTGCCTGAAGGCAGCCCCAGATCGAGATTGGGCTGAATATCGCTGAGAAGAATGGGCGCCTTGCTTCCCATTGCCTCCAAAGCAGCAATCGGCAGTCCTTCGTGAAACGATGGCATCACGAAGAGTCCGCAATTCCGGTAGAGAACTCCCAGCCGGTCACGCGGCAAAGCTCCGGCAAAGATCACGCGTTCGTCTGCCTTGCGCCGGAGCAGATCGGCATGACCGTCCTGATGTTGCTCGGCCCCGGCAATAACCAATGGCGGCGCATTGGGGGCATTCCTGTGGGCATCGATCAGGTAATCCAACCCCTTTTCAGGCACCAGCCTCGCCACGGCCAAGAGAAAGTTGCCCTGCACCAACCCCATTTCATTCAATATTTCCGAGTCTGGCTTTTCCGGCTGCGGGATCGTGGCGGCGCCATTGGGAACGAATTGCAGACGATCCGCTCGCTTGGGGACACGCTGGGCCAAATTGTCACGCAAGGATGGAGAAACGCAAATGATGCGTTTGGCGAACCGTACACCCAGATTCTCGCCGAGTTTGAGCATCTGCTTGGCAAATCCGTTCCACTTGGCACGATTATAGTCCGCGCCGTGATGCGTCAGTATGACCGGCATGCCCAATAGTCGGGCCAGAGGTACGAGGAGAGCAGGCCCGATCGCGTGGATATGGACGAGATCGGCACGCCTGCGCCGCGCGTGGAGAACGGCGAGCAGCGTCGATACGAAAGCTTCGGTCGATTTGCCCGTTGGCGACGGCAGAGGCACGACACGCACGCCGCCCACTTCCTTCTCTTCGTTGCCCATATAGGGCGCGCGCCCGTAGATCTCGATTTCGAAATCGCTCGCCTTTGCCGCAATACGGGGCAGCAATTCCTCACAATGCGTTTCGACACCGCCCATTATTCCTGGAATGCCGCGCAGACCAATCACTGCGATCCGGATAGGCTTTTGCGAGGACATCAGCGGAATTGTCCGGCGCAGTAAAGGACGGCCGCACGTACACGGCGGCCTTGCGCGGTGCAGTGCACGAATGGCCGGATTGCAGCTCGCTTTAGGGAGGCGATCATCATCTCGGCGAAGACCGGCTATAGGAACCGCTTGGCGACTTGCTTGGCCCGTGACTGCCAGGCAAACGGCAACCGTGAAAAGCACTGCCATGCGCCCGCACGAATTTCGTTGGCGATCGGCCACGGACGGCAATTGTCGTTGCTGAGCTCTTCTTCGCCGTAGCCATAGTCCAGGGCAAGTTCGCGACACTCATCCGACAATTGATAGCTGAACTTCGGATCGCTGCGCCATTTTTGCACCGAACTGCTGACAAATCGCTCTCCACCATTCTCTCCTGGCTCGATGCTTGTCAGATGGGACAAATCCGCGCGACCAGAAACCAGATCCTCGTAACGTATGATGTGCACATCCTCGCTTCGTTCGGACAGAGCGCGCAATTCTCGGTAGGCCGTGAGCCAATGCTTAGCCTCCCGCGACGGCCGCACACCGAAACGCCGCCAGCTGCTGTACAGCGTGTCGATCGGATTTCGGACCAGGCCAATGAAATGACAATGGATTCCGGAAGATTTGCTCTGATTGGCGTAGCGCTCCATCAGGGCAATGCAGCTGGGCTGGTATAAGTGGTGCGGCGTCTTCTCCACGAAATGGCCCGGCAACCGCTTCACCAAGGCGGAGAATGCCGCAAAGAAATCGCTTTCTGACTTTAGCGGCATATCGTCGGGCAGACCGTTTTGGCGCAGAAAGGACCGCAGCGACTGCTCCGCCCTCTCCGCGGACATCGGGACCTCGCTGTTCTCCATTTGATTCTGCGGAAGTCCGAGCATGGACGCGGCCTTGGTCCAGAACAGCGTCTCGCTCTCGCTATGCATGGTCGCCGTCAGCGGCTGCATGCCGGGGAACTCCGCCAGCTTGCGCTGAACGATACTGGACCCGGAGGACTTCAAGGACAAGATAAAATAGCAGTTCTGCATTACCTCACGGGGCATATCGCCTATACAACATCGTGCGCAATGCTAAGGTTGCAGCGCAACATTCTATATCCCGATCTGACGCAATTGCGGGACGAACCGTTGCATCGGGCTCGACCTGCGATCCCAAACTGATAGAACTCGCAACCCGGACAAACTTCTAGCGAGCCAAGATGTCGGAACAACCGAGCGTTTCGGTGATCATCCCTGTCTGGAATGGACAAGCCACGATTGGGAAATGCCTGCGAGCGATCGAGGCACAAACCTATCCGGCGGAGCTGACGCAAGTTCTGGTAATCGACAACGGTTCGACCGACGACACGACGTCGATCATCCGCTCGTTTCCCGGCTGCATGCTGCTGTCCGAAACAGCCCCCGGCTCCTATGCCGCGCGAAACCTCGGTCTGCGCCATGCCAGCGGCGACATCATTGCTTTTACGGATGCCGATTGCATTCCCGATCCCGAATGGCTGGAACGCATTGTCGAAGCCCTTGCGCAAAAACCGCGTGCCGGAGTGATTGCAGGGCGGATCAGCACCTTTACCGATGGCCCGATGACTGATGCGGCCATCTTCGATTCCCTGTTCGCATTCCGCCAGCAGACGCTGGCTTCGCGCAACCAATGCGTGACAGCCAATTGGGCCAGCCCCGCTGCGGTACTGAAGGAAGTCGGCCCTTTCGACGCGGAACTCAAATCCGGCGGCGATTGGGCCTTGGCAGAAGAAATCGCGGCGGCGGGCTATCCGGTTGTCTATTGCGAGAAAGCCCATGTGCGCCATCCGGCCAGATCCAGCACCAATGAGCTGATTGGCAAGCGGAAGCGCGTTGCCGGCGGCAATTGGCATAAGCAGGCAGGCCCGGCAGGGTTTATCCGCCTTCAACGCCGCGCGGCTGTTGACTTGCTACGCAAATGGGGCGCGATCTGGGCAGCACCGGGCGTGCAGCTGCGGCGCAAATTGCCGGTCTCCTTGCTGGCACTGAAAATCTGGGCGGCCTATTCCGGCGAACTGGTGCGTCTCGCCATGGGAGGATCGGCGCAGCGTTCCTGAAGAGGTCAGGTGGAGCAGCCCGGCCCGGCTTTGACATTGATGTTCTTCGACCCACCTCGCACGAATGTGGTGCCGTTGGGCACATCGAGTGTGCAGCGACCGATCCGGATATTGGCACCGCCATCCTGAACCCAGAAAATGGGAGCAGTGTTATCAGAGCGTACTACCAAATGATCGATGGTGATGCTTGGAGGGCCAGCGTCATTGCCCTTGACCCAGAAATGGGCACTGCCCGAATTCCCTGATCGCACATAAGGCGTAACGCTCTCCAAAGTCCCCGCTGTGAATTTGGTGCGATCCCAGATCCGGTAATTGCGCCCATTGCCGCTGGCGAAAAGATTGTCGCCTCGCGTAGATTTCGCCTTAAGGTCGAAGCCGCCATCGCTGTTGTCACGCACGGAAATGTCACGGAGTATCAATGTGTTGACACCGCGTTCTGCGGCGATCCCGTCTCCGTTGGCATATTCGTCCGCCCCAACGTCCATCTGGAATCCACTGAGGCTGGCACGCTCTATCGAAATGACATTGCCGTTCTGCAGATGTATCCCGATCGGCAAATCAGGCCGTTTATTCGGCTCGGCCGCATGCGAGATGTCGACATTCTGCATCTCAACCCGGTCAACCTGCCCGCGAATGCGTATCCCGCTGCGCGTTGCGTCGACGCCCTTGATGTCGAAGATCCGCAAATGGCCGATCTTGGCGTTCTTGGCGGATTCGATCAGTCGGTAGAAACCGCTCTGGCTGACAGGGCCGATCTCACGTTCAGGAACAGCTCCCTTCAAGGTGATGGCCTTCCCGCTCACGCCGCTTGCGAACAGCAACGAACCTGCGGCGAAAACTGCCGATGTTGCTGCAAATGCGGCTCTCCGGCGCACTGTGTGTTGCCTGTTGCTTGTCTTAGGCGCTGATCTAGTCATCACGGCGTCTCCAGTCGAAAAAGGCGGCCAGTCAGCCGGCGATCCGTTCCCGATTCAGTTAAGGCGCCCTTCTTGAGCGTACTCAGCTTAAGGCAACATGAGCGCTTCATTCGCTCCCCGGCAAGCACACCGAGGAATTGCCGCCAATAAGCGCTCAAGTGTGGCGCCGTTTCGGCCGCCACAGCTGCATTACATGCGCAATCGACATAAAAAGCAGAATCCGCGCAGCGGTCAACATCTTCCGTTCCGGCTGAACCCAGCGGAAAAACTCCTTGCCGACAGGCGTGCCCCGGCCTGCCGAGTGGCGGGCGTAAAGTGCCAGTTCCTGATTGGAGAGCAATTGGAGCAAGCGGTCGCGCTCAGCATCTCCGGTCGGCAAATGCTCGGCAATTGTCGTGACGACAATGGGAATGTCCGTATGCGCAGTGCCGTGCGTAACTCTGTTGACAGCGTCCTGGCGGAACTTCGCACTGATTTGCGGTGAGAATGCCAACGGTTCACGGAGCATTGCCCTGAGCCAAAGATCCTTGTCACCGCCGCGCCGGGCCTTACCGGCCGGAAAACCGCCCACATCGAACAGCAACTGCCGCCTGAAGGCCACCGCACCAGTCCATAGGGGGCAATGCCGCGTACGTAGCCACGCCTGGATGACGACATTCGCATCCAATGGCTTGCCCGGCGCGATCAGCTCTTCAGCGATCGAATAGGCTTCCTCCCCCTCTTCGGAGAACTTGCTCAAGCGTGAAAAGGCACCGCCAACCGCTTCTGATCCGCCTGCCCGGCGAATGGCCTCAGTCAGCCCCGTCAAGTGCGTGGGTGTCCAGATATCGTCTGCATCGAGAAACGCGATCCATTCGCCTTTGGCCTTCTCGACGCCCAGATTGCGGGCCGCATAGCCCCCCGGCCCCGGCGGAGAACGCCGAAAGACTTTCACCATCGGATCGTCGTAGGATTCCGCGATCTCCACGCCGCCATCGGTCGAACCGTCGTCGACGACGATGATCTCCACCGGCCTGTGCTCCTGGGCCAAGGCGCTGCGCAAGGTCTCGGCGATATGCTCGGCCTTGTTGTAAAGGGGAATGACGACCGAAAATTCAGTCATGTCTGGCAGCAAATCCTGTCCGGCTTCGGGTGCGCTGCAACATATCGCCATCCTGCACCGATTTGCACACCCCTTTATTGGGGCAGGCAAATCCCGATATCGCACGCTGGTAACGTGCTCGGTCCAAGCTTGGCTATAAAATCCGCAAAGCCGTGTGATTCAGCTGGCTTGTCCGCACCATGCGAAACCGCCGCCGGCTATCAATCCCGTGGTGGTTCCATGATCGGCTGCGTGCCATGCACCGTACGCCCAACCTTCAACGCGGCTTCCTGTTCCGCAGTGCCGGGGGGCCTGTGATAGGCGCCCACTTCGCCGGTATCGGGGATGAAGGCCTTGCCGGTAACGGGATTGGGATAATGAAACGGAACAATATAATAGCCTGGATAGGTCAGATAGACGACCGATGGCGGCAAATCCGGTGGTGGCCCGAACTTGTCCGGCCAGGTGTTATTCGTGGCGTTCTTCCCCCACCCTTCCCAGTTCGTGTACATGGTGAAAGGTCCGGTCAACCGGCTGATGCGCCAGATGCCATCCTCACCCTTCTCATATTCGTTTTCGTAGAGCGGCAAGCCCCAGCCGCCATTCGCCATCACATAGGCGCGCTGGCGCAGCCAGCCGGTGTTACCATCGGCCGAGATATCGGGGATCGGCTGAAACTGCATGTGATTGATGAGCACGCCGGGCCGGATGCCGTCCTTGCCAAAGGATTCCTGCATATAGGCAAGCACTCGGTCCTTGCCGACGAACAGTCCTTTGCCGCCGATTTCCAACGTCGCGTCTTCCGTGAATAGCTCGGCAAGCTGGGACCACTGCGCCTTGTCGACGAAATAGCCATAGGTCCGCTGCAGGCGCTCGATCTGGTTCATGCCTTCGAGCCGCTCGATCCGCTCATTGAGCGCATCAAGTCTCTCGCCAGCAGTTTGCGCCTGCGCGGGCATTGCAGCTACCGCCAGCATTGCCGCAGTTCCCAAACCGGAAAAAAGTCTGTTCCTGGCCATCACTCAGTCCCTTGGAGGTTCGGCGATCGGTTGAGTCCCGTTGACCGTGCGTGCCACATTAAGCGACGCGGCCTGTTCCGCATTACCGGGCGGCCGGTGATAGGCCCCGACTTCTCCCGTATCGGGAATGAAGGGCTCCCCCGTCACCGGGTTCGGATAATGGAATGGGATGATGTAATAGGACGGATAGGTCAGATAGACGACCGACGGCGGCAGATCCGGCGGCGGATCGAATTTGTCGGGCCAGGTGTTGTTCATGGCCCATTTGCCCCAGCCTTCCCAGCTTGTGTACATCGTGAAGGGCCCGGTCAGACGGCTGATCCGCCATTTGCCGTCTTCGCCCTTCTCATATTCATTTTCGTAAAGCGGCAGTCCCCAGCCGACGCTCATCACGTAGGCTCGCGATCGGATCCATCCGGTTTCACCGTCCGGCGAGATGTCTGGGATGGGCTGGAACTGCATGTGGTTGCCCAGGCGCCCCTCGCCCGCGCCATCCTTACCGAATGCGGTCTGCATATATTCCAGCACGCGGTCACGCCCCAGAAAGATGCCTTTTCCTCCGATTTCCAGCGTGGCATCTTCAGTGAACAGTTCGGCCAAGGGGGTCCATTGCCCCTTGTCGA
The DNA here is from genome assembly GCA_030426245.1 of Alphaproteobacteria bacterium. GTDB lineage: Bacteria > Pseudomonadota > Alphaproteobacteria > Sphingomonadales > Sphingomonadaceae > Andeanibacterium. The sequence continues at coordinate 208,043 of JAUHYZ010000001.1, read as the reverse complement.
CGAAATATCCGTAGGTGCGCTGAACCCGCTCGATCTGGTTCATATCCTCCAGACGGGATATTCGCGCATCCAGCTCGTCGAGGCGCTCGCTCGCCGACTGCGCGGCCGCAGGCGCAGCGAGAAGCAGCAAGGGGGCTGCAAGCGCAGCGCGAGATGCGGCAGAAGCAATCCTGCGAAGCATCATTCGCCCGCTTCGTCTTCGAATTCGATCGGCGCACGCCCCACGACATCGTCGCCTGCCATCGGCAGGCCGGTCAGCGGCTCACCCGTCACCGGATGCTTGAAGCTGAACGGTGGAATGTAGGCGGCCGGGAAGCTGCGATAGACTTCGCTTGGCGGACGATCGGGCGGGAACAGAGCGCTCTGTCCCTGCATCGGCAGTGCCCCGGTGGAATAGGGCCGATCGTAGTCCGTTTTCGCGGTCAGATAGAAGTGCAGCTTGGAAATCTTCCAGACGCCGCCTTCCTTCACATATTCGTTCTCATAGATGCCGACTGCCCATTCGCCATTGGCCCCCGGTTCGGCAAGCTGGATCGGCCCCTGCCAGCGTCCAGTCGCCGTTTGCCCGTCATCGTCGACGATAATGACGTTCTGCAGCATCATGTGATTGTTGAGATAGCCCGGCGCCAGTCCTTGCGGCCCCAGGAGCAACATTGCACGCTGGATACGATCCTTGCCGACATAGACGCCTTGCTGCTCATATTCGTAGGTGCCGTTATCGGCGAACAGTGAGGCTGCTTCATCCCACAGGCCCTTGTCGAAATAATAGCCGAAGCTCGCCTGGAGATTTTCGATCGCTGCCTGGTCCTCCAAACGCTCGACACGTTCACGATAGGCCGCAAGGCGTGCCTCCACAGATTGGGCCGTGGCAGGCGCCGCAAGTGTCAGCGGCGTCAGCCCTACCGCGGCAATGCAGCAAAGCTGCAGGAGCTTTTTGCCTGTGCGCATCACATCGCTCCTTTCACAGGTTGGCCGGTCACCGGATTGGGCGCCTGGAACGGCGGAATCTGCACATCGGGAAACGGCTTGTAGTTTACACTGGGCCCGCGATCGGGCGGGAACGACTTGGAGGTTTCGCTCGGCTTAAGCCCTTCGCCCGGCTCAAGGCGCGCCCAGCCCTCTTCAAAGGGCGCCAGGAAATTCACGTAGAGGTGCAGGGACTGGATTTTCCATATCCCGTCTTCCTTCACATAGGTATTTTCGTAGATGCCATCGCGCCATTCGGCATGCTCCTTGTACTGGCCAAGCATGCCATTGTCGCGCCAGCGCGCAGTTGCGGAGCGGCCATCGGCAGCCACAGAAATGGCCGGCTGCAGCGTCACCCATTCGTTGAGCTGGCCGTAGATGAGCCCCTCCTGCCCGCCATGCAGGCGGCGCAGATATTCCTCGATCCGGTCCTTGCCAACATAGACGCCGTCCAGCCCGATCTCGATCGTGCCATTGTCGGCGAACAAGTCGGCAGCTTCGCCCCAAAGCCCGCGGTCGACATAGAAACCGAAGGCGCGCTGCAGCTTCTTCACTGCGCGATTGCCTTCAAGCACTTCGACACGCGTCGTCAGTGCGTCGATTTCCTGATCGATGGCGCTTTGCGCATGGGCGGCTTGGGGCGCCAGCAGGAAGGCGGGTGCAGCGAGCGCCGCGATCTTGATCGGAGCGAGAGCAGCCCGGAGCAATCCCGTGGATGCGAGAGTTGAATGCCTCATCAGTCCTCTTCGTATCAGCACTGCATTCTTGCAGCCTTTGGGACATGATAGGCGCGCTGATTTGTCTGAACACCCCTTTGAATGGACCAAACTGGAATCACGGCTTGACCGTGTGAGCCCTCGCCAAGTCTCACGGCTTTCCCGTCAGTTCAGGCGCCATTGCCCCGGTGTGATGCGATATTTGCGCTTGAAAGCCCGTGTAAAATGGGCCGCATCCTCGAAGCCGTTCGCGAAGGCTATTTGTGCAATCGACAAGTCCGAACGGTGGGGATCGCGCAAATCTGCAGCCGCTTGCTCCAGCCTTCGGCTCCAAAGATGGCTTGCGATGGAATGGCCGAAAGCATCGTGCATCAACTGGTCCAACCGGCGGCGGCTGATATGCTGGTCCTGAGCCACGACTTCCGCCGTCAGGCCGGCAACCGACAGATTGAGCTCGATATAGTCGAGCGCGCGGCGCACACGCCAATCTGCACCGGCAGGCAGACCCAGGAAGGGTTCCGCCACGCCCAGCATGTGAATGATGGCATTCATCATCGCACTTCGCTGAAGGTCCTGCAGCAGACCCGCCTCGCTGGCCAGGCGCAGCAATGTTTCGCTGAGCAGCTTGGTTCCCGGTTCGTGGCCGGAAAGAGTGCTGGCGATCACGCGTTCAAGATGCGGATACCGGCTGAGCACCGCAGCGCGCGGCAACCTCAGCAGCAGAAACTCGGTCCGTTCCTCGCCAGTCAGGCGAAACGCCTTCGCCTCGTCGATCATGCAAAGGTCGCCCTCGCCCAACATGCAGACCTGGCCCGCCTGGCTTGCGACCATCGTGCCTTTGGACTGAACCATCAGCGAGAAATGCGGGACAATCGTTTCCATCTTGGGAGGACGGAAACTGACAAGCGCAGGCTCGGAATCGATCTGGAAAAGCTGACCGGATCCAATCGGCATACAGTTGATCGAGCCGAAAGAAACGCCGCCGCTCTCCAGCTTTACCGATAATCCGGGAAATGTATTGCGAACCGCGACGTCCCACGTCAGCGCCCGGTCACCTTGTTCGACATTGCTCAAATCGACAAGGGGACGCAGAAATTCGCAAGGTCTATCTGTGACTTGCGACAAGGCCTCTCCTCCAAGTCAGTCTACGCTCACTTTGATCGAACTGGATATGGAACGCAGCGGCAATAGGCAAGCCTTGTACACGCTCGCGCGAAAACGAGCGCCGGAGTGTGGCCAATGTGCTTCGCATCCTAATAGCTAAAAACATTCACTTTTAACATGATTCGATGTGCGAATCGCCCTGTTCGCGGTCAGACCGATTGTTGTGGAATGCGCAATCGCGATCCTCAGTCCGCAGGCGAATTGAGCCCTGCCTGCATCCTGGCCAGCCCTTCGGCGGAGAGTTCCAGCGGCCGGGCATAGGACCTGTCGGTTCGGTCCCTGGCACCGCTGAGCACTTTGGGCGGAAGCTCACTTGTGGGCACAGTGAAGTTGAAGTCCATCACCGCTTCGCGGTGGGCGATCTTCCATTCGCCGGAGCGCCGCTCGAACCGGTCGATATAGCGTGCACAGCCGATCGTGGCCTCCTTCGATCCGGCTGGCAGCAGGGTGGTGAGGACATAGCTTTCGCAGTGCGCGACATCGCCATCGATATCGAAAGTGAAATTGGTGATGTGGTGGGTCGTGTGATCGAGAGTTCTGAGATAGGCCAGCAACCAGTCGACCCGTGCTTCGGGGCCGCCCGTAAACGCGCCGCGATCGTCGGTGGCGTCTGGATGATAGGCGGACAGCAGAAGATCGCGGTCGAGCCGATCCGCGCCGCGCGTATATCGGTTCATGCAATCGAGAATGTCTGCCCGATCCCTGAGATAGCGGATATCGGCCGCCAACGCCGCCATTTCCTGTTCATTCATTCGGCTTTATCTCCTTCTTCCACCACCGGCGGCGGCGGAACGAAATGTTTGCGCGCCAGCACCACTGCGATGACGGTTGCCCCGATCGGGACAACCAACGCCATCAACAGGTTTCTGGCCTCCATACTCGCGGCAACCGCCAATCCCCCGGCGAAGGGTGCCGATACGGCTCCGATACGGCTGATAGCCGCCATCCAGCCGGCACTGGTCGCCCTCAATTCGAGCGGATAGAGACCGACCGCGATCGACATCCATATCCCCTGCATGCCGGATATGCCCGCCCCGACAAGCAACAGCAGGAACTGCCAGCCAAGCACGCTTTCTGGCAGCAGACCGATGCTGAGCAAGCCGAGCGAGGATACGCCATAACCGGCCACAATTGCCGCCACGAGCCAACGCCGGTCGATCGCCCAGGCGATCAGCAACCCGCCGAAGATACCGCCCAGCTGGACTGCTGCGGTTCCGCGCAAGGCGTCGGTTGTGCTCCATTGCGCTTCACGCAGTACGGTCGGCAGCCAGGAAATCATCATGTAGAGGCAGAAGGCGCCTGCCGCAGTGCCAAGCCACGCAACCAGGGTCCGGATGCGGTGATTGGGGGACATCAGGCCGAGTACCGATTGACGGGTATGCTCCTCGCGTTCGGAGAGGAACAGCCGCGCAGGATCGATGCCCGGCGCAATGGAGCGGGCAATCCGCGCGATGCGCCGATCGCCGGGGCGCACGGCAACGAGCCATTTGAGCGATTCCGGCATTACCAGCCAGACGACCGCTGCCGCCACCAGCGGAACCCAGCCGCCGATCCAGAAGATGCCGCGCCATCCCATATGCTCGATAATGTCCGGAGCGATCATGGCCGCGCTGAAAGCACCGAGCGGAACCGAGCAATTGACGACCGTCATGATCATGAACCGCCATCTGGCTGGCGCATAATCGCTCATGATAGCCGATGCATTGACCGTGGTGATACCCAGCCCGATCCCTGTGATCAGCCGGCAAAAGGCGATCCAATAGGTGGTCGGATAGATCAGCGCACCCAGCGTGCTCCCGCCCGTCAGCACCATGGCCAGGATCAGCATCGGCTTTCGCCCGATCCTGTCACCCATAGGCGCGAAGCCTGCCCCGCCCAGCGCCATGCCCAGCAGGCTGGCGGAAAGGGCCAGGCTGAAATCCTCCGGCGGAATGCCGAACTCGCCGGAAATCTGCGGCACAGCTAGCGCCAGCGCCTGCAAATCGTAGCCTTCGGCGAACAGCACGAAAGCACAAATCAGGAACAGTCCGATCTGCAGCCCGGTCAGCCGCGGCAGATCGATCAGCGCGTCGACATTGCCTGACGTCTCAGCGGCTTTGACCGAAAAGTCCGGGGGAGAGCTCACTCCCGTTCAACTCTCTTCGCTGGCGAAGTCCGCCATATTGGCCACTCCTCCCGCTGCAGGATTGGGCGGCGGCGCTTCCTTTCCAGTCACCGGGTTAGGATAATGGAACGGCTCACAATAATAGTTGGGATAGGTCAGATAGACCACTGTGGGCGCAAGATCGGGTGGCGGCGGGAAACTCTCGGGCCGCGTATTAGGCGTGGTCGCCTTGTGCCATCCGTCTGTATAGAGCGTGTACATTGTGAAGGGGGCATGGAGCTTGTCCATGACCCAGACGCCGTCCACCTTCTTGTAATGGTTCTCATACAGGCAATCGCCCCAATTGACCGGCGCCCATGAGCTGCCGCCAATGACGAATGCGCGCCAACGCCCGCGTGCAGTCTTGCCGTCTTCGGCAACGGTGACGATGCCCTGAAACTGCTGGTGGTTGATGACCTGTTCGCGTTGCGGACCCGTGGGGCCCAGGCCGATGCCCATATATTCAAGCACGCGCTTCTTGCCCAGGAATACGCCGCGGCCACCGATTTCCAGCGTTGAATCATCGACGAAGAGATCGGACACATCGTTCCACATCGCTTTGTCGACATAGAAGCCATAGCTGCGCTGAAGCTTCTCGCAGGCCCGCTGATCTTCGAGCCGTTCGACCCTGGTGGAAAGCGCCGCAACTGCATCGGCCAGCGTGTCCTCGCCGCTTTCCGGCAATTCGGGAAGGTCGGGCTTCTTCGGCTGTTCGCCGGTCACGGGATTGGGATAATGGTAGGCCGGCAAATAGGCCCCAGGCAGTGATTCATAAACCTCCGTCGGCGGGGCATCCGGCGGCAGCGTTTCGCTGGGCGGGTCCATGGGAATATCGCCAGCGATCCATCCCTTGTCGTAATCGCAGATCAGCGTGACGTAATAGTGCATGGAAGCGATCTTCCAGACACCGCCATCGTTGACGTAGATATTTTCGTAGGTCCCTTCGCTCCAACTGCCAGTGCCATCGGTGCAATGCATATTGTCACTGCGCCAGCGCGCCTTGGCAGACATGTTGTCATCGGCAACGGTAATGATTGCCTGACATGTGATATGGGTATTGAGCTCGCCTTGACCGAGGCCTTCCGGCCCGCGCAGGGCGAGATAGGAGCGAATGCGTTCCTTGCCCCTGTATACACCGCTCTGCCCCCATTCCCCCGTCGCATCGTCTGCGAAAAGGTCTGAGGCGGCCGTCCAGAGCCCTTTGTCGATGAAATAGCAGTATGAGCGCTGAAGCCGCTCTATCGCCTCGTGAGAGGCCTGGCGGGCGATCCTGAGCTCGATGGAATCGAGATGCGCTTCCAGCGCGTCGAGCAGATGTTCACTCATTACGCCACCGCCTTTCCGGTCACGGGATGGGGATAGTGGAACGGCACCGTGAATTGGTCCGGAAATGGCTTGTAGTTCACCGTGGGCGGTGCATCGGGTGGAAAGTCGGCCAATTCAGGTGAGCGCCAGTCACCTTCGACCGGCTTGAGCACTGCCCAGCCGCCTTCATACGGGGCCACGAAGTTGGGAAAGTAGTGCAACGCGGAGATCTTCCAGACGCCACCTTCCTTACGATAACGGTTTTCGTAGACGCCCTCCCCCCATTCGGCATGTTCGCCATACTGGCCAAGCATCGCAAGTTCGTGCCAGCGGCCAAAGGCACTCTGGCCGTCATCGGAGACCGTGATCACCGGCTGAAGCTGAAAGCGCTCGTATAGCTGGCCGAAAGGCAGCCCCGGACCGGGATTGCCGCCGGAGAGCTTTACGATAACCTGGTGGATTCGTTCGCGGCCGATAAAGACGCCATCGACGCCCTGTTCGTAAGTGGCGTCTTCGGTGAAAAGGTCGCTGGCCTCCCGCCAATATCCCTTGTCGATGTAAAAGCCGTAGGCCCTCTGCAGGCGTATGATTGCCTGGTAGTCCTCGCGCTTCTGCATCTCTGCATTCAGCTGCGCGATGCGCGCTTCGATACGTTCTTGCCGCTCAGCGGACATGTCCATCTTCCTCCGGTGTTCTGACTGGGCGTTCTTCGCGGGTCGGTATCTCGCCGACCACGCGGCGATAGGAAAAGCGCCAACGCCCGTCTTCGCGCACCAGCTCATCGTAATACCGACCGGCAAGCATGGCCGTCGGCTTCGCTTCGGCCGTGCGCACGAAATAGACGAGGCGGGATTCCGCCTTTGCACGGTCTCCATCCACTTCGATGACGATGTTGCTCATCAGGTGAAAGTTCTGGGTGTTGACGAAATTCTCGGGCGTGGGGCCGAACCCTTCGACCAGCATCTCCTCGATCGCCTCGGGGCCGGTCGCGTCTCCCATCCGTCCGGACCAGCGCCCTTCCTGCGCAAAAAGCTGCGCGTATCCCTTGTGGTCGCGGGCATCGAGCCGCTGCGCATAGGTGATGATGAGATCGCGAATCTCGCGCTCGTCTTCCAGTGCGCGCAGGCGTTCTTCAATGGATTGTGCCGCCCCCGAGTGGGGCGGTCTTGCTTCATCGGACATGTTCTCTCCCACGCGGCTGAATTGCAGCCGGCTGGCTTATTCTGATGTAGTTCGCCGTTGCTGCTCAATAAACCGGGATTTCCCGGTTTCCGGTAGACCGATCTGGCTACGCAGGTAGACCGGATTGGCCGCGTACTTTGGCAACCCTGCAATCGCGCGGTATCCAGCCCGCTCAAACAGCGAGGGAACTCCGGATACACCCATGAATCAGCCTTCAACGTGCAATTGCGAAAACACAGAAGCCATCCGGCGCCTGATGGCCGAATATGGACGTCTTCTCGACCTGCGCGATGCCTTGGGCTGGGCTTCCCTGTTCGCAACAGATGGCGAATGGACTGGTGGCGATCAATATGGCGTTATCTCCGGGCGCCCTGCCCTGGCCGATTTCGTCGCCAGAGAATTCGCAGGTACGCCGCCCTGCGTACACATCTTCAGCAATTTCTCGATCACCATTGCCAGTGACGGTGCAACCGCAAGCTGCTGGTCCCGCTGGCTTCTGCTCGAACAAGGTGCAGATGGAATCCGGCCCGCTCTCGCCGGGAGCTATTCCGACGACTTGGTCAAGCTATCGGAAGGATGGCGCTTCAGGCGCAGGGACGTCGCCTTGGACCTCCCAGTGCCTGAAGCATGATCGATTGCTGGGCTCTTCAGTCCGGCAAGCCTAGTTCTTCATAACATCCTGAACCCCCGGGGGCGGTGCGTCCGGCGGCGGTGCGTTCCCGTCGCGATAGGGGATCACGCCGTGAGAATGGCGGGTCTTGATCTTCCATTCGCCATTCTCACGAACGAATTCATCGAAATAGCGGCCCGCCAGCAGCGGATGCGGGCGATTGTCTTCAGTTCGGGTAAAGAACATGTAGCGGGACCGGGCCTTGGCCGTTTCGCCATGGACTTCGACGACGATCGTAGTGTTCTGGTGGAAATTGTCTTTGTTGATGAAGCCCTCTTCCGGCACGCCCAGATTGTCTTCCAGCATCTTTTGAATGGCCGCAGGGCCAGTTGCGCTGCCGAAGCCGCCGGTCCAGGTCCCGTCGCTGGCGAAAAGAGAAGCATAGCCGGCATAGTCACGGGCATCGAGATATTCGCCATATTCGATGATGGCCTCGCGGATTTGCTTCTCCGATTCCAGCCGGTCCACCCGCTGCTCCAAGGTGAGTTCCTCATGATCTTCCGCGTGTGCAGCCAATACCGGGAATGCCATAGCCGCGGCCATTGCAAGAGGCACTGCCAAAACAGTTTTTCGCATTTCATCCGTCTCCATTCTCGATGCTTCGGGCCGTTACCGCCCAATCGCCCAGGGTGTGATTACGCGGCAGAAACCTAGTTGTACGATACCCTCAAGCGCAATGCCGCTTCCATGTGAGCCAAGCCGGCAAGACAATTCGAACAATGACAGCCGCATTGCCCGCTGCCACCTTGCCGGCAAGGAACAATGGGAGAGGAATGATGATCCGCAGTGCCCTTGGGGCAATCTGCCTGGTTGCGGCGGCGCCCGTCTGCGCGCAGGCTTATGGCGAAGAGACGGCGCTTCCGCGCAGCAATTGCGATAGAGCTTGCCTGGAAGGTTTCGCGCTCTCCTATGTCGAGGCGCTGAATGCAAAGGATCCCTCGCGGGCACCCTTCGCCGAAGATGTCCGCTTCACCGAGAACAGTGTCGAAATGCCGATCGGCGAAGGCCTGTGGGGCTCGGTCAGCGCGGCGGACCCTGCCGATGGCATGATGCCGGCCGACGTCGTGACCGGCAATGTCGCCTGGTTCGGCCATGCCTACGAGCACGGCAATCTCGTTTTCCTGGCCATACGGCTGCATGTCAGCCGCGCCGGCGAGATCGACGAGGCTGAAACTGTGGTCTCTCGCGTAACCGGCATGCCACTGATCTTCGGCACCGGCGAAGAGCCGCATCACCCGGCCTGGACGCAGGCCGTCCCGGAAGAACTCGCCAAACCGCGCGCCAGGCTACGCGCCATCGCGGATTCCTATTTCAACACCGTCGAATATAATGACGGGCAGGTCTTCGCCCATTTCACAGATGATTGCTCGCGGCTCGAAAACGGTATCAGCACCACAGCGCCTACGGAGAATTCCAATAACTCCGCATCCGTCGCTCAGGGCTGCGAAGAGCAGTTCAAACTGGGCATATACCGGATCAACAAGCAGCTGCGCGAGCGGCTCTTCCCGATAATCGACGTGGAGCGCGGGATCGTGGTTGGCACCACCTTCTTCGATCACGCAAACTATTTCGACGAATACGAACTGACCGATGGCCGAACCATGAAGACGCTTCTGAAATGGCCCAATTCACTGTCGATCATGGAAGCCTTCAAGATCATCGACGGCAAGATTTTCACCATCGAAGCGAGTTTCGATTACGTGCCCTACGGCATGCATTCGCCCTGGGCCGAAGAGGGAGACCAATAATGCGCGCACTTGCCAGCCTTATCACCGCGAGTGCCATCGCTTTGGCCGCCAGCCCCGCTTCTGCCGGGAGCTGCGACGAAGCCTGCCTGCTGAAACTTGCAGACGAATTCACGGTCGCCATTGCCGAGCACGACTATCAGCGTCTGCCCTGGGTCGATCCCGATCCCGTCTATTTTACCGAGAACAATGTTTCACTGACGATCGGTGACGCCTGGTGGGGCTCGGTCGGCGAGACTGTCGGCTCGAAGGCGTTGGCGGTCGCGGATGAAACCACCGGCAACGTCATGTGGTTCGGCACGATATGGGACCACGACGAACCCTCCTTCGGTGCAGTGCGGATCAAAGCGCCGGACGGCGAGATCAGCGAGATCGAAGTGATTGCCGGACGCACGCCCTGGCCCATGCCTTTCGGCGATCCGCGCGCTTTCGCAATCTCCCAAGACATGACCGGGAATGTGGCAGCATCCGATCGCCGCTCTCGCGAAAGGCTGATCGATATCGCCGACAACTATCTCGCGACCAAACAGCGCAATAACGGCACTCTGCTGGCCGAGTTCGACGAAGACTGCAAAATGCTGGAGAACGGCGTGCAGATATCCTCCGCAGAAGGAGAAATCGATCCGGCACAGAAGGATTGCGCTTCCGTCTTCAGCGCCGGGCTGTTCGCACCGGTCGAGCGTATTCGTGACCGGCGCTTCCCTGTGGTCGACACCGAACGCGGACTGGTCGTCGCCATCAGCGTCCAGGATCTTCCGGCCAAAGAAGCGAGCTTCTTCGCGACCGACGGTACAGAGGTGGACTTGAAGCGCCCCTATCCGATGAGCCGGCTGGTTGCCGAACTCGTCCGCATCGAAGGGGACACGGTCATGGATGCCGAAGGCGTCGTGACCTTCGTTCCGGTCAACATGCCCACTCCTTGGGAGTAAGCGAGGGGCGGGTCCGGCCTTTCAAGAGCCGGGCCCGCCTTCGTCTCAGTTCAGATGGAATTTCCACTCTGCATTGTCAGAGCAAATCCGGATCGTCTGAACTGCCGGAGCAGAAGATCGCTTCGGTTCAGCGCGCCAGTCAGGTCACCGGGACCACACAATTCGTGCGATCCCGGCAACCTTTCAAGCTCAGGAGAGATTGCGGCTTTCGATTGTCCATTCGGGATCAGTACAAAGCTTGCAGTCGTCCCCGATGAACCACTTTGCTGCATCCTCGCTTCCCCGCAATTGCCATTCCAGCCAGGCGACCACGGCCTGCGCGGCTTTGCCGCCATTGGGCTCCGCGTATGTCCCGTCATGCGTTGCATCGATATTGATGACCGCCGAAGGCACGTGCGTTAGACGAGAATAGTCATCCATCCCGTTTTCATAGGCGATGTCTTCCTCGCCCCCCAGGACATAAATGATCGGCTTGGTGATATCGCGCAGCAAGCTCTTCTCAGCCGCCATTTCCCCGGAACTGTTGGGAACATCCTCGCCGAGAATACCGCTATTCATGATCACGAAAGTGCTGACTCGCGGATCGCCTGCATATTTGAGAGCCTGGATACCGCCGCAGGAATATCCTGAAACGGCCACGCGATCGGTATCGATCTTGCCGGCGAAGGGACTTCCCTCCCTGCCATTCTCGGCAATGGCCCAGTCAATTGCCTGACCCAATTCTTGGTAGTGGGTCTTGTCGCGATGGCTGGCCCAGCTTTCCGGAGTCATCTCTATATCCGGGCCGCTATAAATTCCGCCAGGCGCGATCACCAGATAGCCATGGGATGCTATTTCGAGCAGATGTTGGCGAGACGAGGCGGCGTCTTCGGAACAGGCACCATTTCCAAAAACGTAGATCGGCATTTCAACATTGCCGAGCCCTGCGAGATCCGCAGGCTGATAGACCACGAAATCCGGCAGACTGTCATATTGGCCTTTCTTGGCCGGATACGGGCCCGTGCCAATACTGTCTGGCGCCTGCCCATCTTCGATATACTGTGCGGCCGATTGCGCGATCACATCGGGATCGAGCCCGCCAGACTGCTGCGCCTCTGCTTCACCGGCTGCTTCGTCTCCACCGCTGCAAGCCGCCAATGCTGCCAGCGGAAGCAGGGATGCAAGCAAGTATCTGTTGTATGTCTTCATAGCCCTCTCTCGTTTCACATCATTCCAAATGCAATGGGGAGAAGGTTGCCCTTCTCCCCACCGACTGTTTCGCTGTTTCAGTCAATTCTGAAATCAGAAATTGCGCCGCACCGAAACCGCCCAAGTGCGCGGCATGCCGGGTTGACCCGTTGCATACCAGCGATTGGTGAACTTGTTGATATAATAGAAGTTATCGAACACATTCCGGACTTCGAGAGACGCAGTCCAGTCCTTGTCCAATGTCTGATAGGTAAGCTTGGCATTGGCGATCGTGTGACTATCGTTGATCGCAACAGGAGTACACGCGAAGTCACCGCAATAGCCAGGCGTATAAGCAACGTCGAAACGAGGGGTCAGAGACCCGGCGTTACCAAGATCGGCCTCATATTGAGCGCCAATGCTCCACTTCCAATCACCGATACCCGGACGGCTTGACCCGACCTGGATTTCATTGGTGTTGTAGTTGGTCGAGGTAAACTCGAAGTCGGTAAGGCTAAGCGCACCGTCAATGTTGAAGCCGTCAACTGGCTCGAGGAAGACTTCAAGCTCGAAGCCTTGCACACGAGCGTCGCCGACATTCAGGTACTGGCCGCAGAGGCCCGGGACACCGCCCTGATCGACAGGCAACGGATTGCCGTCGTCGCCAATGCAGACATTCGGCGTACCCTGATAGTCGATATAGTCCATGTAGAACGCAGAGCCGTTGATCCGCACACGACGGTCCAGAACGTCTGCCTTGAAGCCTGCTTCGTAGGCTTTCAGCTTCTCGGCCGGGAAGGAGCGGATCTGATAGAAGCTATATGGACGCGGTGAGACACCGCCGCCTTTGAACCCGGTTGCATACTGCGCATAGAACATCACATCCGGCGTAACCTTGTAGGAAACGACACCGCGATAGTCGGTGACAGTCTCTTCATAGGTACCAACTTGGCCAGTGAGAGGATTCAGCGGATTGCTGAGCGGCAGGTACTCGCCATCGCCATCCGGGTTCAGACGCTTGTACAGATAATCCTTCTTCTCATGAGTAACGCGGATACCGCCCTCAATGGTGAGCTGCTCGGTCACGTCCCATGCGACATTACCGAAGCCCGCCTTGGCGGTGAGGCTCGCTGTGTCGTCGTTGATGAAGGAGAAGGTTGGCTTCGCAGGGTCGCTGGAGAAGCCTGAGAACGGCGTATGGATCAGAGCATCGTAACGAGTGTCTGCATCGTAGTAGATGCCGCCAACCGTGAAGTGCACCGTATCTTCCATAAGATTCCCGCTCAGCCGGACTTCCTGACTGAACTGGTTATGGTAAAACAGCGACGGAGCACCGCCGATAAAGGCGATCGGTGAGTTGTCGTTGTCGCTCGAGCTATAGGAATCATAGGTCCGATAGCCAGTGATCGACTTGAGCGCGAGCTGGTCGCTCAACTCGTAGTCAATCGTACCGGCGATACCCCAGCCTTCAACCTGACTGCCAGGTTCGGAGATGAGCGGGCCATTCGGCGCACCCGGAGTCACTGTGGTAGGCGGACCAGATCCGGCATCCGCAGCCCTGTAGGTCACACCCGGATCATAGAAGTTTGCGTATGTCGCAAAGGGATCGTTGAGCGCCGCACCTGGCCGACGATATTGGCCGTAGGTGACGAAGCGATCGTCATAAGGGGCCCCTTGATATGCAACGGGGTTGTTCTCAAGACCAGTGAGTTCGGCACTGGCAATCAGCGTCGAAGCCTGCGTGGCCGAAGTGTCCTTCGTATAGTCGGCGGTCACATTGATTTCGAGCGGGCTTCCAACAGGTGCGATACTCAAAGTACCACGCACCGCGTACATTCTCTGGTCGCCCAGCTCGCCAATTTTACAATCGCCACCCGAAGACAGCCTCGGGATTGCGGACTGGCCCTCGGCTATGATGCTCGTGCCCGGCTGGACATAAGGATCGTCCGGATTGACGCAGGCATAGTCATACATCGTCACATAGCCGTCTCTGTTCCGCGTCACACCCGTGACGCGAGCAAAGACAGCGTCTTCGACAATCGTAAAGTCGGCGCTGGCCTTGATATCACGGCGGCCAAGAGAGCCGGCAGTGATTTCGACATAGCCGCCTTCGCCTCGCGGCTTCTTCGAATACAGCTTAATTGCACCGCCCAGCGAGTTCATGCCCGCGAGCGTGCCTTGCGGACCGCGAAGAACTTCAACACGCTCAAGGTCAGTCAGGTCGAACGCGGAAGCCGTCACCGTACCAAAATAGATGTCATCGACGTAAATGCCGACGCCCGGTTCAACGGACGGGCTCAAGTCGCCCTGTCCGACGCCGCGGATATACGCACGCATCGAGTTACCCGATCCGGGCGGGTTCTGCTGCAGCAGAACGTTCGGAACCTGCGCACTGATGTCGTCGAGGCGCGTCTGCCCGCGGGCTTCCAGCATCTCGCCACTGACTGCGGTAATGGACAGCGGAATGTCCTGAACATCCTGCTCACGCATCTGAGCGGTCACAACGATAATGTTACCGTCGTTGGCTTCGTCTTGCGCGATTGCGGGCGTTGCCGTCATGACAGTGGCAATTCCAGTCACGGACATCAACGCCAAACGAGACCGATGGCGGCCCATGCTCCCTGATATTTTCATTACTTATGCTCCTCATCCCGATGGTAACGGGCATTCCAGTCAAAAATTCACAGATGCCTTCTGCTGGCGGCGCAGTGTGGAATGGACTTTTGAAACCTGGCGAGCGCAACTCGCCGATCCCAAATTTCCAGGGCTATTGCTCGGAAAACCACTTTGATGCCCCTCCATTCATCAAGCTGGCTAAGGCTTTCACTGCGATAAGGTTTCAATACAGTTAGGAAACCAACATTGCCTTGACCTATATGGATAGCCGATTTGTCGGAGTTGGAAACAAACGCGCGCTTTTTGGAAGAGTGTGGCATCGCCGCCACTTCCAGAACTAGTCAACGATGATGCGCAGTGGCGGTGGTCCAGGAGGATCGCGAAGTGGTTTTGCGCCTTGAGTGGACTGGATGGCCAATCGTCAGTGCCGCTCGGCCACGCTCGGTCGGCCCAGCCGAATACTTCCTATGAAAGACAGTGAATTAGGCGAAAAGGCGCCTATCGCGGAGGCATGCCGTATGGCAGCTGCAACGTGTATCCCTCGACATGGCGAATTCTGCCCGCTTCGAACCGGAAAAGTTCGACAAACCTCAAGGTGCGCGGCGCTTCGGCCCGATCACGATAGGCCTTGCCCGAACTGTCGGTGAATTCGAGCGGGTTCGCCGGGCAATCCTTGAAACCGGTTGCGACCACCAGTCCGCGCTCCTCATCGACCGCGAGCACGTCGAGATCGCGCACTTCCTTGATCGACTGAAGCAGGTTGCCCGCGAAGGGCGCGGTGCACTGGTTCAAATCCTGCCCATTCACGACCCAGCGGCAATCGCCGCCGATCGCAGCAGGCACCGTGCCGTCATGACTGTTGACGGCTGCGTAGAAGGCATCGACTGCCGCCAACATCTCGCCGCGCGAGGTGCGCCTGGCCTCCGACAGGACGGAAAAGGACGGCATAGAGCCCGGCTCGACATAGGGCACGCCGTATTCCTTGCGGTGGACCAGCGTATCGATTCCGCCGATTCTCTCGCCCGCTCCCTGCACAGCAATGGCTGCCCAGGCCGGCTGGCCGTGTTCCTCGATTCTCCCGAACCAGACCGACTTGCCCGTTTGGCCGTCGGCGACAATCAGCGGCTTGTCGTCTATCGCGGTGATCGTGCCCCAGATACCCTCGCCCACCTGCAGCCCGACATTCTCATCGCTATAGGCCACGTTTTCGGCCCAGGGGAGCGATTGCCAATCCTTCGAGACGTAGGCTGCCATCACCTGCTCGGTCAGAGCGGCAAGACAGGCATCGCCGCACTTCTCAGGCTTCGGCGCGTGCTGAGGCAAGGGAGCTGCAGGCCCAGCAAACGGGTTGTGCATGAAATAGGGGGCATAGGTGAACACCGCTTCAATCCGGTGGATCTTGGCGTCCCTTATGCGAAAGGCTTCTAGCAGCGTAACGGAATTTGGCCATTTCAGCGCCGTCTCCATTTCGCGCCCGTCGGTCAGCAGATACCGATCGAACTCGTTGGCATGGTCGAAGAATGCCGTCGCGACAACGATTCCCCGCTCAGTGTCGATCAATGGAAAGCGGCGTTCGCGGACACGCTTGTTGATCCGGTAGATGCCGAGTTCGAACTGTGCCTCGCACCCCTCGACGATCGACACGGCGCCGAAAGAGCCATTGGGGTCTGCCTTGCTGGTGGTACTGCGGCCATTCTCCAGTCTTCCGCAATCCTCGTCGAAAGGCGCAAAGACGAGCCCGTCGTTCAGTTCCACGGTGTCGAAATAAGCGTCAGCGATTCGTTGCAGTCTCTCGCGCGAGCGGCGCTCTGCGGGCGGAAGAATCTCAAAAAAGGCAGGATCGTGCTGCAACTGGACCGCCGGACGGGACGGGCGCGTGAGATCCATGGAACGCACAACGATGGTCTCGGCCTCGTCGATTTCGCCATCGGTCACATGAATTCGCAAGCCGAACATTCGCTGGCGTCCGTTTTCCATCACCGAACCGAACCACGCGGCATTTCCCGTCTGCGGATCGGCCACTTCAAGCCCGACATCATCCACGCCGGTGACCGTGCCCCAGATCCCCTCGCCCAGCTCAAGCACAACGTTGTTCTCGGTAAAGACGATATCCGGCGCCGCGGAGACCGCGGAAGGGCTGCGAGCGGCCAATGCGTCCATATACTCGCCCAGCTTGCCGATCAGGCAATCACGATCGCAGGCAAAGGTGTAGACCGCACTGCTCTGCCCAGGCTGCTGCGCCGCAAGAGGAGAGGCGGCCAACGCCAGTAGACCGGCCAATGCCAGCATCCCATGCCGATGCATGATCCTCTCCCCGGCCTTGCTCGGCCGCTCGTTCAGCGCGGTCCCATCCCGTATGGCAGTTCGGAGGTGAAGCCTTCGATCCGCGCGATCTTTCCGTTCACGATCCTGAACAGTTCCACGACCTGCAAAGTGCGCGGGAAAGGCATCGTATCCTCATAAGTATTGCCCTGCGCATCCGTGAATTCCTGCTGCTGCGCAGTGAAGTCATCATAAGCGGAAATGGCTACCAGGCCGCGCGCTTCATCGACGGCGATGACCTTGCGGTCTCGCACCTGCTCCAGCCCCTGAAGAAGCATGTTGGAAAAAGGCACTTCGCAAGCGGACAATTCGAGCCCGTTCACTGCCCACTTGCAGTCTGCTGCAAGATCCGCCGGCGCGCTCCCGTTCTCCGCCGCAATTGCGAGGTAGAAACGGTCGACGGCGGCGAGCATGTCGACCCGCGAAGTGCGCTGCGCATCGGAGAGCGGAGCGAATGATGGCGCCGTCACCGGTTCGGCATAGGGGCCGAGATATTCCTTTCGGCGGATGACGGATTCGATCCGGCCGATCTTGTCGCCATCGGCGCTTACCGTGACGGCGGCCCATGCCGGCGCGCCGTGCTCTTCGATCCGGCCGATCCAAAGTGCGCGGCCAAGCGTCTCGTCCGCGATCACGAGGGGCGATTGGTCGATCGCTGTAGTCGAGCCCCAGATGCCTTCGTTGAGCTGCATACCCACGCTGTTTTCCTCGTAGCCAACCTTATCGGCCCAAGGTAGCGACTTGTATTCGCCGCGATTGACATATGCCTGCATCACTTGGCCGGTGAGGCTGGAGAGGCAGGCTGCGTTGCACTCTTCGGGCGAGGAAGCGGTTTCGGGCGGACGCGAAGCCTCTCCGAACCAGGGGTTGTGCATCGCATAGGGCACATAAGTGAATGTCGCCTCGATCCGGCTGATCTCGCCGTCCTTGATAAGAAAGGCTTCTAGCAGGGTAATCGAGTTGGGCCATTTGAGCCAGGTTTCCATCCAGCTCCCGTCGGTAAGCTGGAAACGGTCGAACTCATTCGCATGGTCAAAGAAGGCAGTGGATACAACGATGCCCCGCTCTTCGTCGATCAGCGGATAACGGCGTTCCCGGATGCGCTTGTTGATCCGGTAATAACCCATTTTGAACTGCTCTTCGCAGCCATCGACATAGTTGGACTCGCCGCCGGTATCGGCACTGGTCGTCGTTGTGCTGAAGCCGTTTTCCAGCCGCCCGCAGTCCTCGGCGAAGGGCGCAAAAACCTCACCGTCATTCATTTCTACGGTGCTGAAATAAGCATCGGCAATCGCACGGAGGCGCGCTCTGGAACGGCGCTCTTCGGGCGGAAGAATTTCGTTCCAGGCAGGGTCGTGAACCATTTTTTCGACATCACCGAAGGGCGCGCGCAGTTCTTCCGAATAACGGTGCACGACTGTTTCGATCTGGTCGATCTTGCCGTCCGCAACATGGATTCTGGCCGCATAGAGCACGGGATCGCCGTTCTCCGTCGCCCAACCGAACCATGCAGCATTCTGGCTCTGCGGATCCGCGGCCGTCATGGCATCGGCGGAGAGGTCGTCGATTGTTGCCCACAGCCCCTTCTCGATCGGAAGTTCGACATTGTTTTCGGTGAAGCGGTAATTGTCCGCCAGTGGAACGGCGGATGGCGATCCGGCCCGCAAGGCATCGGTGAATTGCTTCAGCACGCCCAGCAGGCATTCCCGGTCGCAGCTTTCGTCGTAGAACGCGCTTTCCTGATCGGCCTGCTGTGCGCTCGCAGGGACCGCGGCAATCGCCGTTGCAGCGCTTGCCGCCATCAATACAGATTTGACCAGATGCATGCTCGGATTCCTCTTCCCAATGTCGATGGCGCTGTCGGCGCTCTCATTGGAGGGCAGACTATGGCATTGGCAGCGGAATAGGATTGATCCATTCTGCCTTTCTTTTTTGACTATGTTGGAAACGCTCTGGCGAGCGGATCGAAGCGGGCGTTAATTGCCTGGCGCAGAATGCCGCCTTTTGCGCCTCCGAGGGCATCACGATGAAAACCCACCGGAGAGCCCCAAGCCGATGGCAAGAATGGAGAGAAGATATGAAAAAGCTGTGCAGCCTGATTGCCGCCGCAATCATCGTAACGCCAATTGCAGCACAGGCAGAAGATGATCGGCTCACGGTCGAACAACGCCTGCAGCGGCTGGAAGACGAAGCCGCCATCAGGGACATTATCCAGGAATACGCCGTGCGGCTGACGTCCCGCGATTTTGACGGTTATGTCGCGCTATTTGCACCTGAGGGTACGTGGCGGAACGGCGACATCGTCAAGAACGGAAGGGCCGAAATACGGGCCATGCTGGTCGACATGTTTCCGGACACTCCGGCAGACTACGTCAATGAAGACAGCTACATGCTGGTCTCCAACATCCAGATCGAGTTGGACGGAGACCGCGCATCGGCCAAATCGCGCCAGCTCTCCATTATCAGGGGCAGGAACGGCAGCCCCACGCCCGTGCTTAGTGGCCAGTACGAAGACGAATTCGTTCGGATGGATGGCAAATGGAAGATCCTCCAACGCAACGATATCACGCTGATGCCTTCACCCGAGGAATGGGCGAAGCGCATGGCGGAAGGCGTGTTCGATCCCGAATAGGCTTAGCGGCGAATACCTGGCCCATTGGGGCCATCGCCTGAACGATCGGAAGGGGTGCGTCAGGCGATCGCTGGTTCGCGCTGCTTGGCGAAGTCGGGCTGATAGACCGGCGTCTCCAAACCTTCCATCCGTGCCTTGATCTGCAGACCCAGATGAAGCGAATGGATGCGTGACTGCATGAGATTGCCGCCCTGGAACCATAGGCCTTCCTGCGCAGTGGGCTTCCACATGTTGCGCAGTTCGCCCTCCCATGGGCCGGGATCGCCTTCCGTGTCGGAACCCAGGCCCCAGCAAAGGCCAACCTTGTCTTCCACTTCGGGAGAGATCAGCCTGCCGACGAATTCGTTCATCGGGCGATAGCCCGTGGCGCATACGATGATATCGGCCGGAAGGAAGGTGCCGTCTTCCATCTGCACACCGTCTTCGGTGATCTCCTCGATTTCGCCCTGGGCAAGCTTTACATCGCCATTGGCAATCAATTCGGAGCCGCCGACATCGATGTAATAGCCGGCGGCGCGGCGATGATAGGCCATCAGGAAGCCGGTGCCGTCCTCGCCATGGCTGAGCATGAAACCGCTCTTTTCCAGGCGATCGTAGAAATCGGCATCGATCTCCTTGAGCGCTTCGGTCATCGCCGTCTCGCTTTCATAGCGCATGCGGAATGGCGTGGTCGCCAGCATGAGGTCGCCGAACTCGCTGGGAATGTCCGGATTGGCATATGGCAATTGTCCGGAAAAGCCGCGCATGGTCTCCGCCCGCACGATGATCGTGGGCGAGCGTTGGATCATGGTGACGTCCGCATCGCCTTCCCACATATCCGTGCAGATATCGTGGGCCGAATTGTTGGCGCCGATTACGACCACTTTCTTGCCGGCGACGTCGCTGTCTGAATCGTGGTCCGCGGAATGGCAGAGCTGCCCTTTGAAGCGTTCCATCCCCTTTATCTTCGGCATGTTTTTTGCCCCGGAAAGGCCGGTTGCCAGCACTAGCTGCTTGGGCCGCAAGGTCGTTTCCTTGCCATCCCTGACGACTGTCACCTCCCATTCGCCGGCTGCCTCGCCATAATGGGCGCCGGTGCAAACGGTGCTGTTCCACACATTCAGTTCCATGACCTTCGCGTAGATTTCCAGCCAGTCGCCCATCTTGCCGGTTGGCGTGTAAAGCGGCCAGTGGTCCGGGAACGGCAAATAGGGGAAATGATCCATGTAAATCGCATCGTGAAGATAGAGCGACTTGTAGCGCACGCGCCAACAATCCCCGACATTGGGCAAGGCGTCCACCACCAGAGTCGGGACGTTGAGGCGCTTCATTCGCGCGGCCAATTGCAGGCCATTCTGTCCGCCGCCCACGATCAGGCAATAAGGCTGCTCGGTATGGCCAAGTGTACGGATTTCTTCCGCCCGGTGGTCCGGCCAGAAGGTGCGGCCCTTCTTCGCCTTGTGCTCGACCCCCAAGGGCCGCCGCTTACCAGCCGGTTCTTCGAAGCCGATCAACTCGACAATGGCCGTGAACAGGACCTTGGCCTTTTCCCCTTCGAACAGCACATGGCCGCGGCAACGCGCGGTTCTCGTCTCGAACGTGAACCATCCCTGCGTTTCGTCCGTCATCGGAAGATCGGGATCGTCAGGCTCCAGCGCATGCACGCCAATCGCCTCTGCCTGGGCCATCGCCATATCCGCGATCCCCTTAACGCCTTCCACTGTCACGATATTCCAGCTGAAGGCCACGAAATCGCGCCAGTAGCAGTCCTCAACGAACAGCTCGCTCCAGTCGGCATCCTGCGGCGCGTTGAGAGCGGTACCAAATTGCTTGAGCCAGCCGGAAAGCGGGTTGCTCTGTTCGTTCATTTTCCTGCTCCCAAAGGCGTGTAGCCGCCGGCATCATCTAAGATTCGGGAACCTAACTAGTCAGCCTATCTTATATGTCCAGTTCTTGCTGAGGCAGCCGGCACATCCGACACGCCGGATGGAAAACGCACGCGCAAGTCGCATCCACGCGCGCGCCAGAGGCAGTTTCAGTCCCGATTTGAAACTGCATTGGTCAATTTGGAGTGCTGCATTGCAACACAAGGCTTGCAGTCAGGCCACATGTTCGGCATATTGTTTATTCAGAATCAAAAAAAAGTCCCGAGAGGCAATTTTGCATCAAGGGCGCCTTGTCCACCGAGGTGCCTCTCACAGGCATTTTGGCACAAATTAATGATAGATTTTAGAGACTTACGTTATTTTCTTGTAGCTTGCGAACACGAGAACCTTGGAGTTGCAGCCAAGCATATCGGGATCGCCTCTTCCACGCTGAGCACCAGCTTGAAGTCCCTTGAAGGTGCACTGGGCGTCCCGCTCTTGCGCAAGCTCGGCTCCGGCATTTCCCCCCTTCCCTCTGCCAGATGGCTTTATCGCGCGACCTTGCCGCTGATGATGATCGAGCGCTTCGCCGTGAATGCAGCGAAGGAGCAGGAGGATCATTCGAAATCCCTGCTCGAGATCGACATTGAGCTCAACTTTGCGTTCGGCCAGATAACCAAGGCCATCAGCCGCGCGGCTGCCGCCATGGCGGAACGCCGTCCGCTGATGATCGTCCACCCCAACTGGACACTGGAAGATGGCCCGGAAATCGCCTCAACACCCGGCGAAGCCCTTGGCATCTCCAGCGTTGAGCGTGCACGCATTTCTCTCGACACCACCGGCCGTCAGGAACCTGGCGAGATTGAACTGATGGTCGACGATTGGGTGCTGGTGCGGCGCAATCCGGCCCAGCCCGACGAAGATGTCCTGCGATCCCGCCCGGTTGCCCTGCCCGATCTTCCGTCGCCGCTCATTGCGCAAGCCACCGCCTATCTGCGCAAGCAGGGCGTCAGCAATGTGCGCCAGTTGAAGGATCATCCATGCTCGATGCCGGAATTGCAGCACGAGCATGCCGGTTTGACCTTCATGGTTCCGACAAGCGTACTCGCGGCGCGTCTCAATTCCATGTCGATCACGCCGCTGGATCCGCCACTCAAGAGCCGCATCATGGGCAAGGCGGAAGCGAACAGCGACATTGCATCCGAATTCCTGACGACGCTTCGTGAACAGCTTAATGCCACGACACCGCCTTACGTCTTCCAGCCGACGCTCACTGCCCGGCGTATCCGCTACTTCAACCTGACGCACGATCTCGGCAGGGTTTCTGCCGCCGCCCACAGTGCCAGCATTGCCCAGCCCGCGCTGAGCCAGCAATTGCACAAACTGGAAGCGACGCTGGGCGAACCGCTGTTTCGCCGGCAGTCCGCCGGCCTTACGACCACCGATGCCGGCCGGCGCTTCGCGCCCGGGGCAAAGACGCTCGAGCGGCGGCTGCGGGAACTCAGGTTAAGCGGAATGTCCGCATCGCTTGCCGATGGCGGCCGCCTCAGCATCGGCATCCTCCCGTCGGTCAATCAGCACGGCTATCTGGTGAACCGGATTACGGAGGCTGTTCTGGATCTGCGCGACCGCTACCCTGAGATGAGCCTGGCCGTGCAGGAGGCTCCCAAGGCCGTGCTGCAGGACTGGATCGCTCGCGGTCAGGTGGGAATGGCCGTGGTTGAATCCTCGCTCCCGCAATTTCCGCGTTTCGCCCTGGATGCGACAGAGGATCTGGCTGTTATCGCCGACCCCCGCTATAATCTTGTACCGCCCGGGCCGATCAATTTTCGGGATCTCACGCAACTCCCTCTCGCTTTGCCGACCTCCCAGTTCGGCCTCAGGCAGTTGCTCGACGTTGCCGCAAAGGAAAATGGCGTCAATCTGAAACCCAAGCATGAGATCGACGCCTTGACCATGCTCATCGGGCTGCTCACCCGCGAACCCATCTGTACGATAATGCCTGCCTCTGCTGTGCGGACGGAAATCCTGAACGGCGAGCTCAGCGCACACCCGATCGTCAATCCGCATATCGAGCGTTCTCTGTTCCTCGTCTATTCTGGCGACCGGAGTTTGACGCCTGCCGAAAGAGAACTTGTGACGCTGCTACGCGGCAATCTCGCGGCGAAATTGCCCACCCGCGAAGTGGAAGACATGCCGGTTCAGCAGATCGCCGGCTAACCTTCCCCAACGTCTATGCGTTCAACCACGCGCAGGAGAACTTCTGCGCCGGCAGTGACCTGCGCCTGATCCGACCATTCGACAGGCGTGTGGCTATGCCCGCCAAGGCATGGGATGAACACCATTGCCACTGGGCAAATCCGCGCCATGAAGGCCGAGTCGTGTCCTGCCCCGCTCGGCAAATCCAGGCTGGCATATCCGAGTTCTTCGGAAGCAATGCGAATATGCTGCTGGAGATCTTCGTCGCAATGCGCCGGGATGCCGTCCGAAAGAACCTCGTAGCTCTTGCGCTCCACACGGGCTGAAGCCGCGGCTGCGACGCTTTCGCTGTCGATGATCTCCTGAAACCGGTCGAGGATCTCGGGCTTGTCGCTGCGCGCATCGATCACCAGGCGGCATGTGCGGGGCACGACATTCGAACCCCCGGGCTTCACCTCGACTATGCCCACCGTGGCGACGAAATAGCTGTCCTTGGCGGCAGCGAAACGCTCGGCAGTTTCACGGATCTTCATCAGAGTCGCGGCACCGGCGACCGCGGCATCCTGGCGCAGATCCATCGGCGTCGTCCCCGCATGGGCGGCGCGGCCTTCGAAAGCCACTTCAATGCGCCTGATCGCAACAATGGTGCCGACTACACCGATATCGGCGCCCCGACTTTCCAGCACCGGCCCCTGTTCGATATGCAATTCCAGAAATGCGGCGATATCCTGGCGCAGGGCACTATGCAGTGTGGCGGTATCCCCGCCGACTTCCTCCAGCGCGCTCGAGAGCACGCGCCCTCCGGAATCGACCATCGCAAGCATTTCGCTGTCGAGTTGCCCGGTCATTCCTCTGCTGCCGACACAGGAGAGGCCGAAATCGCTCGGCTCTTCGGCAAGGAAATCGATGATCTCTATCGGATGGCGCGGCATCCATCCGCTTTCGGCGATGGCGCGCAGGATCTCCAAACCGGCGACCACGCCGGCGACACCGTCGAACCGCCCGCCCGAGGGCACAGTATCGCTGTGCGATCCGATGGCGATGGCGCCAAGTTCAGGGTCACTCCCTTCCAGCCGGGCAATCATGTTGCCGGCTGCATCCAGCTTTACCTGCGCTCCAAAGGCTTCGAACTTCTCGCGCAGGAAAGCGCGTCCTTCGTCGAACAAGGGCGTGAATGACCGGCGCGTATAGGGGCGGTCTGGATCCGTAATCTCGCCAATGGCCATGAGATCGGCCCACAACCGATCGCTGTTGACCGTTGGCCTGAGCATCACATCATCGCTCATGAAGATGCCATCCCCGGAACGAGGAAACGGCCGCTGCCGGGCTGCGCCAGCACTTCGCCTTCGGCCATTATCGCCTTGCCGCGCAGGAATGCGGAATCGATTCTGAACGGCAGTTCCATCCCTTCATAGGCGCTCCAATCGACCACATTCGCGCCGCTATCGGCCGCATGATAGACATAGGGATCGCGCCGCGCGAGCACGACATCGCCATCCCGGCCTTCTCGCAAGGCCCCTTTGACACCTTCGAGCCGGAACAGTTTCGCCGGATTTTCCGCGAGCACGCGCGCGGCATGCGTGAAATCGTATCCGCGCTGATCGAGCCCCTTCAACACCAAGGGATAGAGTGCTTCGAGGCCGGGCATGCCGGCGGCATTCTTCATGATATCGGGATCTTCTTTGCGGTCGGCCGACCAGCTGACATGGTCGGTTGAAACGACGGTTACGTTGCCCGCCACGAGGTGACGCCAGAGCGCTTCGGTCTGGTCGCTCTTGCGGATGGGCGGATTGACCTTCCCGAAACCGCCAAGGCGCCGAACGTCGTCCTCTTCATTGAGCGCCAAATAGTGAACGCAGGCCTCTATGGTCGAAACGTAGCCTTGCTGGCGATAGGCTTCGGCCATGCGGTATCCGCGATCGATCGAGCAGTGCACGATATGCGCATCGCAACCGGTATGCGCCCCGATTTCGAACACCTGCGCGGTCGCCAGAGCTTCGGCGATCGGAGGACGGGAAAGGCTATGCGCGGAATAGTCGTCAATCCCGGCCTGCTTCACCTGCTCGATTGCGGCGCGAACCGTTTCGTCATCTTCATTGTGCACGCCGACCATGAGATCGTGCTTTCCGATTGCCTCGAAGCAAGCATACATGAGGTGCGGCGGGATACGCGGAAAACGCTTGGGATGGTTCCCGAAGGTCGAAAACTTGAAAGCCGCAGCCCCTGCAGCGACCAGATCGTCGATATGACGCGTCCCGTCTTCCGGATCGATCGTGGCGTAGAGCGCGAAATCGACGCGGGACTGTTCGGCTGCCTCCTTGCGTTTGATCTCGAACCGTTCGCGGTCCGCGATCAGCAGGCCATCGTCGTATGGCATGTCGACAATGGCAGTGACCCCGCCCGAAGCTGCGCTCTTGGTGGACCAGATGAAGTCCTCCTGGTCGGCCTGGCTGCGGCTGTGCACTTGTGAATCGATCGCCCCGGGGAGGATGAAGAAGTCTGGGCCGCCATGCACTTCCCCGCTGGGTGGGGTCCCTTCACCGACCTTCTGTATCAATCCGTCGGCAACGAGAACATAGCCGCGCTCAATGACACGATCGGGCAAAACCACCGTACCGACAAAGACCTGGTCCAAAGCCCCTCCTTCTGCGCTGCAAGAGTGCCGCCAGGAAATGTCGCCCCCTGACCGAAGTAAAAAACTGGCCCGACAAGGCTTTAAGAGGAACCCATTATTTTACTGAAGGCCGTATAAGCGAAGGCGTATAGGCTTTACTTGGCGATTACGATCCGGCTTCGTCGGTCGGCCACCGCTTCAAATCGTCCACCGGAATTCCCAGCACGTCCAGCGCCCTTGCGGCGCATTGTGTGATCAGCTCCGCGACGTCCTTCGGCCTGGTGTAAAAGCTGGGCACTGGCGGCATGACAATCGCCCCCGACCTGGTCACATTCGCCATCAGTTCGATTTGCCCTAGATGCAGCGGCGTTTCACGCAGCATGAGCACAACCTTGCGGCGTTCCTTCAGGCAGACATCTGCTGCGCGGACAATCAGATTGTCGCCCAGCGAAACGGCTAGAGCGCCCAGTGTGCGGACCGAACAAGGCGCAATCAGCATGCCTTCCGTTGCGAAGGATCCACTCGCCAGCGACGCGGTGATGTCACGGAAGGAATGCCTTTCATCGGCCATTGCTTCCACGTCTTTCACAGTCATGTCGGTCTCTTGCGCGATCGTCATCGCGCCGGATGGCGAGACAATCAGATGCGTCTCATGCGTGCCTCTTTCGCGCAGAAGCCGCAGTGCCTCGATGCCGATCATGGCGCCGGAGGCCCCGGAAATGGCGACGATGATGCGCGGCTTGCTCATTTGCGATCCTGCAGGCGGCCCAGAATCGCGCGGGCCCGTTCCAGATATTCCGCCGGCGGCATAGCGACATCCGTGCCTTCCACCCTGTCGTCGGGCTTGGCGGTCGCGTCCATGCCCATCTTGGTGACCATGCCGCCAGCCTCCATCGGCTCGGAACGATCGGTCCCCGAATGAGGCAGCAGAAGAAGATCGCGTTCATATTTCATACGGTTGACCCGGGCCCATTCCACCCGCGCGGCATCCCATGGATCGATGTCTGCATCGACCACCGTAATGCGTTTTAGCATGGAGACTGCACCGAACGCAGCCATCATGGCCCTTCGCACCTGACCGGGCTTGGGCGTATCGATCTGCACAACGACGTCCGTGCGCCCAGCCCCTGCCGGTGTGACTGCTACGTCCAGCACATTGGGCAAAATTCCCTTCAAAGAATGCAGCAGGCCCGATGCGATCGGCAAGGCACCGAGATAGATATGCTCATGGTGATAGCCCGGTTCGATCGCCTGGAAAATCGCATCCTCCCGCCTGGTCATTGCTGAGAATTCCACCAACAACCCTGGACCGTAATCCTCATACATGCCGTGGTATTCGGAAATGAAACCCTCCTGCACGGGCTTGTCCGGATGGATGCGCCCTTCCAGAACGATTTCCGCCTCGGCCGGAACATTGAGATCGACGGTCTTTGCGCCAACCGTTCTAACGGGCGAACCGAGCAATGCACCTGCACATTCGAGTTCATCGTCACCAACCCCGAGATACAGGCAGGCAGCAAGCTGAATTGCGGGGTGCGCGCCGATTGCGACCGCGATTTCCAGCGGCCGGCCCATCGCGGCAGCGCGGCGCGCGAAGAGTGCCAGGTGATGATTGGGAGCAATCCCGATCAGCGCGCTGCGATCGTCAAGCCGGCCAAGCCGGGCAAAGGATGCGTTACCTCTTCCCGTTTCCGGATCACGCGCAAGAATGACGCCGGAGGTAACATAGGGACGCCCTTCCTTTTCGAAGAAAGTCGGTATCGGCAGCTCAGCCAGCGGGCTCTCGCTGACCACCCGCTCCTGCACGGGAGCATCGCCCGTGATCGCCTCGGGCATCACAGGGGCGGCGATGGATTGCTGAATGGTCCTGGATATCTCTCGCGGAGTGATGCCCAGTACGGAGGCGATCCGCTCGCGGCTGGTCAGGAGGTTTCCGCAGGCCTGCAGGGGGGACCCCGCCACCGACTTGCACAGCAGCCCAAACTGCGGATCGGTCAGCGAAAGAAGCGCCGACAATTCGAAATAGGGATCGACCTCCTCTTCGATCTCCAGCAACGCAGCTTGCGCTCGCAAATGCTCCAAAAACGGACGTATCGATTGTTGATTAGCACCCAACTGCAAATCTCCTTACACTCCATTCAGAGGCTTTTGGCCGGCGGAGCAAGTCCGAGCTGCATCTTCGACAGACATTATCGGAGACTTCGCAAAAAGAGGATAGTCAGGAGGGTCCACCCGTGTCCCAATAAGACATCACAAATTAGCGGAAGAGAAGATTATTATGAGCGAGTTTCATCTCGGTTGGTTCTTGGGTTCCGGCATCACAATCCAAGGCTGGAACGAGCCTGACTATCCTTCCCAGTATGACTGGACCAAGCCGGATATCTTCCGGGATACTGCAAAGGAACTGGAAGACGCCTGCTTCGATCTGCTTATCCTGGAGGATACGTCCGCCGTCCCCTACACTTATGAAGGCAAGATGGACTTCTACCTCCAGCACGCAGCCATGACGCCCAAATTCGATCCGGTCATGGTGGCACCATATGTCACCGAAGCAACGAATTCGCTCGGTCTCGCCGTTACCATGACATCGACATTCTATCCGCCCTGGCTGCTTGCCCGGTCGATGGCCACAATGGACCATTACAGCGACGGCCGGATTGCTTGGAACGTCGTAACTGCAACCAGCGACGCGGCTGCGCAGAACTACGGTTATGACAAGCAAATCGAGCACGATCTGCGCTACGATATGGCAGACGAATATATGGACGTCTGCAACGCCCTTTGGGACGCTTGGGAACCCGATGCCGTCAAGATGGACAAGGAAAACGGCATCTTCATCGATCCGTCGAAAGTGAAAGCCGTCAATTTCGAAGGCGATCACTACAAGGTCCGTGGTCCATTGAATGTGCCGCGGGGGCCGCAAGGCCGCCCTGTGATCGTTGCTCCCGGCGGTTCGCCCAGAGGCCGTAAATTCAGCGGACGCAATGCCGAAGTGGTCCTGGCGCAGGCCCACGGCGTGGCAGACATGAAGAAATACCGCGAAGACGTGAGGGCGCACGCAGTCGAATATGGCCGCGATCCCGATTCCATGAAGGTTCTCTTCGCCATTTCACCGGTTGTAGTGGACAGCAAGGAAGAAGCCGAAGAGTACAAGGCCGGCTTCGGCGAGCTTCGCAAGAAGCGCCTGAAGCACTCGCTTGCGGCTATGTCGTTCCTTTCGGGCATCGACTTTTCGAAGTTCGATCTCGACGAGCCGGTTGGCGAGATCAAGACGAACGGGATGCAGACGATGCTGCAAATGTTCGCCCGCTATGGCCCGCAGGCCACCCTGCGCGAAATCATGACCGATCCGGAAGCTTCCGGCTTCGGTGCGATGGTCGGCACTCCGGACATGATCGCTTCGCAAATGGAAGAAGCGATGCAGGAAATTGGCGGCGATGGCTTCCTGATAAGCGGTCACTTCAAGCCGAGTTTCGTCAAGAAGATCACACAGGGCCTAGCCCCGACGCTGCAGAAGCGCGGGCTGATGCGCAAGGAATATGGCCACAAGACGCTGCGTGAAAACCTGATGGCCTTCTAAGAGTTGGGGCAATCTTCCCAAATCCGTCGCTCACCTGCCGACGGTACCCCTGCTGGGCGGATTCTTCGGGATCCGCCCAGATTTCTATGGGCCAGACAAGAGCGACAACCAGCGACAGGATCAAACTAGCTGCGCCGATCTACATTTTTGGAAACGCTGTGGCAGCCTTTGCCTATGCGGAAGCGGCTGCGCCCTCTTCGCTGAGATGGCAGGCCGCGAAATGTCCCGTATCCCCAATCTGGCGCAATTTCGGCTCTTCCTCTGCGCAGCGGCCGAACGCCAAGGGACAGCGAGTGCGGAAACGGCATCCCTTGGGAATGTTGGCAGGGCTAGGGACTTCCCCCTTCAGAACGATGCGTTCTCGCCGCTTGCTGGCATCGATCGTCGGCACCGAGGAAAGAAGCGCGCGGGTATAAGGGTGTGCCGGCTGCAGGAAGACGGAATCGCGGTCTCCGATCTCCACAATGATCCCCAGATACATCACGGCGACCCGGTCGGTCATATGCTCGACGATGGCCAGATCGTGGCTGATGAACATGTTCGCCAGCCCGAGCTGTTCCTTCAGGTCGTTGAGCAGGTTCACGATCTGCGCTTTCACCGAAACGTCGAGCGCGGACACTGCCTCGTCACAGATCAGGAGATCCGGGTTCGAAGCCAGCGCACGGGCAATGGCGATGCGCTGACGTTGCCCTCCGGAGAATTCGTGCGGATAACGTCGCATCGTTTCCGGCGGAAGGCCCACCATCTTGAGCAATTCCGCAACGCGGTCGTCAATTGCCGTACGGCCCTTCTCCAACTTGAAATTGGTTATCGGTTCAGCAATCGTTCCTCTGATCCGCATATGCGGATTGAGGCTTGACGCCGGATCCTGAAACACCACCTGCATACGTTGGCGCAACCGGCGCAGATCCCGCGACGAGGCGCCGCCGACCGGGAAGCCATCAAGCCACACATTGCCGCTGGTGGGCTCACTGAGGCGCAAAATGGTGCGCCCCAAGGTAGACTTGCCGCAACCGCTCTCTCCGACGATCGATAGCGTCTCTTCGCGCTTCATGGAGAATGTAACGCCGTCGAGCGCCTTGATCGGACGCCCCGACCTGAACCCATTATTGTTCGGAAAATATTTCTTCAGCTGAGACACGTCGAGCAATTCGTTCATTGCAGTTCCAGCCTTTCGACCATGTGGCAGGCGCAGCCGCGTTGTGTGCAATCGACCTGGATGAATTCGGGCACCACTGTCCGACAAATCTCCTCCGACCGATCGCAACGCGGTGCGAACGGACAGCCATCAGGCCGCTCGGTCGGTGACGGCACATTGCCAGCAATCTCAGTCAGGCGTTTGCGCTGCCCCGACCCTGCCGATCCCGGCACAGGCACGGCCCCGACGAGGCCTTTGGTATAAGGATGGGAAGGACGCTCCAGGATCTGTGCAGTCGGCCCTTCTTCGACCTTGCGTCCGGCATACATGATCACGACACGGTCGGCGATTTCCGCAACGATTCCCAGATCATGCGTAATCAGTATCACTGCGGTCCCGGTTCTCTCCCGCAGATCCTTTAGCAGATCGAGTATCTGGGCCTGGATCGTAACGTCGAGCGCGGTCGTCGGCTCATCGGCGATCAGCAGCGCGGGATTGCTGGCTAGCGCAATGGCAATCATCACGCGCTGCCTCATCCCGCCGGAAAGCTGGTGGGGATATTCGCCCAGCCGCCGCTTAGGATCGGGAATCCCGACAAGCTCCAGCAATCGCAACGCTTGTGCCCTCGCCTCGGCCTTCTTCATGCCTTCGCGCAGAGTGAACACTTCGGCGATTTGCGCACCGATCTTCATCACAGGGTTGAGCGCCGTCATGGGCTCCTGGAAAATCATCCCAACCTTGTTGCCGCGCACTTCGCGCATCTGGTTCTCATTGAGAGAAAGCAGATCGCGGCCGTCAAATATTACTTGACCTTCAAGCCTGGCATTATTGAGAAGCCGCAGAACCGACATCGCAGTGACCGATTTGCCGGATCCGGATTCTCCGACGATTGCCACCGTCTCGCCCGCATTGACGGTGAAAGACATGCCGTCGACCGCCACAATATCCTGGACACCGCCAGTGAAGGCGGTCCTCAAATTCTCAACTGAAAGAAGCGGCGCGTGCATCAGGCTCTCTGCCTCTTCCGGCGGGGATCGAGCCACTGGCGCAGACCGTCGCCCAGGAGATTCACTGCCATCACAGTGACGAACAGCATCACCGCCGGCACGAAGATCAGCATGGGCTTGATCTGCCAGAGCGAGCGGCCGGCGGACATGATGTTGCCCCAGGAAGGCGTTGATGGCGGCGCGCCCGCTCCGATAAAGGAAAGCGCGGCTTCGATCATCATTGCTGCCGCCCAGATGAAGGTCGCCTGGACCAGGAGCGGCGCCATGATCCCGGGCACAAAATAGAACACGACAATCCGCGGCAGACTGGATCCAGCAGCGACTGCAGCTTCCACAAAGGGGCGTTCGCGCAGGGAAAGTGCGACGCTGCGAACCAGCCGGGCGACCGGCGGGACTTCGATGAACGTGACGGCAATGATCACATTCTGCAGCGATCCTCCCGCAACGGCGACCAGCAGGATCGCGAACATGATCGCAGGTATCGCCAGGATGCCGTCCAAGATGCGCATGATGATCGGATCAAGCCAGCGCACGGAGGCCGAAACTAGGCCGACAAAGGCGCCAAGTATCGCCGCGAGTACCGCGCAGGCAAAGCCAACGACCAGCGAAACGCGCGCGCCATGAAGCGCCAATGTGTAGAGATCGCGCCCGAGGCTGTCAGTACCGAGCGGATGCGCCGCTGAAACAGGGGCAAGCCGGTTCTCGACATCGAGAAGGTAGGGATCGCCAGCGCCCAACAGACCGGGAAATGCCGCCGCCAGTCCCAAGCAAAAGAGGATAGCAGCACCCACCCAAACCTTGGGGTTGCCCGGCATGCGCCTGCGCAAACTGATCGCTTTCGCCGGCTTCGCCTTGCTGGGAACGGGGATAGCCTGCATCTTCAATATCGGACCCTCGGATCGAAGACGACGTAGGTCAGGTCGACTATGAGATTGAGCAGCACGTAAGCGATGCTGGAGAGCAGTACGACACCCTGGATCACCGGATAGTCGCGATGCATGATCGCATCCACGGTAAGCCGTCCGATCCCGGGAATGGCAAAGATCGTCTCAATGATGACGGTACCGCCGATCAGGACGCCAATGCCGTTACCGACAACCGTGATTACAGGTATCGCGGCGTTCTTCAGCGCATGACGGAAAAGCACCTGACTGCGCGGAACACCCTTGGTAATCGCGGTTCGAATGTAATCCTGACCAAGTACGTCCAGCATGGACGATCGCGTTACGTTGGCGATCAAGGTCGCATAGATCATGCTGATCGCAATTGCCGGCATGATGAGGCGCGAAACGAAATCGCCCAGGCCGTCCTGTATCGGGGAAAAGCCCTGCACCGGCAGCCAGCCTAGCGTTGTGGCGAAGATGTAGGCCAGCCCGTAAGCGGAAATGAACACCGGCACCGAAAAGGAAAAGGTGCTTGCAGCAACAAACACCTTGTCGAAAGTGCCGCCCTGCCGCCACGCGGCGATAACGCCGGCCGGTACACCAACGCCAACCGAGATCAACACAGCCAGAACCACCAGCGACAGAGTGGGCTCAAGCCGCTGTGCGATCATGTAGGTCACCGGTTGGCCGGTAAATACGGATACGCCCAGATCGCCCTGCAAAAACTGCCCAATCCAGGCAAAGAAACGGACATAGGGCGGTTGATCGAGATGCAATGCAACGCGAATACGCTCGATCTGTGCCGGTGTCGCCTGATCGCCGGCAATGACCAGCGCCGGATCGCCAGGAGTGAAATAGAGCATTGCGAAAACGATCGCCGCGACAATTGCGACCACTGGGATGGTGAGCAGAGCCCTGCGGATCACATAGCCGAGCATGGGCTATAACCTCGTGAGCCAAACCGCGCAAAGTCTCTCAGCCCCACGCTCAAGCGGACTTTCCTATGTTCCAGTAGACATTGACGGGCGTATCGAAAATTCCTGTTAAGTTCTTGCTATAGGCCGATTCCAGGCGAGACGATCCAAGCGGAACATAAGGAATGTTCGCATATCCCCGCTCCTGAATCGTCCGCGCGATATCCTTCTGTTCGGCCTCGGTTCCAGCAACTGCCCATTCCACTCTCAGCCGCTCCAGTTCAGGATCGCTTGCCCAGCCGGAATAGCCTTCTTCTCCGGCTCCGCGCAGCATGGGGTGGACTGCCGGATTGTTGATATCGTCACCAAGCCAGGCAGTGAGGAATACACTCCAGCCACCCTGATCGACCGACTGGCGGTTGGTTCTGCGCTGAGTGATAGACGCAAAGTCCATCCCGACGAGTTCGACATTGAGGCCCAGCCTGCGGAACAAATCTTCCGCCACTTGGCCCAAGCCGGCGTTGGGCCCTTCCATGGTCGCCAGCAGAACAACCTTTTCGCCGTTATAGCCCGCCTCTGCCAGCGCGGCCTTTGCATCCTCCATGTCGGTATCGCGCATCAACTCGCTGCCGACATCGGAAGCATACGGAGATTCACAGGAATAGTAGCTGTAGCAGGCCTCCGAAGAACCAGGCTCCGACACCGCCGCCAGGAATTGCGATTGATCCACCGCCATTGCGACCGCCCGGCGCATCGCAAGATTGTTAAAAGGCGCCTGCAGATGATTGAATTGCATCATATAATAGACGCTCGAAGTGGTACGTCGCCGAACTTCGATACCGTCATCCTGCCTCAGCAAGGGAACGAGATCGTGCGGCGGCGCATCCCAATAATCCTGTTCTCCGCCCATCAATGCGGACATGGCCGTCGAAGGGTCCGAAACCTGGCTGATCTCGATACGCCCGATCGCCGGAACCCTTCCGCCCGCCAAGCCCGAGACCGGTTCGTCGCGGGGAACATAGTCTTCGAAACGGGCATAGGCGGAGCTGGCGCCCGATACCCATTCGTCTGCCAGGAAACGGAAAGGGCCCGATCCAATGGCCTCCGTCACCTGCTCCGCCGGATCGGTCTTGGCCAGCCGCTCCGGCATGATCAGACAAGCCGGTGCCGATAACTTCGCCAGCGCCGCCGGCAGCTGCAGCACAGGACGGTTGAGGAGAATCCGGAAGCTGCGGTCATCAATGACTTCCTGCGCCTCGACGAACTGCGCAAGGATCTGTCCGAAATTGTCGCGGGCCATCCATCTTTCGATCGACGGCACGCAGTCCTGTGCCCTGACCGGTTCACCATCGTGGAACTTCAATCCGTCCCGGAGAGAGATCGTATAGCTGCGGCCTTCATCTTCCGTCGTCCAACCTTCGGCCATTTGCGGCTGAGGGTTATAGTTCTCGTCCATCGCGATCAGCTGATCGTAGACAAGATAGCCGAACAGCCTGGTGCCCGGGGCCGTAGTCCAGATCGGATCCAGACTGGAAAGAGACTGCGCCGTCATCACCCGCAAGGTGTCGCTTGCGCTCGCAGAGGAACCGGAAGAGCCGCAACCGCCCAGTACCAGAGGGCCGAATGCGCAAGCTGCACCGCCAAAGATCGTGTGTCGAAGCAGGTCTCTGCGATCCATAGCTCTATCTGCCCGTCTATTGCGTGAAACCCAATTTATGCTGCTTTGCAACATAGCAGGTTTTGAAATTCCTGGCATATTCGATGATGAAAGCGGCCATAGGAATTCTGCGTATCTCAGGCAGTTGCCGTGACGAAGAAGACATCACCTGACATCACCACATCGGAACCGTTGTAATAGGGTGTCGCCAGCTCGAGGAGCTCTGCACGAATGGATGCCTTCGTGTCTTCCGGCAGCTCAGCGATCATGTCCGCGGCGGACTGCGATTCCATCCCGAAATCTGCGGCACGCGAAGGATTCGCCCCCTTGCCACCGACATAGAGAGAACCAGTCCAATCCTTCTTGGAAATTTCCGAAAAGCCTGATTTTTCGAGTATGTCGGTGAAATAGGCAAAATCCGAAAATGCCATCGGGCCGGGAGCTTGCGGGTCGGCCGGCGGCATCTCAACATATTTGCCGACGATATCCCGCATACTGCTCATCCACAGATTGCCTTCGGCAGGCGCCCAGACAGCCAATGCCGCGCGCGCTCCGGGCTTCAGCAAGGAATGCATGTTCTTGAAGGCCGCGTAGGGATCTTCGAAAAACATGACCCCGAAGCGGGACAGCAATACATCGAACTTCATATCCGGAATTTCGACGGTGCCTGCGTCGGCCTCGATAAATCGCGCGTTGGAAAGGCCTTCCTGCGCCGCACGCTCGTTGGCCAGTTGAACGAGGTCGGCCGAGATGTCGACGCCAACCAGCTGGCCTTCCGGGCCAATCAATCGCGCCGCATCCAGCGCGGTTGCGCCGCCGCCGAAGCCGATATCCAGTACATTTTCGCCGGGTGCGAGCTGCGCGAATTCCAGCAAAGCGTCACCGACATCGGACAGCATGCCTTCGAACTGCGTGTAGTTTGAGTGCCAGCGCTTGCCCATCGTGCCCGCCCAGCGATTTGGCATCGGCTCGGTCATATTATTCGCCTCCTCATTCACACGCAGCATCACGCCGTCGGGCAGGCTTGCCCTGCCCCCAGTCCATCCGTCCCTTGAATGGCCAAGCCCTGGCTGCCTCTCTCTGGGCACCGGGGGCTACTCGGCCTCAGCAGTCGATTGCGTTGGCGCGTTCCCAATTCGTCATCGACCGGGTGAATGCATTCCACTCATCCATCTTGAGCTTGGCGTAGGCTGCCATGAACTCTTCGCCAAAGGCATCCTTGAGTACGCTGGATGATGAAAATGCCCTGAGCGCATCAAGCATGTTGAGCGGCAATTTCGGCACGTCGGGTGCCTTGTGAGCCTCTGTATACATGTTGATATCGATCCGTTTTCCAGGATCTCTCTCATTTGCAATTCCGTCCAGACCGGCCGCCAGAATGGCTGCCTGCAGCAAATAAGGGTTCGTGGCACCGTCTGCGAGACGCAGCTCTAACCGTCCATCGTCCGGAATACGGATCATGTGCGTGCGGTTGTTGCCGGTGTAGCTGATCGAGCTCGGCGACCAGGTTGCACCCGAAGTCGTGCGCGGGGCATTGATGCGCTTGTAGCTATTGACGGTCGGGTTGGTAATTGCC
The DNA here is from genome assembly GCA_030426245.1 of Alphaproteobacteria bacterium. Classification (GTDB taxonomy): domain Bacteria; phylum Pseudomonadota; class Alphaproteobacteria; order Sphingomonadales; family Sphingomonadaceae; genus Andeanibacterium. The sequence continues at coordinate 171,073 of JAUHYZ010000001.1, read as the reverse complement.
GCCAGAGACTGTGCCGAGTGCAGCAGCCCGCCAATGAATTGATAGCCGAGCGCCGACAGGCCAAGCTCGCCCGCATCGTCCGCGAACAGGTTCTTCTTGCCCTTCCAGACCGACACATGGGTGTGGCAGCCATTGCCGGTCAGGTTGTTGAATGGCTTGGGCATGAAGGTTGCGCGCAAGCCGTTCTTCTCGGCGACCGATTTGACCATGAACTTGAAGAAGGCGTGGCGGTCGGCCGTTTCCAGGCTGTCGCCGTAATCCCAGTTCATTTCGAACTGGCCGTTCGCGTCCTCATGGTCGTTCTGATAAGGATTCCAGCCGAGCGAAAGCATGGCATCGCAGATTTCGCTGATCGTGTCATAGCGCCGCATCAACGCCTGCTGATCGTAGCATGGCTTTTCCTGCGTATCGGCTGCGTCCGAGAGCGATTCACCGTCCGGCGAAAGAAGGAAGAACTCCGCCTCCACGCCAGACTTCATCTGCAGACCCATCTCAGCTGCCTTGGCGATCTGTGCCTTGAGCAGGTTCCGCGGAGCATGCTCAACAGGCTTGCCTTCCATAACTGGATCGGCAGCAAGCCATGCCACTTCGGGCTTCCACGGCAACTGAATCATGCTGTCCGGATCCGGCACGGCGAACATGTCCGGATCTGCAGGACTGAGATCCAGCCATGCGGCAAAGCCGGCAAATCCCGCGCCATCATCCATCATTCCATCGATCGCCGCCGCGGGCACGAGCTTCGATCGCTGGATACCGAACAAATCGGTGAAACTGACCAGGAAATAGGAAATGCCTTTTTCCGATGCGATCTTGGACAATTTGGTCATTTGACTAGCTTCCTGATGGTTTGCGGGCGCCTCAGTAGAATGGAACTCGCCGGCTAATAGGTCGTGGCCCCGGGAATCCAGGAGGTACCCGCAAGCGGCACCCGCGCCATGGCGGCAGCCTCCACGGTCAGCGCCACGAGATCTTCCGGTTCCAGGTTGCGGACATGGGACTTGCCGCAAGCCCGCGCGATGGTTTGTGCTTCAAGTGTCAGCACTGCGAGATAATTCGCCAAGCGCCGGCCGGCCGCAATCGGATCGAGCCGTGCAGACAGATCGGGATTCTGGGTGGTGATCCCGGCGGGATCCTGGCCTTCGTGCCAATCGTCATAGGCACCGGCCGTGGATCCAAGCTCCTGATATTCCTTTTCGTATTTCGGATCGTTGTCGCCCAGGGCAACCAGCGCAGCAGTGCCGATGGAAACGGCGTCCGCACCCATTGCCAGCGCCTTCGCAACGTCGGCGCCATTGCGGATGCCGCCAGAGACAACGAGTTGCACCTTGCGATGCATGCCGAGATCCTGAAGCGACTGCACCGCAGGGCGGATCGCCGAAAGGATCGGAATGCCGACATGCTCGATAAACACATCCTGCGTAGCGGCAGTGCCGCCCTGCATTCCGTCAAGGACGACCACGTCAGCCCCAGACTTCACGGCCAAGGCTACGTCATAATAAGGGCGCGTGGCACCGATCTTGATAAAGATCGGCTTTTCCCAACCGGTGATTTCACGCAATTCCTGGATCTTGATCTCGAGATCGTCCGGGCCGGTCCAGTCGGGATGCCGGCATGCGGATCGCTGATCGATCCCCTTGGGCAGCGTTCGCATCTCCGCGACGCGATCGGAGATCTTCTGCCCCAACAGCATGCCGCCACCACCTGGCTTTGCGCCCTGCCCCACCACCACTTCGATGGCGTCGGCCTTGCGCAAATCGGCGGGATTCATCCCGTAACGGCTCGGAAGGTATTGATAGACAAGCTTTTTCGAATGGCCGCGCTCCTCAGGCGTCATGCCGCCATCGCCCGTGGTCGTGGACGTCCCGGCGATCGTCGCCCCTCGTCCAAGCGCCTCCTTGGCTTGCGCAGAAAGCGAACCGAAGCTCATCCCGGCAATGGTGATCGGAATATCGAGTTCGATCGGCTTGGAGGCAAAACGCGTACCCAGAGTCACATTGGTCGCACATTTCTCCCGGTAGCCTTCCAGGGGATAACGCGAGATGGACGCGCCAAGGAAAAGCAAGTCGTCGAAATGCGGTACGGACCGCTTCGCGCCGCCGCCGCGGATATCGTAGATCCCCGTGGCCGCTGCACGCCGGATCTCAGACATCGTGTAAGGATCGAATGTTGCCGATTGCCGCGGCACGGTGCGTGGTATGTCACCGGACTTCATTTTAGTATGCCCCTGCATTGTCGACATGGAAGTTGTAGAGCGAACGGGCGGATCCAAAGCGCCGGAACTCTTCCGGGCTGATGGAATCATCGACATTCGCAGCCTTGAGCAATTCGCGGAGAGCCAGCGCGTGTTCATCGCGCATGACCTTCTCGACGCAGTCGGCCCCCAATCCCTTCACGTCTCCGCGCACGAATATCTGTGCCTCGTAGATTGAATCGCCAAGCGCATCGCCCGCATCGCCCAGCACAACCAGGCGTCCGGCCTGCGCCATGAAGGCGCTCATCGGCCCGATCGACCCCTTCACCACGATATCGATGCCTTTCATCGATATACCGCAGCGCGCCGAAGCGTTGCCGTCGACGACCAGCAAACCGCCATGTGCGGTTGCGCCGGCAGACTGGCTGACATCGCCCTTCACGTGGACATGCCCGGACATCATGTTTTCCGCGCAGCCCACACCCGCATTGCCTTCGACGACAACCGTCGCCTGGCTGTTCATACCAGCACAATAGTACCCGGCATGGCCGGCAATCGTGACCTCACACGGCGCATCCAACCCGACTGCCAGGCAATGCCGGCCGGCAGGGTTCAGCGCGCGCCAGGCCAGCGCATTGCTTTGATCATCAAGTGCATGCAGCTGACCGTTGAAATCGCGGACCGATGTTTCGTTGAGATCGACCTCGTTCAATTCACGTGACTCCAGGCATAGACCCGAGATGGCTCGGGTTCGAAAACATGAGCATCTTCCACTCCGGGAAGGCCGGCGAGCGCACGGTATTCCGAAGCAAACGCCACATAATCATCCGTCTCGGCCATCACGGCCGGCTTGCATGAGATGGGATCGCGCAGGACAGCAAAGCCGTCCTCCGTCCCGACAACGAAGGTGAAGAAGCCGTCCAGATCCTCGAGACCGGACTTCAGAGCTTCCGCCAGGCTGGCGCCGTCATGCATCTTCCAGGTGAGATAGCCTGCAGCCACCTCGCTATCGTTCTCGGTCTCGATATTCACGCCCTGGTGCTTGAGCACGCGCCGCAGGCTGGCATGATTGCTGAGCGAACCATTGTGCACGAGGCACTGATCGGGACCAGTCGAGAAAGGATGCGCCCCGTCAGTCGTGACGCGCGATTCCGTTGCCATGCGCGTATGGCCGATACCATGCGTGCCCGACATCTCGGCGAGACCGAAAGCGGTGGCGACATCGGCAGGAAGACCCACTTCCTTGTATAGCTCGATGCGCTTACCAGCACCCGTCACCACGATGTCGGGGTGATTTTCCGCCAGCCATGCACGGACATCATCGGCCGTACCCTCCGGCAGAGACAGCACGCCATGGCTTCCATGAAGCTTGCACGTCACGGTCTCTCCAAGATGGAGGGAAAGCTCCTGCGCAACATCCATTAGATTCTCGCCACGAAGGGTCATCTTGAGTCCTTCGCCCGTGCCGCCATAGATTGCGAAACCCGCACTATCCGGCCCGCGATCGGACATTTCCGACAGCATATCCGCCATCAGCGCCCCGAGCTGCGATTCATATTTGCTGTTCTTCAGAAACAGCCCGACAATCCCGCACATTTCACAACGGCCCTACAATTTTCTGCTCCCGATTCACCTAGTCTGGAGCGGCCCCGTTTTCAACTAAAAAGAACAATTTTTTCTCTATAGGAAAATGCGAAACGAGGCTTCTGTAGCGCGCGATTGCCTCAGGTGGGCGAATAGACGATGATCGAAAGGTAGGTCATCGGCCGTTCGATCAGTGTTTCCGGGCCATGCAAAGCGCCGGAATCGAACAGAAGCGAATCGCCTGGATGGAGGTGGTAAACGTCGGTGCCGTGGCGATAGATCACCTCGCCTGTCAGCATGTAGATGAACTCAACGCCGGCATGGCGGAAACTTGTATGCGCCTCTGCATCTTCGGACAGCGTGATGAGATAGGGTTCGACCACCACGTCGCCGCGCAGAAGGTGGCCGAGCAACTGATAGCCGTGCCCAACCTTGGTCCCGCGCCGCTCGATCGCCAAGCCTGTTCCCGCCGACACGTATGAGCAATCCTGCCGATCTTCGAAGGATGCGAAAAGATTGCTGAGCGGAACAGAAAGCGCCCCGGAAATGGCCTGCAAGGTCGACAGCGATGGAGAAATCTGGCCGTTCTCGATCTTCGACATCATGCCGGTCGAGATGCCCGCAGCGCTGGCAAGATCGGCGACCGAAAGGTCGAGCTTGCGGCGTTCCTGCTTGATCTGAACCCCAAGAGCGCGCTCAAGCGCACGTTCGCTGGCCGCCGGCGCGTTGGATACCGTTTCGTCTGCTGCCGCCCGAGTTTCAACCGCCTTCATGACCGCTCCCTAAATGTTTCTTGTCCTAAGAAGCTGCGGCAATAATCCAAACATCAGAGACTTTCTACGTCCGGGCCAATACCGGGAGAAGTCGGTTCTCCGTCGTCGAATTGAGAAAGATAGTCGACAGCCATCTCGCGATAACGCGTCGTGCCCTTATACTCTGCAATTTCCGGATGCAGATCGCGCAGAACCCGGTGCAGGCGCCGGCCCCATTTAGGCACGCGAGTAAGCTCATCGAGCGACGCGAGATAACAGCGGATGCCAAACAGAATCGCATTGGAACGCGGAAGCCGGAACAACGTCTGCAGCTCCACCCGCAGATGCAGCTTGCCGCCGATATTCTCCGGCGTCAAAGTCGTCCGATCCGGGCCCCAGATCGGATAGTTTTCCGGGGACGTGTCCAGCCGCGGATTCACCGTCATCGTCCAGTTCAACCGCCGCACCGGATTGCCGTATTGCAGGCGAAGCAGGTATTGCAGCGCGCGATCGAAAACATTGATTTCATGGGCGACCGGAACCGGGCCGTGCCATTCATGGAATGACATGCCCAGGTCGAATTCCAGCGACCAGTCTGCCTGGGTCGTGACCATGCCGCCATCCATAAACAGGTTGTTCTCGCGCTGATCCTGCAGCGTGAAATCTCCCTGCGCCTGGCGCGTGATATATTCGAAAGGTTCCAACGGCAGGCTGTCCACATCGCCGAAAACGAAGCTATCCTTGATGCCGAGGGGACGATTGGTCCAGGTCCAGGCGTCGCCATCCTTCTCCAGTGTGAAATCCTCTGGATAATCTTCCGCCAGGGATTCCATGATCAACTCCAGCGTATCCCACTGGGCCGTCATCATGTGCGGCAGAACCATGCAGCGATTGGGATCCTGCTCCAGGACCATCGCGCGCTCCCGGCATTCGGCAATGTAGTGCTCGTCTACATCGAACACCGCTTCGAACGCACCGGTCTCCCCGCCCCTAACATGGGGTTCGATATTGACCGAATACATGTACTCGTCTTCGATGAACGGAAACGGGAAGCGCAGGATCGCTGTGTCACTGTTCGAATAGACGAAATCGTCGCGAAAAGTTTCGTCGGGCTTGTATGCAATCGACATTGAATAACCTCGTCAGATATCGAGCACGAGCTGCGCTGATTTGGCCCGTGATACGCAGGGCATGATGAGTTTCCCGGAGTCTTTTTCTTCGTTGTTGAGGAAATGGTCGCGGTGTTCTGGGTCTCCTTCGAGAAGCGATGTCATACACGCCCCGCAGGCCCCGCCGCGGCAGAGCGAATTGATCGGCACCCCGGCTTCTTCGATCGCTTCCAGAAGGCTCTGGTTTTCGCCGACCTCCAACTCGCAACCCGATTTGGCTAGCTTGGCCTTGAATGGCTTGCCGCCCGCCGCGCCAAACACTTCGCGATGGACATGGTTTTCCGGCCAGCCCAGCGTTTCGGCGGCTTCGTCCACCGCGGCCATCAAGCCATCGGGCCCGCACATATAGATACTGGTACCGAGCGGCTGCTCTTCCAGCAGCGCCTGAATTTCGCCTTCCTTCGGCCTGCGCGTATGAATGTGAATGTTCTTGCTGCCAACGCCCTGCACCAGATTCTCGAAAACAGCCTTCTCATCTTCACGGACGAACTGATGCATTTCGAACCGATCGCCGTTTTCCTGAAGTACCTTCGCGAAAGACAGGAGCGGGGTGACGCCGATACCGCCGCCAATAAGCAGCCGCTTGCGAGACCCAACCTGGATCGGGAACAGATTGAGCGGCACGGTGGAAGGCAGCAAATCGCCTTCCTTCAAGTTCTCATGGACGAAGGCGGACCCGCCGCGGGAATCTTCGACGCGCCGCACGATGAGCTCGTAATGGTCGCCCGAAAAGGAAACGACCGAATAGGAATTGCGATAGACCTTCTTTGGAGAAGCCAGCGTCAGCGAAAGATGGGCTCCCGGCCCAGCGACCGGCAGCGGCTCGTTATCGGCGGACTTTAGGATGATACGCCTGAGCGTAGGCGAAAGGCTCTCGATCCGGCTGACCCGCAGCATGAGGGGATCATGTCTAATCATCGATAGATCTCTTCGATTTCTGGAATGTCACCCGGCTCCTCGGCATCGACCTGGAAACCGGCAAAGGCGTTGAGGCGGCGGGAAAAATGATCACGCACAAACAGGTTCGCACCGCATCCGGCGCATTCGACGATGTTGGTCGTCACGCCTTCGGTGATCGTCCTGCAATGGTTGCAGAAGACGCGCCGAGCCTGGCTGCCGACCTGATTGAGCTGGACTTCGCCGCCGCCCATGCCGACGACGACGGCAGCAGTCCGCACTTCCCACAGGAAACCTTCGGCGCCCACGGCATAGAGGCGAAAGCCCATCTTCTCTTCGCCTAGCCTGCGCCTCAATGCGATCAGCAGGTGGTTCATCGATCGGAATTCGTGATCGGCCACCGCGCCGCGCTCGGTTCCGGGAATCGCCTTGCTATGGCCGGCTATGGTCCAGCGTTCATCGAACATATCCGGCGTGACGCCGTCGGCGAGCGCTTCGGCCGGGATTTCCGCCGTGTCGGACACGATCAGATGCCGTTTGCCCGTCTTGTCGAGATAGAGCGGAGAATAGGTTGGTCTGCTTTTCGACATGGTTTCCTGTATGTCTCCTGTCAGAGCGAAACTTGGATCATCGGCATGGCCTCGCATTCATGCCGCCAATCAGGACCGCACCCTCGTCTTGTCCCGATCGTAATGGGGAAAGCGCACGACAGTGGCCGCGATGCGCTTCTGCTGACCGTCGAGCTTGCCGATCTCCAGCTTGGTTCCGATTTCGGCGTCCGCCGGCTCGACTCGCGCGAGTGCAATCGTCTTGCCCAGGATGGGCGAGCGCATCGCACTGGTCACCACGCCAACCTGAGCCCGGCCGCTCTGCACACAGTCGCCATGTGCAATGTCCTCACGCCCCTCGACGTCGAGACCGACGAGCTTGTGTCGTGGATGGACCCGCCGCTCCGCCAGCACTTCGTCGCCAATATAGGCAGCGGGCTTTTCCTTGGGCACCGTGAAGCCGATGCCGGCTTCGAACGGATCCGTATCGTCACCGAAATCATACCCGGCAAAGACCAGACCGGCCTCGATCCGCAACATGTCCAGGGCTGCGAGGCCAAGCGGTGCAATACCGTACGCCTCGCCCGCCTCCATGATTGCGTCCCACACTTCCGGCGCGACATTCGGGTGGCACCATACTTCGAAGCCGAGTTCGCCCGTGTAGCCCGTGCGGGAAATGACGACGGCGTGCCCGGCAATTTTGCCGGTTGTGAAGCGGAACCAGCGCAGTTCCGATACCGGAGCCAGATGCGGCGGCGTCACCATGATCTGCGAGAGAATTTCGCGTGACTTGGGGCCTTGCACCGCAACATTGTGCAATTGCTCCGTCGAAGACCGGACCCACACCTTCAAACCGCGCTCTGCCGCCAGTTCGCGCAGCCACACGCCGGTGTAGTCGTCTCCGCAAACGAAACGGAAATTGTGATCGTCGAGCCGGAAAATCGTTCCGTCATCGATCATGCCGCCATGTTCGTAACATATGGGAGTATAGACGACCTGGCCGACCGAGAGCTTGCGGATGTTTCGCGGCACGGCAAGGTCGAGCAACGCTTCGGCATCCGGGCCTGTCACCTCGAACTTGCGCAGAGCGGAAAGGTCCATGATCGCGGCGCGTTCGCGGCATGCCCAATATTCGGCGATGGCTCCCGTATCGGTGAATTCAGTCGGCAGCCAATACCCGCGATATTCTTCGAATTTACGGCATAGCGGAGCCGTACGCGGGTGAAAGGCTGTCTCCTTGGAAAGCCGCGGCGCAGCGTCCGAGGTCATACGATGGGCCACTCCCTTGGTAAAATTTTCGGCGCCGTCATAAACGCGCACATGTATGTCAGTCGGGTTCCAGCCATTGGCCGCATCAACATCGTCGGCGCAGGAGGATGACGCGCAAACGAGATCGGTAAGCGCGCGCAGAAGCACGTAGTCGCCGGGCCGAGACCAGGGCTCGTCCATGCCGATCCGGTCATGTTCGTCGACACCGGTATTGTAGAAGAAATTGATCGCAGGCCATCCGGCCCGCGGTGCCACCCGGTGAGGCTCCAACGCACGGTTGAAATTCTCCGTACAATTGGGATGCCCGGGATAACCCATATCCTCGTAATATTTGGCGGCACAGGCGAGCAGGAACGTATCGTGACGCCCAACGGTGTCGCGGATCACTTCCACCAGCGGCACCATCCGGTCGTCGAAATATTTGGCGTGCAATCCCGGCAAGGAGAAAGACGATCCCATCAGGGTGCGGGTGGTTGTGGCATCAAGGCCGTGCTCTTCACCACGCTCCAGGGCATCGGCATCGAAGGCAAGAAAATCGGAGCATTGCTTGCCGTCGACATCGATGATCTGGATGTAGTCGCCCTTCTTGACCTCGTAGGCTGCCGCCGTGGCCGCATCGATCCGCACATCCAGCTTTGGCGCTGCAAGCGGTGGGGGTAGCTGCCCAAAGATCGTATCGGCCCGAACAACTTCGACAAACAGAGCTGTTGCCGTGTCCTGCTCATCGGGCTCCATCGCCTTGCCGGGGACATGCAACGAGAGTTCCATCTCGCTCTGAGCCACAAAGGTCTCCCGGGCCCCGGCCTCTGTCCGCTCATCGAACAGAATGGCAGCGGCACTCCCCCGCGAGGGGTCGATTCCCTGCACTCCGAGTGGAGGCAGCGCATCAGCCTTGGGCGCGGAGAGAAGGCCGACCTGACGGCCCTCTGGATTGCTGAAGGTGACCTTGTCGCCGGCGAAGACGCGCAGATCGAGCGTCTGCGAAGGCGGAACCACAAATAGCTCCGTCTTCCCATCCGACCTTCTAATCTGCTCGATAAGCGACACGTGCGTTCCTCAGGCTGCGTCGTTCACGCTGAGATAAGTCTCAAGCGAGTCGTCGAGTGCGTCCTTCCAAGGCGTGTGGTGCACCGGCGCCATCGTGCCCGTGATGACCGACCTGTAACTATTGTCGCGGAACTTCATGATGTCGTCCGCTTTGTGCTGCTTCCATTCGAAGAAGGCTTGGCAGGCACCGTCCACATCGAAGCTTGGGTAATCCGTCTCGGCGATCAGTTCCTTCACGTAATCGCCTTGATATTGGATCGCATATTTTGCGGAAGGATCGGCGTCTTCCCGCTCTTCTCGTTCCTTCACGTCGTCGAGCAGAACCTGCTTGTCGGCGGGGATTTCGATCTTGCCCATGATGGCATCGCGAACCCACCAGGCCTGGGCATCGAACATGTTGAAGGTGAACCACTGGTCCTGCATGCCAAGGTAAAACAGCTTGGTGTTGTGGACGTAGACCACACCCTTGTAGAGATCGTGCGTGGCAAGCCGGTTGGCCGTCTTGAGGCGCAGATCGTCGGGCAGGAAATTGAAGAAGTGCTTGTAGCCGGTGCACAGAATGATCGCATCGACCTTCTTGCTGGTGCCGTCCTTGAAATAGGCGGTGTTGCCGTCGACCTTCACCAGTGCCGGGACTTCTTCCCAATTATCCGGCCAGTCGAACCCCATCGGGGCCGTACGATGCGCCACAGTCACTGACTTGCAGCCATATTTCCAGCACTGCGACCCAATGTCTTCCGCCGAATAGGACGTGCCCAGAATCAGGATATCCTTGTCGATGAACTCGCGCGCATCGCGGAAGTCATGCGCATGCAGGACACGTCCGTTGAAAGTGTCGAACCCTTCATAATAGGGAACGTTGGGCGTCGAGAAGTGGCCAGATGCGACGATGACGTAATCGAACTCCTCCCTATAGGTGTGGTCCTTGTCATAATCGTGCACCGTGATGGTGAACATCTCGGTCTCGGGATCATACTCGACCCAGCGAATGACCGAATTGAACCGGATCATGTCGCGCACACCGGCCTTCTCTACGCGGCCCTGGATGTAATCGAACAGGACGGCGCGTGGCGGATAGGAGGCAATCTGCTTTCCGAAATGTTCTTCAAAGGAATAGTCGGCGAATTCCAATCCTTCCTTTGGGCCGTTCGACCAAAGATAACGGTACATTGAGCAGTGAACGGGCTCACCATGCTCATCGAGGCCGGTACGCCAGGTGTAGTTCCACAAGCCGCCCCAGTTGGACTGCTTTTCGAAACAGACGATCTCGGGGATCTCGGCACCCGCACGCTTTGCGCTTTCGAACGCACGCAGCTGAGCCAACCCGCTAGGACCGGCGCCGATGATCGCAACTCTCTGAACCACTAAATTTCCCCTGATTCGAACTTACCGTGTGTGGAAGCTTATTTTCGTGAGAGGAAACCCTTCTGTCAAATAGCGCGAGGCGCGAAATGCCCTCTTTCAAGAAAACATTGCCCTCTCTTCGTCAGATTGCATGCCCGCTGAGTGTTCTCGTGAAGCACATAATATTCCTCATAGGCAAATTCTTCGCCATGATCTATGGCATTCACACGGAAAAAGAGGACCCGATATGACGAACTCCTGGAGAACGACCCCGCTGGCCGACCGGCACCGCGCCCTTGGCTCCGATCTGGAAGACTGGATCGGCATGCCCACGGCGTGGACATACGACAAGCCGCTGGCGGACGACCATGTGGCGATACGGACCAAGGCAGGCCTGATGGATGTCTCCGGCCTGAAGAAGCTGCACCTGGTCGGCCCCCACGCATCGTCGATCCTGGATCACCTGACGACTCGCAACGTGGAAAAGATCACACCCGGTAAATCGGCCTATGCGGCATTCCTGAATGACGACGGCAAATTCATCGACGATGCCCTGCTCTACCGGACCGGGCCGAACAGCTGGCTGGTGGTCCATGGCGGAGGTAAGGCGCATGAAAATATTGCCGCCTATGCCGCTGGCAAGTCAGTCGCCCTGCTGTTCGACGACGACATGCAGGATCTTTCGCTGCAAGGGCCGATCGCGGTCGACTATCTGGCCAAGCACGTTCCGGGCATTCGCGATCTCAATGCGTTCCGGCACATTCAGACGACGCTATTCGGCAAGCCGGTCATGATCTCTCGCACCGGCTACACGGGAGAGCGTGGCTACGAAATCTTCTGCCGGTCCAAGGATGCTCCGGAAATCTGGGACACGATCCTGGAAGAGGGCGCTGAAATGGGCATCGTCCCGGCTGCATTCGCCACGCTCGATCTGCTGCGGGTGGAAAGCTACCTGCTGTTCTATCCGTTCGACAATTCGGAAATGTTCCCTTTCGAAGACGATGGCCCCGGCGACACTCTGTGGGAGCTTGGCCTGGACTTCACCGTAAGCCCCGGCAAGACCGAATTCCGCGGCTCCGAGGCGCATTACCGGGCGAAGGGCAAGGAACGCTTCAAGATCTTCGGCGTGGAAGTGGATTCAACCGAGCCTGCCGAAGGGGGCGACACGCTTCACATTGGCGACGAGCAGGTCGGGGTCGTAACCTGCGGCATGGTCTCCACGCTTACGGGCAAATCGATGGCGATTGCCCGCTTGGACGTCGATGTTGCCGTTCAGGGAACGAAGATGGAACTGCGCGGCAGCATGACTGCACCTGCCATGGCGCACACATTGCCCTTCGACGATCCGGATAAAAAGAAGCGCACGGCCAAGGGCTGACCGCCCGACCGGCATATTACCCGAACCACTGAGGGGCGGCCAGTATCACTGACCGCCCCTTTTTTGTGATGTGGATTTACGACCTTGGGCTTCGACGTTGCAGTTGCTGACTAATTCGAAATCCAGCGCTCTGGGCGCATCACGCGGCCAGACAATTGCGCCGACCCTGTCATTGAGCGGGGGCCGGACGCAAATTCAAACCTACTTCGCGACCTTCTCCGCGGCTTGATAGGCATGCTTCTCATGCTTCCAGCCGCCGACAATCGCCACTGAAATGCAGAGCAGGCACAGGACGATCCATATCCATTCGGCACTGGTCGCGCCGGTATAGAATGCTCCGGTGATTCCATCCCAAGTCGTTGCTTCAAATGGTGCTTCCACGATCTTTCTCCTTGTTAGAGGGAGCTCACTCGGCGGGGCTCGTGCTCATATGCAGGCCTTCGGGATAGGCGGAGGCAGGTACCTTCACCTTGTCCAACCCAATGATTTCCGAAGATTCCGGTACCCGCAGCTGTCCCGTGACCTTGAGCAGCAGGGAAATGAGGTAGCCTGGTACAAAACCCAATGCGCCCATCACAACCAAGCCGATGATCTGGCCGAAGAAGGATGTGGTCACCACATTTTCGCCGAACATGGCGGGATAACCCTGCGCCGCGATACCGACGGCCAACAGGCCCCACGCGCCGAGGAAACCGTGAACGGTGACGGCGCCGACTGCATCGTCGATACCGCGCTTTTCGATGAAGGTAGCCACGAACGGCATCATCGAAGCGCCCAGGAAGCCGATGATGAACGCCATGGGCGGATACCAGAGGTCCAGGCCGGCCGCGCAGGAAATGATGCCGCCCAGTGCACCGGACATCATCCAGAACGGATCGCGCGTCATCATCCAGGCACCGATGATCCCTCCGGAAAAGCCCATCAGCGTGTTGAATGTCATGCCCGAAATTGTCATCGGCGTGCCGTAGATGGTGGTCTCGATCGAGGCCGAATAGCTCCAGGCTTCGCCGGGTACGATCACACAGCCCATCAGGAAGCCCCAGAAGCCGGCGATGATCAGCATGAGCCCGATCAGCGTCATCGGCATGGAGTGCCCCGGTATGTGATTGGCCGAACCGTCCGGATTGAACTTGCCGATACGCGGGCCGAGATTGATCAGGACGCCAAGCGTGAAGAGCCCTGCGACCATGTGGACAACGCCGGCCGCACCGAAATCGTGATAGCCGAACTTCGTTACCAGCCAGCCATCGCCATGCCAGCCCCAGGCCGCGGCCAGGATCCAGACGAACGAGCCGAGCACGATGGCGAGAACCACGAAACCGGTCAGCTTGATACGTTCGATAACACCGCCGGACATGATCGATGCCGTCGTGGCGGCAAACATCACGAATGCCCCCCAAAAGACACCGTTCGACCGGTCATCGAGGTTGGGGCCCATATAGGCGCTGGTGGGGAAAGCCACGTCATTGGCATAGGCGAGCCCGGAAATGGCGAGCGCCCCTTCCGAGAGCGTCAGTCCGGTCGGGAAAGCCCAATAGATCCACCATCCGACAAAGTAGAAGAACGGCACGATCATTGCGAAAGCGAGGATATTCTTAATGCCGGACGCAAGCGCGTTCTTCGACCTAGATGCCCCCATTTCATAGGCCAGGAAGCCTACGTGAATGAGGATCATCAGCGGAATTGTGAGAAAATAGAAGGTTTCCGAGAATGTGGTTCCGAGCGACCCTGCCTTCGCCACTGTCTCTGTTAGGGTGGACATGTCCGCTTGCACTGCGCTGCTCCCTTTGGCCATCAATTGGTAAACATCGCCCAATGGCAACCCCCTCCACGAGAGCGCCATCGGCGGTCTGCGGAGTTCTCGAGGCCATGTGTCCAGCCAAGCTTTCAAACGGATCAGATCGCTCTACTCACGCAGCCTGAATGCCGCGCCGCGCATGAAATGATCGCCCCCTCAGCTTGGGAACAATAGCCCCTACCCCCACTCTTCGCATACGCAGCATTTATGCGTTTTAGTCAACAAATTTTCTTCGTAGGAATATTTATCTAATTCCGAAGATAGCCATACGAAGATTTGGAGCGCTTGCATTCCAGCCAGCACCGCTGGCGAGGCCATCACTTCAACTTGATGGCAAAGTGCTTCAGCACCGGTTCGACAATCTTCCATTCGCCCTTGAAGTCCGCCTCGACACTGAAGGCATCACCTGGCGACACGGTCACTGTTTCGCCCCCATCGGGCGTAATCTCGATCAGGCCTTCGATCAGATGCACGAATTCATAGGCGGCATATTCCGCGCGATATGTGCCGGGCGTGGCGCGCCAGGTTCCCGCAATCAGCGATCCGTCAGGGGCACTATATTCAATCCATGTCGTCATGGTCGGTGCGCCGTCCACCGGCGTCCAGCCATCAAGATCGGTGGTAATGGGTTCAACGCCGTCCAGGCTGTGCTTCACTATCGTCACATTCGGCTCCATTTTAATCTGGCATGTCGGACAAAGGCAGGATGGTGGCGGGATCGGTGTTCTTCAGGAATTCATACGCCGTCACCGCAACTGACTCGCTCGGATCACGCTCTTCGCCCCAGGGAACGACTTCACGCAATGCAGCAAGTGCGGCTTCGGGAGCTACGCCGAAGTTGCGGCTTTCGTCCTGCTTGCGCCGCAGTTCCATCCAATAGGCTGCCGTAAGCATATCCTGCGCCAGGATATTGTAGGTCACGTCTGTTGCCGCGCGGGCCCGCGCGACCTTCAGCCGCCCTTGTCCTTGCAGATCCTCGACCGTGGAAATGATGGCCATTCCGGCAGGCGGCACTGCGACCGACAGCCCCTGCAATTCCTGCCAGCTATCCGTCACGAGTTTGATGTGTCCGGTTGGCGGAGCCGCCGCCAACTCCTCCTCCGTAAAAACCTCTTCGGGGCGGACCACCGTGAAGAAGCGATTGACGAAGCGATCCGTCCGCAACGCGACGGCAACGCCCATATTGGCCAAAGCATTGGTGAACGCTTCCACCGAGTTGGCAATCGGATACCAGTCCCAATTGGCATTGGAGAACGCATAACCACCACGCCCATCGCTATGCGGACCGCCTTCGATGCGGAACTTCATCGCATAGGGGCTGTCGAGCCCGGGGGCATCGCCAGGTTCGTAATCGAGCGCAATAACCGGATTGTGATCGGACCGGTTGAGCTGGATCGAGACGACCTCGTTCAGTTCACCCCAAGCGTGCCAGGCAGAGCCTTGCCGGATGGCGGAAGCGCGCAGGCTTTCCGGATCCTGGATGATCCGCGCGTCATCGACTTCGAACAGATAGCTGCCTTCCAGCGCTTCCAGCACACGCGAAGCCTGCCAGTTGAGCCAGGGAAAAGGCTGGTTGTCCTGAACCGGCGCGAGTAGCGGCGTGACAGAGGAGTTCATGCCATTGAGATCCATGGCATAGACGATATCCGCCCATTCGAGCAGCTTGCGCGCGTCATGCACGACCAGAGCCGCCTGACCGGTTACCCAGGCATTGGTGGTCGTCACCGTACTATCGCCCGGAGCGGGCTTGAGCGGCGGAATGCCGGCCCTGCGCAGCGCCTCGGACGCTTTCATCCGGACGCCCTTGTAGTAGACATCGCCGGAGCCGACCAAGGCGCCATTGATATTGCTGTTATAGGGGCCATCGGCCTCACCTGTGCCGCCGAGACTGCGGACCACAGGAGTGATCCGCGCATTGATCAGGGCAACCAGCGTTTCGAGCAGTTGCGGGCTGCCTGCCTCGTAAGTCAAGCCATTGGCCCGAACCACCATCTGCGCGCGCGTAATTTCCTCTTCGGACACTTCGGGCCCTGCGCCCGAGCCGGCACCAGCCTTGAAACGGGCCAGGGTGCTCGCTTCCAGCTCAGGCCGGTTTTCATCGGACATGGGATCGCCGGTAAACTTCACCTGTTCCCGATTGGCCCCAGATCCCCTGTTGAAGAGATAGATCGGAACGCCTTCGGCCGCGCCTTGCAGCATCAGCCCATGGGTCAGTCTGGCACGCTCCTTCGCTTCGGCCGACACGGAAACTCTCGCCCCGTGCCGGGCAACCAGCACAACCTGGTCCGCCGTCAGATCGTCGCCCGTCAAGACGACTTCCTGATCCGCCGCCGTTACCTCAATGGGCTGATATGCCGATGCTTGGGCATTGGCCTGGACACTGGACAGCAGCGCCGCAGCCAGGATGACAAGCCCCGCCCCCGCTGCCTTGAAACGATTAAACGAAATCTGCGCAAGCATCGGAGCGATCCCCTTCAAAGCCCAACGGGCACTTACTCTCCGACGACCGGAACGGACTTGCCGGAGGGCATTGGCGGGTTTTCGACGATGAACTGGCTGGCCGGCGTGGCCTTCATGAATTCATAGACCGTCTGCCCATAAGGCTGTGTCGGGCGCTGCCCGTCAGGCGCCTTGAGCGGTACGACCTTGCGCAAGGCAGCGTGAGCCGCCGTGGGCGCCGGGCCGAAGAGGCGGCTTGGATCCTGCGCCTTGCGCACATCCATCCAGAAAGCGTTCATCATCAGGTCCTGCGCGACGAGATGCATGCCAACATCCACCGCGGAAGTCGCATGGTCGAGCTTGAGCCGCGTATTGGCTTCCAGATCCTCAACCGTCGAGACGATCGCCTGGCCCTGGGGAGTGAGCGGGACCATGTAGGTCGACATTTCCTGCCACAGGTCGACCGGAAGATAACCGCCGCCGCTTGGCGCGGACCACATCTCTTCCTGGCTCATATCCAGAACTTCGCCGGGGCTGACGACCGTGAAGAACGGGTTGGAGAAGCGGTCGATACGCAAGACGACTGCAACGCCCATATTCGCCAGTGCGAGGGTGAATGCCTCGATATCATTGGCGAGCGGATAGGGATCCCAGTTTGCGTTGGAGAAGATGTAGCCCGACTTGCCGCCAGAGAGCTCTCCGCCTTCGACATAGAACTTCATCATATGAGGGCTGGAAAGTTCCCAACTACTGTCCGGCGTCAGACCGGGGCGAACCGCAGGATTGTGATCGGAAACATTCATGGAAATAAGCGTGGCGTCTCTCAGGCGGCTCCAGGCTTCCCAGGCGGAACCCTGCCGCTGAGAGGATGCTCGCAAGCTCAGCGGATCCTGGATGATGCGCTGCGGATCGTCCTCGAGCAGGTAGCTGCCGCGCAGCATCTTGAGGACGCGCTCTGCATCCCAGTTCAGCCATTCGAATGGCCTGTTCGACTGCACTGGCATCGAAATCGGCGTGACCGAACTGTTCATGCCGTTGAGCGCCATCGCGTAGCTGACATCGGTCCAGTCCAGCAATTGCTTGGCATCGGCCACCAGCAGCGCCGAGCGCGCAATGGCATAGGCGTTGGTGCTGACCAGCGCGGCATCGTCTGCACCGAAGGGCTGGAGCGGCTTGAGCCCGGCTTTCTTGAGCGCCTCGCTCGCAGGCATCCGGCTGCCCTTGTAATAGACTTCGCCCGAACCGACCATCGCGGCACCGATATGGCCGAGAATGGCGAGATCGCCCTCGCCCAGCGTGCCGCGTGAATTGACCACAGGCGTGATCCCGGCATTGATCAGATTGACCAACGCATCGGTGAGGTCGGGACTGGCCGCCTCATAGCTCATCGTGTTTGCGCGGATCGCCATCATCGCGCGCACGACAGCCTCGTCCGCGATTTCCGGACCGTAAGCCCCGGTAGCCCCGGCCTCGAACCTGGCAAGCTGGCGTGCTTCCAGCAGTGCCTTGTTCTCTGGCTCCATCGGGCTGCCTTCGAAAATGCTGACTTCGCGCTGAGAGCCCGCACCGCGATTGAACCAGTAGATCGGCATGCCCTCGGCCGCGCCCTGCAGCAGAAGCCCAAACGCATCCGCCGAACGCTGGCGCGCTTCGGGACTAAGCTTAACCTTGGCGCCGTGACGCGCGATGAGAACGACCTGCTCGATCGTCATGTCGTGCCCGGTCAGCGTGATGGTTTCTTCGACCCGGTCATAGGTAATCGGCTGATAGAGCGCTTCATTGGCCAAGGCTGCCGAAGGTTGAAGCCCGATGACCGAACACGCCATCAACGCTGCTGCAATATACTGCCGGGTACGCTTCACCTTCATGCTCCTCATCAAAGGCAATGCAGGAGGCTTCACGCACTCCCGCACCGCGAATATTAGCCGGAGAGGTTTGCGGGCCCGGAGCGATTGCCCCGAGCCCGCAAGGTTCCTCTCTTAGAAATCGCGCCTGATCTCCACGCCGAACTCGGCGGGGCGACCCGGTACGTAGCTGTCGATGCCCATACCACCGCCGTAGTTGCGGCTGATCTCGACATATTCGTCCAGGATGTTGGTACCCCAGAGCGAGAAGGTCCACGGATTATCGGGACCCGGCGTGAAGTCGATGCGTCCGCCAAGCAGGCCGTATGACGGCGTGTAGCAGCTGCCGATCGGGTTACAGGCCGGCTTCTTGTCCACGAACCGCCAGTTTGCACTGAAGGTGAGCATCGCATCCGACGGGAAGATATGCTCGTAGCTGCCAGCGATCGAGTAGGTGTATCTCGGCGCGGAAGTTACCGGAGTGGCGAGACCCAGCGGAAAGAAAGGCTCTGCCTCGGGCCGGATTTCGGTGTAGTCCTGATCGAGGAAGGCGCCATCCGCAGAGAGCGTGAAGCCATCGACCGGCCGGACAACGACCTCGCCTTCAATGCCCTTGACCTCAACCGATGCGCCCGACTGGACCTGGCGGGTAAGGATGCAATTCGGCGCGCCGAGCGGCAAACAGGGCAGCGTCGTCGTCTGGATGTCGGCATATTCCTGGTAGAAACCGGTCAGGTTGAGAACCAGTGCATTGTCCAGCCAGGAGCTCTTGAAACCGGCTTCGTAAGAGTCCAGCTTCTCCGTATCGTACGGAGCCAGGCTGCCGCTGGGGTTGCTCGAACCCAGCTGCTGGTTGAAACCGCCGGCGTTGTAGCCCTTGGTATAGCTGGCATAGACGAAGATATCTTCCGTCACCTGATAGGACAGCTGAACGCGTGGGTCGAAGCTGTCCCAGGTCTCGCTGGCTGCACCGGTGGCCGGATCGCCGCCGCAGTTCTGAATGCCGCCGAGGAAGTCCCCGATGAACCATCCGCACTGCATCAGCTCGCCATCGAGCATGTAGGTTCCGCCATTGCCTGCGAAGAAGACGTAGCTGCTCGCCTCCTTCTTGTCGTAGGTGTAGCGACCGCCAACCGTCAGCTCGAGTTCCGGCGTGATCTCGAAGGAAGCCTGGGCATAGGCCGCCCAGCTCTTGAAGAGATTGTCACCTTCGTAGATGTAACCCAGCGGGTCGATCCAGTCCGGGCCGGTATCCTGCAGGAAGTAGGTATCCTGGCTGGAATAGAAGCCGCCGATCACGAAATTCAACCGGTCCTGGAGGAACTGGCCAGAGAGCTGGACTTCATGGGTGAACTGCGTGGTGTCCGTATTGTCCAGCTCCGCATAGATGTCGGTCGGGACATTGACGGTCGGATTGTAGAACGATGCCTCCGAGTAACGATAGGCAGTGATCGCCTTCACGCTCAGAGAGTCGCTCAGCTCATATTCCAGGCGGAGATTGACCGTGGCGACATCGGTATCGTTATGCGGGCCGCGATTGCCGCGGGACAGCTCGCCGGCATCGCCGCCAACCGCCGTGTCGGTGACATTGGCGCTGGTCGGGATGGTCAGATAGGCGCCACCATAGACGGTGTTGCCCTGATTGAGGATCGGATAGGCATCGCAAAGCGTCTGCGAATGCAGCGCCGTATAGTTGCGCATATATGATGCATCCGGACGGCATCCGACTGCGATCGACGTCCGCCCATCGCTGCGATTGCCGTTATATTCCATCAGAAGATCTGCCGTGAACCGATCGCTGGGAACGGCGCGGATCTGGAAACGTGCGGACCGGTTATTGATGTTGTTGCTGTCGCCATCGTTGAGAACGTGGCTGACGAAACCGTCGGCGTTCTGGGTCCTGAAGCTGAAGCGGGTCAGGATCGTGTCGGTCAGAGGAATGTTGACCGCACCTTCCAAATCAACGCGCTTGTAGCTGCCGAGACGGCCTTTGACATAACCACCCGGATCGTAGCCGGGCAGCTGCGTGGTCAGCAGCATCGCCCCGCCCGTGGTATTCTTGCCGAACAGCGTACCCTGCGGACCCTTGAGGACCTGCAGAGATCCGATGTCGTAGAAATAGAGTTCATTGCCTTCCTGGCGAGCAACATACATGTCGTTCACGTAAAGGCCCGACTTGGCGTCCACGTTCACCTGGTTGCTGGTCTGGCCAATGCCGCGAATAGTGATGCTGGCACCGCCCGAGGCAAGAGGCAGAACCTCCAGGTTGGAAACAACACCGCGCAGATCCTGGAAATCGCGCAAGTTGCGGTTGGCGACGTCGTCTCCGGAAAGAACGGAGACCGAAACAGGCGTCGATTGAAGAAATTCATCGCGACGCCGTGCGGTAACGACAATCGCCTGATCGGATTCGGAAATCGCCGGCGCAGCCTCATCGGTCTGAGCAATTGCCGGAGTCGTAAGGCACGATGCAGACAGGATTGCCGCCAAGACTTTGCAGCCAATCAGACTCCTGCCGGTGCCGCGACGTTGTACTCTCATTTTAAAATACCCCCATACCAGTGTTCAAACGCCTTGCGTTTTTCATCTCCTCCCACTGGGTTGTCCGGGTCCTTGTTGAATCTCCGGGATGTTGCTCAGCCTATAAGAAAGGGGCCTGACAGCTAGGAGCATTTTGCTTTTTAGGACATAAGTTTTCTTGATACGAAATTATTATGCAAATGGCCACCTCGGAGCCCCCTGCTCGGGACTAAATCCCGCCACGCATGTCTTTGATTCAAGAGAACGAATCCGGTCCAACCCCGGGCAAGACTGCGCAGATTCGGGAGCGGCTCGAACAGTCCATTGGCGAAAAATCGTATGGCTGAGTGCCGGAAAAGTGTCCCAGATCCGTCAGAATCTTTCAGGTGCTGCTGCGCGCCAGCGACGGAGTCTGTTTCCTTTGGCCAGGAAGGCTGGCGACCGCCAGTAAGGCGACGGCCGCCGCGGCAGAGGTATATATCGCCGGGGCGAAGGAGCCGAAGGTACGGCTGGAAAGCCAAGTAATGATGGCAGGTGCGAAACCGGCAAAAATGGTGACTGCACTATTATAGGAGATGGAAATGCCGCTGGCGCGGACCCTGGCCGGGAACTGATTGGCCAGAACCGCTGGCGCCGCGCCCGAGAACAGGCCTGCCAGGGCACAGAACGTTGCCTGGACCAGAACCAGCACCGGGAATACGGGATGCGTCACCAACAGCAGCATCATGGCAGGGGCGCCAACCAGAATTGCGCATATTGTAATCGTCATCTGCCGCCGGTGCCCAAGCGCATCGGCCATGCTGCCCGAAACGAAACAGCTTGAGGCGAGTACGACATTGCCGATTATTGATGCGGTGAAAGCGGCCTCTCCCGTCATGCCAAGGGACTGCTGCACATGAACAGGCATGAAGATGACGAGCGCATAGATCACTACGCCCCAGATCAATGAGATGCCGAAACCGCGCAGAAGCCCAAGCCATTCGCTGAACACCTGCCACAGGGACGTGCTCGTTGCCCCTGTCTGCTTCACCTCTTCGAAATCGTTCGATTCGCGCAGCGTGAAGCGCAGCCAGATTCCCAATGGCACGATCAGAAGGCCAAAAACGAATGGCAGGCGCCAGCCCCAATCGCCGATCTGGGCCTGCGTCAGCAAGGCGTGGACCAACAAACCCATTACAGCGCCGATGATATTGGAGAACGCCATGCTCGCCTGCAGCCAGGCGGCAGCGCGCCCGCGCTTCTCCTCCGGCGCATTTTCAACCAGGACCGTCGCGGCCCCGCCAATCTCTCCGCCGGCGGAAAATCCCTGAGTGATCCTGCCGAGCAGAATAATTGCGGGGGCAGCGGCGCCGATCACGGCATAGGTCGGTGCGAAGGCGATGGCGCCCGTCCCGAGAGCCATCAGCGCAAAGGTGAGCGTGAGCGCGGCCTTGCGTCCGGCCGTATCGGCGAAGCGGCCGAGCACGACGGCGCCCACCGGCCGGGCAATGAAGCCGACCCCGAAGACGATAAATGCCTGGATCAGCTCGACGGCCGGATCGTCGGATGGGAAGAAGTTCGCGGCAATATACGGCGCGAACAGCACGTAGATCGTAAAGTCGTACCATTCGAATGCGTTGCCGATAGACGCGGCGGCAATGGCCCGCCGATGTAGCGTGCGTTCGGCCCGCGTCATTTCCATCAGCTGCCGCTCCCCGCATATTGTGGAATACCCAGATAGCGCAGCTTCTTCGTTTCCGCCTCGTCCAGCGCTTCGTGATATCCGGCATCGGCATAGCGCATCACGCCAAGCGACGTATCGTTATTGAGCGAAAGATCGATACGCGTTTCCGCAGCTTCGCTGCCATCCGCGACTACGGTGACCCCGGAACTCGTCATGAAGCCCGAATATCCGCCTCCGCCCGAATGGATCGCCACCAGATCGGCCTTGGAAGATGCCATTGCAAGCGCATTGACCAGCGGCCAGTCGGCAATGGCGTCCGATCCGTCCAGCATGCGCTCGGTCATGATCGTGGGATGCGCCATTGCTCCGGCATCGAGGTGATCGCGCGTGAATGCGACCGGCCCAGCCAATGTCCCGTTCCGCACCATGGCATTGACTGCAACGCCCAGCCGCGCTCTTTCGCCGTGGCCAAGCCACGCAATGCGCGCAGGCAACCCCTCGATCGGCACATGCTCGCCAGCCAGGCGTATCCAGTTGGTGACGATCTGATTGTCCGGGAACAGCTCCAGCACCAGATTGTCGATCGCCGCCAAATCGGCGGGCTCGCCCGAAAGGGCAATCCAGCGAAACGGCCCGATGGCACGGGCAAAAAGCGGACGCAGAAACGCTTCGGTAAATATCGGTATGTCGAAAGCGTTTTCCACGCCGCCTTCGAACGCCTGGCTGCGGATGAGATTGCCGTTGTCGAATACGATAGCGCCCGCCTTCTGGAAGGAGAGCATCGCCTTCACTTGGCGCACAATGGAAGCGCGGCCCAATTCGATCAGGCGCTGGGGCTCGCCGCGCAGCTCCACAGCCTCTTCGATCGTCAGGCCGGAAGGGATGTAGCCATAGACGAGATCGTGGGCGGATGTCTGATCCGTCACGACATCCGGCGTGATCCCGCGCTCGGCAATCCGCTCGTAGACATCGACTGCATTGGCGCACAGGCCGATCGACACCGCTTCCCGTTTCGTCACCGCCTCTTGCACCAGCGACAATGCTTCATCCAGATCGCCGGCGACGCGATCCAGAAATCCGCTTTCGAGGCGTTTGGTGATACGCCGGTGATCGACTTCAACGCACAGGATCACCGAATCCGCCAGACGCCCCGCAAGAGGCTGCGCCCCGCCCATTCCGCCGAGCCCTGCTGTCAGCACGAAGCGTCCTGCCAGGCTGCCTTCGAAGTGACGCTCCGCAATGCGCATTAGTATCTCGTAAGTGCCCTGAATAACCCCCTGGGAGCCGATATATTGCCATGCACCGGCAGTCAGGCCGCCCCAGCAGATGAGGTCCTGCTGCTCGAAGCGGTAAAAATTCTCCGGCGTTGCCCAGCGGCCAACCATGTTGCAGTTCGCCATCAGGACCATCGGCGCATCCTTGTGCGTCTTGAGCACGCCGATCGGCTTGCCCGACTGAATGATGAGCGTTTCGTCCTCAGCCATCGTCTTCAGCGTTTCGACGATGGCGGCGTGCGACGGCCAGTTGCGCGCCGCCTTGCCGAGCGCGGCATAGACAACTAGCCGGTCCGGGTCTTCGCCGACGGTCAGCACATTCTCGAGCAGCCTGAGCAACCCTTCCTGCCGCCAGCCGCGGCAGCGCAATCCCCGCTCTGCTTCAACCGGCGGGGAAGCACTCATGCCGATTGCTCCAATTCGAGGGCGTAGCGAGCGATTTCGATCCCCAACGCTTCCTCCACGACGGGATAAACCGCCGGGTCAGTGACCGAAGAACTGAGCGGTATCTGGCCGCGCGGTACATGGAGGATGGAGATTTCCATCCCCTCGCGCAGATTGCCGACGCTGACCGGCGCACCGTCACTGTCCAGCGTAGTCAGGACGTCGGGATAGGTGGAAAGGCGCGTGCCAGACTTGTCGTCGAGCGCCATATATTCGTTCATAACATGCAGCACGAATTCATCGTTGCCGCACTGGACTGTGACCGTGCCGATATCGAAGGCCTGCTGCGTATAGACCACTGCTTTCGATGTAACGGGCCCGGTACCCACTATCATGCCGCCCGTTGCCTTGCAGATTGCCGTGATCACCGCCTCGCCGCCTTCCGGCTGCGCCGCCAGGATCGCCTCGCCCAGCGCCAGCGCCATGGTGATGCCGCCGAGCGCGGCATGTTCGCGCACATAGCTGGCACGCACGGGATTGCGGCAACTGGCGATAAAGCCGCCCGATCGGTCCGCCGCGGTCCGCACCACCGGCGAAATGACGCCTGTCGCGCCCTGCACCACCAGTTCCAGATATTGCCCCGCCGCGCGGTTTCCGCCCGCTGCCGTCTGGATCGTCGGCTCCGGACTGGAGGCAAGGCCGATCGATCCCATGTCCCCCGTTGGGTGGGCGCGTATGTCACCCACTGCATCCACGACCTTCCAGCCGCAGCTTGCCGAAGGCAGCCAGCCATTGAGCGTGCTGGACATTCCGTTCTGCCCGATCATCAGCCCGTAAAGCGGTTCGCCCAGTGCCTCTTCCAGCAGAGCCGCAGCGCGCACATAGTCTTCGCCGCGCATCTCCCATTGCGTGGTGCCGGCAGGCGCGCCGATAGCGGCGGCCGTTGCGATCCAAGCGTCGTCGGGGATTTCGTCCAGCGAGACCAGTTCGGGCGATCCCGCTACCATGGCCATTTGCCCCAGCATGCGCCCGTGATCGGCCCAGCCACCACCGCCTGCCGCAAAGACCGAGCCGCCCAATACGGCTGCTTCCACATCACCGGACGTCAATATTCTGCCCATCGTCCTCGCCGTCTGAAAAGTCGGGGGGACAAGAATAGCATTGCCTTGAAATGGCTGGCCGCCAATTTTCCATGTGAATGCATAAGCGAAATTGCAGAACGGTGTGTCCGGCAAGCGGGCCGTCAGCGGCGGCTCGGCGGCTGGCCGAACCTGGCGCGATAGGCGCGGGAGAAATGGCTGGAATTGCGAAAGCCGCAGGCAAAGGCAACCGCAGTCACCTGCATGCCTGTCTTGCGCAGAAGCTCCTGCGCCTTGTCCAGCCGGATGCCGAGATAGACCGCGCCGATGGTGGAGCCCAGATCCCGCGCGAACAGCCGCTCCAGCTGGCGTAGCGAAACGCCTGCCTGCCCTGCCAGTTCACGGTGGGTGAGTGGCTCGGCAGTGGACTCCTCCATCCGCGCCAGCACTTTGAGCACCCGGTCATTGGCAATACCGTAGCGCTCCCTGAGGCCGATCCGCTGCGCCTTGTCCGGCGGGCGCTGCTCCGGGCTGATGAACCATTCACCCACCCGGGAAGCCAGCGCATGGCCATGCGCACGCTCGATCATCTCGACCGCCAGATCGAGCGCGGCAATCCCGCCCGCGCAGGTCAAACGCCGCCGGTCGATCACATAGAGGCCGGATTCCACGGAGAGATCGGGGAACAGATCATGCATCTGCTGCCAATGTTCCCAGTGGACCGTCGCGCGGTAGCCTTCGAGCAGCCCCGCCTTTGCCAGCAGCAGCGGTCCGCCCGATACCCCCGCCAGCCGCACCCCGGAGGCCGCCAGCTGGCGCAGCCAGGCAAAGGTCGGCTGGTGATCGAACTTGGCCGGTTCGCCGGCCGCGATCACGAACAGCGTTTCGCAATCCAGCCGGTCCCCCACCTTGCCATCGGCCAGAATGGTCGCACCGTTGGAAGCAGTTACAGGCTCCCCATCGGTGGAAACATGCGTCCAGCGGTAAAGCTGCTTGCCGGCCAGCACATTGGCCGCGCGAAACGGTTCGATGACCGAAGCATAGGACATCAGCGAAAAGCCCGGCGCCAAGAGCAAGCCGAGATGCTCAGGTTTCTCGGCGGGGAGTATTTTGTCGTTCACAGGCACGATTCCGTCGCTTCGAGTCACGCAAGGCGCCCGCATAGCATCTAATATTTCCTGCGAATCAAATTTATTTCGCCACTCTCGTTTCGCATTGGCCCGAGCCATGACGCACTATTCGCTTTTCACTCTCTTACGTAACGCGCTCACTGGCCATCGCCATTGGGACAGGGCGTGGCGCGACGCCGAGCCGCAGGAAAGCTATGACGTCATCATTGTCGGCGGCGGCGGGCACGGGCTGGCAACTGCCTATTACCTTGCCAAGGAGCACGGCATCACCAATGTCGCCGTGCTGGAGAAAGGCTGGATCGGCGGCGGCAATGCCGGCCGCAACACCACCATCATCCGATCCAATTACGGGCTTCCCGGCAACATCCCGTTCTACGAATGGTCGATGAAGCTGTGGGAGGGGATGGAGCAGGATCTCAACTACAACACGATGGTCAGCCAGCGCGGCGTGCTTAATCTCTATCACAGCGATGCGCAGCGCGACGCCTATGCCAGGCGCGGCAACATGATGCGGCTGCACGGCGTCGATGCCGAATTGCTGGGCCGCGATCAGGTCCAGGCGATGGCGCCGTTCCTCGATTACGAGAATGCGCGCTTCCCGATCCAGGGCGGCCTGCTGCAGCGGCGCGGCGGCACTGCGCGGCACGATGCGGTCGTCTGGGGTTATGCCCGCGGCGCATCGGACAGGGGCGTCGACATCATCCAGAACTGCGCCGTCACCGGCATGCTGCGCGGGCCGGACGGCTCGGTGACCGGGGTGGAGACGACGCGCGGGCCGATCCGCGCCAAGAAGGTCGGTCTGTCGGTCGCCGGCAACAGTTCGCGCCTTGCCGAAATGGCGGGCCTGCGCCTACCCATCGAAAGCCACGTTCTCCAGGCATTCGTCAGCGAAGGGCTGAAACCGTTGATCCCCGGCGTGATCACCTTCGGCGCCGGACATTTCTATGTCAGCCAGTCCGACAAGGGCGGCCTGGTCTTCGGCGGCGATATCGATGGCTACAACAGCTATGCCCAGCGCGGAAATCTGCCGACCGTGGAAGATGTCTGCGAAGGCGGAATGGCGCTGATGCCGATGATCGGCCGCGCTCGCCTGCTGCGTTCCTGGGGTGGTATCATGGACATGAGCATGGATGGTTCCCCGATTATCGACCACGCCCCGGTCGGCGGGCTCTATCTCAATGCCGGCTGGTGTTATGGCGGTTTCAAGGCCACGCCTGCCGCCGGATGGTGCTTCGCCCATCTGCTCGCCACCGACCAGCCGCACGAAACAGCCGCAGACTTCCGTCTGGACCGGTTCGCGACTGGCCATGTCATCGACGAAAAGGGCCAGGGCGCCCAACCGAACCTGCACTGAGGAGCCGGATATGCGCATTCCCTGCCCCTATTGCGGAGATCGAGACTCACAGGAATTCGTCTATCGCGGCGACGCTTCCCCCGTGCGGCCTGCGGATCCGGCGGAGGAGACGGAATTCTTCGACTATGTCTATCTGCGGGAGAACCCCGCCGGGCCGATCGATGAGCTGTGGTACCACGCACAAGGTTGCCGCAACTGGATTACGCTGACGCGCGACACGCGCGATCACGCCATTTCCGCCGCACGCCTGACCAGCGAAGGAAAGTCCGCATGAGCCGGCTGAGCACAGGCGGGCTGATCGACCGCACGCGCCCGCTGAAATTCACTTTCGACGGCAAGCAATATTCGGGCTTCGAAGGCGATACGCTGGCCGCTGCATTGCTGGCCAACGAGGTGCGCCTGGTAGCCAGATCGTTCAAATATCACCGCCCGCGCGGCATCCTGACCGCCGGGACGGAAGAGCCCAATGCACTGGTCACATTGCGCGAAGGCGCGCGGGCCGAGCCCAACAGCAAGGCGACAGCCGTCCCGCTTTACGACGGATTGGTTGCCAGCAGTCAGAACCGCTGGCCCAGCCTGGGCTTCGACCTGCTGGCGCTCAACCAGCTTGCTTCACCGATCTTTGTGGCCGGCTTCTATTACAAGACCTTCATGCGGCCTGCCGCCTTGTGGGAAAAGCTTTATGAGCCGCTGATCCGGCGTGCAGCGGGCCTGGGCGCCCTCTCCGGCCTGCCCGATCCCGACAGCTATGACCGCAAACACGCATTTTGCGACCTTCTGGTAATCGGCGCGGGTCCGTCCGGCCTTGCCGCGGCTCTCACTGCCGGGCGGTCCGGCCTGCGCGTGATCCTGGCTGATGACGACATGGCCATGGGCGGTCATTTGCTGAAGGAACGCAGCGAAATTGCAGGTGCAGCCGGCGCGGACTGGGCGGCAGGCGTGGTGGAGGAACTGGCATCTTATCCCAATGTCACGCTGCTTCCGCGCACGGGCGTATTCGGCGTCTATGACGGCCATGAATATGGCGCCGTGGAGCGCGTTTCGGACCATTTGCCCGAACCTTTGCCGGGTCAGCCGCGCCAGAGATTTTGGAAGATCGTGGCCAGGCATGCCCTGCTGGCAAGCGGCGCGATCGAGCGCCCGCTGATCTTCCCCGGCAATGACAGGCCCGGCGTGATGATGGCGTCGGCCGTCTCCGCCTATCTCAACCGCTTCGCGGTGGCGCCCGGCAAGAAGGCGGCGATCTTCACCTCCTGCGACACAGGCTGGCAGACCGCGCTGGACCTGCAGGCCGCCGGCATCGGCGTCGCCGCAGTGGTCGATACACGCGCCCAAATGCCTGCGTTGGCAGACCGGCTGGACCTGTCGGACTGCGTCGTGGCGCTGCAGGGCGCGATTGTGGACATCAAGGGGTCGAAAAGCGTCAAAGGCGCCACGATCCGCGACGGCAGCGGCAAGGAAACTAGCGTCGTCTGTGATCTCGTTGCGATGTCGGGCGGCTGGAACCCGGCCATCGGCCTGGGCAGCAATTTCGGAAACCGGCCCGTTTGGTCCGAAGAGCTCAATGCCTTCCTGCTCGACAAGGCCCCGCCAGGGTTTTCCCCCGTCGGTTCCGCCGCCGGGCGCATGAGCCTGACCTCCGCGCTGGGCGACGGCATCCGGGCGGCGACCGAAGTCGTGCAGCAGCTGGGCAAGTCGCCTGCCGAAATGGCGATTGCCGACGTTGCCGAAACGGGCGGCACGAGTGAGAACATGCTCTGGGTTCCAAGCGGGATCGAAGGCAAGGCATTCGTCGACTTCCAGAACGACGTGACGGCTTCCGACATCAAGCTCGCCGCGAGCGAGGGTTTCGTGTCGATCGAACACCTCAAGCGCTACACCACGATGGGCATGGCGACCGATCAGGGCAAACTGAGCCAGCTCAACGGGCACGGACTGCTGGCGGAGGAAACCAAGAAGACGATCGCCGAAGCGGGCACGATCATGTCGCGCCCGCCCTATACGCCGATCGCCCTGGGCGTGATTGCGGGGCATCACCGGGGCGAGCATTTCCGTCCGGTGCGGCATACGGCAAGCCATGACTGGGCGGCGGAGAACGGCGCGGCCTTCGTCGATGTCGGACAATGGAAACGTGCCCAATGGTTTGTCCAGCCGGGCGAAACCGAATGGAGAACCTCCGTCGACCGCGAAGTGAAGGCCACGCGCGGCGGCGTTGGCATTTGCGACGTCTCGACCCTGGGCAAGATCGACGTTCTGGGCCCGGATGCCGCCACGCTTCTGGACCGGCTCTATGCCAATATGTTTTCGACGTTGCCTGTCGGGCGGGCGCGCTACGGCCTGATGCTGCGCGAAGACGGGTTCGTGATGGATGACGGCACGGCGACGCGCTTTGCCGAGGACAGATATTACGTCACCACCACCACCGCCAATGCCGCGCGGGTGATGCAGCATATCGACTTCGCCCGGCAAGTGATCTGGCCGGAACTGGATGTCCAGGCGACTTCCGTGACCGAGCAATGGGCCACCTACTCCATTGCCGGCCCGCAATCGCGCGCCGTGCTGCAGGCCTTGCTGCCGGATATCGACCTGACCAACGAAGCCTTCAAATTCATGGCGGCGGGCGAATATCGCTGGCGCGGCACGAAGATCCGCCTCTTCCGCGTCTCTTTCAGCGGGGAGCTCGCATACGAAATCAGCATCGGCGCCAATCGCGGACGCCAATTGCTGGAAGCGATCATGGAAGCCGGCGCGCCCTTCGGCATCGTACCCTACGGCACGGAGGCACTGGGCGTCATGCGCATCGAGAAGGGACATCCCGCCGGCAACGAGATGAACGGCCAGACAACTGCCGGAGATCTCGGCATGGGGCGCATGCTGTCCACCAAGAAGGATTTCATCGGGCGGGCGATGGCCCAGCGGCCCGGGCTGACCGATCCGGGCAGAATGTCGCTGGTCGGGCTGAAACCGATCGATCCCGCCGCCACCTTGCGGGCAGGCGCGCATCTTCTGGCAAAGGGCGCGGAGCCCAAAGCTGCCAATGTCCAGGGCCGCGTGACCTCCGCTGCATTCTCGCCGACGCTGGGTTACTCGATTGCGCTCGCGCTCGTCACGGGCGGCCAGGAGAGGATCGGGGAAGAAATGTTGCTGAACGACATTGTGCGGGCAACGGACGTGCCGGTCGAGATATGCGACGCCGTCTTTGTGGATCCGGCAGGAGAGCGTTTGCGTGGATAAAGTGGATTTCATCTCCCGGCGGGAGAACGTCTCGCTCGCTGCCGTTATGGCCCGCAAGGGCGTAACCGCTGCCGATATCGGCGGGGCCCTGGCCTTCGAAGTGCCAAAGGAACCTGCCTATCGCAGCGGCAGCGGCCTTGGCCTGGTGGGCACTGGCCCCGGGACCTGGCTCGCGCTCAGCGAAACGCTGGACAATGAATGGCCGTCTGCGCTGGAGGCTGCACTCGGCAGCCTCGCCTCCGTCTCCGATCAGTCGAGCGGATACGCGATGTACCGCCTATCTGGCGCAAATGCGCGCGAATTGCTGCAACGCGGGGCCACGATCGATCTCGACCCGCTGGCCTTTACTGCAGGATCGGCCGCCACCACGGTCATTTCGCATATCGGCGTCGCCTTCTGGCAATTGGACGACACGCCGGCATACGATCTTGTGGTCTTCCGCAGCATGCGGGAAAGCCTTGAGCACTGGTTCGAAAGCGTCGCTGCAAGCCTCTGACAACGCAGCGATTTTCAGAGTGCAGCCAGCTTATTCCGTCAGCGGCCCTGCTGTCACGATCTCTTCAAGCGGCTTGCGGTCGCTCGGGCCTTCGCGGTCGCGCAAACCTTCGGGAAGGATCCCCGGATCGCCCCTGCGGCCGATCGCAATGCCGGCCTCCAGGCGGAAGGGCGGTTTGACACCCAGCAGTTCGGCCTCCTTGCCGAATTGAAGCCCGGTCATGCCATGCGTGAAATAGCCCAGCTTGATCGCCTGCAGGCTCAGCAGCCCCCAGGCGGCGCCTGCATCGAAGCTGTGGCTATGCGATGGCTTAGGGCCGTCCTTGCCCTCAATCTGCGTGTCCGAAACGACGAAGACCAGAGCCGATGCGCTGCTGGCCCAGGATGCATTGAACGGAATGAGCATGGATAGAAAGGTGTCCCAGTTTGCGTCCCCGCGCATGGAATAGAGAAACCGCCACGGCTGGTAGTTGAAGGCCGAAGGCGCCCAGCGGGCCGCTTCGATCATCGTCATCAAATCTTCCAGCGGCATATCGGAACCGTCGAATGCGCGCGGCGACCACCGCTCGAGAAAAAGCGTATCGACATTCTTGTCCGAAGTGCGGGTGGTCATGGGCAATTCTCCTGAAGATGCGGTGCGTCCCGGTTGCATCGGGAGGCTCTCCGTTCATGGTGGCCGTTCATGCGTGGTCGGACCTTGCGGCAGGTTATTGTCTACGGCGCGCCGTGGCTACCGATGAAAGGTCCGTTTGCCATCTGCGGCGGCGAATTCAACCATAAGCCGTCCGGGGCGAAGCAATGGCCGGTCACTTGCCGTGCGCCATCAGCCTGCGATGGGCATTGCCGAAGAACAGCAGCGCCACGATTGCGGCGGCGACCGGCGGGAACACCAGCCAGCAGACGACTTGCCAGCCATATTGGGTCAGGACGCCGCCGGAAGCGAAGGATCCGATCATGACCGATCCGAAAATGAGGAAATCGTTGAAGGATTGAACCCGCGCGCTTTCGTCCGCCCGGTGGGTCTCCAGCACCATGTTGGAAGAGCCGGTAAAGGCGAAGTTCCAGCCGATGCCCAGCACGATCAGCGCGCCCCAGAAATGATGCGGCGACATGCCCGCGAGGCCCAGCACGGCAGAAGCTCCGATGATCAGTAGCCCGAGGATAGTAATGTTGTCTGATCCGAACCGAGTGATGAGTGCACCCACGATAAAACTCGGCGCGTACATTGCCACAACGTGCCACTGTACGGCCAGATTGGCGTCTTCCTGCGAATGCCCGTGCAGGCGCATAGCCAATGGAGCCGAAGTCATAAGGAAGTTCATCATCAGATAGGCAACGAGGCCGCAGATCACGGCCGCGATAAATCGCGGCTGCCCTGCGATCACTTTTAGCGGGCGGCCATCGGCCGCATGTCTGTCTGCAACCTTGGGCAGATTTATGCCCACAAGCATGAGGCCGGAGGCGAGCGCGATTCCGCCAATTGCGAAATAGGAACCGACGAATGGATGGCCTGGCACGATATCCATGGTCAGGCTGGCCACAGTCCCCCCGACAAATCCTGACGCGACACCGCCCAACAGGACCGTTGAAAGGGCCTTCGCGCGCAGACCCCATTCTACGCAATCGGCCGCTGCGAAGCGGAATGTCAAAGCCACGGCTGCGAATGCACCGCCAAGGAAAGTCGCCAGGCAGAACATCATGAAATTCTGCATATATAGCGCTAGGGCACCCACCAATCCGGCGCCCAGACCACATGCATGACCAAGCAGAAAGGCCATTGGCCGTCCATGCCGATGCGCGATCATTCCAGCGGGAAGCGTCGTGGTAGCAGTACCGACGATGAAGCAGGAAACCGGAAGTGTCGCGAGAGACTCTGATGGCGCCAGATCGATTCCGATCACGGCCGCGGTAGCGAACAATACGGTAGCGTTGGAGCCGGCCAATGCCTGAGCGACTGCAAGCCGGTAAACTGAATTGCGGCCCGCCCCTAGCCCCCTCACGCGGTCCTCCTGAAAACGCCAAACCTAGCATGCCCTATCCGGCAGAGGCGGCTTGGGCCCCATAGATTAATCCAACAGTGCCCCTCTTGAAACTCGAACGAGAGTGCATTCGCCGCCCGCTATTCGCTGGTAAGCTTCATCAGCGTCAAACCGCTGAGCAAGAGACCGGCTGCCAGCAAGCGCCCTGGACTGGCACTCTCGCCCAGGAAGACGATCCCCACTATGAATGCCCCGAGCGCACCGATGCCCGTCCAGACGGCATAGGCAGTTCCCAGTGGCAGCGTGCGCATCGACCAGCCCAGCAGGGCGAAACTGACCGCCATTGCACTCAAGGTCACCAATGAGGGACCCAAGCGGGAGAAGCCATCGGACTGCTTCATGGAGAAGGCCCAAACCACCTCCAAAATACCCGCTACGATCAATACCAGCCAGGCTATGGCAATCTCCATCGGCAATGACCGGGAAAAGCCGGCCTCAAATACTGAGTTGCGGGACCGGCCGCAGCCCCGCAACTCTAAAATTCTTTCTGAACCGGAGCCTATGGCTCTCTTCGTTCAAAGATAAAGCGCCTCAACCATTACAAATTTCGGCGGCGCGTTTCCGAGCATCGGACGTCGGATGTGATGCTGCGGCCTTTACGGATCAAATCCCAATCGTACCGCAATGCGACAAGTCACCGGAATTGGCGTGCGGCTTCACTCCAACAGCCGACTTGTCGCCGCGCAATCGTCCCCGTCTGCTTGACACCAACCTTGCCGAATCCCAGCAAGGATAGGTTTCCATACCAGACCAATATGTCCTCCCTCGACCTCTCTAGGTGATCCAGAAGTGCCTGCCGAAAAAAGAAAATTTCTTGGACGAGCGCTGAGGGGCGCATCGTGGCTCGCCCTGGACAAACTCACTTCGATGATCGCTTCGGTCTTTGTCGCGATCCCGATGGCTCGCCATCTCGGGCCTCACGATTACGGCATCCTTCATTTCGCGACGTCTTTCGTCGCGATCATTATGCCGATCGCCGCACTGGGATTGCAGGAGATCGTCACGCGCGAACTGGTTGCCCAACCCGGTCGGCACGCCGGAATCATGGGGACGGTACTGGCATTGCGCAAGCTATTCGGCGCAATCATTGTCGCCCTGTTCGGGCTGTTTTGCCTGTTCGGCCCCTTCCCCGACGAACAGAGCCGGATATATGCCTTCGGCATGGTAGCGCTTGCCATTGCCGGCGATGCCTCTGTTTTCAGGAACTGGTTCGTCGCCAATCACGCCCTTCGCGATTTCGCGATGGTGAGTGTGATAAAGACCTGCATCTTCGCGGCAATCCGCCTGTCCTTCATCTTCATGAGCTTCTCGCTTGAGGCCTTCGTCTGGTTGCAGGCGGCTGAATTCGCATGTGCAGGCATTGCCGCCGTGATTGCCTATAAGATCAACAAGCTACCGAAAGGACGGCTCTCCTTCGACAGCGGGTTGGTCGGTTTCTTCCTCAGGCGCAGCTGGCTGCTCGTTCTTTCCAGCGCCGCAGCGATCGTGAACCTCAAGATCGACATCTTGCTGCTGACAAACCTCACCGGACCGCGCGAAGCAGGAATCTATGCCGCGGCTTCGCGCATATCGGAGGTCTGGTATGTTCTGCCCAACCTGCTGGTAACTTCGCTCTTCCCTGGAATGATGATGGTGCGGAACGAAGGGCCGAAAGCCTATGGCACGTTCCTGCAGCAGGCGCTGGACGTGCTGTGCGCCCTGGCGACCTGCATCGCCATTGCCATGACCGTTATCGCACCGTGGGCGATACCTCTGCTGTTCGGCCGGGCATTCGCAGGGGCCAGTCCAATCTTGATCATTCATATCTGGTCGGCAGTCTTCGTGTTCATGGGCGCCCTTATCTCCCGTTGGACGCTCGGCGAGGAACTCCTGCGCTATCACCTGATGAGTCAGGTTTTCGGCGCCAGCATGAATGTGGGGCTCAATTTCATGCTGATTCCGCATTATGGCGGTACCGGCGCAGCCATTGCCACGCTGGTTTCCTACGCAATTGCTTCGGTCGGCTCTCTGGCGCTCCTGAATACGACACGGCCAATGTTCATGCGCTGCCTGCTGGCATTGACCTGGCCATTCAGAATTCCGCAGATCGCCGGGGAAGCCCGCTCGCTGATGAAGAAGGAATCCTCAGCCTGAGGGCGGGCACCCCGGGACAAGTTCGCCTGCTCTTTCGTGTCTCTTCCGAGCCGGCGACATCGCTTCGATCAATAGCGGTCTGCCCAGCCTTCTTTGCCCTGCTTGACGTTCCAGCTGGAATTCAGAAGAGAATAAGGCAACATTTCGCTGTTCCATTCAACAAAGCGCTGTTTGAGCTGCTCAAACCGTTCCGGTTCGCGATGTTTGAGATTGGCGCGCTCCCGCTCATCCTCGGCCAGATTGAAGAGATACTCTTCGCCGCCAATCAGCAGGTACTTCCAGTCACCATCGCGTATCGCGGCCTGCTCCATCGCCTTATAGCGCCAAAACAGCGTGCGGCTTTGCGCGGCGCCACCTGTCAACACTGGCATCAGATCCATGCCGTCCGGTGGGAATGCCGGGTCCGGTTCGCGCCCTGCGGCGGCCAGCAAGGTTGGTAAACCGTCCATGCTCATTGCCGTCTGCTGCGATACGGTCCCCGGTGCCACGCGCCCCGGCCAGCGCACCAGTAAAGGAACCCGAATGCCGCCCTCCAGCAGCTCGGTCTTCGTCCCGATCAACGGCCAGGTGTCGGAGAAGCGCTCCCCGCCATTGTCGCTCGTAAAAACGACAAGCGTGTTTTCTGCCAGGCCGCTCCTGTCCAGATAGTCGAGCAGTTTGCCAATCTCTGCGTCCATGCTGCGAACCATGGCGGAATAAGTTTCGAGGCTTCCTCCGTCGAAATGCATCATTTGGGAGAGGTCTTCGGATACGTCCCGATCCTCGGGGCCCTCCCACGGCCAATGCGGCGCCGTAAAATGCAGGCTCATGAAAAAAGGGCGCCCCGCCGGCGCGTCTTCGATTGCCTTGATCGCTTCGGTGCCGAATATCTCTGTCACATAGCCGTCCCGCAGATCGACTTCGTCTTGATCGATCAAGCCGGTAAGTTCGTGAGGGACGCCTTCGAAAGGCACATTGTGCCTGAAGTAGTCTGTGCCGCCGCCGTAAATTCCGAAGAAGCGCTCATACCCGCTCTTCAGCGGCCCGTAAGACGGCGGCCCGCCCATATGCCATTTGCCGATCAGCACGGTGTGGTAGCCTGCCGCCTGCAACTGTCTGGGTAATGTCGGAAGATCGGTCGGCAGGCCGACGTCATTGTAGCCGAGCGGCTCGTCCAGCCCAGCCGCGAGCCGATATTGGTAACGCCCCGTAATCAGCGCAATGCGGGTGGCCGAACAGACGGCAGAATTGGCATAGGCCTGCCGGAAGAGCATCCCTTCCTGCGCCAGCCGGTCGATATTCGGAGTACTGTAGTCCCTGCGGCCGTAGCAGCTGAGATCCGCAAATCCGAGATCGTCCGCCATGATGTAGATGATATTCGGCCCGGCACCGTTTGACCTGGCGAGGCCTGATGCCGACCACGGCACAAGCCCAGCGGCCGCCAAACCGGCCGCACCTCTCAACATCGCCCGCCTTCCAATGGTTCTTGTTATCATTTGCCTCTCCCCAGTTGCCCGCGATCTTAGCTGCCTTGTTTTGTCTTGCGCAAGCCACGCCGGTTTGGCCCGCGACGGTTGAAGGAGTAGCAACCGAAAGGCAGAATCCTTAACAGATCCTCGCACAATCGAATGAAAGATTGCGTCTTATGTTATTGATTTTTCTTCAGTATGAGGAAGAACACCCTCTCAGGCGCCGCTGCCACCGATGACGCACAGCGCGTTGACGATCTTCAGCACATCGCGATCGATGAGGCGGTAGAAACGCGTCTGTCCTTCACGGCGGACACTCACGAGGCCGCAATCCCGAAATTTGGCGAGATGCTGGGACACGCTGGATTGGGACATACCGGTTAGAGAGACCAGTTCGCCCACCGTCACTTCCCCTTCCGACATCCGGCAGAGCATCAGGAGCCGATCGGGATGGGAGAGTATCTTCAGCCTGCTTGCCATGGCGTCCGCGTTGGACTGCATGATCTCCAGGGGAAGTGCCCGGTTCATGAATTGTCCGCCAGGGGCCGCCCATCATCGCGCAGCACGACATAGATGGCGGGGATGACCAGAACCGTTAGCGCGGTTGAGGAAGCAAGGCCGAACAGCAACGAAATCGCTAAACCCTGGAAGATCGGATCGGTCAGGATCACGGCAGCGCCGATCATTGCCGCCGCGGCCGTTAGTGCGATCGGCTTGAAGCGGATCGTACCAGCTTCCAGCAGCGTATCGCGCAGGCTTTTGTCCGGAGCGCGTGCATGGCGGATGAAATCGACCAGAAGGATCGAGTTTCTAACGATAATGCCAGCGAGCGCGATGAAGCCAATCATGCTGGTGGCCGTGAACGGCGCGCCGAACAACATATGTCCGATCACGATGCCGATCAGCGTAAGCGGGATCGGCGTGAGAATCACCAGCGGTATCTTGAAGTTGCCGAACTGCGCCACAACCAGCACATAAATGCCCAGCAGAGCGACCATGAAGGCCGCGCCCATGTCGCGGAAGGTGACCCATGTGATCTCCCATTCACCGTCCCACAGCAGCGTGGGATGGCTTTCATCCGTCGGCTGGCCGTTCAAGGCAATCTCGGGCTTCGGCAAGCCTGCAGCGGCCCAGTCGAAACCGTCAATCGCATCCTGCACGGCCAGCATGCCGTATATCGGCGCTTCGTAGCGTCCGGCGAGCTCCGCCTGGACCATCGCCGCGCCGCGTCCGTCACGCCGGAAGATTGTGGGCTCGCCGCGTTCCATACGGGCATCGACCAGTTCGCCCAACCGGATCAGCTGCGGATAGCCCGCCGAACTGGTCACTGCCACTGGCGTTGCTGCCAGGCTGGCCGACCAGGCCCGCTCAGACTGATCGAGTGCGACATGGATAGGCAGAGGATCGCGGCCCTTGCCCTGCGGCGCATAGCCGACGGTCTGTTTGCCCATTAAGGCGCCGATGGAATCGAACACCTGCCTTTCGGACAAGCCATAGTGATCGAGCTTTGCGCGGTCCGGCACGAGCCGCAATTGCGGCCGCCCTTCCCCATAACTGTTGTCCACGTCGACGATGAATGGCACGCTTTTGAACAGCTCTTCCACCTTCATGGCCACGGCTCTGCGGGTCTGTTCATCGGGCCCGTAGATTTCGGCGAGAAGCGTTGCCAGCACCGGCGGTCCAGGCGGGGTCTCGACCACCTTTATGACCCCGCCACCCGGCAGATCCAGCTGCTGGGCGAGCCGATCGCGCAGGTCCACCGCGACGTCGTGGCTGGCTCGGGACCGATCCCCCTTGGGCAAGAGCGTGATCATCACATCGCCCATTTCAGGCTGCGCACGCAGGAAGTAATGGCGCACAAGCCCGTTGAAATTGAACGGCGCCGATGTGCCGGCATAGGCTTCCATGCTGGTCACTTCCGGCACTTTGCGAGCCACGGCCGCAGCCTCGTCCAGCATGCGGGCCGTCCGTTCCAGGCTGGTGCCTTCGGGCATATCGAGCACAAGCTGGATCTCCGACTTGTTGTCGAAGGGCAGCAGCTTCACCGTCACGGCTTTGAAATAGAACATGGAGCAGGCGACCAGCGTTGCCACGCCCACACCGATCAAAAAGCGCCAGGCGCTTCTCTTGTCGGCGATCACCTTGCGGGCAATCTTGGCATAAAGCTGGCCAAGCTTGCCGCCATGCGTGTCTTCATGCTCATGCCCGCTGACCAGTGCATTGCGAGCGAAGCGGATCATCAGCCAGGGCGCGATGATTACCGCG
Organism: Alphaproteobacteria bacterium; assembly: GCA_030426245.1. Lineage (GTDB taxonomy): Bacteria > Pseudomonadota > Alphaproteobacteria > Sphingomonadales > Sphingomonadaceae > Andeanibacterium. The sequence continues at coordinate 131,795 of JAUHYZ010000001.1, read as the reverse complement.
ACGAAGAAGCTGAAGATCATCGCTGCCGAAGCGTTGATGGGGATCGGCGCCATATAGGGGCCCATGAGTCCGGAAACGAACAGCATGGGAAGCAGCGCCGCGACCACGGTCATGGTGGCCACGATAGTCGGGTTGCCCACCTCGGCCACGGCTTCAACCGCGGCCTGAACACGGGGCCTGTCATCGCCCATGGCCCAATGGCGCGCGATATTCTCGATCATCACAATCGCATCGTCGACCAGAATGCCGATCGAAAAGATCAGCGCGAACAGGCTGACGCGGTTGATCGTGAAACCCATGATATTGGACGCGAACATCGTCAGCAGGATCGTGGTGGGAATAACGATAGCCGTCACGCCTGCTTCCCGCCAGCCGATCGCGAAACCGATCAGGATCACGATGGATATGGTCGCCAGAGCGAGATGAAAGAGCAGCTCATTGGCCTTTTCGTCTGCAGTTTCCCCGTAATTGCGCGTGACAGTGACATCGAGCCCGGCGGGGATGAGCGAGCCTTCCAGCTCTTCGACCTTCTCCACGATATGTTCCGAAACGGTCACGGCATTGGCACCCGCCCGCTTGGCCACTGCAAGGCTGACCGCCGGCGTACGGTTCCATTCGCCCGCTCCCTGCCCGTTTTCGTATTTCGCCCAGCGCCAGACATGCTGCTGGTCTTGCAGCGGCGCTTCTTCAACCGTTGCGACATCACGCATGTAAACGGGCGATCCATCCACCGCGCGAACCTGCAGATTGCCGACTTCCTGCGCCCCGGTGAGCGCCTGTCCCGCGACGACAGTTGCCGTCTGTCCGCTTTCGCGCACCGTTCCTGCGGGAAAGGCTCGATTGGCCTGGCTGGCCGCATCCAGCAGACTGCCCAGCGGCACATTGTGGAGCGCCAGCTTGGCCGGATCGGGTGCGATCCGGACTGCCTGCTGTTGACCGCCGACGATGAAGGTAAGGCCGACATCTTCCACCTTGGCCACTTCCGTGCGCAGGCGGCCCGCGATTTCATGCAGGATCTGTTCGTTCCAGGCGCCCGGCGCGTTGGGCTTGGGAGAAAGCGTGAGCACCACGATCGGAACGTCGTTGATCCCCCGCACTGTCACATGCGGCGGCGGGATACCGGTGGGGATCCGGTCCATGTTGGCACCCAGTTTTTCGTCGATCCGCGTGGCGGCATCTTCAGGGTCGCTGCCGACCAGGAAGCGCGCCGTCACCATCACGCCATTGTCTTCGGCCTGGGTGTAGACATGCTCCACCCCGTCCACGCTCTTGACGATAGTCTCCAGCGGCTTGCCGACCACCTCGACCGCGTCGCCGGCGGACAGACCGGGCGCTGCCACGCGAATATCCACCATGGGGACGGAAATCTGCGGCTCTTCCTCGCGCGGGATGGTCATGGTGGCAATGATGCCCACTAGAATGGCAGCGAGCAGCATGAGCGGCGTCAATGGCGAGTTGATGGTCGCCTTTGTTATCCGCCCGGAGATCCCGAGAGACGCGGCGCTCATTTTTCGGCCTTCTTGACCAGCACGTCACCCGCCGAAAGGCCCGAAAGAACCTCCAGCATGCCTTCTTCGCCGCTCGGGGCAGTCTGCACGGGCACGCTGGCGGCAGCGCCGTCATCATCCACGACCAGAACCGTGTCGATGCCATAGGCCGTGGTGACATAGCTTTCGGGCACCAGCATCGCCTTGCGCTCGCCGGCCGCCACTTGCACCGCGATGCGGCGGCCTATCAGGGCGTTGTCGAGCCCGGGCAGTACAGCATCGGCACGCACCTGCCCGCCCCTGACCGCCGGATAGAGTTTGGTGATTCTGCCTTTTGCATCGCCCACTCCCGGCATTTCCGCCGTGACTTGCGAACCGCGCTGGACTGTGGCGGCGAGAGATTCAGGCAGTTCCAGTTTCAGCACAGTGGCCCCGGCAGTAATCGTAACGACAGGCATGCCCGGCGCCACAGGCGATCCTGCGGGAACGTCCGCAGTCAGCACGCGTCCCGAAGCCGGAGCAATCAGCGCGCCCTGCCCTGACACGGCCCGGACCGCATTCTGCTGCGCCTTTGCCGCATCGGCCGCTGCCCGCGCCTGTTCCAGGCGCGCCTTGGAATAGACGCCATTGTCATAGAGGAACTGGGCGCGTTCCAGCTCGGCCTTGGCCTGAACCGCCTGCGCGCGCATGGCAGCCTCCTGATAGCCCAGCTGGCTGTCGACGATGCGGCCGATTACTTGCCCCTTGCCGACAAGATCGCCTTCCTTGACGGTGAGAGAAGTCAGAATACCGGGAATCCGCGCAAGCACCTGAGCCTGATCGACGGTTGCGATCTCGGCACTCACATCCTTCCAGTCCAGCGTGTTGGCCAGTTCAACGGTGAAACGTACCCCTTCGGCCTTTACCGGCGCTTCGCCTGCGGCTTCGCCATTGCCGCCGCACGCCCCTAAGGCCAGCGGCAGAATCGCCGCTGCCATCCCGAACAGAAATTGCCTGATGCTCATCCTCTCGCCCCCGGCACTCGATTGCCTATTGCTCGACCGGAAGCCCGGCCTCCGCCCATGCTCCGAAACCGCCCTTCAGATGCGTGTCGACAGCCGATTGCGCCTTGGAACATTTGTCGAGTGCCATGCCAGAGCGTTTGCCGCCAAGGCAATTGAGCACAAGCTGCCTGCCCCCTGCATCGGGGAGCTTGTCCGGCGTGAAGGTGGAAAGCGGCAGGTTGAACGCGCCCGGAATATGACCCTGCGCAAACTCGTCATCCTCGCGCACATCGACCACCAGGGCTTTGCCCGCATCGATCATCGCCTTGAGTTCGGTGACGTTGATCTCCTTATGATCGGACTTGCCGAACAGACCCATGATTCAACTCCTCAATCTGTAAATTACAACTTGCTTATATGCGCATTTAATCATATATGCAAGCACAGACAAGGAGAGGCTGAACATGTCGCAAGAGCCGCATATCGTCGTATTGGGAGCGGGCTTGGGCGGTACGATTGCCGCTTATGAAATCCGCGAATCTCTGGGAAAATCGGCGCGCATCACGGTCGTCAACAAAGGCGACGACTATTGGTTCGCACCGTCCAATCCGTGGGTGGCGGTCGGCTGGCGAGAGCCCGAGTCGATCCGCGTGCATCTGCCCCCCGTCATGGCCAAACGCGACATCGCCTTTACCGGCGTGGGGGCCAAAAAAGTGCTCCCCGAACAAAACCGAATCGAACTGAATGACGGCGAGACCTTAGACTACGACTATCTGGTGATCGCCACCGGCCCCGAGCTCGCTTTCGACGAGATCGAAGGCTTCGGACCCGAGGGTTTCACCCAAAGCGTTTGCATGACGCACCACGCGAAAGAGGCGCACGATAAATTCGAGGAATTATGCGCGAATCCGCAGCCAATCGTGGTGGGAGCCGTGCAGGGCGCGAGTTGTTACGGCCCGGCCTATGAAATGGCGATGATCCTGGACACCGAGCTCAAGCGGCGCAAGATCCGCGACAAGGTGCCGATGACCTTTATCACGCCCGAACCCTATATCGGCCATCTGGGGCTGGACGGCGTGGGCGATACCAAGGGCCTGCTGGAAAGCGAAATGCGCGACAGGCACATCAAGTGGATCACCAATGCCAAGGTCTCCAGCGTGGAAGATGGTGTTTGCCACGTTGTCGAAGTCGATGAAGAGGGCAACGACAAGAAGGCCCACGATCTGGATTTCGGCTGGGCGATGATGCTGCCGGCCTTCCGCGGCGTCGAAGCGCTGATGGGGCTGGAAGGCCTGGTCAATCCGCGCGGCTTCGTGATCACGGACAAGCACCAGCGCAATCCCAAATATCCCAACATCTTCGGCCTGGGCGTGTGCATAGCGATCCCGCCGGTCGGCCCCACGCCACTGCCCGTGGGCGTGCCCAAGACCGGTTTCATGATCGAAAGCATGACCACCGCGATCGCGCATAATCTGAAGGAAGTGATCGCCGGGGAAGAACCCACCCATGAAGCGACCTGGAACGCGATCTGCCTGGCCGATTTCGGCGACAGCGGCGTAGCCTTCGTGGCCAAGCCGCAGATCCCGCCGCGCAACACCAACTGGGCTTCCGAAGGCAAGTGGGTTCATCTTGCGAAGATCGGGTTCGAGAAATACTTCCTGCGCAAGATCCGCAAGGGTGAGAGCGAGCCATTCTACGAAAAGCTCGCTTTGCACACTCTGGGGATCAAGAAGCTGCGCTTCGACTGATTAATGAATACGCCTCATTCCATCGGAAAACCGGTTCCCACTTTTCCGAATGAGGCTGAAGAGGAGACTGGTCTCATGAATCTCGACCGTTCCGTTCTCGCCTTTGCCGGTGTTGTCGTGCTCGTCAGCGCCATCCTGTCGGTCACGGTCCATCCCTATTGGATCGCGCTGACCGTCTTTGCCGGGCTCAACATGCTGCAGGCGAGCATCACCGGCTTCTGCCCGGCAGCCATGATCTTCAAGAAGCTGGGCGTGCGCAGCGGCACCGCATTCGATTGAAGGACGCCATGCAGCTTCGCAGCCTCATCCTCCTGGGCGCCGGCCTGGTCCTCCCCCTCAGCCAGGCCGGTGCCCAGACGCTTGAGGAAGTGACCGATATCGCGCTGGCGCATTCCCCAGCCATCGAGGGTGCGCAGGCCCGCGCGGACGCCGCTGCCGCGCAAGTCGACTATGCGCAGGCGCAGCGCCTTCCAGACTTCACAGCCCAGGGCCAGATCGGCGCCGGTCATATTGATCCGAAAGGCTTTTTCGGACTCACGGCCGACAATGTGACGCCGCGTGTCGGGCAAGTGACGGCGGAAATGCCGCTCCTCACATTCGGGCGGATCGGCGGCGGCATCCAGCAGGCCAGAAGCGGATCGAAGGCAGCCGAATTGACGGCCCGGCAGACGCGGCTGAATTTGCGCGTCGAAGTTGCACAAGCCTATTCCTCCGCAGTCGCCGCAAGACGGCTGGTGCAAAGCTATGACCTTCTGCGCCGATCGCTGGAGGAAATGCTGCGCCAGACCAATCTGAAATTCGAAGTAGGCGATGCCACCTCCACGGAAATCGCCCAGGCCAAGGCCCGCCTTGCAGAGGCCGAAGCAGGCTATGCCGGGGCCAATGGCAATCTCGCCACTGCCATGGCGCAATTGCGATCGCTCTCGGGGATCGAAGTCGCTCTGGATGAGAGCCTACCGGCTGCGCCGCTCGTGCCTGCAACACGGGATGAAGCGATGGCCATGGCCTTGCAGAGCAACCCGCAATTGCTCGCTGCCGAACAAATGGTGGAGGCCGCACGCGGCAAGCGCCAGGCGGCCCGCGCGGAAAGCCTGCCCATGCTGGGCGCATATGCCGAGGCCGCCAGTGTGCGCGACCAGTTCTTCCCCGGCTACACAGCCGATTCCTATTCGGCCGGGCTCCAGCTGAAATGGAACTTCTTCTCCTTCGGCCGCAATGGAGCGCAGGCGCGCGCCGCGACATCGGAACTGCAGGCGGCCGAAGCGGATTACGCCGATGCCCGGCTGCGGACCGAGCAGGCTGCCATCACCGCCTTCGAAAACCACCAGACCGCCAAACTGGTCCTTGCCGCCGCCGAAGCCCGGAGCAAAGCTGCGAAAGAGGCGCTGCGGGGCACCGGCCTGGAAGTGGAGGCAGGCGCGAAGCCGCAACTGGCATTGCTGGATGCGCAGCGCGAGGCGATCGAGGCGGAGGCCGCCTATGCCGGAGCGCAAGGCCAATTGATCACGTCGGCCTATATGCTGCGCGCCGTCGCCGGAATGGAAGAGTAGCGGCCGGGTCACCGCCTATCTCTCACTTTGAAGCAGCCAGAAAGCCATCGCCCGCTTGCACTTTGCCCAATTGTCTGCCGTAATTGGAACTCGTCGGCCACCGGGCCGGACAAGTGGGGCCGAGAAAGGGGAATGCGTGTAGTTACGCGCGCCGACAAGATTTGTGATGAAGCCTGAATCCAAGAGCGAAGTGGTTGCCGAGGAAGAACCGGGACCGACGAGAAACCTGGCCGATCTCCATGCCGTCAGTCACATGCAACTGCTCGATTCCGCTGTGGATCGGCTGGTCACGGAATGGCGCGGTGTCGTCCCTACTTTGGACCAGGATGTGCGCGCGATCGTCGCCCGGATTGCGCGCATCGATGACCGGTTGCGCGCGAACACTGCGATCGTTCTGAAAGAGGCCGGACTATCGGATAACGAATTCCGGCTGCTGGCAGCGCTGCTGCGGATCGGAAAACCTCACCGCGCATCACCCACGGATATTGCCGGACGGTATGTGCCCGTAACATCGGGCGGCCTCACCGGTCTTGCCCGGCGGCTGGAAACGCGCAACCTGATCAGGCGCGTATCGCATCCCAGCGACCAGAGATCACTGCTGATCGAATTGACCAAAGACGGATACAACCTAGCTTTCGACACGATGAAGAAGCTGGCGGATATCGAACAGGCCTTGATGCGGAAGCTGACCCAGCAGGATCTGAGACGCGGTAACGTGTTCCTGCAGAAGCTGCTGCACTCGATCGAAGCCGCGCTGCCCTCCTCATCAGACCCCCGCTAGCCGGCTGCGCACCCGCCAGGGTGATCAAGCTTCCGTTACGCTAGAAGCTCTCCTGCACGGGGATCGTATCGACGCACACCGAACCGTCCGCGCCGCGGGCGAGCTGCACGTGCTTGATCCAGCTTTCGCTCGAATCGGGGAAATCGGTCCGCCCGTGTCCGCTGCGGGTCTCTTCCCGGGTAAGCTTTGCCGTCGCCACCAATTCGGCAGCCAGCGCCAGGTTGCGCACTTCCTCCGCCGCCACGAGGTCCGACGTGTCGATATCCTCAGCAGCGATGCGGCGCATTTCCTGCAGCTTGGCGATCGCATCCAGCAGCTTTTCGCGATTGGAAACGATGCCGGCCTGACCCCACATAAGGTTCTGGATATCTTCCACCATCTTGGCCGGATCGGCGCTGCCCGAAGGCGTGGCCAGGCGCGCCTCTTCTGCCGCAACTGCCTGCGCGTCGATTTCGGCAAGCCCATTCTCTGCGGCAAAGGCCGCTGCGCTGCGCCCGGCGATCAAGCCGAATGTCTGCGTCTCCAGGAAGCCGCAGCCCTGCATGCGGTCACCCCCATGGACGCCGCCAGAAGCTTCGCCAGCGGCATAAAGGCCGGTTATCGCAGTGGCCGCGTTCACATCGATCCGCGCACCGCCCATCAGCCGCTGGAACATCAGCGTGATCTCTATCGTGTCGCCGGGAAGGAACTGCGCTTCCCCGATCGGCGCGCGCGAACGGGCGATCTGCCCTTCCTCGACATGCCAGACCACGGGGCCACGGCCTTCGAAATTTTCCGTGTGGATTGCGCGTCCCATCATATAGCGCGGCGCGCATTCAAGGTTCTCCGGATCGTATTTCTCCATGATCCGTTCGCCCAGGCGGTTCACATAATGCGCCCCATAGATCGGACCGGCCGGCGGGGAATCGCGGAACTGGGTAAATTCCATATCGATAATCGGCGCGCCCGCATGGAAGGCCAGCGCGTAGCTGTCACCCGTGGTGCGGCTGTGATGCTCCACCACTTCCAGACACAGGATGGAATAGAGGCGGTTTACCCCGCCCGATGCCAGCACGACGGCATTGGCGCGGATGATAAACGGTTCGCCATCCGGGCCTATTGCATAAGCCCCGGCAACCCTGTCTCCATCCAGCAGCAGGCGCGTGATCATCGTATTCTCGCTGAGTTCCACGCCAGCTTCGATCAGTGCCGGGCGCATAGGAGCGATCACATTCGAGTGAACACCCTTGCCCTGCCCCTGAGCCTGGATCGTGCGGCGCACGCTGTGCCCTGCCCGCTTGGAAATGAACCAGCTGCCATCCTTGTTCTTGATGAACGGGACGCCGCGCTCTTCCATATCCTCGGCCAGACTGCGGCCGTATTTCGCACATTGCGCCACCAGATCGCGATCGCAGATCCCGCCGCTGGCGTTAACCCAGTCTTCCACGAACAGTTCGCTGCTGTCTGCTTCGTCGAGCAGCGGAACACTGAAGCCCACCAGCGCATGGGGGCTGGAGCCGCTATCGCCGACGACACCCTTGTCGACCAGCATCACGGATGCTCCCGTTCCTGCCGCCTCCAGAGCGGCGCGGGTTGCCGCCGAGCCGCCGCCAATCACGAGAACGGAGGTTTGTACTTCTTTCGTCAAGTGATGCTCCTCACCCAATAGCTGAAACCGGTCTTGACAGTGCCAAACCGACGCGTTTGACCAAGCTCCTATTTACAGGAGGGTTGAGTGTCAATATATCTTAGAGCTAAGATAGTTTGAAGATAATTCAGCCGTCACAACCTGCCGCATTCCGCGACGTGGCGAAGGACAAGCAACACCTAACAAACGAGGTGCGCGCCGGCGCCATCAAGACAATTTATTTCGTAGTATCAATATATTGAGTAATAAACGGAGCAGTGAAAACCTTGCCGAAGCCCGCTTCCCCTGTCGAGAACGACCAGAACGGTGATCTGCAGCCGCAGGACACATTCGAGGTGGAGCTGGCGCACTCCAAGCTTACGCTGACGGTACCGCCGGGCAAGTCCATCCTGGAGGTGGTCCGCGATGCTGGAGTGGATGCCCCGTCAAATTGCGAAGGCGGTACTTGCGGGACCTGCGAAGTCGCCGTTCTGGAGGGCGTGCCGGACCATTTCGACGCGGTGCTGACTCCGGCGGAAAAGCGGGCGGGCAAGTCCATGATGATCTGCTGCTCAGGATCGCTGAGCAAGAAACTCGTAATCGACCTTTAGCGCGCCGCAGACAAGGCCAAGAACAAAACAGCAGGAAGAGGGTGCAGTGCCGACGATCATGACCAATGGCTGCCGTCCAGCCGCACTTCCCCATGACTGAGGGCAAGGCGATAGCGCTGACGGCTGCGGCATTCGCGGCGGCCATGTTCATGGGTCAGCTCGACGCCACGGTCATCCACACTGCCCTGCCGACATTGGCCGAAGATTTCGGCGTGGCACCGGTCGACATGTCGATCGGCATCACCGTCTATCTCCTGGCCCATGCCGCAGGTTTGCCTGCAAGTGCCTGGCTGGCAGACCGCTTCGGGGCGAAGCGCGTATTTGCCATTTCGGTGTTGGGCTTCACTTTCGCGTCGCTGCTTTGCGGGCTTACCCAGTCGCTCGAACAATTTGTTGCAGCACGCATTTTCCAGGGCGCCTGCGCGGCATTGATGATGCCCGTCGGCAGCGCCGTACTCATCCGCAGCGCCGGCAAGAAGAAGCTGGTCCAGGTGATGTCACTGACGGCTTCGGTCGTGCTGATCGCGCCGACTTTCGGCCCCGCGATCGGCGGCTTTTGCGTGACCTATCTGAGCTGGCCCTGGGCCTTCTTCATCAACATCCCGCCGGGTCTGCTCAGCGTCTATCTGATCATGCGCTACGTGCCCGAACTGGACGCGCAGGAAACGCACCCCTTCGACACACGCGGCTTCGTGCTGGCCGCCCTGGCGATGACGGGCATCTTGCTCGGGCTGGACAGGATCAGTTCCGCCAGCAGCAGCCTGCCCTTCGCGTTGACCTGCCTTGCCGGCGGGGCCGCCGCGGGCATGCTGCTCCTTTTCCATATGCGCGGGCATCCGCATCCGATCCTTTCCACCGAGCCGCTGCAATCGCGGATCTACCGGATCGCTGTGCTGGGCGGCGGTGCATCGGTCAGGATCGCCTTGCGTGCGCTCCCCTTCATTCTCCCGCTGATGTTCCAGCTGACCATGGGCATGAGCGCCTTTGCCGCCGGACTGGCGCTGATCATGCTCAACGGCTCCGACCTTGTCATCAAGCCGTTCATACGCAAGATCCTGGCCCGTTTCGGCTATCGCTCCAATGTAATCGCAACGTCCATCGCATCGGCGATCGGTACGGCGCTGTGCGCAGCGTTCACGCCCGAAACTCCGGTCTGGATCATTCTGGCCAGCCTCGCACTGGTCGGCGCAAGCCGGTCGATCCTGTTCACCGGGGTTCAGACGCTGCTCTACACGGAAATCCCGGAAGAGCAGACAATCCAGGCGACAGTGCTCTGGAACGTGTTCCAGCAGTTGACCAGCGCCATCGCGATCTCACTTTCGGCGATCATGCTGAACTGGCTGGCGGCCATGCACGGACGGTGGGGAGACGCGCCGAACCTGACGGATTTCAGAATTGCGCTGCTGGTGGTGGCATCCATGCTGGTGCTGTCCATCTTCAGCTTCCGGCGGTTGGAGCACGACGCCGGAGCAGAGTTAAGCGGACATAAGAGGACCTGAAAGACATGTTTGAAACGAAGAGAACCGAACACCACAGGCGCAGCATCTCGAATATCCGGATGTGGTTCCTGACGATCGCAGCGGCATTGGTGGCGACTGTGGCGGCACCGCATACAGCTCGAGCCGAAACCGCCGAAACCGGCAGGACCGTCGACGTCGGCGAAACCGGCTACGACACCAAGCGCCTGGTTATGGCATCGGCCTGTCCGCATGCCTGCCCCTGGGGAGAACTGGGCGAATTCGTTCAGGAGGCAATGGACGATGAAGGCTACGAGATCATCCTGTGCCGCAACTGCAACCGCGCCGAAGGGCCCCGCATCGTCGCAAAAGCTGCCCACCCGCCGGAGCTGATCGACGGCGATATCGAACATGGAACGTTGGAAAGGGTGGATGCCCCGATCGACTTCGGCGTGACCGAAGCCAACATGTTCCGATGGGCTTATAACGGGCAATATATCTACGCGAAGGACGGGCCCTATCCGAATCTGCGGCTGATCGCGCGGATCGAAGATCCGACCTATCTGCTTGTCGCCGCCAAGGCTGAACTGGGGATCGAAAGCCTCGCCGAAATCCGCGAGCGCAAGCTACCCGTGCGCATTCTCGCCGATTTCCAGCCGAGTACGATTCCGGTGCTGGAGCATTACGGGCTCGACAAGGAAAGCCTGGCTAGCTGGGGAGGCGAACTCGCCGAGCCGAACAACGTGACGGGAGAAACGCCTTTCGACGTCATCATCTCCAGCCTGGCCAGCCCGGCCAACAACCCGGAGTCCGATTTCTGGACGATCCTGGCAAGCACGCACGATCTGGATTTCCTGGACCTGCCGGAAGAGCTGCTGGAGGAAATGGCCAACGAAGAGCTGGGCATGCAGCGTGTAACGGCACGCTGGGGCGTGTTGCGCGGGGTGGACCGGGCCATTGAGACCGTCGGCCGTTCCGGCGAAGTCATCATGGCACGCGAAGATATGCCGGATGAAATCGCCTACACTCTTGCCAGTGCCATCGACCACAACCGGGATGAGCTGAAATGGTTCGTCAGGCCCTATTCGATCGATCCCAACACAGTGTGGGACGGCAAGGGCGTGCCGCTGCATCCCGGAGCCGAGAGCTATTACCGAGAGATGGAATACATGGACTGACGCGGGCGAATTACGCCCGCAACCGAACCGCCGAGGGTTGGAGAAACCAGGCTCGGGGTCGATGGAGAGGACAAGGAATGCCTATACCGAAAGCCTTTGCGATCCCGGCAGCGTTCTTCAGCGCTGTCGCTATCTACATTCTGCTGTTTGCCAAATTCGACACATTCATATTCTTCGGCATTCCCATTCTCGCGGGCGTCGCCGGGGCGATGGTGTTGCGCTGGCTCGATCCCAAGCGGACAACCGCAGATCAGATCACCGATGCGGTGCGTATCTATTGGGGCTTGCACCTGATCTATTCATCTTACCGTTTCTGGGTCGCCGGCACCGTACCGGCCATTCCGCATCCCATCGGCGGACCGTTCATGGAATCCCTGGATGCGATGGGTGTTTATCCAGGCATAAAGGCCATGGAAGGCCTTGTGGGGATCATGCTGGTTCTCAACCGATGGGTCCCGCTGATGCTGGTCCTGGAAGTGCCGACAAGCGCAACGATCTTCTATCTCAACGTGTTCATCACCGGCGCACCGCGTCAGCTTTTGACCGGCCCGCTCGAGCTGGGCGCCAATTGCATTCTGCTGTTGGCCTACTTCCAGTATTATCGTCCTTTTCTCGTCGCGCGGGCCTATGCCGCGCCGCCTAAATTCCTCGCCGGGGACGGCGAACATCCGGAGATACGATCATGAGCGCAGCAGACACTCCGACTGGTGCGGGCCCTGCCCGCACAGTCGAAACAGCGATCAACGACGCGCCATGGAGCTTTTATCAAAAGGTCATTCTGGGCTGTCTCGCCTTGGTCTTCGCGGTCGACGGACTCGCCAATCAATCATTGGGCATTGCCCTGCCCTCGATCATCCAGGATTGGGGCCTGGAACGGTCGGCCTTTGCACCGGTACACGCGGCCAATCTGGCCGGTGTGGCCTTCGGTTCAATTCTGGGCGGCATGATCGGCGACCGTATCGGGCGGCGTTGGGCACTGATCTCTGCCATATTCCTGTTCGGGATCATGACCTCTCTGGGGGCCGTCACGCAGGATCCCACCCAATTGATGCTGGTGCGTTTCGTGGACGGGCTCGGCATCGGGGCCGCTATTCCCAACGGCGCCGCGATGATTTCCGAGTTCACGCCGGAACGGCGGCGCGGAAGGGCGATCGCGATCGGCATGGTGTTCATTCCCATCGGAGGAATTACCGCAGGCGCCATGGGCGCTTCCCTGCTCGAACAAGTGGGTTGGCGCCCGCTGTTGCTGTTTGCCGGGCTGGTTCCGCTGATCCTGGGCGCAATATTCGTCGCCATGCTGCCGGAATCACCGGCCTTCCTCCTGCGCGAAGGAAATGAATCCGGCCTGAGGCGCGTGCTCGAAAAGTGCCGGATACCGTATCGATCGGACGAAAAATTTATCATCCCGCCGGCGCAGGAATCTGTCACTGCCCCTGTCCGCACATTGGTCGCGCAGAATTTCAGGGCCAGAACTCTGCTGCTGTGGGCCGGTTTTTTCACCTGCCTGATGGCCAGCTACACCCTGTTCAGCTGGGTTCCGACCATGTTGCACACGCTGGGCTTCGATCTCACGACGACAAGCTACGGGATCATGACGTTCCACTCCGGCAGTGTGGTCGGAGCATTAATCAGCGGCTTCCTACTGGATCGTTACGGCTTCCGCATTACGCATGTCGGCTATGCCGCAATGGGGACGATCATGGCCGTGGCATTGGCTGCCATGCTGGGGCTGGGAGTTCTTTCGGTACTGATCGTTCTGCCCGCCATGATGGCACTCGGCTTTTGCCTGGCTGGGCTGCACAACACACTCTATACGCTGGCCGCCACCATCTATCCTTCCGAAGTGCGCGCCACCGGCGTGGGTACGGCATCCGCCGCAGGCCGCGTTGGCGCCGTGCTCAGCTCCTTTACCGGGGTAGTCACTCTCGATCTGGGCGGTTCGACCGGCTTCTTCGGAGCAGTGGCAGCATTGATTGCACTTTGCGGCCTGGCTGGGTGGGCCGTGCGCAGCCAGACCGGTTCGAAACCTTTGGAGGCACATCCATGAGAAGACGTCTATTTGCCGCATTGGCCTGCTTCACTTCGGCTGCAATCGGCCATAGCGCGCCGGCCCTGGCCGAAGAGGCGCCCGTGGCCGAAACCGAACAAGGGATGCTGAGAGGCGCAAGTTCGGACGGAATCGAACGGTTTCTCGGCATTCCCTATGCGGCAGCGCCAACTGGCGATTTACGCTGGCAGGCGCCGCGGCCGGTGGATGGCTGGAATAACGTGCGCGATGCAAGCGAATTCGGCCCGATTTGCGCACAAAGCCGTCCGCCGGATCAAGCCGGTCCGCCAATGAGCGAGGACTGCCTGACGCTGAACGTCTGGGCACCGGCCGATGCCGCCGACCCGCTACCGGTGATGGTGTGGATCCATGGCGGCGGTCATCAATTCGGATCGGGAAGAGATCCCGCCTTCGACGGCACTGAATTTGCCAAGGACGGTATCGTACTGGTCACGATCAACTACCGCCTTGGCGCGCTGGGTTTCATGGCCCATCCTGAACTGACCGCTGAAGCCCCTTACGGATCCTCGGGCAATTACGGCATTCTGGACCAGATTGCCGCGCTACGCTGGATCCAGCAAAATATCGCCGCCTTCGGCGGAGACCCCGGCAATGTGACGATTTTCGGGGAGTCAGCCGGCGCCGGCGCCGTGAACATCCTGCAGGCATCGCCTCTGGCAGAGGGGCTGTTTCACAAGGCGATCGGGGAAAGCACCTCGCAGATGGATCCCGATGGCGGCATAATCGGACGCAAGGATCTGGAATCGGCAGGGGAATATGGCGAAGCTTTCGCCGAAAAGTTCGGTGCCCATTCCATCGCCGAAATGCGCGCCCTACCGATGGAAAAGATTCTGTCGGAATTCACCTTCTTCTGGCCGACCGAGCGGGACGGATATGTGCTGCCGGACCTGGTGTACAATATCTTTGCCGAAGGGCGGCAGAACGACGTACCCACACTGGTCGGCTCCAATTCCTATGAAGGCTCCACCATCCGCATGGAATGGGTTAAGCCCGACGAGGAGGAACGTGCCGAATTCGACGCGTTCTATGAAGGCGCGGAAGACAAGCTCGCTCAATCGGCTACCGATGCGGTGCAATGGCAAATGCGCTCATGGGCAGAGCTGCAATCGCGGACCGGCGAGGAAGATGCCTGGCTATACTGGTTCGACAGGGCTTGGCCCGGCAAGCCTGAGCTAGGCGCGTTTCACGGCGGTGAGATAGTCTACGTATTCGAAACGTTGGAAAGCGAGGACCAGCTCTGGACGGAGGAGGATCGGCAGCTTTCCGATTTGATGTCCAGCTATTGGGCGAACTTCGCGCGCCAGGGCGATCCGAACGGACCCGGCCTGCCCCATTGGCCTGCCTACGACCCCGAAGAGCCCCGGCTCATGGAACTCTCAGTGGAGCCCAAGGTGATCGAAACGCCGCGCAGCGAGGTGCAGGAATTTCTCGACGCCTATTTCGCCAAGCGCCGTTAGAGCCCTCTCTCGGTCAGCCAGTCGACAACGATATCGGCTAGCTCGGCATTGTTCGTCTCGCGCATGAAGCCGTGCGTGTTGCCCGTGATGCCCATGGCCCCGAGGTCGGCGAAATCCGTCGGCACTCCGGCGGCCGTGAGGTATTGCGCAGTGCAATGATCATAGGCCGCATGGTAGGAGGATTCACCAGTCATCACCATCACCGGGATATCCGTGAGGTTGACCAGCTGAGGCTGCTGCCCTTGCGGAACCCAGCAACCCACCAGCCCTTCACCTGTCGGCTCCATCTGCACAAGACCGCCGAAATCCTCCACCGTCTCCACTGCAGGCTCATAGGCAAGAGGGGCGTAGGTGATGCCGAAAGGCCGTGAGACCGGATCGCCCGGCTGGCCGAGTGGAGGCGCATTGTAGAATGGCGGCCCGTTGGGCTCTGCGGCGACGATCGCCTTCACAAGGTCGGGGCGAGCGTCGGCAATCTGCCAGCCGGTTGCGCCGGAGCGCGAATGCGTGACCAGGATTGCCGGGCCGATACGGTCGAGCAGAGCGGCGCCCGCTGCGCGGTCATAGCCATCCATCCTGGCGCTGACGGCCACCGGATCGGGCAAACCGAAGGGCAGCTCCACCGACGCCTGGCTTCCTCTCCGCGACTGTTCATAGGCCGGATCGCCCGCAACCTTCTTGCCCGGGAAACGATTGTCCGGATCGTCCGGCTCGGGATCCGATCCAGGGCCAGGACGAGGCATGGAAAGCGGCGGCAAATGCGCCTGACCATGGATTTCCTCGTAATGCGCAGAGCGGCCATGGGTTGGACGATCCACCACATAGACTGCATAGCCCTCGCGCAGGAACAGGGTGGCCCAGCCTTCGCCGCCATCGGGCCTGCTCCACCAATAGTGCCCGCTCGACATACCGCCGTGAAAGAACACCAGCGGGAATGGATGCGTCTGTTCGGCCGGCATCTGATACTCGACATACATCTCGTTGGCCACGATGGTCCCGCCTTCCAGTTCGACCTCGCTTCCGCCGACAAAGAAGGTCCCCTGCTCGGCGATAACCAGCGGCTCATTGGCGCCCTGACCGGCTGCGTGAGCGAGCGAGCCATGGCCCGCTGTGAACATCAGGCCCGCAAGAACGACTGCGCAAAGTTTGTTTTTCACGGGAGCAGCTCCCTCCTTTTCGCTTGCACGCGGCGTGCTTCAACCACGCAGAAACAGACTGAGATAGGTAATGGAAATGGCCGCGATCAGCCCGGCAGGCGCGGCCAGTATATGCAGCCTGACAGGCAGGCGCGACCGGTCCGGCATCGCCGCTTCGGCCCCGCTTGCGCCCCATGTCGGGCGGCCTGCCCTCACTGCCAGCATGGGCCGGTATCGATCGAGATGGCCGAATGACATGATCGCATTGAGGCTGATGATCACGACGCCGACGGACATGCCGAAGGGCGAGAGATGCGATGACGTGACGAAAGCGATCATCAAGGTAATCGGCCAGGCCGCGACAATCGCCAGAGCCGCAAACAGATCCAGCAGCAGGGCCAGACCAATGGCGACTTCCAGCACCTTCACGATCGTCATGACGCCGGATTGTGCCAGTGCCGGAACGAGGCCCGGGCCAGGCTGGATCGACTGATCGAAATAGAATTCGAACCAGTAGTTGAGCCCGTGGAACAGGAACCAGCCTCCATAAAGGAACTGGCATGCATAAACGAAGGCGGCGAAGGCATTGCCCCCGCCGCCTTTCTCTAGTTGTTCAGCCGCGCCAACCATGGTCACCGATCCCCGTTATATATTTGGGTTGCCGATACCGGCTGGCGCGGCCTTCCTCTCTCTTTACCAGAACTTCTTCGCTACCGAGACTGCGACGAAACGTCCGATCGAGCTCGAATAGGAAGGATCGAAGCGAATGGCATATTCGCCGGCGTTCACCACCAGCGGCGGCTTCGCATCGAACAGGTTCTGCGCGGTGACGGAGAACGACAGACCATCGGCGAACGGCAGATCGCTGTCGTCGAAGTCATAGGTCAAGGTCAGGTCGACCGTCGTATAGGAATCGATGTCCAGATACTGATCCGGCACAGACGGAGACAGGAAGTCACGCGTAATCTCGCGGCTATTGACGTAGTTGATGAACGCCGTGCCCGAGAATCCGCCCGCAGCCATGCCCAGTTCCAGCCGCCCGGTGAATTGCGCCGGATAGCCGAAGTTGTTCACTTCATTCCTGAGAGCAGCCGCCTGTACCGGCGCCGTCTTGTAATTGAAGATGTAGTTGAACTGGGTTCCGATATTGAAATCGGCAAAACCGCCATCGATGTCGTAATTGAACGAGAAATCGATACCGTCGGTTTCAACGACGCCCTGATTGTTCCGCCGCGCATCGATGATCGCGATCAGATTGGCCGGGTCGCCGCCTGGAATAGGCCCGAGAACCGGCAGGAACGGATCCTGCAGCGAATCCCAATAGGAAACATATTCATCAATAGAAAGCGTCGCCTTATCCGGGAAGAAATTCGGGTTGAAGACGATGAAGTCGTCATAAACACCCGAGTTCAAGACCGCCGCAATCGGGGCGTTGAAGGTCGCCGTGTCGATCTTGTTCTCATAGACGATGTTGTAATAGGTCACCGAAGCCGTCACGCCGGGAATGAGGTCGGAATCGATGTCCATACCGATCGACCAGGTTTCCGCCGTTTCCGGGCTCAGGTCGGGATTGCCGCCTGCCGGATAGGTGTAAGTGAACGTGCTGTCGTCAGGCGTAAGGCCGATCGCAGCGCCAGGTGCACTGCGGATCAGGAAGCCCGCGGTGGCATACTTGTTGACGTCCACCAGGCTGGGCGCACGGAACGAAGTGCCGTAACTTCCGCGGAAGGTCACGCCCAAGACCGGCGAGTAGTTCACGCCGAACTTCGGATTTGTCGTTCCACCGACATCGCTATATTCGTCATAGCGAACCGCGGCATTCAGCTCGAGCCGCTCGAGACCCGGCATGGCATTGTCCACGCCGACAATCGGCACGAAGACTTCGCCGTAGACTGAACCGACCTCGCGGTTATTGGTCGCGGGGATGCCAGCAGGATTTTCGTTCGTCGGGCCACGCGTATTGGTAATCTGACCAGTGCCGGACAGCGTATCGTGATGATATTCGCCGCCTACTGCCAAGCGGACCGTGCCGCCCCCGATATCGAACAGCTCACCATTGACGTTGGCCGTGCCGCCATAGAGTTCATAGGTCGAACCGATCGTGGTGAAGCCTCTGAAATGACCAAGCGTCGCTTCCGAGTTACAGTCAAACTGGCTCGCATCGCAGAACGGATTGAAAAACGGAATGTCGGCCGGCTTGTCGATCCCGCCAGCCGAACCGGAAACAACGCGAGCCAATGACGTGTTGTTGATCAGGTTGTCCCTGCGGGCCAGCGCGTTATCTTCGCTGTAATAGCCACTGATATTGGCATCCCACTTGTCGCCGAGATCGATGTCGAATCCACCGGAGACGGCCCAGATTTCCTCATAGCCAGTGGTGATGGTCTGACCGAGCGCATCTACAAAGTTGTAGGGCACATAAAGCGTGCCGTCAGCTGGGCAGTCAAACATGTCGCTGTCGTTCACAACACCCGGAGCGCAGGGGCTGAAGGGGTTGGTATTCGGCACAGTCAGCTGGGCATCAATGCCGGCTTCCAACAGCTCAAATTCGCGGCGTGAAAAGAAACCGTCGAAATTGAAGGTGACGAAGCTGCCAATGTCCTGAGTCAGGGTGCCGGTAACCGAGTGCCGGTCATAACCAGGAATTGCGGTAGCGCCGTACCACTGACTTTGCCTGTTGGTCGTCGACAAGAGATCGCCCAGCGTCAGCGACGTGCCGTCCTGACCGGAAGGAATCCCGTAGGCAGGACCGCTAACCGAGAATTGAACGTTGCCAGGGCTGGCAAAGAATGGATCGGGGCCCGCGCCGAACTCCGTCAGGTCGCTGTTATATAGTTCAGGACGATCGGCTGCCATCAGCGCACCGCGTTCCTGATATTCATAGGCAACGAAGACGCCGCCTGTGTCCCATGTCTTGCCGACTGCAACCGACGCGATATATTCTTCGAAACCGTCGGCGAAGCCTGCGCGGAAGCGGCCTTCGATCGTGTTTTCGGGACGGCGCGTGATGTAGTTCACCACACCGCCGATCGCATCTGAACCGTAAATGGCCGAACCGCCGTCAGCGACAACTTCGATCCGCTCGATCGCGATACCGGGGATGTTATCCGCATCATAGAGCTGGCCGTTCGGACCCTGCGGTGCAACGCGGTGGTTATTTACCAGGTTCAGCGTAGCAGCGGTTCCGAGGCCACGCAGATTGACCGACTTGGCGAAAAAGGTGTTGAGCGACGAGTTCTGGATCGTCGCGCCGCCGGTCTGCTCGTCCGAGCCGCCGAAATTGACCACCTGAGGGATCTTGCGCAGCGCGTCGTTGACAGTGCTTGCGCCCATTTTCTCCAGTTCTTCGCGGCCCACCGGAATCACGGAAGATCCGACAGGCGCAACGCCTTCAATGCGCGTACCGGTGACCACAATCGGCGCGTCCTGAGCGGCAGCCGAAGTGGCACTGAATGCACCAAGAGCAATCAGAGAAACGGAAACGGCAAGCTTAGCAGTTGCTCCAGCTTTGCCAGGTCGATTGGACGAAATCATCACTCCCCCCTTATCCTATTAATTAACCTGAAGTTCCGGGATTTATTTGGAATCAGGCGCGGTTATTGTTTCTCTTACGAGATCAAGCTTGCAGCAGTTAACTGCCACTACCCTTTTTATTATGATTATAAATTTACCTCGGCATCCCGCTCTACCCGTAAGCCATGTTCTACTTGACTTGCTTCACCTTTCGAAGGCCGCGCTCACTGCGTCGAGGTCAAACCAAACGCAAGCAACTTTCGAAACCATTGTTAGCCGATTTATCTTGTTCCTAAGATATCTGCAAGCGCTTCAACGACGAAGGATGCAAGCAAGACGCAAGTGTTGCAAAGCGGCCACTCTCGGAAACAACGCCTATAACCAAGTTGCAAATCAGCCAGCCATCGCTCGATACGCGGACCGGCGACTGGCCTATTTCCCGATCATGCTCACGAACATGTAGAGGTTGAAAGTCTGGAGCGCGAGCGCCAGCCATCCCAGAGAATAGAACAGAATCCGCTGCACTCTCCGCGCCTCCGGTTGCACCGAATCAGCGACACCCCGAGGCGGTGCGGACCATGCCAGCATCGGCCGGTAATAATCGAAATAACAAAGCAGCAACCAGACATGGATGAGGAAGACGCACAGTCCCCCGACCACCATGTCCATGAACGCCGCCCACATTTCTGCCCCGCTTTGGCTCCCCTGCAGCCAGCGCCAGATATCGTCGAGAATCAGCGCATCGAGCATGAAAGTCATCAGGCCGACCGGAAAGGTGACGACCAGCATCAGCGGAACTGCGCGGTTGGCAAGGAGCGCAATCCCAAACGCAATCTCCACAATTTTCGCGGATTGAAACATCCAGCCCGTCTTGACCATTTCGGCCACGACGTCGTGCTTGATCGGGAAGTCGGCCGGCATGCCGACATGCGGAAGCGGAAGAAACCCAAAGAACCAGTTCAATCCGCTAAACAGATAAAAAATACCCAGCACCATGCGCGCGGCAAAAACGAGCTTCCCGAACATTCATCTCTCCCAAGCTGGCTTGCTTCTCACGAAGCCTAGCTTCACATGCCTTAAAAGGAATACCATCCTGCATATTATCGTAGACGCTTTGGGAGGACGATTGAAATGGCTTTTGATGGCGAAACCGAAAAATTGACTGATCCGGTCGCGATCATCGAGCAATTCGACCGGATGATTCTGAGCCACCAGGTGCGCGAAGCGGTCGAGCGTTTCGTGTCCCCCGACTTCATCGAACACAATCCCAACGTTCGTGGCGGAACCCTGGAAGGGCTGATCGAATATCTCGAGGTCGAAGCAATCGATATCGGGCGCAACAAGGAATCAGAGATGAAGCTGCTGGTCGATCGGCGTTTCGGCAGCGGCGAATTCGTTGTGACGCAGCACCACGTGATCCGCCACGAAGGCGATCCCGGTGTGGTGATCTCGGATACGTTCCGGGTAGTCGACGGCAAGATCGTGGAGCATTGGGATATCCATCAGGAAGTCCCCAAGGACAAGGTAAATCCCCTACCCATGTGGTAGGGGCAAGAGAAAGCTAGCGCTCCTCCAGGCGCCTTCCGTCTTCGTCGAACACATGCAGCCGCTCCGGCAAAAAGGTGATGCGAATCTGGCTGTTCCGATCATCTTCGGTGAGCGCCCGGCTGCGTATGGCCAGTTCTTCGCCGTCCGAAAGCCTGGCGTGGACGATCCGCGTTTCGCCAAGTTCTTCCACCATTTCGACGGTGGCTGGCAGGCCTTCCTGCCCGATTTCGATATCTTCCGGCCGAATACCGATACGGGCCGCCTTACTCCAATCGCCCTGCGGAAGCGCGATGCGCTCACCGGAAGCGAGCAGTGCTTCGCCGCCCTCGATCCGCTCTGGGCTAAGGAAGTTCATGGTCGGTGAGCCGAGAAAGGCGGCAACATATGCGGTCGCCGGCCGGTGATAGAGTTCGGATGGCGGCCCGACCTGTTCCACCCTGCCCCGATGCAGGATGACCATGCGGTCTGCCAGCGACATCGCCTCCACCTGATCATGCGTAACATAGATCATCGTGGCGCCCAGTGAACGGTGTAGTTCCTTGATCTCCATCCGGGTCTGGGTCCGCAACGCGGCATCCAGATTGGATAACGGCTCGTCGAACAGGAAGACTTCCGGTTCGCGGACAATTGCCCTGGCAATGGCGACGCGCTGCCGCTGCCCGCCTGAAAGCTGGCTGGGCTTGCGGTCGAGCAGATTCTCGATCTGCAGCATCTGCGCAACGCGGCCGACTGCCTCGGCAATGCTTTCCTTGCCCGCTTTGGCCAGTTTGAGCCCGAAGGCAATATTCTGCCGCACCGTCATATGCGGATAGAGCGCATAGGACTGGAACACCATGGACACGCCGCGTTCCGATGGCGGCGCGGCCGTGACATCCCGACCGCCGATCAGCACCTGGCCGGATGACGGACTCTCCAGCCCTGCAATCATGCGTAGCAGCGTCGATTTACCGGAGCCCGAAGCGCCGACGAAGACCACGAACTCACCGCTTTCGATCGCCAGATCGACGTGGGATATCACCTCGGTCTTGCCGAAACTCTTACCTATGCCTTCGAGCGTGACGGACGTCATATCTACCCCTTTACCGCACCCGCTGTCAGCCCCGCGACGAGCCGCCGCTGGAACACCAGCACCAGCGCGATCAGGGGAACGGTGACGATCACCGAAGCGGCCATGATGTTGCCCCATGGCAGCTCGAACTGGCTTGCGCCGGTAATCAGCGCAATGGCGACCGGCACGGTGCGCTGTTCATTCGTCAGGGTGAAACTCAATGCGAAGAGAAACTCGTTCCATGCCGCAATGAAAGCGAGCAGCCCGGTCGTCACGAGCGCAGGTGCCAGCAGCGGCAGGAATATCCGGGTCACAATCGTCCATGGCCCGGCACCGTCCATGATCGCGGCCTCCTCGATCTCCACCGGCAATTCGCGCATGAAGCTGGTCATGACCCAGACCGTGAAGGGCAAGGTAAAGATCATGTAGCTGAAGATCAGGCTGAGCAGATTGTTGTACAGCCCGAACAGGCGGACGATTTCGAACAGGCCGGAAAGCACCGCAACCTGGGGGAACATCGAAACGCCCAGGATTGTGTAGAGCAGCAGCCTGCGCCCTCGAAAACGCGTGCGGCCGAACGCATAGGCGGCGAAGACCGCCAGCCCCAGAGACAGCACAACCACCGCGCAGGCGACCATCAGCGAGTTCAGGATATTGCGCGCGAATGGCTGGTCGATCATGACCTGCCGATAATTCGCGAGGCCGGGATCGGCCGGCCACAGGCTCGCTTCGAATATTTCCGATCCGGCCCTGAGCGAACTGACGACCGCATAATAGAATGGGAACAGCAGGAAGCAGGCAACCAGCAGCCACAGGGCTGTGAGTCCGGCGGTCTTGGCCAAGCGACTGTTCATGACTGCCGCCCTTCGCCCAGCGGTTTCAGCGCCATGATGTAGATGACGGTGACCAATGCGATGATCAGGAACAGGCCGCTGGAGGCCGCCGATCCGTAGCCGACATCCTGGAATGAAACGAGCGCCTGCCGCGCGAAGACAGAAAGCGTCATCGTCTCCTCATTCGACCCGGTCATGACATAGACGAGATCGAACATGCGCATCGCATCGAGCAGCCGGAAAATGACGGCCACTGCAAGCGCCGGCTTGATAAGCGGTAAAGTGACCTGGAAGAACACGCGGACAGGATGAATCCCGTCCACCCTGGCCGCCTCGTAAATCTCCCTCGGCAAGGTCTGCAACGCAGCCAGCACGAGCAGCGCGACAAAGGGTGTGGTTTTCCAGACATCGACGGCAATGATCGACGCCATGGCCAGATCCGATCCGCCCAGCCAGGCGATCGGCCCCTCGACGAGCCCGGCGCCGAACAACATCGCGTTCACGATGCCGAACTGATCGTTGAGCATCCAGGCCCAGATCTTTGCGGATACCACAGTCGGGATGGCCCAGGGCACCAGCATGGCTGCACGCATCAGCCCGCGCCCAGGCAGGTTGGCATTGACGATCAGGGCGATCATGACGCCCAGAACGGTTTCGAGCGAGACGGATACCGCCGCGAAGACCAGCGTATTCCAGAGCGCACGCAGCCACTGGGGATCGGTAAAAATGCCGTACCACCGGCCGTCCTCGTAAGCGAGGTAATTGCCCAGCCCGATCATATCGTAACTGGAAAGATCGACCAGGGTGGCATTGGTCAGGCTGAACCAGATCGTGCGCCCCAGCGGCCAGGCCGCAACCAGCGCCAGAACGAGCAGCATCGGCGCGAGGAACAGCCAGGCCGACCGGCCCCGGCTACGTTCCAGGGGAGACGCTGCGCTCACCGCCACCTCGCGCGATAGGCGATACGGTCGAGTTCGTCCGTCAGCCTCTCAAGCGCCGACCGCGGTGTCCGGTCACCTTTCAGCACGCCGTAGCTTGCGCGCCAGATCGCGTCCGAAACCTGGTTGTAGCGCGCGCCAGCCTGCCTGGCGGGCCGCGGCACGGCATTCTCGAACGACGGATAGAGCGTGGCGAAGAAGGGATTGGCCTCGATCACTTCTTCGTCCTCATAGAGCGCAGTCAAGGTGGGGTTGTAGGCGCCGCGAATGGCGCGTTCCTTTTGCACCTGCGCACTGGTGAGATAGCGGACCAGATCGATCGCCTCTTCCCGGTGGCGCGAATAGCGCGATACGGCAAGCTGCCAGCCACCCAGCGCGGCGGCACTTTCTCCTTCGGGTCCATGGGGAAGCGCAATCACGCCCACCTTGTCTCTCACCGGGCTGTCTTCGCCCTGCGCCAATGCCCAGGCATAGGGCCAGTTGCGCATGAATACGGCATTGCCCGTCTGGAAGACGCCGCGCGATGCCTCTTCGTCATAATTGAGAACACCTTGGGGCGTAATCGTGCCGATCCAGCTCGCGGCGCGGCTCAGCGCAGCGCGTGCCTGCGGGTTCTGGGCAGTAATCTCCCGATCGGTGCTGAGAAATGTACCGCCGCCATAGGACGACACCCATTCCAGCACATTGCATGTCAGCCCTTCATAGGCCTTGCCCTGGAACACATAGCCCCACATCCGGTCATTGCCCGCCTCCCGCTCGGCATTCTGGATTGCCGCGGCAATGCGGGTCAATTCATCCCAGGTTTGCGGCGGCTCGAAGCCGTATTTGGCGAGCAGATCCTTGCGGTAGAACAGGACACCCGCGTCGATAAACCACGGCACCGCGACCAGCTTGTCCTTCACCCGGTTGTTCCGGGCCAGCGCAGGGAACATCGCATCGACCCGCGGGCCCAGATCCCCCTCGAGATCAGCGAGGTGGGAAGCCAGCATTCCGGACCACACAACATCGATCTGGAGCACGTCGATATCGGCCGACTGCGAGGAGAGAAGCTGGACAAAAAGCGAAAAGCGGTCACTGCTGGAATTGGGCGTATTGACGATCGAAACCCGATTGCCCGTCTGTCTGGCCCAGCGTTGCGCCGCCTCCCGGCACAGCGTCAATTCCATGCCCAGGGCGCCGCAGGCGATGGATATATTTGCCCCCTGCGCGGCAGCAGGTCCCGAGCCTGCCAGCGCCAAGGGCAGCCCGATAGCCAGCGCCAGTCGTCGCCAGGCCCCGAACATCAGGCCGCAGCCTGCTTGCCTGATTTGTCATCCTTGGGATCGAAACCGACCCGGCCAAAGGCTTCGAAAATGTGGTTGATCCAGTCTACGATATCGTGCCGGGTCACAGATTCATACATGCGCGCCATACGCTCGGCAGACTCGCTCTCGCTCATGGCCAGCGCCTCATCCATGGCCCGGTCGGTGTCCCGATTACCGTAGGGATTGGCATAAATGGCATCGGGCAACTCGACCGCGCAGCCGGCAAATTCGGATAGAACCAGCGCCCCTGGGCGGCCATTCTTTGCGGCGACGAATTCTTTGGCCACCAGATTGAGGCCGTCGCGGACCGGAATGGTCAGACAGATATCGGCGGCGCGGTAATAGGACAGCAGCCGGTCGAACGGGATCGCGTTCGAATAAAGCACGATCGGCGTCCACCCCAGATTGGAATAGAGGCCGTTGATGCGCCCAACATTCTGCTCGATATCCCTTTGGGTCTCTTCATAGATCGCCATGCCGCTGGCCGCGCGGACGGATATGCACAGCATGGTAATCTTGCCTTTCAGATCCGGGCGCCGCTCCAACAGGCGCTCGAAGGCAAACAACGCCTCCACGGTGCCTTTGGTGTAATCAGTGCGCCCCACCGAAACGACGAGCTTGCGCCCGTCCATTCGGTCGATCAGGCGATCTTCCAGTTCCGAACTTTCCTTCTTGGCCAGAATCTCTTCGATCAGATGCACGTCCGCCCCAACCGGCGCCACGTCGATGGCGATCTCCCGATTGCCCAGCTTGAGCACTGTGGGCATTTGCGGCTCCGACAGTGCCTGACCCGGCACATTCAAGTGATCCGGCGTATCCACGACCGTTGTGATCTCGGCGCCGGTAAGGCCCCGCGCCACATCGGTGAAGTTCTTCGCGTAGCGCGGAATATGAAAGCCCACGAGATCGCAATCCAGCAAACTGCCAAGAATCTCCGCACGCCAGGGCAGCACGTTGAACACGTCCTGTGAAGGAAACGGCGTGTGATGGAAGAAGGCGATCTTCACGTCCGGGCGTATCTGGCGTAGGTAATGCGGGACCAGCCACAGATTGTAATCGTGGATCCAGACCAGCGCGCCTTCATCCGCCTGTTCCGCCGCAGCCTCGGCAAACAGACGGTTGACCTCGTGGAAGGTGTGCCAGTCGACCGGATCATAGCTGAACAGCCGCGGAAAGCTGTGCAGGATCGGCCAGAAGGCCTCTTTCGACGTGACGTGATAAAAACTGGAAGACTGGTGCTTGGTCAGCGGCAGGCGCGAAACGTAGAAACCCCCATTGTCATCGTCATCGACATGGATGACCCGTTCGAACTCTTCATCGCCTGGCTCATGCTGCTTCCAGGCGACCCATGCGCCGCGGCCCGGTTCAAGCCGCCTGAAAAAACTCTTCAGGGTGGGCACGATACCGTTGGGGCTCTTGTTCGGTTTGAAGACGGTTTTGCCGTCTTCCACCACCTCTTCATAAGGTTGACGGTGATAGACAATTACGAGTGATGATTTCTGCATTTGTTATCCAGACAGTCCAAAATGTTTGATCGCGTCAAGCACACCGGCCGCTCCGGGTTCGGAGCTGCGGTAGATGTGCGGCGCGTTGGGAAGCGCAGCGAGCAGGCGCGGTTCGGAATTGCCGACCGCAACCGATTTTAGCCCGCTATCGAGCATAGAAAGATCGTTCATCGTATCGCCGGCGGCCAGCACCCGGTCTTCCGGCAGCTCCAGCAGGTCCACCATGCGCCGAAGCGTGGGCCCCTTCGCCACACCTTTGGGAAGCACGTCCAGATAAAGGTCCGCAGAGGTCAAGCAGTCGAAGCCGGCGTCTTCGATCTTGCGGACCGTATCGGGCGATAACTCATCTGGTTTGTAATAATAGCTGACCCGGTGCCGAAAAGGCGTCGGCTGAAGCTCAATCCCAGGTTCGTTCTTGAGCATTTCCATGACGCGCTGATTGGCCTCACCCCAGCGTTCGGCAATGTCCGCTTCCAGATGATGTACCGGGGCGAAATCTTCAGCGACATCATAGACGGATGTCCCAACATCGCCGACGATGTAGCGCGGCGTGGGGATACCGGGCTGCGCGATGAGTTCGCGGAGAAAATCCACGTCGCGTCCAGTCACGAAGATCAGCAGGGCATCGTCGCGATCATTGAGCGATCCGTAAAGCCTGCGGCGATCTTCGTCCGAACCGCCGAGAAAAGTGCCGTCGAGATCTGTCGCCAGCACCAGGCCGTAATCATCCGCAGTACCGTGCCTTCCGGCACCGCCAGCCATGAAAGGCGAATCCTGCTCACTCATGAATCACCGCCCAAACCGGCGAATACTTCATGCGATACGCAACAAGCTTCCGATAAACAGAAGCCATTTCTAGAATAAACGTGAAAAATATAGAGCAACAGAATTCCCTAGACTTAGCTTGATTCAGGAATAGAAAAAAGTTCTGGAATGCTGCTTGTTTTATTTATCCAATTCGAAATTTAATTCTAAAACTCTTCCTATCCGAAGAAATTTTGCCAAAAAATCAAGGCAGTCTGTCTCCCAAACTGATCAAATGCTTAACTCATAACTTTTTGATTATCAAGGGTGCGCATGGAAGGAACTTCGTGATAGCTTCGCGGCTTGGGAGAGGATTTTGGCTCTGTGAGGCTGAGGCGGCGCAAGACCGGTGCGCGTCTGACAGACAGGAACGAGTGCAGGGTTTCATCTCATGAATCTTGATGATCGCCATTCCGCAGCCTCCCGGGCTGCCGTGAACAAGGAATTGCCGATCGAGTTGCGGAATTCGTCTACCCAAGAATTCCCGTGGTGGCGCGGCGCCGTCATCTATCAGATCTATCCGCGCAGCTTTCAGGACACGAGCGGCAACGGCGTTGGCGATCTGAAGGGCGTGAGCCAGCGCCTGGAGCATGTCGCCTCGCTCGGCGCGGACGCAATCTGGCTTTCCCCCTTCTACAAATCGCCGATGAAAGATTTCGGCTATGACGTTTCGGACTATTGCGACGTTGACCCGCTTTTCGGAACACTCGAGGATTTCGACAGGCTCGTCGCCAAGGCACATGAGCTCGGCATCAAGGTCCTAGTCGACCAAGTCTATTCGCATACTTCCGACCAGCATCAATGGTTTGCGGAAAGCCGGCACAACAAGACCAACGCCAAGGCGAAGTGGTATGTTTGGGCCAATCCGCGCGCAGACGGCACGCCGCCGAACAACTGGCAGTCCATGTTCGGCGGCCCGGCATGGAAATGGGATCCGGAACGCGCGCAATATTACATGCACAATTTCCTATCCAGCCAGCCGCAGCTCAATCTACACAATGCGGAAGTGCAGCAGGCCCTGCTGGATGTCGCGCGATTCTGGCTGGACCGGGGGGTGGACGGCTTCCGCCTGGACGCATTGAATTTTGCGATGCACGATCCGATGCTGCGCGACAATCCGCCGGCTGCCGTGCTCGACCGGCACCTGGTGCGCCCGTTCGACTTCCAGCATCACGCCTACAGCCAGTTTCACAAGCACACGCCCGAATTTCTGGAAAAGCTGCGCAAGCTGACCGACCAGTATGAGGGGGTCTTCACTCTGGCCGAAGTCTGCGCCGATGACGGCAATGTTGCGATCAAGCGCTTCATCAAGGGCACGAAACGCATGAACAGCGCCTACGGCTTCGACTTCCTCTACGCCCCGCACCTCACCCCGCATCTGGTGCAGGATGTCATGTCGCACTGGCCGGATGAGAAGGACATGGGCTGGCCCAGTTGGGCCTTCGAGAACCATGACGCGCCGCGCGCGGTTTCGCGCTGGTGCGATCCCGGCCGCAGGGACGAATTCGCCCGCGTTAAGATGGCGCTACTGGTCGCCTTGCGAGGCAGCATCATCGTCTATCAGGGCGAGGAACTGGGGCTGGAGCAGGACGACATCCCCTTCGAAATGCTGAAAGATCCCGAAGCCATTGCCAATTGGCCCCGCACGCTTTCGCGCGACGGCGCTCGCACGCCCATTCCCTGGGACACGACGATGGAGGCTGGCTTCACCACCGGAGAGCCGTGGCTCCCGATCGGCGATGCCAACCGGCGGCGGGCCGTGGAACTGCAAGAGAAGGACGAAGATTCCACACTCAATCTGGCGCGCAAGGTCCTCGCCATGCGGCGCGACAATCCCGCATTGCGCCTGGGCGCGGTCGAGCATTGCCAGGCTGAGGGCAATCTCTTGGCACTGGACCGTGTGGCCGAAGGGCAGCGTATCCGCTGCCTGTTCAACCTCGGCAGCGAAGAAGTGCCCTTCTCCGACAATTCGCAGGACACCAAGCTGATCCTTTCGGTGAACGGCGCAACGGCGGAAAAGCTGCCGGGATATTCCGCGCTGTTCTGGGAATGCTCTTGGTAACGAGCCCAGCAGCTTCAGGCCTGCTAGTCAGTCCATCGCAAATCTTATCCCAGCATGCTGGCTGAGTATTTTCTCAAGCAGCTTGCCAGCGGTTAGACAGTGAAAAGCCCGTGCCACAGCGCATAGCGGCAACATTCTCAACTGAGCGGGATAGAGGACGCAAACATGGACCAGAACCCCTTCGACATTGCGGGACGGCGCACTTTGCTGGTTGGCGGAGATTCGGGGATCGGGCTTGCCTGTGCCAAGGCTTTCGCCAGCGCAGGGGCGCGCCTGGTCATTGCAGGGCTGTCGCAGTCGGAAGGCGACAAGCTGGCCAAGGGTATCGCCGACGAGACCGGCTCAGAGGTCAGTTATCTGGAAGTCGATGTGCGGGACGAAGGCCGTATGGCTTCCATGGTCGATGCAGCCGTGGACCGGCTGGGCGGGCTCGATATTGCAATGAACAATGCAGGCATCCCCGGTCCATCCTGCGCGATCCAGGATTACGGCCTTGAGGATTTCGACAATATCTTCGCCGTCAATGTGCGTGGCACTTATCTGGGAATGAAATACCAGATTCCGCACTTGCTGGAATCCGGCAAGGGATCGGTTATCAATCTGGCATCGACGGCGGCGCTGACGGGCCTCGCCATGGTGGCGCCTTATGCCGCAACCAAGCACGCCGTTGCCGGACTGACCAAATCCGTGGCGCTGGAGGTCGCGAAGGACAATATTCGCGTCAATGCGATCGCGCCGGGCCCCGTGATGACGGGCCTGATGACTTCGA
Source organism: Alphaproteobacteria bacterium (assembly GCA_030426245.1). Classification (GTDB taxonomy): domain Bacteria; phylum Pseudomonadota; class Alphaproteobacteria; order Sphingomonadales; family Sphingomonadaceae; genus Andeanibacterium. The sequence goes on along the minus strand of JAUHYZ010000001.1, from coordinate 101,409 downwards.
TGCGGGCCGCGCGCGCGGAGACCGGCTTTGTCGCCACAACGAGTGTGCCGATGGACCGCATTTCCGACCCCGATGAGATGACCGGCGCAGTTCTTTGGCTGGCTTCCGATGCTTCGTCATTCGTGACGGGCGCAATCGTTTCGATCGATGGCGGCGTGGTGGCGCAGTAAGCGACGCCGCCTCGCCGGTCAGGGAAACGGATCGCCGGGGCGGTCAGTAGACAGATCTACAACCACCGTCTTGGTCTCGGTGAATGCTTTCATCGCATCGAAGCCGTTTTCGCGCCCGATCCCGCTCAGCTTGTAGCCGCCATAAGGCAGCATGAAATGCACCGGGCGGAATGTATTTACCGAGACGAGCCCGGATTCGATCCGCGCGGCAACACGATGCGCCCGCGTAACGTCGGAGGTCCATAGCCCGCCAACCAGGCCATAGCTGGTATCGTTGGCCAGCGCGATCGCTTCCTCCTCGCCGTCGAAAGGCATGATCGCCGTAACGGGGCCGAAGATTTCTTCCTGCGCCAGGCGGGAACGGTTGTCGGCATCGACGAATACCGTCGGCGAGACATAGAACCCGCGATCGAAGCCTTCCGGCCGCTTGCCTCCAGCAAGCAACCTTGCGCCGGATTCCTTTCCGAGTGCAATATAGGATTCGGTCTTGTCCCGCTGGTCTGACGAGGTTTGCGGGCCGATATGCGTCTTCGGGTCGAATTGCGGCCCCACGCGGATGCGCGCGGCAATCTCCGCCAGCCGGGCCCCGAATTCCTCATAGACCGGCCTCTCGACGAAGATTCGCGAAGATGCCGAACAGGATTGCCCGGTCGAACGGAAAGAGCTGTGTGCTGCCGTCGCCAACGCCTTTTCCAAATCGGCATCGGCGAAAACGATGAAGGGGGACTTGCCTCCGCATTCGAATGCGCAGCGCTTCAGATTGGCGGCAGCAGACTGCATGATCCGCGTCGCAGTGGCCTGCGAACCTGTGAACGATATCTTGTTCACGCCCGGATGCGCGGCAAGGGCAGCGCCAACCTCGCGGCCACCCGGAAGAACATTGACGACACCAGGCGGAAAGCCTGCCTCTTCCACCAGCGCCCCAAGCGCGACCATGCTTGCCGGAGTGTTTTCCGAAGGCTTTAGGATAACCGTGTTGCCGGTGGCCAAGGCCGGCCCCAGCTTCCAGCATGCAAGCAGAATCGGCGAATTCCACGGCATGATCGCGGCAACGACACCGACCGGTTCAAGCCGCGTATATGCAAGCGCGCTGTTGCTATACGGGATCTGCTCCCCATTGAGCTTGTCGGCAGCGCCAGCGAAAAAATTCAGCCAGTCGCCTGCCCTGCGCAGTTCCCCTTTCGTGTCCGAATGCGGCTTGCCATTGTCCCGGCTCTCGATTTCGGCAAGGCGGTCCGCATCGCGCCGCACGAGTTCCGCCAGCCGTGCGATCAACGCACCGCGCGCTGTCGCAGTTAGGCTGGCCCATTTCCCGGACAATGCCTCGCGCGCTGCGGCGACAGCGCTCTCGATATGGCCCGTTTCCGCAGCGGCGACCTCGGTCCAAGCCTCCTCTGTCGCGGGATCGATCGCCGCGATGGCAGAGCCGGACGGCACCCATTCGCCCCCGATAAAGAGGCGGTCGAAGCGGCCCAGCTCTGCACTCACGATGCTTGCCTCAGCGAGGGAATCACCTCGGCAAGCAGCTGCGAAACACTCGCTTCTTCAGGCACCTCTCCCATGCCCTCAGCGACTTTTCGCGCGTCGGCCCCGAGAAGCCAGCGAGTGTTTCTTTCGAATTTGTCGAGCACGTCAGACCGGGTCAGCGCAGCTTCGGGTGAGCCTGGATGGTATGGGACATGCTTGAAATAGCTCTTGCCCGCCGCCTCGACAGTCAGCCTGGCGGGGCAATGCGCAGGGTAATCCGAGTCCGGATCGACAGAGGCTTCGGTCAATGCCGCCACTTTCAGGATCGCTTGATCGCCCAGCCTTTCCGGCAGGAAAGTCTCCAACCCGACATCGCCGTCCACCAGGGCCGCAGCAACACCGTAATAGAGGCTGAAACGCGCCTCATGCGGCGTTTGCGGCGCTTTCTTGCGATCGCGCGGATCGGTCACCAGCGTGAGCCCGGGTTCGGCAAGCTGGCAGTGGACCGACGTAATGTCGTCCACGCTCACGCCATCGCCGGCGAAGTCTTCCAGCACCTGTTTCGCCGCGACGACGAATGCGTGGAGCAATTGGCAGCATGGATAGGGCTTGTAAGCCGTATCGGGCAGGTACCATTCGGAACCCAGCCCTTGTGCAGGACGCCCGGTGAAATCGAGCGCGCCGGTAACAGGGGTGAGATGGGTCTCAAAGAAACCGAACCTGCCCTCAAACACACTGGACGGGCCGCTGATGCCGGCCTTGGCCAGATCGACGGCCAGCATGCCTGCATGGGCGCCCCAGCCCCCGTGAAGTATTTTCGATGTCGAACCGGTCCTGGTGGATTCCTGAATACCGGACGCGAATGTACCGCATATGCCCAGTGCATCCACGATCTGCGCTGAACTGGCGCCGCGTAATCTTCCGATCGCAGCTGCGACGCCAAAAGAGCCGATCAGCGAACTTGTGTGATAGCCTCTTTCGAGGAAACGCGGCCCGGCGACGAAGCCAAGGCGGATCATCACTTCATAGCCGACTGCAGTCGCTTCGATCGCTTCGGCCAGTGTCGCACCGCGAGCCTCGGTCTCCGCGAGCACTGCGGGAATGACCGTCGAGCCTGGCCGCGCAAGCGATGAGCCATGCTTGTCATCCATTTCCAGCGCCTGGCCAAGCGAGCCGTTAAGCAATGCGGCCAATTCGGGCCGCGCCTTGGCGTCGAGGCCCAGCAGCGAGGCCCCGCTACTGCCGCCCCACTCTTCCCGCAGCTTTGCCGCTGCCTTGCCGCTCTCCTCCTTGGGATTGGCCGCAGCAATGGAAACACCGATAGAATCGATGATGTGCCAGCGGGCCGCTTCCCGCACGGAATCGGGAATGTCGTTCCCGGAAAGGCCGGTAGCGAATTCAGCGTAAATCTCTGCAAGCGTCGAACTCATGGCTCAGCGCACCTGCTGCAACAGCTTGCCCAGTCTCGGCGCGGGCTCGGCCTCATTCTCGAGATTGTCGATAATGGCTTCGATGTCATTCACGGCTTCGTCCGTCAGGACACGGCATGCGAGATCCTGGAACTTCGCTTTCAGCACCTCGTCCGACATCGGATTGCGCCAATGGCCGGATCGGTAAGTCTGCTCCCATGTGTGGGATTTGCCGTCCTTGGTGATCACTTCCACGCGCACGGCACGCATTTCGTGCGGGCCGCCAGCATCAAGTTCCGGATCGACATAGCATTCGAAGCGGTTGGCCAGATCGATGATCTTGGGATCGAACAGCTTTTCGTCAGTGTACTGATCGATGAAGGCATTGCCTTCCAGCAAGGTGACCGCCCCGGTGTAGGGAAGATTCATCTGCGCGCTGATCGTCTCGCCATTGGCGACATAGGGCCAGCCGCAATGGACATAGACCATGTTGGTGCAGCCGATGCGCACCTTCTCCACATCCTCTCCGCGAACACCGTCACGTTCGCGAATTCCGCGCAGCGCGTCGACCGAGGTCTGGCTGCTTGCGAGCGAGGAATAGCGCTTGAAGCCGTTCTTCAGCATCTCGAACTCGCTGCCGAGTCCGTCGGTCGCCCATTTCAGTTCGTATTCGCCGCCATAGGTGGAGCAGAAGCCGCCATAGGACGCCTCCAGCACGTCACGCACGCCGGTGAGGCCTTCCTTGGCGCAAAGCGCCGCAATCATGCCGTTCTGAGCCGCCTTGCCCGAATGGAACCGCTTGGCCATCGCGCCGAACTGCGCAGCCATCAGCCCCGCTGCCTGCGATCCTGCGAGGCCGAGCGCGCTAACGAACTGATCCGTATCGAGATCGAGCATCTTGGCCGTGGCAGCGGCCGCGGCGAAAGTGCTGGTCAGGCCGCAAGGATGGAAGCCGCGATGGAAGGCATGCGGGCTCACCGTGTTGCCGATGCGGGTGCCGAGTTCATAGCCGGCCACCACCGCCAGCAGCATATCCGCTCCGCTGAAATTTCCGAAACCTTCTGCCCCTGCGAGCACAGCCGGGATCACGCCCGCGCCGTAATGCGACATGGACTGGTCATGGCAGTCGTCGAGCTCATAGCCCTGCGCCGACGTTCCGTTAATGAAAGCTGCGCCCAGCGGATCCGCCTTCACACCGCTCTGGCCCCAAGCGCTGGCGACCTGGTTCTGGTTCAGCGATTGGACCACGCGGGTGACCGATTGCGTCCACGGCGTCTGCGCGCCGAAGATACCGCAGCCAAGGCTATCGCGAATGCACTGCTTGGCGTGCAAGATCAGATCGTCATTGAGGTCCGCGAAGGTCAGGTTCGTGCCGAAGGCGGCAAGATCGCGAGTGGGGCCTTCGACGACAAATTCGGCTGGGGCGTTCATGAAAGGTGCCTTCCTGGAATGTTCGAAATCAGTTGACTGGCGCTGCTTCGGGCGAGCGCGCATGGGCCTGAGCGTAGGCAGCCGCGCTGCCGCCAGCGAGACGGCCGAAGACCGCGCCGCTGGTGAGCCCGCTGGCCCCCGGATAATTGAAGTAGAAAATACCGCCGACCATTTCGCCGGCTGCAAACAGCCCGGGTATCGGTTTACCGTTGGTATCCTGCACCTGCGCTTCGGAGGAAACTTTCACCCCGCCGAAAGTGAAGGTGACACCGCAGGTCACGCCATAGGCATGATATGGCGGCGTATCGATCGGATTGGCCCAGTTGCTGCGGGGCACGCCATTGCTGGTCGCGCTGCGGCCATCCTTGATGTTCGGTTCGAACGGGGCGTCCGTCTTCACCGAAGAGTTGAATTCCTGGACCGTCTTCAGGAATTGATCCTTGTCGATCTCTTCCATCTTGTCGGCAAGTTCCTCCAGCGTGTCGGCCGTGACTTTCGTGACGCGGCGCGTGCGGTATTCGTCGCGCAGCAGGTCGAGCACCTTGGAATCGAACACCTGCCAGGCGATCTGGCCCGGCTGATTGAGCACAGCCTGGCCGTATTTCGCATAGGTGTAGTTTCTGAAGTCGGCGCCTTCGTCCACGAAGCGCTTGCCCTCTGCATTGACCATAATGGAAAGCGGATAGGAGTGGCGCTGATATTGCGGCGTGTGAATTAGATCGCCGAAGTCGTCGGCATAACGTTCCCAGGACACTGCGTGGCAGCCGGACCAGTGGCCGTGGGGCTGCGCGCCGGCATCCAGCGCCATGGTAAGCCCGTCACCGGTGTTGTAGCGCGAGCCGCGCACCTTCGCGAGGTCCCACCCCGGACCCAGATAACGCGCCCGCATTTCCGCATTGGCCTCGAAACCGCCGCAGGCGAGAATCACCGAAGGCGCATAAATGGATTCCTGCTTCCCATCCGGACGTGTCAGGACCACGCCCTTCACACCGTCTTCATCGCGAATGAGATCGCGCACCCAGGCTTCGTAACGAATATCCACGCCGCGCTTCTCCGCAGCGTTGTAGAGCGCTTCCACCAGACCGGGCCCGCCTGCGGCGACGGCGATCGTCGCACCGCCCCAGAATTTGAAACGGCCATTCACCTTATAGGCCTGGCGGCCGAATGTCGGGAAGAAGCGAACACCTTGATCACGCATCCACAGGATCGTCTCGCGGCTGTTCCGCACGAGAATGTCGCATAGCTCCAGATCGGTGCGCAGCTGAGTGATGCGCGCCATATCCTCGAAGAAATCCGATTCGGTGTAGGCACCGAAATCGGCCGAGGCGCATTCATCGTCCGTCAGGTCGGGGCAGAAGGCTCGGATATCGTCTTCACCCTCATAGACCGTGCGCATCAGCCCATCTGTGAAAGAGGTGTTCCCGCCCCGCTCCTCCATCGGAGAGCGTTCGAGGACCAGCACGCGTGCCCCCTCATTCGTGGCGCTGATTGCCGCGCAGAGCGCCGCATTGCCGCCCCCGACCACGACAACGTCATAAGCAGCAGATTGTCCGTCCGACATGGAGCCTCGCATTTCAAGGGCCACAAAGAGGAGTTTGCGGCCGGTGTCAGATCGCGCGATGGGAGGACATTCCTCCGAAGGAAGCCCTAAATGCTTCGCCGCGCCGTCTGCTGCCTGACTTAACCAATCCCGCTATACACACACGAAATATTCTGGCATGCTGGGATAATCTGATCGTATGGTGGAGGTACGCATTGAAACTGCAGCAACTGCGTTATGTTGTTGAAATCGTTCGGCATGGCAATCATCTATCGGCCGCGGCAGACGCTATGCATACGTCTCAGCCGGGGGTCAGCCGGCAAGTCCAATTGCTGGAGCAGGAACTCGGATTCGAAATATTCCAGCGTACGCGCAACCGTATCATCGGGCTGACCGAGCCAGGCATGATCGTGTTCAACATCGCGCAGCGCATCGCCACCGATGTTGCCGCGCTCACGACGCTGAAAGAAGATATGCATGCCGGCAATCGCGGCGTTTTCACGATCGCCACGACCCACACTATTGCGCGTTACGTGTTGCCCGAAGTCGTCGAGAAATTCGTCTCAAGTTATCCGGAAGTGAAGCTGGTCCTCAAGCAGGGTGATCCCGAGGAAATATGCGCGCTCGTCGATTCGGGCGATGCCGATCTGGCAATTGGAACCGACACCACCCGGGACTTCCCCAATCTCGTGAAGCTGCAATGTTTCGAATTGCAGCGCTGCATCATCGCACAGGCTGGCCATCCGATCCTGTCCGTCCCCGAGCTTACACTCGAAGAGGTCGCGAAGTATCCAATCATAACATATGATTCGCGCTACAGCGGCCGATGGAAAGTGATGCAGGCATTCTCCGAACTCGGGCTTGAGCCCAAGATCGTGATGAGCGGGATCGATGCCGATGTGTGCAAGACCTATGTGGCCAAGGGGCTTGGGATCGGGATCCTTGCCGATATGACCTTCGACAAAGAGCGGGATATCGGACTGGATGCAAGGAATGCGGGCGAGGTGCTGCCATCAAGCACAGTCAAGATCACGCTGCGGCCGAACACCTATCTCAGGCGATTCCTGCTGGACTTCATCCAGTCAATCGCCCCGCAGCTGACGCCCTATGTGGTGCGGCGCGAAGTGCGCGAATTCCAGCACGCCTGAGTGCAACATCGACAACATCACGCGTATGGGGTCTAGGCGGTAATTTGCGTGTGGCTGAGCGTCATGCGCTCCAGCGCCTGCTCGTCCAGCACGAAGCCCAGCCCTGGCTTGTCCGTCACCGCGACGGCCCCGTCCACAATCGAGAGGCCGCCTTCCGCGATCAGCGGATCGGCCCCGTAAATCCCTGCGCCGAATACGAATTCCGCCGCGCCGAAGGTCCGCGCGGCAGGCACGCTGGCGCAATAATGCAGCGCTGCCGATGCCTCTATCGCGGAAGCGACCGCCAGGCCGCCGCTATTGATGCCGATATCGCTCGCTTCGCCGATGGCGGCGATCTTGCGCGCGGGTAGCAGCCCGCCGACCTTGTAGAGCTTCACGCAGAACACGTCCGCCGCTTCCGCCGCGATGATCTGGGCCGCATCCTGGATATTGAAGAGGCTTTCATCGGCCATGATCGGAACGCCGCCCGCCTGCCGTTTAATCGCGGCCATTCCCGCAAGATTGCGCCGTTCTACGGGCTGTTCGCAATATCCCACGTCCATATCGCGCATCGCATTCAGCGCGAGGATCGATTCGGAAACCGTCCAACCCGTATTGGGATCGACGCCGATCAGCACGTCCGGCCCGACTGACGAACGGACCATTTCGAAGTTCTTCACGTCCTGGCGCCAGCCGCCCTTCCCGGCCGCCTTCAGGCAAAGCACCTTGATACCGAATTCGTCGACCGCCTTATGCGCATCGTCGACCATCCGGGCGGGATCGTCATAGAGGCTGATCGACCATTCCATCGGAATGCTGTCATTCGCCCGGCCGCCCAGCAAATCGTGCACGGGGACGCCCAGCGCCTTGCCCAGCGCATCGTGGAGCGCAATGTCGAGCACGGCGCGCGCAGCCGGATTGCCTGCCAGACGCGAGGAAAGCAGAACGTCATGCCCTTCGAAATCGGCCAACCGACGGCCGATCAGCAGCGGCCCGTAAATCTCCTCGATCGCAGCGACCACGCTGTGCACCGTATCGGCCACGAAGTGTCCCGGGCTGATCGGGCGGATCTGCGCAACGCCGGTGACGCCTTCGGCATGGATTTTGACCAGCACCGGCTTGCCCAGCAGCTGATCGCTCGGCCCCGTATCATAGCTGCCGCTGGAGAATGTGCGCTGCAGCCGGATTGGCAGTTCGGTTACGAAGACTTCGATCCGCTCGATCTTCATGGTCAGGCGGCCTCCCTCTGCCGGTTGCGCCAGCTTTCGAGGACCATTTCGGCCCCCTTCTCTCCCAGCGCGATCGTTGGCGCATTTGTATTGGACGATGGAATGGTGGGGAAGACCGAGGAATCGATGACCCTCAGCCCGCTGACCCCATGCACCCGCAATTCCGGATCGACCACGGCGCGGTCATGCGTTCCAGCCATGCAGCTGCCCACGATGTGCCAGGTGGTTTGCGTCGTTTCGCGGATGTAATCGAGAATCTGATCGTCGGTGGTGGCTTCGTTGCCGGGCCGCGTCTCACGCACAATCAGCCGGTCCATCGCAGGATAGCTGGCGACATTGCGCACAGCTTTGATTCCGGCCAGCAGCACCTGCGCATCATGCGGATCGTCGAGATATTTGGGATCGATCTTCGGATAGACTTCGGGATCGCTCGAAGCGATATGCGTCCAGCCCTGCGAGCGCGGGCGCAGACCCATCACGCCCACAGTAAAGCCCGAATGCGGATCGAGCCCGTCCTGCGGGCGCCGGGCATAGCGGTCCTTGCCCGAGAATGGCTGAAGCTGGATCTTCAGGTCGGCGCGCGGCTCTTCCGGCGAGCTGCGCATCACCACATGGGCAGTCGCCGAACAGATCGAGAGCAGCCCCTTGCCCAGCAGCCCCCATTTCAAACCCTCTTTGATCTTGGCGATCGGGTTCTGCAGCACGTCGTTGATCGTGATCGGCTTGGCGCATTCGAAAGTCAGCCGCGTATTGGGATGGTCCTGCAGGCATTCGCCCACGCCGGGCAGATCCTGCACCACCTCAATCCCGTGACTACGCAGCAGCTCCGCCCCGCCAATGCCGGACAGCTCCAGGATCTTGGGCGACTGCACCGGGCCGGCCGAGAGGATCACTTCCTTGCGCGCGCCCAGGCGCCGCAGAACCCCCTCATGCAGCACCTCCACGCCCACTGCGCGCCGGTCTTCGATCAGCACCTTCGTGACCAGCGCATCCACCAGCACATCCAGATTCTGCCGGCCGCGCGCGGGGCGCAGATAGCCGACCGAAGACGACGAACGGAAACCGCGCCGCGTCGAATATTGCAGATAGGCCGCGCCTTCATAATGCCCGTCATTATAATCCTCGACGATGTCGAAGCCGGCCTCTCCGGCGGCCTGGACGAAGCCGTCCGCCAGCTCGTCGAAATTCTTCAGATTGGTGACGTTGATCGGCCCGTCATGCCCGCGCGTTTCCGGATCGCCTTCAACATAGCGTTCCATCTTCTTGAAATAAGGCAGCATCTCTGCCCAGCTCCAGCCGGGCAGGCCCATCCCTTCCCAGCTGTCGAACTCCGCCGGATCGCCGCGGACATAGACATTGCCGTTGATCGAGCTCGATCCGCCCAGCACGCGCCCACGCGTCCATAATTGCGTCCGGTTGTTGAGCGCGGTCTGCGGTTCGGTAACGAAAGGCCAGGTGACTTCCGGGTCTTTCAGCAGGTTCACCACCATCAGCGGAATGTGGAAATTGATGCTGCGATCCCGGCCGCCCGCCTCGATCAGCAGAACCTGATTCTTGCCGTCTTCGGACAATCGGTTGGCCACTGCGCAACCCGCGGAGCCCGCCCCAACCACTATGAAATCATATTCGGCATCGCCACCGCCGACGGAACCCTGCATTGTCTTTTCCTTCCGCGTGATCCGGGCGTTTCCTAGTCAGCTCTAGCATGCATTCCAATTCATTGTCGGCATCCGGCATAGCATGCAAGCATGCCGGATCGGTGCAGCATGCATCCTGTCCCCGGTTGGAAGAGTCCCATTGCGGGCATCGATTCGCACCTTTCGCTATACAGCCTGGTTATTCTTGGGAGCTTTAAATGTATTGGAGATCATACATGGCGGTGCCTAGTTCGGGACGCCCCGAGGGAGAGGAAGTTTGGCGGCGGCGCAAAATCAATACGATCTGTATATTGGCGGTGAGTGGATCGCCCCGGCATCGGGGGAACGCTTCCCTTCGCTGAATCCGTTCAATCAGCAGCCCTGGGCCAGCATATCGCAAGCAGACGAAAGCGACGTGGCCGCGGCAGTCGCGGCAGCGCGGGACTGTTTCGAAAGCACCTGGCGCAAGACCAGCGGGCTTGAACGGGGGCAGCTGATGAACCGGCTGGCCGATCTGCTGGAACGCGATGCGGAACGGATGGGGACGCTGGAATCCACCGATAACGGCAAGATCGTGCGCGAAACGCGGTCCCAGATGAAGTTCGTCGCCCGCACCTTCCGCTTCTTCGCCGGCTATGCCGACAAGATCTTCGGCAAGGTCATCCCGCTCGATCGGCGCGATCATTTCGATTACGCGACGATGGAACCGCTGGGCGTAATCGGCATCATTACGGCCTGGAACTCGCCCATTGCGCTGCTGGGCAACAAACTTCCCGCCGCGCTGGCCGCAGGCAATACGGTGGTGATCAAGCCTTCGGAACATGCCTCCGTCACGACGCTGGAATTTGCCAAGCTGGTGGAGGAAGCCGGCTTCCCGCCAGGCGTGATCAATGTGGTAACCGGCGACGTCCGCACCGGGGAGGCGCTGGTCAAAGGCGGCGGCCTGGACAAGATCAGCTTCACCGGCAGCGGCGTGGGCGGGCGCGCCATCGCCGCCGAAGCCGCGCGCAATCTGACGCCGGTGGTTTTGGAACTGGGCGGCAAATCGCCCAATATTATTTTCGAGGATGCCGATATCGGCAAGGCGACAGTCGGCGCACTTGCCGGCATCTTCGCCGCGACCGGGCAGACCTGCATCGCGGGATCGCGTCTGCTGGTGCAGCGCCCCGTCTATGACCAGGTACTCAGTGGGCTGGTCGAACGCGCCAAGGGCATCAAGCTGGGCAATCCGCTGGACCTGAGCACCGAAATGGGCACCGCCGCCAACGAACCCCAGTTCGACCGTATCCTGTCCTTCATTTCCTCCGCCAAGGATTGCGGAGCCAAGCTGATGACGGGCGGCGATGCCGCGCGCCAAGGCGAGCTGAAAGACGGGCTGTTCGTGCAGCCAACCATCTTTGCCGATGTCAGCAACGACATGCCTGTGGCGCGCGAAGAGATCTTCGGCCCCGTCCTGTCCGTGATTCCGTTCGACACGGAGGAAGAGGCAATCGCCATCGCGAACGACACGAATTTCGGGCTGGCATCGGGGATCTGGACGCAGAACCTCAACCGCATGCACCGTGTATCGTCCGAACTGCGTGCGGGCATGGTCTGGGTGAATACCTACCGTGCCGTAGCCGCGCAGACGCCCTTCGGCGGGGTCAAGGATAGCGGCTTCGGCCGTGAGCGGGGCGAGGAAGGGATGAAAGAGTTCCTCACCACGAAGAATGTGATGATCAACCTTTCGGAAGAGGAGCGCGATCCATTCGCGGTGCAAACCTGATGCCCAGAATTCCCTATCCAGATATGGACAGCGTTTCGCAGGAAAAGAAGGATGCGATCGGCTGGCCCGACCGCAGGCTGCTGAATGTCACGCGCATTGCGCTGCACATCCCCGACAGCCTGTGGCGCGGGCACTACGCCCTCAAGGAAGCGGCTGTAAAAGGCACCACGATGGACAAGGTGCTGCGCGAGGTCTTGATCATGCGCACGGCCTTCCTCGCGGACAGCGAGTACGAAATCCATCATCATCTCTCGATTTCCGCGAATATGGGTTTCACGCCCGAAAAGCAGGAAGCGATCAGAACCCAGAATTACGATCTGCTGACCGAAGAGGAACGCGCAGTCGCCGAGTTCACCGACGAAGTGGTGACCAAACTGAAACCGTCGGACGCAACGCTCGCCAAGGTGCGCGAGCTGTTCGGCGATCCGCTGGTCTGCGAAATGACGGCCATCATCGCCAGCTATTACGGCACCGCCATGATGATCGGCGTCACGGGCGTCGAACCCGATACCGAACCTGTCAAAAGCTGGGACGCGCCGCCCAAGGAGTAAAGCCGATGTGCGAGAATTGCCCCAAGATGCCCAAGGGGTGGATTGGGTGGATCGACCTACCGGAACCGGCGGCTTCGCGGCCGGCCGGCGCGTGGATCGATCTGACGCACCGGGTCGGCCCCGACATGCCCTGCGCCTCGATCTTCCCCAAGCCGCACTTCAACAAGCTGCGTTCTCTGCCGGACGATCCCTTCAACGTCACCGAAATCCACATGGTCGCCCATGCCGGCACGCATGTGGACGCACCGCTGCATTATTTCGAAGATGGGCCCGACATGGCTTCCATTCCGCTCGACCGGCTGTGCGGGCCGGGCGTCGTCTGGAACATTCCCAAAGAGCCGGACGAGATCATCGGCGTCGCCGATCTGGAGGCGGCGCGCCCGATGCTGCGCCCAGGGGACATCCTGGCTGTCGATACCGGCTGGGCCAAGCATTTCGGCAGCGAGACCTATGACCGCCATCCCAGCTTCAGCGCAGAGGCCGCCGCCTGGCTGCTGGACAAGCGGATCAAGCTGCTGGCCTGCGATTTCGCCACGCCAGACCTTGTCTATCATTTGCGTGAACCGGGTTTCGACTGGCCGGTTCACAGGCAGTTGCTCGCCAACGGAATCCTGATTTGCGAGCATCTGACCGGCCATGCCGCCCTCGCGGGGGAGCGCGTGGAATTCCAGTTTTCAGCCCTGCCGATCGTAAATGGCGACGGCGCACAGGCGCGAGTGAGCGCCAGGAGGATAGAGGATGACTAGCGACCTGAAGACAATGAGCACCGACGGCAAGCAGACGGGCAACCGCTATCTCGCGGAAGCCATGAAGCATTGCGGGGCGGACTACCTCTTCTACATGCCGATGGTACTGCCGGAAGCGATCAAGGAGATGGAAGCTGTCGGCGTCCATCCGATCGCCGGTCATTCGGAAAAAGGCATCGCCTATATGGCGGACGGCTATGCCAGGGCATCGGGCAAGCTGGCCTTCTGCGCGGCGCAGAATATCGGCTCGTCCAACCTCGCGGCGTCCATGCTGGACGGGAAGATGGCGCGTACCCCGATCCTGGCGCTGACCGGGGGCAACACGCCGGAGACCCGCTATCGCAACTACTATCAGGATATCGACCAGATGCCGCTGTGGGCGGCGATGACCAAGTTCAACGCCCGGGTCGATCACGTCTCGCGCTTTCCCGACCTGCTGGGCCAGGCGATGCGCGTTGCAACCACCGGTTCGCCCGGGCCCGTGCATCTGGAGCTCGACAACCATATCGGCGCCGTGCTCGATGGGGAGCTGAAAGGCGCGCTGTTGCCGGACGTCACCTATGCGCGCGCGCCGGCGATCCGCCATCCGGCTCCTGCCGAACAAGTCGAAGCCGCGCTGAAGATCATCGGCAAGGCCAAGAAGCCGGTGATCCTGGCCGGTTCGGGGATCCGCACCAGCGGCGCGCAGGAACAGTTGCGCGCCTTTGCGCACAAGATGGGGATTCCCGTGGCAACCTCGCTCGACGCCAAGGAAGCGATGCCCGAAAGCGATCCGCTCTCGATCGGCGTGATCGGCACCTATTCGCGCAAGACGGCCAACAAGACCGTGGCCGAAGCGGATCTGGCGATCTTCATCGGCACCACCACCGGATCGATGATCACCACGGTGTGGAACGTCCCCAAGCCCGGCATCGCCGCGATCCAGGTCGATCCCGACCCGCAGGAGCTCGGCCGCAACTATCCGCTGCTGGCGGGGCTGTGCGGCGATCCGGCAACCGTGCTGGAGCAGCTGACCGAAGCTGCCCCGTCCCAGCCGGACCGTTCCGCCTGGCTCGACCGTGTGGCGAAGGGCCGCGCCGATTGGCTGCAGGGCGAAGCGGAGCGCGAAACCTCCGGCGCCACGCCGATGCGCCCGGAATATCTGTGCCGCACGCTTTCCAACGTGCTGCCCGAAGATGCGCTGCTGTTCGTGGATACCGGCCATTCGGGCGACTGGGCGGCGAAGAACATCTATCTCGACCATCCGGGCCAGCGCCTTTTCCGCGCCGCCGGTTCGCTCGGCTGGTCATACCCAGCATCGCTGGGCGGCAAATGCGCCTGCCCCGACAGGCCGGTGGTGTGCTTCAACGGCGACGGGGCATTCTTCTATCATCTGTCCGAGATGGAGACCGCCAAGCGCCACAAGATCAACACGGTCACCATCGTCAACAATAACAGCGCCTTCAACCAGGAGATCCCGGCGTGGGACGGCAATGCCGCCTACGAACATCACTGGAGCTTCTCCAAGGTCAACTTCCAGACGGTGGCAGAAGGCTTCGGCGTCAAGGCGTTCCGGGTGGAATATCCCGCCGATCTGGAAGCCACCCTGCGCGAAGCGCTGAAACTGAACGAGCCTGTGGTCGTGGAAGTCATCACCGATCAGCACGCATTGGCCGAAGCTGCCTGGACGCCGGACGCAGCCTAACGCACTAACGGCGGGTGCTGCGGCTCAGCCCAGCACCCGCTCGTAAGGCTCGGGCGTGTAGACCGGCGTTTCCATCCCCTCCATCCGCGCCTTGATCTGCAGCGCGAGATGGAGCGAGTGGAAGCGCGACTGGGCCAGATTACCGCCATGGAACCACAGATTGGGCTGCCCCGTGGGCTTCCACATATTGCGCAGTTCCCCTTCCCAGGGGCCGGGATCGCCAACCGTACCGGAGCCGAGGCCCCAGCAATGGCCGACC
The DNA here is from genome assembly GCA_030426245.1 of Alphaproteobacteria bacterium. GTDB lineage: Bacteria > Pseudomonadota > Alphaproteobacteria > Sphingomonadales > Sphingomonadaceae > Andeanibacterium. The sequence continues at coordinate 86,394 of JAUHYZ010000001.1, read as the reverse complement.
TTGTCCGCCACATCCTTCGAGATCAGCATCTCGGCCCAGCTTTCCATCGGGCCGTAACCGGTTGCATAGACGATCGCATCGGCAGGCAATTCGCGCCCGTCGCTCAGCACCACTGCATGGGGCTTGATCGCGCTCACGCCGACTCCGCTGCGCACCTCGATCTCGCCCTTGGCAATCAGATCGGAGCCGCCGACATCGATGTAATAGCCTGAGGCCCGGCGCATATACTTGCCCTGGATCGCGGTGTTGTCGACGTCGAAATCAAGCAGAAATCCACTCGCGCTGAGCCTTTCATAGAAATCGGCGTCGTCGATCCGGAACTGCTCGCAATTCTTGCGATCGATCCGCTCCTTCAGGCGGAACGGGTAGGACGCCAGGATCAGATCCGCCCGCCCCGTATCGATTCCTGCCGCGATCCCATTTTCCGAAAACGGCCCGCGCTCCGCGATCCGGCGCATGGTCTGGACCTTGACCACCGTTGTGGGTGAACGCTGGATCATCGTGACATCGGCATCCTTGGCCCACAGGTCCACCGCGATGTCGTGTGCCGAATTATTGGCGCCAACGATCACGCATTTCTTGCCGGCCATATCCGCGCCGTCATCATATTCGCTGGAATGGCATTGCGGCCCTTCGAAGCTCTCCATGCCCGGAAAATTGGGAACATGCGGCATACCAGAAAGCCCGGTGGCCAGTACGAGCTGCGCGGGCTGCAATTCGAGTTCCTGTCCGTCGCGATCCACCGTGACGCTCCAGCGGCCGGAAGCTTCGTCGAACCGGGCGCTGGTGCAGCGCGTGGAGCCCCAGAAATCGAGCTCCATCACCTTGGCATACATTTCCAGCCAATCGCCCATCTTGTCCTTGGAAGTGTAGACCGGCCAGTGATCCGGAAACGGAATATAGGGCAGATGGTCGACCCAGATCGGATCGTGCAGATAGAGCGTCTTGTAACGGCTGCGCCAGGCATCGCCGGGCTTTTCCAGCGCATCGACAATCAGCGTCGGAACTCCCAGCCGCTTCATCCGCGCGGCCAGGGCAAGCCCGCCCTGGCTGCCGCCTACGATCAGGCAATAGGGCTGAACGTCCGTGCCGAGCGTGCGCCGCCGTTGCTCCTGCTCGTCGGACCAGACCACGCGGTTCTTGATCGCGCGGTGCTCGATCCCTTCGATCCGGCGGCGGCCCGCAGGCTCCTCGAAGCCCTTCAGCTCTTCCAGTGCGAACAGGATCGTCCAGCAAAGCCCGCCGCGCAGCCGGACATGGCCAGTGCCCCGCCCCACCGCGGTTTCGAAACGGAACCAGCCTTCGATCACATCGTCAGACTGCGTTGCTTCGCCTTCCAGTTCGAGCGTCACCGGCAATGTGGTCTCTAACTGGCTTTCGAGCATCGCCTTGATGGCGGCCTGGCCATCCATCGTCGCAATGTTCCAGGTGAAGGCGACCATATCGCGCCAGAAGCATTCCTGCGGATCGAACTTCGCCACGATCGCGGGAATGTCCCGCTGCGCCAGCGCAGCTTCGAAGCACGAGAGCCAAGCATTCAGTTCTGCAGTGATGGTTGTTTCCGTCATTGTTTCACGTCCAGCCCGCGCGCTCACCATTTCGTGACGGCGGCTTCGTCATTCTCCACCCCGCCCACCGCAGCGAGGCGGGCCGTCATCATGTAGCTGCCGATCAGGCCGATCACTTCGAACAGCAGGCTGTCGGGATAGCAGGCACGGGCGGCAGCCAGCGTTTCGTCACTGGGCGATACGTTCATGGTCACTTCGGACGTATAGGCGATGAGCGCCTGTTCCTCCGGCGAGAAGATCGAGAGATCGTCGCTCTGGAGCGCTGCCAGCTCCTCCTCAGTCACCCCCGCATTCAGGGCGATGGTCTTGTGATGGAAGAGTTCATATGCGGACTGCTGCAGCCATCCGATCCGCACCACCACGATCTCCCGCAGACGAGGGTCCATTTCGCATTCGTAGGTAGCTCGGCGGCCGAGTTCGGCCTGCGCATCCCACAGCGCGTCGGGCATGTGCAGCGCCATCTTGGAGACGTTGAGGATGTATTTGCGGTCCGGATGGAAGATGCGGCGGCGCTTCACCTCGGAAAGGTCATCCATCGAAGGATAGGGTATGCGGCTCATGCCCGGGTCGCTCCTTGCGGCAACAGCAATGCGATCAATTCGGCGCCGTCTTGCGTATGTCTCAGCATGCCGTTGTCCGACACGATGTCCTCTCCCTCTTTCCCTGCTGCAGGGCCAGTTTGCCGTTGCCCTAAGTCAGATGCCGATCATGCTACAGTATCAAATAATCAGCTGGGATAAATGTGTGGTATAGTGGTTTGGCATAACGATGGCCGATGCCCAAGGCGCAAAAATTATTCCACAAACGCCTGTCGTGGAGCGATGGGCTGCGCGCTGAGGCAAGAGACAATGCGCGGCGCCGCTTGATCCTGCCCAGAGCCTGTGACATTGGATTTGTTACCGGTCACTAAGTGATTGTTGAAGGAAGATTGGCTTCCTGGGCGGGTTTTGAGCTAAACTCCGCCAAAGCAAGTTGGGAGAGATTTGTGTCTGCGGATACCGCCTCGATCGACAAGAACAGCGTGTTGACCTGCACCCCTGTCCATCCGCACTTCGCCGCACGGGTCGAAGGCATGGATTTTCGCAGGCCCCTGTCGGATGAACAGAAGACGGCCGTAAGGGCCGCCATGGACAAATATGCCGTCGTCGTCTTCCCCGGCCAATCGATGGACGATGACGAGCAGGAGGCCTTTGCCCGCCAGTTCGGCGAGGTGGAGGAAACGCCCACTCTCGTCGACCAGTCCCGCCGGCGCCTGCCCAATCTGAAGATCAATGATATTTCCAATCTCGGCCCGGACGGAGAGATCTGGCCGGCGGACGACCGGCGGCGGATGTTCAATCTGGGCAATCTGCTGTGGCACAGCGACAGCAGCTTCAAGCCCACGCCCGCATATTGGTCGATGCTGCAGGCCAAGGTCATTCCCCCGGTGGGAGGCGAAACCGAATTCGTCGATATGCGGGTTGCCTGGGAGCACCTGCCTGAAGAGCTGAAGGAAGAGGTGATCGACCTCACCGCCTATCATTCGTTGATCTATTCGCGCTCGCAGCTTGGCTTCGACGAATTCAGCCCCGAAGAGGCCGAACGCTGCAAACCCGTGCCGCAGCGGCTGGTTCGCCTGCACAAGGAATCGGGGCGGCTTTCGCTCTATCTCTCGGCGCATATCGGCGCGATCGATGGCTGGTCCCGGCCCGAAGCGATGGCACTGATCCGCCACCTCACCGAATTCGCCACCCAGCGCGAGTTCGTCTACTCGCACGAATGGACTGTCGGCGATCTCGTAATCTGGGACAATCGCTGCACAATGCATCGCGGAACGCGTTTCGCGGACAAGACCTATCCGCGCGACCTGCGGCGCGTGACGCTGATGGACTCCGCCCCCACACTGGAACAGCCGCGCTGATCAAGCCGATTAAGGCGACTGCGCCGAAGGAGTAGCGTTACCCGATGTCTGCCCAAACCGTTACCGAGGCCATGGTCGCGCGCCTTGCCAAGGCCGGCGTTACCCATTTCTTCGGAGTACCGGGCGGCGAGTGCAATCTGGACTTCATTGCCGCCTGCGACAGGCTGGGCATCACATTCGTCCTCACCCGCACCGAAACGTCTGCCGCGATCATGGCCTGTGTGATGTCCGAACTCACCGGCACGCCCGGCGCTGCGATGACCACGCGCGGGCCCGGGCTCGCTGCCGCGACCAATGGCGTGGCCTATGCGGATCTCGACCGGGCGCCGCTGCTGCTGGTCGCGGACGGCTATGACGACGATCAGGGCTATATTAGCCACCAGCGCATAGACCAGACGGCCATCCTGGCGCCGATGCTGCGGGCATCCTCCGATTTGCGAGGGGCCGATCCTCTGGAAGAGCTCGAAAGGTTGCTGGAGGCGGCACAAGCCGCCTGCCCCGGCCCCGCCTATCTGGAGGTTGCCGGGTCTTATATCCGCCAGACTTATACAGGCGATGCTTCGCCGCGTGCGAAACCGGCATTGCCTCAGCCGGAACCCGGCGCTCTGGAGAAGGCGAAGGATTTGCTGGCCAAGGCCAAGCGGCCGCTGCTTCTGGCTGGCCTTCAGGCGCGCTCGGGAGAAGCGTCAAAGGCCTTGCGTGTTTTTGTGGAGGAAACAGGTTGCCCCGCTTTGGCGACGTACAAAGCCAAGGGTGTCGTTTCCGAACATGAACCGCTGGGCCTGGGCATGTATGCCGGCGGCGTTGCGGAAGAGGCGCTGATGGCCTCGGCCGACCTCATTGTTCTCTACGGCTTCGACCCGGTGGAAGGGCCGCCGCAACCCTGGCGCTATTCCGATATTCCCAGCATCGAGCTGACCAATCATGCTTTCGAACACAAGCTGATCGATCCGGCCGTATCGGTGGAAGGCGATATCTCCGCTTCGATTGCGGAACTGGCCGAACATGCAGACACTAGCGGTTGGAGCGCGCATGAATTGGCCGAGCGCAAGGATGCGCTATGGAACGCGGCGCTCGTTCCTTCTTCCGGCGGTATATCGCCAGCGGAGCTGGTCGAGGCCGCCAGGGCCGCCCTGCCCGCCGATACGCGCATCACGATCGATGCGGGCGCGCACATGCTCCCGGTCCTGCATCTTTGGCGCTGCGGGGAGCCCAACCAGTCGCTGATCTCGCGCGGTCTTTCGACCATGGGCTTCGCCTTGCCCGCGGCGGTATCCGCCGCGCTGGCGCAGCCGGAGCGAACCACCGTGGCCTTCACTGGAGACGGCGGATTGATGATGTGCCTGGGCGAGCTGGGGACGGCGGCCCAGTATGGCGCGAAGCCGATCGTCGTGGTGTTCAACGATTCCTCTCTCACGCTGATCGGTGCGAAGCAGAAGCGCCGTCAGCTCGCCGCCGCTGGCGTGGACTTCTCGGGCACGAATTTCGCGGACATCGCGGCAGGCTTCGGCTGGCATTCCTCCAGCGTCAGCGATGCCGCTGCCCTGCCCGAAGCCTTTGCCGATGCCCTGAAGAGCGGCAAGCCCGCGCTGATCGACGTGAGCGTGAATCCGGAAAGCTACGAAGCGCAGATCCTGGCCATTCGCGGCTGATCAGCCGGCGAGATAGCCGCCATCGACCGGCAGAATCGCGCCGGTGACATAGCGTGCCTCTTCCGAAGCCAGGTAAATCGCCGCGCCGGAAACCTCGTCCGGCTCGCCCTGCCGCCGCATCGGCACGCGCGCGACGATGCCTGCTTCGCGTTCGGGCGTCTTTTCGCTCTCGGGCACGAGCTGCGAATGGACGAAGCCCGGTGCGATTGCGTTCACGCGGATGCCGTCTTCCCCCCATTCGACGGCGAGCGCCTTGGTCAGCTGCATGACTGCGCCCTTGGAGGCGGAATAAGCCGTCGCATTGGGGGCGGAGGAGAAGGAGCGGATCGAAGCAAGATTGATGACCGAGCCGCCCGTTTCGCGCAGCTGCGTGTAGAAGGCGCGGCACAGATTGAACGGCCCGCCGACATTGATCGCCATTGTCCGGCTCCAGTTTTCCGCACCGTCTGCATCGTGAATCCGGCCTGGGATGATCACCCCGGCATTGTTGACGAGAATGGAAAGCGGACCGAACTCGTCCTTCACTGCCGCGGCAAAGGCTTCACAAGCGGCCGCATCCGCGACGTCCAGGACGCGGGCATGTGCCTGCCCGCCCTGCGCGCAGATATCCTCGGCAACTTGCCGCGCTTCCCCTTCATGCACGTCGGCGATGATGACGCTCGCCCCTTCTGCCGCCATCGCGCGGGCAATTGCCTGCCCGATCCCCCTCGCCGCGCCGGTGACTAAGGCCAGACGTCCGCTGAATTTCGGCACGTTTCTCTCCCCATTCTATATCGTGAAATAATTGTTACCGGTATCGAGCCGGATTGGCCATCCTCAGACGCGGACCGTCATTCGCATACCAGGATACCGCCGGAAATGCCGGATTTCCGCGCCTATGTGCTGGCGCGCTGAACGATTTCGAAGCCCAGATCCACCTTCTTGACCGAAGACTTCTTCGAATTGATTCGCTGCAGCAGCAATTCCGCGCTGCGCCGCCCGATCTCGTATCGCGGCAGACGCAGCGAGGTGATTGTCGGGCTGACATGGCGCACCAGATCGACATCGTCGAAGCTCGCAATCGCCAGGCGGTCGGGAACGGCCCATCCCCGCCGTTTGCAATCGAACAGCGCGCCAACCGCCAGAACGTCGCCGGCGCAAAACAGAGCATCGGTATCGGGCAGATGCGCCGCGATATGGGAAATCGCTTCTTCCCCGCCGACAAAGCCGCGCGAGACGCGCACGATCTTCTGCATGTCGGGGTTTTGGCCAACTTCCTGCAACGCTTCCAGGAAACCCTTCTGCCGCTCTTCCGCCCGCGGATTGGAAGCGAGACCGGCGAACACGATCTTGGAATAGCCCAGCCGCGCGAGATGCAGCGTCATCGCCTTCGACGCCGCCCGGTTGGAATAGCTGACCACCATATCGATCGGATCTTTGGGAAGATCGCCATTCTCCACCACAGGGGTGTGCGATGCGCGCAGCATCCGGACCGCAGCGGGCGAATGTTCCGTTCCATGCAGGATAAGGCCGCCGACACGTTGGGCGACGAAGGCGCTGATCACCTGCTCCTCTTCTTCGGGATCGTCTGGACTTTCCGCGAGCATGAGATGATAGCCCGTCGGGCGGAGGACGTCGGAAATTCCCTTCACCGTTTGCGCAAAGATCGAGTTTTCGAGGCTGGGCAGCACCAGGCCGATGACATTGGAACGGCTGGAAGAGAGCGAGCGGGCGAGATGATTGTGGACGTAACCGAGTTCTTCCACTGCATCGAAGACGCGCTGCCGCAGTTCCGGCTTGACTGAATCGGGTTTATTGAGCGCGCGAGACACCGTCATCCGGGACACGCCAGCATGCTCCGCCACGTCGCGCATGCGAACCGAACTGGCTAGACCCTTCGTAGCAGGCAATTGTGCTCTCCCAATTTTTTCAACGCCCCAGCAGCTACGCCGTAACACAACGCGGAAATCGCTGCCCAATCCGCGAAGCCGTACCTAGCTTATTTAGGCTTATGAACGCGATCGCGGCAATGCCCCTCTTGCGTAGGCGCCCAAGGCAGCGTAACCGATTTTTGATACCGGTAACTTAATGACTATTTTGAGGGTGCGAAAGAGCATTGGGGACTTTCTCGAAAACCATGGCCCAATGGGCTGCGGAGACAGGGTTCGACCAAATTCCGGAAGACGTCGTGGCGGCGACGCGGCTGCGCGTGCTCGATGTCATCGGGCTTTCCCTGGCGGGCAGCACAACGCCCTTCGGGAAATCCGTTAGGGGAACCGCATCACTCTACCCCGGCGCAAAAAGCCGCCTGTGGGGCTCGGCGCAGACCTGCAGTATGCCAGGCGCCGCCTTCATTAATGGCGCGTTGTCGCAGGCGCTTGAGTATGACGATACGCACAACGAATCGATTGTGCATATGAGCAGTCCGTCAGTGGCGGCCGCCCTCGCCATGGCGGACGAGCTGCAAGTCAGCGGGCGCGAACTGATACGCGCCGTTGCGATTTCGAACGAGATTGCCTGCCGCGTCGGCAGCGTTGCGCCCAGCCAGTTTCACAAGCGCGGCTTTCACCCATCGGCGCTATTCGCGCCGTTCGGCGTCGCCTGCCTCGGCAGCGCGATGCTGGGAGCCGAAGCATCGAAGATTCAAAACGCCCTGGGGATCGTGGGCAGTTTCGCATCGGGCCTGGTCCAATGCTGGGTAGACGGGACCCAGTCCAAATTCCTCCATCCCGGCTGGGCCGCTCAAAGCGGAATCGTTGCGGCCAAGCTGGCAGCCGAAGGCGCGACAGGCCCTGCCGAAGTGTTCGAAGGACGCTGGGGGCTGTTTGCGTCGCACCTCCAAACCGAAGAGCCGGTCGCCGATCTTGGCCGCCTGACGCTCGATCTCGGAAATCGGTGGGACAGCCGCAATGCATCGTTCAAGCCATTCCCGGCTGCACATGTCATCCATCCCTATATCGACGCGATCCTGCGGCTGGGACGCGAGCATTCCATCGAACCCGCACAGGTCGAACGCATCACTTGCCCGGTTCCGCCCTATATCGTGGGGATCGTGTGCGAACCGCTTTCGGAAAAACGGCGCCCACTTACAGATTCGCATGGCCGCGTCAGCTTGCAATACACGCTGGCCGAAGCGCTTGTGACCGGCGAATTGGGCCGCCATTCCTATGCCGAGCAATCGCTCCGCAATCCCGAAATACTCTCGCTTGCCGACCGCATCGAATATACCGCAGATGAAAGCCTGCCGGGGCCCGAGCAGTTCAAGGGTATCGTCCGCATAGAACTGGCCGATGGTACGGTTCTGGAAGAGGTGGAAGAACACAATCGCGGTTCGGCAGAGAATCCGATGACCGAGGCGGAAATTACCGGCAAATTCCGCGAGAATGCCGAAGGCGTGATCTCCGAAGACGCGATCGGGCAAGTGCTGGAAGCCGCCTTGTCGCTGGACCGGATGCCGGATGCATCCGCGCTGACAAGATTGACCGTGCCTGCCGCTGCTTACGAGACGAACCTTGCCTGAGGGGAAGTTCCTTCAAGGGCGCACGGCGCTGGTCACTGGGGCGCTGGGCGGCCTGGGCGCCTCTTTCGCGAACGGTCTCGCATCGCGAGGTGCCAATATCCTGATCGTGGATATCGTCGATCGTGAAATCGGTGACAAGCTTTGCGCGGAGCTGGGTGAAAAGACAGGCGTTGATTGCCAATATTGCCATGCCGACCTTTCGCAAGAAAGCGAAGTCAATGCGATGATCGACAAGGCAATCGAAATCTTCGGTTCCGTGGAAATCCTCGTCAACAACGCAGTAGTCAGGCATTTTGCCTCGATCGCCGAATTCCCGATGAATCATTGGAATCGCGCGCTCGCCGTGAACTTGACTGCGGCCTTTCTGGCCACGCAGCGCCTTCTGCCAGTCATGCAAGAGGCAGGATATGGGCGCATATTCAACCTGACCTCGGTCTACGGTTCTCGCGGTACAGAGAACCGGGTCGATTATATCTCGACCAAAGCCGCCTTGCAGGGCCTGACGCGCGCCATTGCCATGGAAGTGTCGGGCGGACCGATCAGCTGCCATGCGCTGACGCCCGGCACGGTCCTTACCCCGAGCATCGACGCGCGCATCGACGAACTTGTCGAAGCCGAAGGTCTAAGCCGCGAAGATGCCGAGCGGAAGTTCCTGGCCGGCAAGCAACCGAGCGGTAAGTTCATCAATCAGGCCAGCATCGTCGAACTGATGCTTTTGCTCTGCGGCCCGGCGGGAATCGACATGAATGGAGCGATTCTGCCGGTCGAAGGCGGCTGGCTGGCACAAAGCTGAAGGATAGGAAGATTATGTCGAGTACGGTGCTGGGATTTGTCGGTCTGGGAAGCATGGGCAGCGCGATGGCGCCGCGGCTGGCAAGCGCCGGCCATTCCGTGATCGGCTTTGACCAATCCGCGGAGGCCGGCAAATCGCTGATCGAAGCCGGCGGCGAGATGGCCGGCTCCGTCGCCGAAGTTGGCGAGCGCTGCGACATCGTCTTCTTGAGCCTGCCGACGCCGCAAATCGTACATGACGTTGCGCTGGGCGAAGGCGGCGTCGCGGCGGGATCCCCAAGGATCATCGTCGACCTGTCCACAACCGGCCCGCGCATGTCGGCCCAAATCGCTGAGCAGCTGAACGAAGCCGGGATCATCCTGGCCGATGCGCCGGTAAGCGGCGGACGCCCGGGCGCACTCGCGGGAACCCTCGCCCTGATGGTTGCCTGCCCCACCCCGGTCTGGGAGGAGATCGAACCGCTGCTGGCCAATCTCGGCAAGACATTTCACGTCGGGGAAGAGGCTGGACAGGGCCAGATGATGAAGCTCATCAACAATATCATGTCCGTTTCAGCGTTGGCCATTACTTCCGAAGGGATGGCGCTGGGCGTCAAGGCCGGTCTCGATCCCAAGTTGATGCTCGACGTCATCAACGTCTCGAGCGGGCGGAACAGCGCCACCGTCGACAAGTTTCCGCGCTCGGTTCTGACCCGCGGCTTCGATTACGGTTTCGCGACCGGGCTATCGCTGAAGGATGTAAGATTGTGCCTGGACGAAGCGGAAGCGCTGGGCGTTCCCATGCCGACAGGGACCGCGGCCCGGACCATGCTGAACTTTACCAATGCGCGCTATGGCCCCGAGTCCGACTTCACCTGTATGGCGAAGATCGCCGAACAATGGGCCGGGGTCGAAATCGGCTGACAGCCCATAGAAATCAATCGTGGGAAGATGCATGAGCGACGAGTTCGAAATCTACGCCATTCGATACGGCCATCATGACCGCACGGCGCGATCGAACTTCATCAATGGCGATGAGCATGATGGGCCGATGGCGCTCGATTATTTCGTCTGGGCGATCGTCGGCGATGAGCGGACCTACCTGCTGGATACAGGCTTCGATGCCGCAATGGGCAGGAAGCGCGGGCGCCAGATCGTGCGCCCGGTGGAAGAAGGCCTGAAGGCAGTCGGGATCGAGCCATCGTCGGTCCAGGATATCATCATTTCACACATGCATTTCGATCATGCCGGAAACCGCGACATGTTCCCGAATGCGAAATACCATATCCAGGACATGGAGATGGACTTCTGCACCGGGCGCTGCATGTGCCACGATTACATGCGGCACGCCTATGAACCGGAAGATGTCGGCGCCATGGTGACGCGCGTCTATCAGGACCGTGTGCACTTCCATGACGGCGAGAGCGAGATCTGCCCCGGCATAACCGTCCACCGCGTTGGCGGGCATACGCGCGGGTTGCAGATCACGAGGGTAAAGACGAAGCGCGGCTGGGTCGTACTCGGATCGGATGCGGCCCATTTCTACGCCAATTTCGAGCAATATCGGCCCTTCCCGGTCGTGCATGACGTGGGCGACATGCTGGCCGGCTACGACCGGATGAGAGAACTCGCTACGTCGCAGGACCATATCATTCCGGGGCACGACCCGCTCGTGCTCAGCCGCTATCCTGCCTGGAAGCCGGACCTCGACGGGGTCGTGCGACTCGACGTGGATACGGTTGTACGAAGCTGACAAATTTCTCTCCGACGCCCGATCCGGCACCTGTGGAAAGCAAGCTATCTGCTCGGCAGAGCCGGACAAAATCACCCAATGAGATGCAAGCCTGGCTGATAAAGTCAGGATTTCCGGCCATCTCAAGGCGCCAAGGTTTGATTTCGGCAGATATGTCACACTTACACCGGAACGCCCCACTAAGGGTTGCCGCAAAGGCTTGTTACCGGTATCTGTAACCATCAAAGCCACAACGATAAACTTGGGCGGAGAGAGATGAGCAAGGTAATCATAAGCTGTGCGCTGACCGGCAGCATGCACACGCCGACGATGTCCCAATTTCTTCCCGTGACGCCTGAGGAGATCGCCAAGGAAGGCATCGCCGCAGCAAAGGCTGGCGCAGCTATTCTGCACCTTCATGCTCGCGACCCGGAGGACGGGCGCCCCACGCCCTCTCCCGAAGTCTTCATGCAGTTCCTTCCGCAACTTCATGAGCAAACGGATGCCGTCATCAACATCTCGACCGGCGGCGCGCCCGGAATGAGCATTGAAGACCGCATACGCGCTGCAGTGGCAGTCAGTCCGGAACTTTGCTCGCTCAATATGGGCTGCACCAATCCCGGCCTGTTCGAACTCGCCGATCGATACGATTTCAAGCATCAGTGGGAACGGGACTTCATCGTCGGTTCCGAAGATATCATCTCGAAAAACACTTTCCGCGACATCAGGACTATCATCGAAACGCTGGGCCCAGGGGGTACGCGCTTCGAGATGGAATGTTACGAGCTCGGCCATCTCTACAACGTTGCGCATTTCGCCGACCGCGGAATGCTCAAGCCCCCATTTCTGATTCAGACGGTTCTGGGCGTTAAAGGGTGTTTGGGAGCGGATCCGGACAGCGTCTATTTCATGCGTCAGACGGCAGACCGCCTGTTCGGAAAGGATTATATCTGGTCAATATTCGGGGCCGGCCGCCATCAGATGCCCGTATGCACAATGGGCGCATTGATGGGTTCGAGTGTTCGGGTCGGACTGGAGGACAGCCTGTTCATCGCGAAAGGGCAGCTCGCCTCCAGCAATGCGCAGCAGGTTTTGAAGATCCGCACCATCTTGAATGAACTCGGACTGGAAATTGCAACTCCAGCCGAAGCCAGAGAGATGTTGGAGCTGAAAGGCCGCGATAACATCAACCTGCACAAGAGCCCGGCAGCCGCCAGCTCATAAGGATTCACGAGCAGCAAACAGCAGATCAAAAAGGGAGATATCAGTATACGTTAATGTTTTCCACTATGCTGCAATCATACTTTGCGCGCATAGCTGGTTTCTATAGCTTGAATATCTGCGGCGATCAGTCAATTTTTGGTCGCCCCCGTATCGGGCAACGAAATGCCGGCACCGAATGTGTCGGCCCAAAGCAAGGCCCTTATCTCGTGAACGTACAAAAGAAGGCCTGCGAATAAAAAAAGACCGGTCAATTGGTACCGGTATCAGATTGAATGGGTCAGCCTCCGGATGAGGGGCAGAACCCGAAATTTTTGGATGGGATTGCAGGGAGAGAGGTACCATGAAAACACAATCTCTTAGACTGATGGCGCGCGGCTCCGCCGTTGCCATGGCATTGGCGGCACTTGTGCCAGCATCACAAGCCGTAGCGCAGAATGACGAAGCGCTACCCGCAGAGAGCGATGCGGCAAGCAGCAGCCAGGGTGAAGCTATCGTTGTGACGGGATCGCGCATCGGACGCTCCACCTTCACATCGACAACGCCGGTTACGGTTATCGGCGCCGACACGATCGCGGCACTCGGCCAGGTCAATGTGGGTGAAACGCTGCAGACATTGCCGCAAAACGTTTCGACGGCATCCGACACCAATGTCGGCCTGACAGCGAATACCGATCAGCCCAATATCGGCGCATCGATTGCCAACTTGCGCGGCCTCAACCCCGCCAATGGCGTGCGCACGCTGACCTTGGTCGATACGCGGCGTTTCGTGCCCTCCACTACGGGCGGCGGCGTTGACATGAACTTGATCCCGTCGATCCTCGTCCAGAGCATCGAAACGGTGACGGGTGGTGCATCGGCCGCATACGGTACGGACGCGCTTGCAGGCGTCGTGAACGTCATCCTCGACAAGCAGCTCGATGGCATCAAGGCGCAGATCGACTACGGCGAAACCTTCCGGGGTGACGGCACCAGCTTCCACGCGGCGCTCGCCTACGGCACTGAATTCGCTGATGGCCGTGGCCACTTCATTATCGGCGGCGAATATCAGGACAATGGCGAAGTCGGCGATTGCGTCTATGCGCGCGAATGGTGTGCCGAATCGCCCGGTGCGGTTCTCAATGCTGACTACGCGACGCCTGGCGCAGACGATTTCGGTAGGGCGCATTATCTCCGTCTCGATAATACGGCCTACACCAACTATGATATCCACGGTGTGCTGCGCGGCACGCGAACCGGCCGTGTAAACGATCCTGCCCTTCGGAATATCACCTTCACTGCCGATGGCAGCGAGGCGATCGATTTCGAGCAGGGTGATTTCACCCAAGGCATCGGCTTCTATGCGCGCCAGGGCGGCGATTGCTTGATTGATTGTTCCTTGTGGTCCGAAGTACAATTGAGGCCGGAAGTTGAGCGTGCCTCGCTCTTCGCTCGCGCCGATTACGAAATATCGGACGGGATCACGGCAATTTTCGAAGCGTCTTACGGGATGCGCAAATCGAAGGTTAAGGGCCTTTCGCTTGGCCCGTCGTCCGGGTCTCCGATCCGCGCCGACAACGCCTTTTTGATGGGCGTAACCTATCTGGATCGCACGTCAGGTGAACAGATCCTGTTGACGGATCTGATCGACAGTACGCGCACCGGTGTCTTCCCCGGCGGCGAAGGCTGGGAACCCGGGGTGGGCGATTCATGGGCGACGGCGACCAACTCGTCGCAGGCGCCTGGCGTCGACAACCTTCCCCTTGTGATTGCCAAGCACATCGGCGTCGTTGCACCTGGCTCTCGCAGGACCGTCTCCACCGATCTGGAAACTTACCGGTTCATGGGCGGGCTTGAAGGCGATTTCGAACTGTTCGGCAGGAACTGGAACTGGGACGCTTATTACCAGTACGGCAAGACGCAGCAATTCGCTGAAATCGCGGGTCTTCGCACAAATCCTCTGTTTGCCGCAGCACTCGATGCGGTGGACGAAGGCATGATGCGCACCATGCAGCAGGACGAAGACGGCAACTGGATTGTCGGCAGCGGTACACCGAATGGAAATATCGTTTGTCGCGGAACCTTGGTTGGACCAGGCCCCAATCCTGTTCCAACTGAAAACACCGCGACCCCAGCGAGTTGGTACCAGCACTGGAATCTGCCGTATGCAGACGGCTGTAAACCTCTCAATCTGCTCGGTGGAAATCCGGACCCGGAAGCAGTCGCTTACGCTTACCGTCCGTCGCAAGAAGACTTCGATTATGTGCAGCATGTCGTCGCATTCAACGTGAGCGGCGACGTGTTTGACGGCTGGGCCGGCCCGATCGGCGTGGCCCTGGGTGCGGAATACCGGTTCGAAGACGGATCGGCTCTTCACAACACCCTGCCCAATGGCGTTCCGGTTTCCGATCAGGGCTTCGGCAGCGACTACGCCGGCGACCTGAAGATCTTGGAAGGCTATGCCGAAGCCAATGTCCCGCTGCTGCGCGACGTGCCCCTGATCCAGTATCTGGAATTCAACGGTGCTTATCGCCGCACTCAGCAGACGAATTCGGATGGCATCACCGGCCAGTCCAAGGATCTGGGTTTCGACACCTGGAAGCTTTCGGGCAATTGGGAAGTCACGGATTGGTTGCGCTTCCGGGCGACACGCTCGCGTGACGTTCGCGCCGCTTCTTTCGTCGATCTTTACTTCAACCAGGGCAAGACTGCCTATGGCCCCACTGCTGGACGTATCTTCAGCCCATGGGCTCTCAACGAAGACGGCGTGGCGCAGGGCGACTTCCTCGAAGTCTTGTATCCGCCGAACTTCCAGCTGAGCCCGGAAATCGGCAACACGCTGACCGTGGGCGCAGTGTTCCAGCCAAGTGGAGCGCTTGAAGGCTTCCGCTTGTCGGTCGACTACTATGACATCACGATCAATGATGCGATCGTGGTGCTGGACGCACAACAGACGGCGGATGCTTGCTTCAATGCAAATGTCGGTTGTGATCGTCTCTTCACGGGTCTGAACGGAACAGGCACCTCCTACGCTGATCTCTCGGCAGCCGAGCGCCAGGCAAATCAGGACGGTGTGGTCACCATGGGTGGTACACAAGGTGTCGGGATCGAATCGATCCTGCGCGGCGCCACCAATGTCGGCGAGTTCAAGACAAGCGGCTTCGATATCGAACTGCTTTACCGTCTGCCGCTAGACAGGCTGAGCGCCAGCATGCCGGGTGTGCTGACCTTCCGCGGTCTGGCAACCGTTACCGACTCGATCACCGTTGATCTGCTTGCAGCAGGCGATGGTGGAACAGAGTACGTCAACCAGACAGGTGGTACGACATTTGGCGGCTTTGCCGCTCCGCCGGAATACATTCTGACGGGTTATCTCACCTATGAGACGGGCGGCTTCCAGATCACGGGTGACATGAGGTACATTCCAGAGGGTATCTACGATATCCGCCGGTGTGACGTCAGCCGCGGGGAGTGCGATTCTACCGACGTCAACGGGATCAACAACAACTACGTTGATTCACGCCTCTATACCGGTCTTTCGGCCTCTTATGAGTTCGGCCTGTCAGGAGACAGCACTGCGGAATTCTTCCTGTCAGTGCGCAACCTGTTCGATGTCGATCCGCCGAAGTCGCCGAGTGGCAGTGGCGGCCGTGGCGGCATGGTCGACGGTACGGGTAGCCCGACCAACCCGGTCTACTACGACACGCTTGGTTCACGCTGGCGCGCAGGTGTCCGCGTTAACTTCTAAACCCCTTCATCTCTGAAGGCTCGGCCGCAGCGAACAATCTACCCGTTCGCTGCGGCCGAATTTTTTTGCGCCCGCGTTTCCCAGAATATTCAATCCATACCAAACCAAGTCGCGTTTGAAATTCGCTCTCCAGCAGAAGCCAAATAAATTCTAGCCAACTAACATCGGGATTGTGCCGTTTCGCAAAGATCAAGGAGAACGGCTGCTACCGGAGGGAAACGATTTGTCAGAAAATCGCAGCATTGCCGGAAGCGCATCCCCAGTATGCGCTTTGATTAATTATCATACCGGAAACATAATTTGCGGAAAACCACAAATTCTATAACGTGATAATTATTAGGTCAGCACATAATAGCTGCCTGGGTTTCGGTAACGATAAAGCGGGGGTTTTCTTGCCGGATCAACACAGGTTTCCAGCAACAAACACCACATAGAGAGCACGCAGAAAACCGGCGTGCAATCATTCTGTTACCGGTATCATTTCGGCGGGAGAGCCTCGAGAAAAAGGGCGACCCGAATTTTTGGATGGGAATGCAGGGAGAGACTTACAATGAAATCACAATCCATTGGACTTTTGGCGCGCAGCTCCGCCGTCGCCTTAGCGTTGGCGGCACTCGTGCCTGCATCGCAAGCTTGGGCGCAGGAGGACGATACGCTGCCTGCCGAGCCGGAAGCGAGCGATAGCGAACAAGGCGAAGCAATCATCGTCACCGGTTCGCGCATTTCACGCTCCACTTTCACATCGACGACGCCCGTTACGGTTATCGGCGCCGATACGATCGCGTCCCTTGGGCAGGTCAATATCGGTGAAACTCTGCAGACCTTACCGCAGAACGTTTCGACATCTTCCGACACTGTGTCCGGCCTATCGTCCAACACAGCCAATCCGAACATCGGCGCAAACGTTGCCAACCTGCGCGGGCTCAATCCGCAGCGCGGCGTTCGCACACTGACAATGATCGACACTCGCCGGCACGTACCGACCGCATTCGATGGCGCGGTGGACATGAATATCGTCCCCTCGATCCTTGTTCAGAGCGTCGAGACAGTGACCGGCGGTGCATCGGCCGCTTACGGTACGGATGCCCTCGTGGGTGTTGTGAACATCCTGCTCGACAAGCAGCTGGAAGGCATAAAGGCCCAGATCGACTACGGCGAAACCTTCAACGGTGACGGCGCCGACTTCCATGCCGCGATCGGCGGGGGCACCAGCTTTGCTGGCGGCCGCGGCCACATTATGGCCGGTGTCGAGTATCAGGATAAGGGCGGGATCGGCGACTGCGTCTATGTGCGCGATTGGTGCGCCGAGTCACCCAACGTACTTCAGAATGACAACTGGCTGACGAATGGCGATCCGCATTATATTCGTGCCGATGATGTCTATTATACGAACTACAACCTCACAGGCGTACTTCGTGGTTCGCGCGGCTTCCGCACCAACCCGTTTAGCCTTCGCAATATTACGTTCACGCCGAATGGTGACCGTGCGATCGACTTCGATGAGGGCCAATACACCATCGACATCGGCTTTGGTAACACATTGGGCGGTAGTTGCGGGATCGATTGCTCCCAGTGGTCAGAACTCCAACTCAGCCCCAGCGTCGAACGGCTTTCGGCGTTCTCACACGCCCAATACGAAATTTCCGACACGGTCACGGCCTGGGTTGAAGGTTCATATGCATTCCGCAAGTCCAACATTAAGGGGCTTTCGCTGGGCCCATCGTCCGGGCATCCGCTGCGGGCCGACAACGCCTTCATTCAGGACGTTCCGTATTTCGATCGCCTGACTAACACGGAAACGACGTTGGGCGCTGTTATCCAGGCCGCGCTTAACGACCCAAGTGGATCGAGCGCCACCGCGACAAACGTGTCGCAGGCCCCCGGCGTGTCCGAATTGCCGATCTTCGTCGCCAAGCACATGGTGTTCGATGACGGTGCGCGTAACGACATCAACACCGATCTCGATACGTGGAGCGCAGCTGCCGGTCTCGAAGGTGAATTCAACCTGTTCGGCAATCGGTGGAACTGGGACGCACACTACCAATACGGTAAGACGCAGCAGTTCCTCTCGATCGCAGGCATTCGCATCAATGAATATCTGACCTCGGCGCTCGACGCAGTCGACGAAGGCATGATGCAGACCATGCAGCAGGACATAAACGGCAACTGGATACCGTTCTCGGGCACGCCCAACGGTAACATCATTTGCCGTGGCACACTGGCAGGCCCGGGCATGAATCCAACGCCGACCGCCAATACGGCGACACCAGCGGGCTGGTTCGCTCACTGGAATCGTCCTGAAGCGGCAGGTTGTGTGCCATTCGACCCGACCAAGCAGGTCCAGGATCAGGCAGTGATCGACTATATCTATCGCACCGCAACCCAGGACTTCACCTATGAGCAGCACGTCTTCGCCTTCAACTTGTCCGGCGACATCTACGAAGGTTGGGCCGGTCCAATCGCACTCGCTCTGGGCGGTGAATATCGCTACGAGGACGGTGCGGCGGTTCATAATAAGACGGAATTCGGCGAATTCTCGGTCGATGCCTTCGGCAACGATCTGGGCGGTTCTCTGAAAATCCTGGAAGGTTATGTCGAGACGAATATTCCGCTGTTGTCCGGCGTACCACTGGTAGAATATTTCGAGTTGAATGCGGCCTATCGCCACACTGAGCAGACCAATACGGATGCCACAACTGGCGGCTCGAAAGATCTGAGCTTCGACACCTGGAAGATATCTGCAAACTGGGAAGTCACCGACTGGCTACGCCTTCGCGGCACCCGTTCGCGCGACGTTCGTGCAGCGTCCTTCGTCGACCTGTACTACAACCTCGGCAAGACCGAAGCAGGACCACCGACGGGTCGCGCCGACAACCCATGGCATATTGGTGCCAATGGCCTCCCGCTCGAAGATTTCGCAGATATCCTCTATAATGCGAACTTTGGCCTGAGCCCGGAAGTCGGCGATACATGGACCGTCGGAGCCGTGCTGCAACCTGGCGGTGCGCTGGATGGGCTTCGCGTCTCGGTCGATTATTATGACATCGAGATCAGCGATGCGATCGTGGTGTTGACTGCTCAGCAAGTCGTGGACGCTTGCTTCAATGCAGGCATTGCTTGCGAAAACATCACGACGGGACTTGATGGCACAGGTGTCCAATACGACACGGTCGCCGGGGCCAATCCGCCGGAAATCAATGGCGGTACGGGCTACCAGTCAATCCAGCGTGGCGGCGCCAATATCGGGGCATTCAGCCAGAGCGGCTGGGATATCGAGGTCCAGTATCGGCTGCCGCTCCGCAAACTCGGCGATAACATCCCGGGCGTGCTCACATGGCGCGGCATGGCTACCATCACTGACGAAATGGTCGTCAATCTGGGCGACGGCGCCGTACTTGACTATCGCAACCAGACTGGTGGATCGGGCTTTGGCGGCTTTGCCGCTCCGTCCAAGTACATCCTGCAGTCTTATCTGACATACGAAAATAGTGGTTTCTCCATTACAATGGATAACCGCTACATTCCGGAAGGTATCTACGATATCCGCCGGTGCGATGTCAGCGCAGGCGAATGCGATGCTTCCGATCCGGCGAGCATCAACTACAACACAGTTGAATCGCGCTTCTATACCGGCCTGTCGGCGTCGTATGAGTTCGGTCTGACGGGCAGTTCCACAGCGGAACTGTTCTTCACCATCCGCAACCTGTTCGATGTCGCTCCGCCGGACGCACCCAGCAATGCCACTGGCGGTCTTGGGCCCGTGGCTGGCTACAACAACCCGACCAATCCAGTCTTCTACGACACCTTCGGTGCCCGTTGGAGGACAGGCGTTCGCGTCAACTTCTAAATCCCCTTAATTTTAAGGGTTCGGCCGCAGCGAATTTTCTACCCGTTCGCTGCGGCCGATTTATTTTGGACCAACCGGCCGAATCGCCGGAAGCATATTTGGTGAGAGGGCAACTGAGTGGCCAACAACTATCGCATTGCAGTCATCCCCGGAGACGGGATCGGCAAAGAAGTCATTCCCGAAGGAACGCGTATCCTGGACGCTATTTCGCAAAAGCACGGGATGAAGTTCGAATACGACACCTTCGATTTCGCTTCATGCGACTACTATCTGGAACATGGCGACATGCTGCCAGATGACTGGACTGACCAGATCGGAATGCACGATGCCATCTTCTTCGGCGCCGTCGGCCTGCCGGAGGTCGTCCCCGACCACATCACTTTGTGGGGCTCTCTGCTGCGATTCCGGCGCGAGTTCGATCAATATGTCAATCTGCGCCCGGTCAAATTGATGCCGGGAGTACCCTGCCCCCTGGCAGGCCGCGAACCCGGCGACATCGACTTCTATATCGTCCGCGAAAACACGGAAGGCGAATACTCCTCGATCGGCGGGAGGATCTTCGAAGGCACAGAGCGCGAAACCGTGATTCAGGAAACGGTGATGACGCGCATCGGCGTCGACAGAATCCTGGAATATGCGTTCGAACTCGCCAAACGCAGCGGGAAAAAGCATGTCACGTCAGCGACCAAGTCGAACGGAATTTCCATCACCATGCCGTTCTGGGACGAGCGTTTCGAAGCCATGGCCGCGCGCTATCCCGATGTGAAGGTGGACCGTTATCACATAGACATTCTGACGGCCCATTTCGTGCAACATCCCGACTGGTTCGATGTCGTCGTTGCCTCCAATCTATTCGGCGACATCCTGTCCGATCTCGGCCCTGCCTGCACAGGCACGATCGGAATTGCGCCATCGGGGAATATCGATCCTACGGGCCGTTTTCCTTCGTTGTTCGAGCCAGTCCACGGCTCTGCACCGGACATCGCCGGGCGCAATATCGCCAACCCCGTTGCACAAATCTGGTCGGCAGCGCTTATGCTCGATCACTTGGGCGAAGCGGAGGCTGCGGCGGACATCGTCAGCGCGATTGAAACCGTGCTGGCATCGCCGGAGAAACGCACGCGTGATCTTGGCGGTCCGGCAAACACGCAGGAATGCGGAATGGCGATCGCCTCCGTTCTGCTTTCCTGACCTGCCCGGTCTCAGACCACCCCGGGTGACTAGTTGATCTGCAGCATCTCGCGTGCCTCGGCAGGGCTCGCGAGATCGTATCCCAGAATATCGATCAGTTGCACGGCGCGCTCCACCAACTCGGCATTGCTTTTCGCCTTCACACCCCGCCGGACATAGAGATTGTCTTCCAGGCCGACGCGGATCTGCCCGCCATTCGTCACCGACTGGGCGGCAATCGGGAATTCATGCGCACCTGCGCCGAATGCTGCCCAGTATGAACCTGCGGGGGCCAGTCCAGCCAGGACACTCACCATCTGGGGCGTTGGCGGAGCGGTGTATTTGGTCCCCATCACAAATGAGAAAAGCAGCGGTCCGTCGATCAAGCCTTCCGCCTGAAGATCACTGACCATACCCATCTGGCCTGCCTCGAAGATCTCCAGCTCAGGCTTCACGCCCGTATCCCGGATTGCACCAGCCATGAGTCGGATCGTATCCAGCGAGTTCACGACGATATGATCCGGACGGTTGAAGCTGCAGACATCCAGACTGCAAATATCCGGCTTGAGCGCTGCGACATGCGCCACGCGTTCTTCAGGCGTCAGCAACCAGCTCTTGTCCAGCATCACGCTCGGCTTGGCAGGATCGTTGTAGAAATGCTGCCCCGGGCCGGTCGTCAGATTGATGACGACGTCCGTTCCGGCCGCACGGATACCTTCGACCACTTCCTGATAGAGATGAAGATCGGTGGCCGGCCGGGCCGTTTCGGGATCGCGCACGTGAATATGGACGACCGCCGCCCCTGCCGCGTGTGCATCGAGGCATGATTTTATGATTTCCTGCGGTGTGACAGGCACTGCGTCATTCTTGTCAGCAGTGATCGATGCGCCCGTCACGGCACAGGTGAGTATGATCTTACGCATTGTGTTGGCTCCTCTCCCCGGAACGCCGTTACGATGTCTCCGGCTGTGTTTTGTGTGTTTTAGATGTGCGTTCTTCTCCGCGTGGACGCTCGGCCAGCGTCTCTGCATAGGCAATCGCGGACAGCATATTTCGGTGCGATGCCTGGCCAGTGCCCGCAATGTCGAACGCGGTGCCATGGTCCACTGATGTGCGATCTATCGGCAGGCCCAGGGAAATGTTCACTGTGGTCTCGAAAGCGGCGAGCTTTACGGGGATATGGCCCTGATCGTGATACTGAGCAACGACCAGATCGAATTCGCCTTGTAGCGCACGATGAAACACGGAATCGGGCGATATCGGCCCGGTTACAGCTATGCCCATACGCTTTGCCTCTGAGATGGCGGGCGCAATGAATTTCGCCTCCTGACTACCGAACAAGCCATTCTCACCGCAGTGCGGATTGAGCCCGGCCACGGCGATTCGTGGAGATTCGATACCGATCCTGCGAAAGAACTGATGGCCTGCCTCGATAGTAGCGAGCACGCGCGAAGCGGTGACCCGCCCGATCGCATCCTGCAGCGAAACATGGGTCGAGACATGGATCGCAGACAGCACCTCAGAAGCCAGCAGCATGAAGGACGTCGGCGACTTCGTGAGCGCCGCGATCATCCCCGTGTGGCCATCGTAATGATGCCCGCCACGGTTAAGCGCTTCCTTGTTGATCGGGGCCGTTACAATGCAACCGCCGCCTTCCTGAGCCATCCCGACCGCCCGTTCGACATAGCGAAAGGCGGCATCGCCTGCCGCGGGATCCACGCGGCCCCATTGCGGGAGGGGCCCGGGAAAGCCGACATGCTCGACATGGATCGCGCCAGTCTGGGGTGCAGACGAGAAGATTACATCTGCGCCTGTGACTTGCCTTGCCCGCTCCAAAACTTCGAGCGTTCCGATCACCACCATTCTGGATCGACGGGCTTCATCCAACTCGGCGAGCGCGCGGCAGATGATCTCCGGCCCCACTCCGGCCGGGTCACCCATCGTGATCAGAAGTTTGCGCATTAGGCCAGCTTACCTCTATTCTGATCCCGGTACCAAAACGCCGCTCCCATCTGCGCTAACCCATGCAAATGGTAAGGAAAAGCGTTAGTTCCGAATGCTGGAAGCGCTAGAACGTATACTCGTGGCCTGCGCCTCCGCATAGATGAATGGGAGTTTGTTCATTGCTGCGACTGGCGATCCTGGCCGACGATCTGACAGGTGCACTGGACAGCTGTGTCGCATTTGCAGAGGCCGGCTTGCAAGGAGCGGTCTTTCCCTCCCTAGATGCTGCAAGCACAGCATCCTTCGCCGGTTTCGATGTCGTCGCTCTCAATGTCGACAGCCGTCAGATGGCGCCCGAAGAGGCCGCACACGCAACGGCCAGGGCATGGCAGATTATCGCCCCCTGGAATGCCGAATGCCTCTTCAAAAAGGTCGATTCCCGCATGAAAGGCAATATCGCTGCAGAGTTGGCTGCGATCATGGGCCTGAGCGGCCGGACACGCGCGATCGTCAGCCCTGCCATCCCTTCAATGGGGCGCTTTACCGGCGGCGGGATGGTCACCGGATTCGGTATGGAATGCTCCCTGCCAATAGCGGACTTGGTCGGCTGGCAAGACGAATGGGAGGTTAGAGACTGCGGCGGCATGGCGGAAATGGCCCGCATCGCAGACGAGGTAATCGGCGCCTGCCAGACGGCTATCGCAGTTGGTGCAAGCGGTCTTGCCGAGGCCATGGCGAATGCGATCGCTTCCAGAGGGAGCGAAAGGGCTCAGGCAGTTCATCGCACCGTTTTGCCAGGCGACGCGCGCATGCTTATGGTGATCGGCTCACGCGATCCGATCACACTGGGCCAGATTACCACATTGTCTCAGTCGGAAATCACCTATGTGGAAATTGTCGGAGATGCTCCATTACCGCATCCAGCGGCGCCTGCCGATCCGATTCTGCTACGCCCTGATACAGCAGATCGGGAACCCACGGCCGTTGCGAACAGACTTGCTGCTTCCGCGCTGAGAATTGTCGAGGAAGAAGATATTTCCGCCATCCTTCTGAGCGGCGGAGATACCGCGGCAGCTTTCGTTCGCCAAGCCGGCATCGATTTGCTCGTGCCCCGCCAAAGCCTGGCACCCGGAATGCCGATGGCGACAGGCAATGCCAATGGACGCGACTTCACTCTCATCACCAAGAGCGGCGGCTTCGGTTCCCCCCGGGCCCTTGCCGAGGCGCTTCTCATCTGGCGCCAGTCGCACCGCCCGCCAATCTAGTCGGCAAACTCTATCGCAGGATCAGAAATGCTCCCGCACTGCCCGTTCATAGGATCGGCCATATGACTTCAACCCTTGTGCGGCGAGCAAGAGGGCTATGATCCCCATCGAGAGCGTGGTTGCCGTCATCGAATATTTGAGCATGGCCGGATCACGGAAGACGTAGTCGGTAAACAATGCGACGATGACCGGCGCCAGAGCATAAGCAAGAACATTGCTGCCAAACTGGCTGAGCGCACTGACCTGTGCGCGCATGCGGTTGGGAGTGATAACCTGGAACGCGGCGATGCCGGGCCCAAAACCCAAAGTCCCGATGAAAATTCCGATGCCGAACAGCGTAAGCGAAGCATAGCCATTAGGCAGTTGCGGCGCGAGAGCGAGGCACGGCACGGAACCGAGCAAGCCATAAATGACCACGCGCAGATTTGCATCGTGGCGGCCGCTCTTGGCCAGATATTCCGAAAGCTTGCCGCCAAGGATCATAGCGACGGGGGAGACAATGATCGTCATCAATCCCATCATCACGGCCGCGTAGGAGATCGACCAATCGAACTCACGATGGAAGAACGTTACGCCCCAGACCTGCTGGCCCGCGGCAATCAACTGCTTCATGCCGGATGCGGGAATGACAGCGATATAGGTCCGCCAATCATCTTTCAGCCAGTTTCCCAGTTCCGAGAGTGGTACTTTTGGCGATTTTTCACCGGCGGCCACGCCCCGGCGCGGCGGTTCCTTCGTCGTCATGACGACCCCTGCCCATAGCAATCCCGGCAGGCCGACGATGATGAATGCCCATTGCCATGGGTGAATCACACCGCCGAAGGGCAAGGCGACCAATGGCATCCCCTCGACCAACGCCAGAACGGCCCCGCCCATGAACATGGCCATACCGGTACCGACCATGGCGCCAATGCCATAGGTTCCGGTTGCCATGGCGACCTTTTCCCGTGGGAAATTGTCGGTCGCGATCGACCACGCCGCCGGACCATAGCCGGATTCGCCAATGCCGATGCCCAGCCGGGCGACGAATATCTGCCAGTAATTCTGACAAATGCCGCAAGCGGCGGTGCAAGCGCTCCAGAAGGCGATCGACGCAGCAACGAGATTGCGCCGATTGGTCTGGTCCGCGAAGCGGGCGATCGGTAAACCGGCGATCCCGTAGGTGATGGAAAATGCCGCGCCTACCAGCAGGCCGATCATGGTATCGCTGACCTGATAGGTCTCTTTCATCGGCTCGATCATCACGCTCATGATCTGGCGATCGATCACCGTAAACATCACGACGATCGTCATGACGAAAAGCGAGTAGTAGGCATCCTTGCGCGGAGGCCATGGCATCTCTGCAAACTTCTGGGCTTCGCTCTTGGCTTCACCTGCGGCTTCGCCTTTTGGAGCTTCACCGTCTGCGGTCGTACTCGCCATAAATGATCCTCTCACATGCTGCCTTTTTTCAGCAGCTTATCTTGCGCCATTACGAGTAGCGTGTTCGCTTCAATTCATTGCTTCGGCGCGCCGTGATTTCTCAACGCTCGCAGACCTGTCACGGATGGCATTCGCCCCCCGGTCAGAGCCCCGCTTTCAGGCGCTTGGTCGCAATCTGGCAGCCGTCGCTCATGGCCTTGAGCTTCGCCCACACAATCTCTTCATGGCCGACGCGCGAGCCGATGCCGCAATCGGTGCTGGCATGGACGTTCTCCATCCCCACCAGCTTGGCATAGTTGATCAGCCGCTCGGCGACGAGTTCGGGATGTTCGACAAGGTCGGTATAGTGGCCGACAACGCCCGGTGCGATGATCTTGCCATCGGGCAGCTTGAGATCCTCGAAGACGTGGTATTCGTGCGCATGGCGCGGGTTCGAAGCTTCGAACGTATAGCATTGCGCATTGATGCCCAGCAGCTTGTCCGCGAGATGTTCGAAGCCGATATCGTGGACATGCGGGCGATGGCCCGAGCCCCAGCACATGTGGAATCGCACGAGCTCTTCCGGCAATCCGCGCAGCGAGTGATTGATGATCTCAACTGCAAAATCGAGATATTTGCGCAGGTCTTCAACCGTCCAGTCGGGATAGAAACTCCAAGTGGTGGCGAATTCGGGTTCGTCCACTTGCACGATCAGACCTGCATCCGTGATCGCCTTATATTCCTCATGCATCAGGTCGGCGACAGCGATCATATATTCTTCTTCGCTTGCATAATGCAGATTGGTCTTGCCGGCGCCCATGCTGAGCGGGCCGAGCGAAGCAACGAAACCATCGACGCCGCTCTTGCCTTCGAGCCCCTTCTTGATCGCATCGATATCGGCCTGGATCAGATCATAGCCGGTATATTTGATGTCGCCGATGCAGGTCTGCTGGCGCCGGCTGAAATCGATCATCTGGCCGCCTGGAGTGGCAAAGCCGGGGCGGATAGGGCCACCGGATCCGGCGAACCAAAGACCGCTCTTATAAAAACCCGGAAAGTCGGGAATCTCGCGCTCGGCCGTGAAGCCCCGCTTGGGCTTCGCGCCTTCAGGCGTATCACGCACGCCAAAGCCTTCCGAACGCGCCGCCATGTACGACCCGTAATTTCCGCCTTCGGCCGCTTTCACATATTCGCCGTCATTGATGATATCGACGCCGCATTCGATCTGCTTGTCGATTACCCATTCAACCGCGCCGGGCAGTTTTGCCTGAACTTCTTCTTGATGCTCGCTGGCCTTGGCCAGAAGCTTGTCGAACTCCGCCGGACGAGGAAGGTTTCCGCCATGGCTGCTGAGAATATAATCGGTCGAATGACGCATTAGTTCTTATCCGCTCCACAAGATTGTCAAATTTTGGTACCGGTACCTAGCAGCCTTCCTTGTGTGTATGAAGGGCAAAATATCGATTCTTGTCCAGGGATGTGATCGTCTGTCGGCATACTGGTTTGCCAAAGGACATTGCACGCTGCCGTCAGAGGCGGTCTGCTTGCGCCAAGGATCGAGCGTTACGAGGACGAAGCGCATAGTGCCAGGCATGCCGCAAATGGGAGAAGGCAATTGAAAATCACAGGATGCAGGGTGGATGCGGTCGACGTCGATTTCGAAGGCGTGATGAAAGGCCGCCATGTCACGCTGCAGCTGCAGACGGATGAAGGCTTGACCGGAATCGCCTATGTCAGCCGGGTCAATCCCAGAAATACACGGCCCATGGTTCTGCTGATCGAAGCCATGGTCGAGCACCTGACCGGTTCCGACCCGACACGAACAGAAGCCATTCACAAGACGGTTTATGCCGGGCAGTTGGGGGCAGCGCTGTCCGGCCTGGAATTGCGGGCAGCGAGCGCGATCGACGTCGCCTGCTGGGATCTTGCGGGCAAGGCAGCGGGTCTGCCGGTTTGGAAACTCGCCGGCGGATTTCGAAACCGCATGCCTGTCTCGGCCAATTGGGGTCTCATGCCCGGTCCGCCGAAGGACAAGGTGGCAAAGCATCTGGAAGATGTGATCGGGCGTGGTTTCCGGGCCGTCAAAGCCCCATGCGGGCTCGCCCCGCTGGACGCAGCGATCGAGCATGTACGCTTTATCCGCGAATGCGTGGGCCCCGAGGTCGAGATCATCGTGGACGGCAATTTCCAGTGGGGCCTGCGCAATGCCGTCCGCTTCGCCCGGGGAACCGAAGAACTCGGCCTGTTCTGGATCGAAGATCCGGTCGCCTCTCACGATTACGACGCCATGCGCCAGGTGACCGATACAATCGAACAGCGCACCTGCGCCGGCGAAATATTTCAATATGGGCACGAGTTCGCGCGTCTGTTGGAAAACCGTTGCTCCGACTATGTCATGATCGACCAGGATCTGGGATTCACCGGCTTTCTGAAGGTGGCGCACATGGCCGAAGCCCATGGCCGGCAAGTGGTGAACCACCTGGCATCGGAAGTGCTCAGCCGAGGGCTTGCGGCGGTCCCCAATGGTCTGATTGTCGGCCTCGTCCCTTGGGGCCAGCCTTTGTTCAAGGAACCGATGCAGATCGAGGACGGCGAACTGGTTCTTCCGGATGCTGCCGGGCTCGGGCTGGAATTCGATGAAGACGTGCTCGCCAAATGTGCCGCCGCGTGAAGCCGGAAACAGGGCATCCCGATTAGCGAAAGGCAAGATTGAATGACTGCTGATGCACCCAAGCTCGACGGGCTCCGCACATTGAAATTCGCAGTGGCGGACTGTGCACGTTCCCTTGCATTTTACGAACGCGTGTTCGGCGCAGAACGCATCGCAGCGGCCGACCATATCGACACGGACGGGAACATCTATGCCTATATCTGCCGCATCGATGGCTTTGCGACACTCGATCTGCGGCTTCTGCCCGAACATGCCAAGGCGGCAAAACGCTTCGATCCAGTGACGCTGCATGTCCCCGACCTTGCCGCGCTGGAAGCATGGTCGGAGCATCTGGACCGGTTGGGCGACATCAACCACTCCGGCGTTTTCGCGACCGGACTATCCTGGGCCGTCGGCATCGAAGATCCGGACGGCCGCGTGATCAAGCTGTTTTCGCGGATCGGTCACGGCCCGGAGATTCAGGCCGACAAGGACAATCCCTGGATGAAGAACTGAAGCGCGCGTCTCCGACAGGCCGACAAGGCCGCGCCTCAGCCGATAAGCGGCTTGAGGCTCTCGATCACATAATTGCTCGTTTCACTTCCGGATTTGAGCACAATCATCTTGCCCTCGCCAATGTCGGCCTTGCGAATTTCAAGCACATCGCTGCGCTGATTTTCGCTCGCATAAATGCCGGTATCCATCCGTCCGTCCATCATCAGTGTGAATGGAACCAAAGTGTCAGGCTGCTGCCAATCGCCCACCCGGCCCCACGCCGGAAACGGTCCCGTACTCTGCCCCGTTTCGCTATCCACGGCCAGATCGACCCAGATCTGCTTTGCAGCGGCGGTCGCCTCATCGGCTCCGGCGGGCTTGAGGATAAGCCGCATCATTTCAACTGCCATTTCACTAAAACTCCTTGCGTCTGGCCGCCCATTCACAGCCGCGGCGTATGATTGTGTCGAAAGGCTCACTGCCCCACGGGCCGCGATAGTCGGGCTGGTCAGGATAGTTGGGTCGCGGCTTATCATAGGGCCGGTTTGCATGGCCCAAGGCCAGATAGAGCACCCCGCCCCCGGCATCCCCGATACTGCGTCGGTACATTAGCGGCCGTTCCGCCACTTCGTGGTCCTTGCCGAGAATGCCCCTGCCGCCCCAGGTCGCCTGGAGCAGCACCTCGATGTCCTCGGTAACTTTTTCGACGCAGTGCAGCTCGTCCGTGACGGTAAAGTCCGATATCCCCTCCAGCAACGGATCGTCCGGCTTCATCACGTTCACAGTGAACTCATGATAGGGCGGATGATCGATAAACTGGGTACCGAGCAGGCTAGCCATCGCCATATTGCCCGCCACCGAGGTGGTGCTGTGCATCGCGAACCAGCGGCCGCCCTTCTCCAGCCAGCGGCGAAGATTGGTCGAAGCTTTTTCGGTCACCTCGATCTGCGAGGTATAGGTCACGAGCAGATCGCCCAGCGCAATGCCGCCAAGATCCTCATAATCCTGGTAGCAATCTGTCCTGATCCCGTTCAAATCGTAAAGTACCTGGCCAAGACGCAGCCGTGCATTGTCATAGTCGTGATTGCGCCAGGGACTGCCGCAGACGAGGTTGGCGACCAGTGGTTGTGGCATCATGCCCCCCAATTACCGTACGCGGCGGAATTTCTGGATTTGATGCGCGCAGGTTTCATCCTTCGGGATCTTGCGAATACCGCCAAATGTCGTCGAAACTTCAGCGACATAAAGGCTGCCCTTGCTATCCAGCGCAAGGCCGTGCGGGGCGATGAAGTTCCCTGGTGCCGTGCGGTTGTCACTATCCGCGCCCCAACGCGCGGCGATCGTTCCATCGGGATAGAAAACGGTCACTCGGCCAGGCAGATCGGTATCGGGGAAGCCATGTACGAAGCTTCCCTGCCCCGGCTCCGCAGGACGCCAAAGCTCGGAAACGTAGATCAGCCCGTCCTCATCCACGGTGCAGTCGGTCGGGCGGAGCACGTCCGTCCATTCCTTGATGAACTCGCCTTCGCGGGTGAAAAACTGCAAGCGGTCGTTCTCGCGATCGCAGACGATGACGTTCTCGTCATTGTCCAGCGCGATCCCGTGCGGCAGATGGAACTGCCCCGGCTCAGTACCGACTTCGCCCCAGCTGTTGAGCAGATTGCCGTCCTTGTCGAAGTGATGGATGCGTGCATTGCCATACCCGTCGGCAACGAAGATATCGCCGTTCGAAGCGACCGCGACGTTGCAGCAGCAATTGAACGGGCCCATGGCGCGTTCGACGAATTCGTTATGATGGATCTCGGCCTTGCGCCCGCGGATATTGCCATAGCCGGTGTCGGTCACCTTGAATGGCTCGCCGAGCTGCCACTGGAAATTGCCGTCCAGGTCGAACACGCGGATCACACTCTGGATGTCATCGGTGCAATAGCAGATGTCGTCCTTGATCGTCATACCATGGGCGCGGCCGAACACACCGTCGCCCCACTTCTTTATGAAGTTGCCATCCTCGTCATAGACCATGACGCGGTGCGCATTGCGGGTGTGAAGATAGACCCTGTCCTTCGAATCGCACGCCACGGCAGCGACGTCCTCATGCGAATATTCGTCGCCCTCGG
Source organism: Alphaproteobacteria bacterium (assembly GCA_030426245.1). Taxonomy (GTDB): domain Bacteria; phylum Pseudomonadota; class Alphaproteobacteria; order Sphingomonadales; family Sphingomonadaceae; genus Andeanibacterium. The sequence continues at coordinate 55,435 of JAUHYZ010000001.1, read as the reverse complement.
GGCACTTTTCCCAGTTGGGCACCAGTTCGAAACGGACTTCCTCTTTCGCCATTCCATCATCCTCTCATTCAATCGTTCCCGGGCGGCCATTCGGCGCCCGGCTATCCATTCGAAATATGCCCGGCATTTTCTACCTTATGGGCCGCCCGGTTCGTCAGTACGGCTGGCTGTTCTTCCCGCCGTGCAAGCCATGTCCCAGCCTTGCTCAGACCTTATGGTCCTGCCTGCTCATCCGCAATCGATTCCTGTTACCGGTACCTGTTTTCAAACAAAAATGTCACTTCCATCAAAGCCGGCGATTACCGTCCTCCCGATACATTGAGGATCACGCCTGTGATGAATGACGCTTCCGGCGAGGCCAGAAACAACACTGCGTTGGCCACTTCAGGCGGCTTGCCGAAGCGACGCATCGGAATCCAGTTGATCCGCTCCGGCCATACGTTCGGATCGTTGGCATCGGTATGGATCGGCCCGGGCGAGACGGCATTCACGCGGATGCCTTCCTCCGCCACTTCCTTGCTGAGCGCGGTCGCCAGCACCTCCTGCGCGCGCTTGGTGGAGGCATACCAGACCGCCAGGCCCGGGTTGCCATATTCGGCCGAGCGCGAAGTGATGAACACGATATTTCCGCCCTCACCGCCATTCTTTGTCGACATTCGCCGGATCGCCTCGGCGGCACAGAAGTGGGCGCCCAGGGCGTTGAGATCATGCGCCTTGCGCAAGGTTTCGGTAGCGACATCGGCAAGCGGGGATCCCTTCCCGCCAGATCCGCCAGCATTGTAAACCAGGCAATCGAGCCTGCCGAAATGCTGGTCGAATTCAGCGAACATTTTCCGGATATCGTCTTCCAGGGTCATGTCTGCCTGGATTAGCGCTGCCTTGCGGCCCTTCCCCCGGACATATTCGGCGACACCTTCTGCGGCTTCCCGGTTGCTTACGTAGTTGATGGCGACATCATAGCCGTCATCCGCGGCCTTGCGCGCAATCGCAGCGCCAATGCTGCGGCTTCCGGCAGCGACGAGCATAACAGGTGCGGTCATCTTGCGTTCTCCTGATTTTCCGGGCCTGTCTCAGCGTGCGCCGCTGACCATGAGGCTAGCCGATGAGACGAAGGATGCTTCGCTGGAGGCAAGGAAGAGCACTGCAGAGGCGACCTCTTCCGGCTTGCCATAGCGGCCCATCGGTATCTCTTTCACCCGCTCTGGAGCGGACTGTTCATTGTTCATGTCGGTAGAGATCGGCCCCGGCGAAACCAGGTTCACTCGGATACCTTCGGCTGCCACTTCCTTGCCGAGGCCGTAATTGAGCGCGTCCATGCCGCCCTTGGATGTCGCATAGACGATCGCCCTGCCAGGTGCGCCATAATAGCCAGCGCGCGAACCCATAAGGACGATGCTTCCGCCCTGCCCGCCCCGCTCGGTAGACATGCGCTTGACTGCCTCGCGGCATGCAATGTGCGCGCCCAGCAGGTTCACATCCATCACCCTGCGCAGTTCCGCCCAATCGGCATCTGCAAGCCGGCCGGGCGTAGGGCCGATACCGGCATTGTAAACCATGCAGTCGAGCCGGCCGAGCTCGGCATCAGTTTGCTCGAACATCTTCACGATGTCCGCCTCACGGGCCATGTCGGCCTGAACGACGAGTGCCCGCTGCCCCTTGGCCCTGACTTCGTCCGCGACCTTTTCAGCTTCGTCCCGCCGGCTGGCATAATTGAACGCAACGTCATAGCCGCGTTCAGCGGCAAGGCGGACGATGGCCGCGCCGATACCTCGGCTGCCGCCGGTCACGAGCATGATTGGTGATGCCAAGGGTCTCTCTCCTCCAGGGCGCCGGACTGATGATTTGGATTCGTCCGGCTTATGCCCTTTTTTAGTTACCGGTACCAAATTTGACCAGCCATTTTGTTCACTGGCCTTGGCGGCGGAGTAGAAACTACTGCTTCAGCGAGCCCAGCAGGGTCGACAGGCTCTGCTCTTTTGGCTTGTCGGAATCGACGCGGATCCAATCCGCCAGATCTCCCACCTCATAGTCGAGCTGGCGGCGCACGACGTCCCGATCGGCATCCGACGCGTCCCCTTTTCTGGCTTCGACACGCGAGAGAAGGGTCTGCCGGGACGCCTCGAGCCAGAAGCCGGTGAAGGGAACGCCAGCCTCATTTGCCACTTGGCTGACCATCTGGCGTTCCTCCGGCCGAGCGAAAACGGCATCGACGATGACGGTGCGTCCCGCTGCAAGTGTGCTCTGTGCGTCTTCGATCAATCTTGCATAAACGGCGGCACTGCGCTCCGGCGTGTAGGCATCCGCCGGCAGCTTTTCCTCCGGACCGACGCCTGCCATCAATTTGCGCGTCACATCGCTGCGCAGCCATCGGGCGCCCGGCGCCCCGCCGATTTCCGGTGCCAGCAATCCCGCCAATGTCGATTTGCCGGTGCCGCTGAGGCCGCCGATCGCCACCAGCATTGGCTTTGGCATGTCGAGAAAGGACATGGCCGCATCCAGATATTCGCGAGCGGTGCGGAGCAATTGCGCCTTCTCTTCATCCGATCTCTGTTGGTCAGCGGCTGTCGCGCTGACATGGGCCCGGACCGCTGCACGTACGGACATGAACAGCGGGATAGCCTCGATCCCGTCCGTCTCGTTGCAAAGGTCAAGATACCGGTTGAACAGCAATGACGCCTGAGCGTGATAGCCGTTTTCCCAAAGATCCATCAGCAAGAAGGCCAGATCGTACAGCACGTCGGTCTTCGCGAGTTCGTCTTCGAATTCGAGACAATCGAAAAGCGTGGGCTTGCCTTGCCAAAGGCAGATATTCGCAAGATGCATGTCGCCGTGACAATGGCGGACATGGCCATTCGCAGCCCGCCTATCCAAAAGACCGGATACAGCCTCCAGCGCCTCCAGGCTGCGCCTGTGCAAGGTTTCGCAGTCTTGTGGAGCGAGTGCATCCTCGGGGAGAGCGGACATGCTCCCCCGATTACCGTCGATGACCTTGTGCAAGCGGTCCGCCCCATCGCCTCCCTCGACAATTTCCGCGTCCTTGTGAAAGCTCACGATGTGATCGGCCAGATCGAGGACGAGCGGTGCATCGAGCTCGCCGCGCTCGGCAACTTCTTCAAGCAGGCTGTCACTGTCGAAGCGGCGCATCACGATGAGCCAGTCAACAGCCTCCCCTTCACCAAATCCGATCGAACCATCTGCCATACGGTTGACGCTGCGTACTTCGAGATAGAGCTCCGGCGCTGTTCTACGGTTCAGACGCAGTTCGGCTTCGCAGACCTTCCGGCGTTTCTCGATCGTCGAAAAATCCAGATAGGAATAGCGGACCGCTCTCTTGAGCTTGTACGCGCAGTCGCCAGCGAGGAAGACGATGGCCGCATGGGTATCGATCCGTTCGACGGACGATACGCCTTCATAACTCTCGGGCCGAGACAGAAAATCGATTGTCGCTTGCTGCTCTTCGGTTTCTTCCATCTCGCCATTCTCTAGGACATGGCTGGAGTTTGCCAGCCTGCACATTCGGTTTCGACTGCGCTCGCCACGGAAATACGCCCGTCGCGGTGGTATAGATCGTTCAGGATCGTCACATTCCCATCGGCATCCGGCGCTGCGGTAAAATAGGTGATGTAAATCGGCAGGCTTTGCGGAAGCTCGACGGTCGTCGTCTTGCGTGTCTCGACAATCGCATCGATTTCCTCGCGGCTCTTTACCCCTTCCAGCAATGTGGCAGCAAAGCCCAAGGCATCGCCGGTGCGGATGCAGCCATGGCTGAATGCGCGGGTCTCCTGCTCGAACAGTTCCTTGTTGGGCGTGTCATGCATGTAAACGCTGAAGCGGTTGGGCATGGCCAGCTTCATTTCCCCAAGCGCATTGTTCGGACCCGGCTTCTGCCGATATCTGCCATCGCTCCAGACATAGCCGCGCGATTGCGCATAGGCTGGATTGCGGCGAACTAGCGAGCCGATGCTCTCCCGCACAATGCTGGCGGGTATCTCCCACCAGGGATTGAGGATTACGCCGCTCACGGTGGTGCTGAACACAGGTGTCGGCGTGCTCGGCTTGCCGACAATTACCCGCCATGTTCCGGCTTTTTCTCCATTCCTCCACAAGCGCGCTTCGAACTGGGCGGCGTTGACCAGAATATAATCATTGCCGAGCGAACGCGGCATCCAGCGCCAGCGTTCCATGTTTCTGGCAATGGCCCTTCGGCGCTGCGTGTCGGTTTCGGCGCTATAGGCGGTCCGCAGGGCGGCATAGTCGGGATGGCGCGGCGAGAGACTGGCGAAATAGGCATCGAGCGTACCGACCGAAAGAGATTGACTGAGCAGCCGCTCCAGATCGATCGCCTTGTCGGTATCTTCGATATGCCAGCCCACGCGCTCGCTTTGCGGGGCACTGCCAAGCAAGTGCATCCGGGCGAGCCGCAAGGCCAGAGCCGTCGCCGCCTGGTCCACTGCATCCGGATCGGACCGATCAATGGCGGCGTGAAGCGCATTGGCGGAAGGTGATCGCATGGCGTCACGCGGCGCCATGGCGACCCAGCGTTCGAGCGTGGCGATATTGTCGGCTGACCATGCCGGAGACGAATCCTGAGCGGACGCAGGGGTTGGAGCAGGCGCCGCTGCGACGCAGACGGCAAATGCAGTCATCGCAAGCCAAAGTCGTTTCATCGCGTTAACCTTCCCCAAATTTGAATGCACCCAGTTGAATCCTATATAAGCTAAAACGCATATTCGGGATCGAAAATGAATATCAACAGGCGCCATTTTCTCGGTGCTATCGTTGCCGGATCTGCAGGGCTTGTATCATCGCCAGCTTTCGCTGCGGTGAAAAGCGCCGAAAGGCCCGCTCTGCTTTCCCAGGCAATGGCCGCACTTGATAGACACAGTTCCAGCATCGTCCAACGCGATCTGCTGGGCATAGTAGACTTCGCACGTCATTCGCGTGAACAACGTTTCCACCTCGTGGACGTCGCCAATGGCCGTATCGCACAATCGTATCTGGTGGCCCATGGCCGCGGTTCCGATCCGGGACATAGTGGCTGGCTGAAGCGCTTTTCGAACCGCCCCGGTTCGAACGCTTCGTCCGATGGCAGCTATGTCACCGGTCAATCCTATTACGGCAAACACGGCCATTCGCGCAGACTGCACGGGCTGGATCCGTCGAACGACCTTGCATTCGACCGCGCCATCGTCCTCCATGGTGCCGGTTATGTGAGCCGCGACCTGATCGGCCAGCAGGGCCGCATCGGCAGAAGCCTGGGCTGCTTTGCCGTACAAGAAAACAAGATTGGCGAAGTGCTGGACCGGCTTGGGCCGGGAAGCCTGATCTTCGCGGCAAAGTAAGATAACGGGGCGCCAGCGCGGGGTATGACCCGCGTCAATGTCCGCACCCGAATGGAATGCCAAGTCCTTACTGGCCGCACACTGCGCTGATCATGGGAAGGAGAGCCATGACAGTTCACGCTCAGATTCCGCCGGACTCCTCCGAGCTGGCCGCAGTCTTGCGCGCTCATGCCGAGAACCTGCCGGAACCGGACGCGCCCGATTTCGCCGCCGCGTTCGATCGTTTCGGCGATGCCCGCGTCGTGCTGCTTGGCGAGGCGACCCACGGTACGCATGAATTCTATACCGCGCGCGCAAAAATCACGCGCCGCCTGATCGAGAAGCATGGCTTCAATATCGTCGCCGTCGAAGGCGACTGGCCGGATGTCGCTCAGATTGACGACTATGTCCGCCACAATGCGCCCCGCGCGCGTAGCGGCGATCCCTTCGTCCGCTTCCCCACCTGGATGTGGCGCAATGAGGAAGTGCAGGCCTTCGCCGACTGGCTGCGCCGCCACAACCAGCATCTGGCGGAGAAGGACCGCGTCAGCATGCGCGGGCTCGACGTTTACAGCCTGCGCGAATCGATTCACGCAGTCATCGCCTATCTCGACGAACATGCCCCTGACGCTGCAGCGGAAGCCCGGCGGCGCTATGGTTGCCTGACGCCTTGGCAGGACGAGCCGCAGGCATATGGGCGCGCGGTCGAGCATGGCGGCCTAACCAGCTGTGAAGAATCCCTGATCGAGCAACTGACGGACCTCCTTCATCGGCGCATGCAACTTATAGAGGACAATGGCAGCGGTGACGGCGAAGCCTATTTCGATGCCGAACAGAATGCGCGGATCGTGCGTGCGGCCGAACGCTATTACCGTTCGATGTATCGCGGAGCGGCAGAGAGCTGGAACCTGCGCGACCGGCACATGTTCGACACCCTGCAAACGCTGATGGCGCATCAAGAGGATGCCCGCGCGGTGATCTGGGCGCATAATTCGCATGTCGGAAACGCATCGGCCACAGCGATGGGCTGGCAGGGCGAATTCAATATCGGCGAACTTACCCGTACCGCCTATGGCGAGCAGGCCGTACTGATCGGCTTCGGTACGGACCGGGGAACGGTTGCCGCTGCCTCGGACTGGGGCGCGGACATGGAAGTGATGCGGGTGCGCCCTGCGCGCGACGACAGCTGGGAAGGCGCATTTCGCCATACCGGCATTGCGCGCTTCCTCACGGACTGGCGCGGTAAGGCAAAGGAAGAGCTTGTCTCCGCACTTTCTCAGCCACTGCTCGAACGCGCGATCGGCGTGGTCTACCGCCCGCATTCGGAACTTTCGAGCCATTATTTTGAAGCTGTCCTGGCCGACCAATTCGACGCCTTCGTCTGGTTCGAAGAAAGCCGTGCCGTGTCTCCGCTCGGCCGCGAGAGGCCCCATGGCGCACCCGAAACATGGCCATTCGGGCTATGAACACATTTCAGATCCCTTCCGACTGCCGCGAAGTCACGATCGGTGAGCATAAGCTGGCCGCGTTTCTGGGCATTCCTGCGAATGCCATGGGTATCGTGATCTTCGCGCACGGCAGCGGGAGCGGCCGGTTGAGCCCGCGCAACAATTACGTTGCCCAGCGTCTGCGCGACGCCGGCTTTGCGACCCTGCTGCTGGACCTGCTTTCTCCGGCGGAAGAACAGGACCGGCGCAACGTATTCGATATCGGCCTGCTTGCCTCACGCTTACGCCTGGCGAGCCGCTGGGCAGCCGGCCAGCCTGAAACCGCGCATTTGCAACCGGCCTATTTCGGCTCGAGCACCGGCGGCGGTGCCGCGCTGCGTGCCGCTGCCAATGACCCAAGCATTGGCGCAGTCGTTTCGCGCGGCGGCAGGCCCGACCTTGCCGGTGCCGATGCGCTGAAAAGCGTAATCGCCCCGACGTTGCTGATTGTCGGCAGCCTGGATGGAGTGGTGATCGAGCTCAACCAGGCGGCTCACGATGCCATGCGCTGCGAACGCCGGCTCGCGATCGTACCGGGTGCAGGCCACCTGTTCGAAGAGCCGGGCACGCTGGATGAGGTTGTTGACCTGGCGATCGCTTGGTTCGGCAAATTTCTGGACGGGAGCCCGCGATGAGCAATGACCGCGCCTATTTCACCAACCGGCGCGAGGCCGGTCGCCTGCTTGCAGACGCCTTAGAGCCGCTGGCGATAGACCATCCGGTCGTGCTCGCTTTGCCGCGCGGCGGCGTGCCATTGGGCTTCGAAATTGCCCGCAGGCTGAACGCGCCGCTCGACATACTGATGGTGCGAAAGATCGGCGCCCCCGGCCACAAGGAATACGGGATCGGCGCCTTGGTGGACGGTGCATCGCCGCAGATCGTCATCGACGAAGATGCCGCCCGGCTGGTGGGTGCGGACAAAGCCTATATCGATGGCGAAGTCGCCAGTGAACTGGCCGAGATCGAGCGCCGCCGGAAGTTCTACCGCACAGGCCCAGCCATCGCTCTTGGCGGACGCAATATCATCCTGGTGGATGACGGGATCGCCACGGGCGGCACAGTCAAGGCCGCGCTGCAGGCGCTGGCCCAATCGAAGGTACGCTCCATCGTGCTGGCCGTCCCGGTCGCACCGGCTTCGGCCCTCAAAGAACTTTCGCAGCTGTGCACCCGGATCGTATGTCTCGCGACCCCCGAACCGTTCCACGCCGTTGGTGCGCATTACGCCAATTTCGGGCAGACGGAGGATGCCGAAGTTGTCGAGTTGCTTGCGCAGGCTGCGAGCTTTGCCGAGCCCCCCAGGCGATAGGAAGTCGGCTGAGCCCATGCCGGCCTGCCCCTCATTTCCGGTCCAGCAGGCGCCGCCAATCGATCCGCGTCAGCGCAACTAGTCCAATGATCATAGCAATTTGAAGAGCTATATTCAGAGGGCTGGTGAGGTATCCCGTGACTACATCGCCGAAGGAGGACTCGCGGATCTCCACTGCCGTGAAGGCATAGATCGAATAGGAAACGAGGCGCCCGCAAAAGAATGCAATCGTAAATCCGACGAGCCGTACGCCGGCAAGGCCTGCGGCCTCGAACAGTTGTGCCGACGGCACGGGAGAGAGCGCGAATAGGCCGAGCGCCATGATTCCGTTTCGCCGGTTGCGTTCGAAAGCCTCCTTGGCCGCGGTCAGATTGCTGCGCATCTTCTCTGGAATATGTTCGCCGAGCAGCCTGAAACCCATGGCCAACAAAAAGCGCCCGGTAGCGGCAGCCATTGCGCTGACCGCCACAATCGTGGCGACCGGCAGATCCGTATTGAGTCCGTACAGGACCACAATGGACCATGTCGGTGGGCCGAATGCGGGCAGCATGTTCACCCCAAAAACAATGGCGAACAGAATGATAAATGGGACTAGCGAAGTCATTTCTCTACATCGCCTGCCGTCAGATCGCTTCGGCCCGCTGCTCGGCGTTATTTTGCTGCGCATAGGCGCGGGCAATTGCCGCGCAAACGATCAGCTGGATCAGGTGGAATATCATCAGCGGCAGGATCATGATGCCGACCATCGCTGCCGGATAGAGGGCCGCAGCAATGGGAACGCCGCTGGCCAAGCTTTTCTTGGAAGCACAGAAGACGAGCGCAGCTTCATCCGGCCTGCTCATATGCATGACCCGCGCGGCGAACACGGAAATCAGCAACGCGGCAGTGAGCATCGCAATGCTGACCGCCACGATCGTAAACAGATCGAGCCCGGAAACCCGCGACCAGAGCCCGTCAATCACGGATGCCCCGAATGCCGAATAGACGACCAGGATGATCGCACCGCGATCGAGCAAGGTTAGCGCACTTTTGTGCCGATCGACGAAGGACGCGATCAGCGGCCTGGAGAGGTGGCCGACGATAAAGGGAACGAGCAAGGTCAACACCACGGTCTGAATTGCCGTGGCAGTATCCACGCCGCCATTGCCCGCAAACGCACGGATCAGAAGGCCAGCCAGCAATGGCGTAAGGAAGACTCCCAGAATGTTCGACAAGGAAGCGTTGCAGACCGCTGCAGCCACATTCCCGCCCGCGATCGACGTGAAGGATACGGAGGACTGAACAGTCGCGGGGACTACCGAAAGAAACAGGATGCCGATCTTTATCTCCGGCTTGATCAGCTGATCGGGCAGCATCGTCAATGCGACCGCCAGTAACGGAAAGAACACAAAGGTGATCGCCAGCGCCGAGACATGCAGGCGCCACGCCCCCATGCCGCGCAGGATTGCCTCACGCGAAAGCTTTGCCCCGTGCATGAAGAACAACAGCGTTATCGCCGCGCGCGTGGCCGTTTGCAGGACATCTCCGAAGGCCCCACGTCCTGGAAAAATGCTGGCGATCACGATCACCAGGATCAAGCTGATGCTGAAGGAGTCCGGACGGAGAATCTTCAGCATGATTGCACCCTGTTCAAATTCTCCTCCCTTATGGACGCGGATCTGCCAAGCTTCACCCGCCCATGCAGGCTTCTGCGCCTCCAATACAAGATTTTCGGAACAGCGGCGGCGAAATGAAATCCAGCGCGGCCCATGCCAGGCACCGCCTGCGGCGGCACGAATTGTTCAAGTTTGCCTATGTGCCTCCTCTCCTCTCGCTTCTTGCCTCTCAACCGCTCGCGTGGAAGCAGCGCTTCGAGAGTTAAGAGGAAAAACAAGCAAATAGTCGGGCAAGGCCGCAGAAGACCGTTTGGTCCCATTCGCCGCCGGTCGAGCTCTGATATGGACGAGGGACGGTCTGAACTTGCGCATTTCTGCGACACTATTCCACCTGCTTGCTGCTGGCGGCGCGATATGCGCCGCACCTGCATTCGCGCAGGATTCAGACAGTGGCGCGGCCGATGAAGAGGATATCGTCGAAGATGCGGTGGCGAGCGCCAACGACGCATTCGGCCGAACGGTCGGCTATGAGACCACCGGTCTGTACACGACGGGAGAAGTTCGCGGCTTCGATCCTATTTCCGCAGGCAATGCCCGAATTGAGGGCCTCTATTTCGATCAGATAAGCCGCATGTCTGCCCGCCTGATCCGGGGCAACTCCATCCGCGTCGGCTACAATGCGCTCGGCTATCCCTTCCCCGCGCCCTCCGGACTGGTCGATTATTCGATCAACAAGCCGGCGCAGGAACCGTCAGCCGTGTTGGAGGCTGAGACCGACCTCAATGCAGGGACCGGGGGCTCTCTGGAAGCATCCCTGCCGATCAGGGGCACCAATGCCGCTTTCTTCGCGGGCGCGGGTTTTTTCGGCCGCAACTACGCCTATGGAGACAAGGCGGTGGTCGGCAACTATGCCGGGGTATTCGAATGGCGGCCTTCGGCGACCAGCGAGATCATCGCCTTTGGCAGCGGGCAATACCGAGGCAAAGCCGAGCCGCAGCCGAATATCCTTGTGGGAGGCGACTATCTTCCCCCCGAGATCGAGAGGGAGAGAAATCTGGCCCAGCCTTGGGCTGAATCGGAATATTTGACGCAGGCCTGGGGCCTGATCGCGAAGATGCCGCTGGCTGGAATGCGGTTGGAAACGGGCGTTTTCTATGCCCATCACAACGACTTCTCCTGGTTTTCCGACCAGATGGCGGGTGTGACGCCCGACGGAGCAGTGGGCCAACGTTTCATCATTACCCGCGCCGACCAGAAAGAGGGTTCGCTCTCCGGCGAAATGCGCCTCATCAAGCCGCTCGACCCGCGAAACATGCTGATGCTGAGCGTGCGCGGCCGCGACAGGACACGTCAGTTCGGCGGCGCACAGCGTATCGATCTGGGGCCGTCCACGCTGCTTGAGCGCGATATCCGCGAACGACCGGAAATCAACGTCGGCGAACCCAATGACGATGACGTGCGGCAATTGACGGTCGGCCTGGCCTATTCCGGCATGCTGGGCGATGCCATTACGCTTGATGCCGGGATCATGCGGACCAGCTATCGCAAGGAAGTGACCTTTGCCGACCCGGCTGCTCCTGTCGTACTGACAGAGGATACGCCCATTCTCTGGAATGCAGCGATTTCCTATACGTTTCTGGAAGACTTCACAGCATTCGCTTCGATCGTCAGGGGCATGGAAGAAGCGCTGACGGCGCCCGACCGGGCCGTAAACCGCTTCGAAGCACCGGCGGCAGTCCACACGAAGCAGGAAGAAGTCGGTTTGAGGTTCAGTCCCTCTCCTGAACTGACGATGCTGCTGGGCGCCTTCAGAATTTCGCGCCCCTATCACAATCTGGACGAGGATCTCTTTTTCCGCCTGCTCGGCAATCTGAACATCAAGGGCGTGGAATTTTCACTCCGCGCCAATCCGGCGCCGGGCATTACCATCCTGGGCGGTGCAGTGCTGGCAGATCCCAAGATCGAAGGCGAGGCAGTCGATACAGGGCTGATAGAAGAACGTCCGATTTCGACCGTGGGCAACCGCGCGATAGCCAATGTCGACTGGCGGCCAGATGCCGGCCAGTCGGCCTGGTCGTTCGATCTCGGCTTTGAGCATGTCGGAGACAGGGCCGTGAATGCGGCCAATACCCTGTTCGTTCCGCAATATAACAGATTCGATCTTGGCTTTCGCTTCAGGACGGAGCTTGGCGGCCAATCCGTCGTCTTTCGCGGCAAGATCGACAATCTGTTTGACAACTATGGCTGGAACGTGGGGCGGAGCGGCTCGCTCACCTACAGGGACGCGCGCAAATTCACGCTGCGCATGACAATGGACCTTTGAAGATAGCGCGATGCCATTTCGCGCATTCGCGATCTTGATCTCATATGCTTCTCACTCTTTCACAGGCAATTGCCAGCGCTCTTAATGACAGCTAGGCTGACATTTAAGCGGTGCACGATCTGATGCGCCGGGCAAAGAGCAAACTGGCGGAGAGGGCCATGGGATTACGGCGAAGCATTTATGTTGGCGCGCAAGGTCATGGCGCGCATCCCATTCCCGCCGCCAGCGTCAAGAATGGCATGCTTGCATCCAGTGCAGTCTATGGTTCTCCTTCCAAGCCGGCAGGCACCATCAGCTTGAACCAGCAATGTGCCAATCTGTTTTCCGCCATGGAAGAAATCCTGAGCACGGCCGGGGGAAGCCTGGATGATGTGATCCACGTTGCCATCAAGCTTGCCGACCCGTCCAATCGCGCATCGCTGAACGAACATTGGCTGCGCGCCTTCCCGGATGAGAATTCCCGCCCTGCCCGCCATGTCGATCCCGAGCCCATGCCTGAGGGGCCGCGGCTGATCGCGGCGGAATTTCTGGCAATGATCGACGACCGCTGATTGCGCGCGGATCCGGCAACAAGAAACGTTTGGGAGATTGGACTATGAGCGACAAGACGATACTGACCTGCGCAGTCACCGGCGGAGCGCTACCGCATCCCAAGCATCCTTCCCTGCCGATCACGCCCGAACAGATCGCCAATGACTGTATCGAAGCGGCGAAGGCCGGCGCTTCCGTTGCCCATATCCATGTGCGCGATCCCGAAACGGGCAGAAGCTCCGACGATCCCGAATTGTTCAACGAAGTGGTCGACCGGGTACGCGACAACGGCATCGATATCGTGCTGAACCTCACCTGCGGCCAGGGCGCAATGTTCCTGCCGGATCCTGAAGACGAATCGAAATCCCTACCCAACAGCAAGATGTATCCGGTCGACATTCGTATGCGGCACGTCGTGCGCAGCCTTCCGGAACTGGCTTCCTTCGACATCACGGCAGGCAACCGCCTCTTTGGCCCGCTGGAAGCAGTCTATATGAACACGCCGCGCGCGATGCGGCTGATGGCCAAGAAGTTCCAGGAAGTGGGCGTAAAGCCCGAACTGGAAGTGTTCGATTCCGGCGACATCGTGATGGGCAAGACGCTGATGGAAGAGGGGTTGATCGATGGGCCGCCGTTCTTCCAGTTCGCGACCGGCGTGAAATGGGGCATTCCCAGCGGCATCAACTCCTTGCAATTCATGCACAGCATTCTGCCCGAAGGCGCAATCTGGGGGGCCTTTGGCATAGCGCGCGAGGAAATGCCGACCGTCGCCCTCACTGCCCTGATGGGCGGCCACGTCCGGGTGGGGTTGGAAGACAACCTCTACCTCTCACGCGGCGTTTTCGCCACAAATGCGCAGCTTGTAGAGAGAGCATGCACCTTGCTTGAATGCCTGGGCAAGAGCGTCGCCACGCCGCAAGAGGCGCGCGAGATTCTCCATTTGAAGAAACAGGGCTAAAGCCCGGAGACAGCTTCCCGTCGATAGGCTGCCTGCGCCTCTTCCGTAAGCGGAATGAGGCGCCGCGCATCCAGATCGAGCGACACGCCCACGGCCCGCACGCTTGCCAATGCATCTCCGGAGTCGGGATCGATCAGCCAATGCGCCACCTTGGTGACCTTGTCCGTGCAATCCACAGGCCCCGACCAAACTTCGACACAGTCACCCAGAACGGGCCAGCTGCGATGGTGGAACGAAAACTCCACCAACGCGGCGCCAATCCTCTCCGGTTTACCAGGCGCAGTCTCCCTTAGAACCTCACGCCATTCGGAACCGCGCATATTCGCAATGGAACCGGCAATAATGCCCATCGCGGCACTCATGCTGAGGCGCCCCTGCGCATCACAGTTGCCGCTCTGCAAAATGGTCCGGCCAGTCGCCTGCATACCGATTGCAATTGCACGCTCACGGTTCGCCTGGGGGTCGGCCCCTTCATCCTCCCGCAGACCGCGGGGAAGAACCGCACCGTCCAGCGGCCCGGTAATCGCTGCCGCCCGGTCCCGGATTGCCGCGCTCCAGGGCTCATCGCCGGTAACGCGAAAGCTGAAGCTGGCAGAAAGATCCCCGCTGGCGGAATGCAGGATGCGGATCATCACATGCGCATCGCATTCGCCCATGTCTGCGACCTGCGCCGTGGCATAAATCGGCCCGCCTGCCCGCACTTCCCGGTGAAACCGGTGATGCTGGGACGTTACGGTTACCTTCGCACTATCGATGCCGAGCTCGGCAAACAGATAGGCCAGCGCCAACTCCGCCTTCTGCACATAGAAGCGCGTGTTGAAATGGCCCATATGATCGCATTCCCAAGCCTGTACGCTTCCGCGCCAGACTTCCATCACCTCACCATTCATCGGACGACTATCAGAGCATCAAGCACGCTTGCTCCCTCCCCTTCTTCATGCAGAACGACCGGGTTCAGGTCGACTTCCGCGATTTCCGGATGCTGCAGCACAGCCCGCGCAAGCCCCTGGATGACATCGAGCCCGGCTTCCACATCGGCGGCACCGGCGCCGCGATAGGGGCCCAGCAAGGCCGCACCCGCCAGTGATTCCAAGGCCCTCTTCATCTCATCGCGCGATGCCTGAGCAGGAATCAGCGCTGCATCGCCCAGTATCTCGGTGAAGACGCCCCCCATCCCCACCAGGATGACTGGGCCCCATTCGCCATCATTACGCGCGCCGACGATCAATTCCACGCCGGGCGCTGCCATGGGCTCGACCAGCACACCATCGAGCGTAAGGCCCGGGGCAGCTTGCGCCAATCGAGACTGCATCTTGTCCCACGCACCGCGCAGAGCCTCCGCGTCATGCAGGCCGAGCGCCACCCCGCCCGCATCGGACTTGTGCGGCAGATCCGCCGCTTGCGCCTTAAGCACGACCGGCCACCCGATCTGCTGCGCGAACCATACGGCTTCCTCAACTGAAGTGGCGAGACCGCCCTTCGCGAATGGCAGGCCAAATTCTGCAAGGAAAGGCTTCGCCAGATATTCCGGCATCGTCCCTGCCGGAAGCTCCTTTGCATCCTCACCAGCCCGCTCGACCGGCGGTACGATCCCGGCCGCGCCGCTGCGCGTCAATTGGGCCAAAGCGCGAAAGGCTCGCTCCGGGGAGCGGAAGAAGGGCGTGCCGGTCGCGCGGATGGCGTCGACATGATGCTGGGGGATCGGGCAATCCTCACCCAGCATGGCGAAGACCACCGGTTTGCGGCCAGCCAGATCGCGCAGGGCATCGATGATCGGCGGCAGTTTGCGGTCGGCCGCTTCCGCACTGGGCAACGTAATGGCGATCGCGATACTTCCATATACGGGATCTTCCGCGACCGCCTCGATCACGCGGAAATACAGACTGGGATCGACCAACGCTTGGGCCGTAAGGTCGAGCGGATTGCTCGGCGGCGAAAATGGCGGCAGTTCGTCTTTAAGCGCGGCAAAGATCGGTTCTGGCAGTTCCGGCAAGTCGAGGCCCGCTGCCTCGCAGAAATCCAGTGTGAGCCCGCGGAAAGCGCCGGATTCGGTGACGACCATCGCGCCGCCATCCGGCGCTCGCGGCCCGAAACGAATGAACATCTCCGGCAAGTCCACTAGCGCTTCCAGACTATCGACCAGATGGACGCCGCGCGCCGCGACCTGCGCCGCCATGGTGGAATAGTCGCCCGACAATGCGCCGGTATGCGTCTGCGCGGCTTCGGCGCCTGCTGCCGTCCGCCCGAGATGCAGCAGAACGATCGGCTTGCCCAAGGCGCGTGCCCGGTCCGCCAGGGCCAGGAACCGCGCCGGATCCCTGATCTGCTCCATCAGCATGGCGACGACGCGAGTGTGTTCGTCCTCCAGGAATTCCTCGAGAAAGTCTTCCGCGCCCAGTGCAGCCTCGTTACCGGTCGAGACGACATAGCTCAGACCGATGCCGCGCGCCTGCAGCGCCACACGCACGACCGCCGCCATGGCACCGCTCTGGGATACCATGGCCACTCCCGGCCTGCTGCCAAGCGGATCCGGCGGCGCCGCGCCGAACATCATGGCGGCACAATCGACATAGTTGGTCGTGCCCAGGCAGTTCGGCCCCTGCAGAGCCATGCCCGCGCGCTCAGCCGTCTCGACGATGTCCGCCTGCATGGCGCGCCCTTCTTCCCCTTCTTCGGCAAAGCCGCCGGCCAGCACGATCACGCCGCCGACATTGCGCTGCGCGCAGGCCCTGACAGCATCGGAAACATGCGCCCGGCCCACCGCCAGAACCACGCAATCCACACCCTCAGGCAAATCCCCGACCTTTGCGGAACAAGCCAGGCCGTCAATCTCATCATATTTCGGATTGACCGGATAGATCGCGCCGGAAAAACCGGAGCGCCGCAGATTGGCCAGCACTCCTCCACCCAGCGAACCGGGAGAAGGCGAAGCGCCGACGATTGCAACGCTCTTGGGCCGCAATAAGCGGCGAAGGCTCGTCCGGTCATCCACGTCTTGCAGCTCGATCGTATCCGTCACTCGCCGGTTTCGCGCGCATAGCCCGTGAGACCTGGCTTGTAGCTCTTGTCATCAAGGAATTGCGTTAGGCCCTGGTTGCGGCCTTGCTCGGGATCGAGGAACAGCGCTTCGGAATTCTTTGCCATCAGATAATCGTCGGAAACGTCCCAAGACATCTGCTGAACCAGCCGCACCGCCATCTTGGTGCCGCGCATGACGGTGGGATTCTTGCCGGCCAGTTGCTGCGCCAGTTCATAGGTCCGTTCCCGCAGGCGCTCCGCCGGGACGGATTCGTTCACCAACCGCATTTCCGAAGCTTTCTTGCCGTCGAAGGCCTCGCCAGTGATCGCGTAGAACATCGCGTCGCGGTGGGCCATGGTGGCGGTAATCGCCTTGGTCACTTGTCCTCCCGGAATGATGCCCCAATTGATCTCCGACAGTCCGAACCGCGCATCGTCGGACGCGATTGCCAGGTCGCAGGCCACAAGCGGCGTGAAAGCCCCGCCAAAGCACCAGCCATTGACCATCGCGATTGTCGGTTTCTGATAATAGAGCAGCGTCTTCCACTGCCACTGATAGGCCGAACGCTTGATGCGCATTTTCTGGTTGTAGGGCAGCGGATCGAGCTTGCGGAAGAACTCCTCCAGATCCATCCCGGCAGAGAAGCTGTCTCCGGCTCCGGTGATGACAACCACTTTCACTCGATCGTCGACCTCGAATGCATCCAGGATCTTGACCATTTCGTCATTGAGCTGCGGGCTCATCGCATTGCGCTTGGTTGGCCGGTTCAGGATCGCCCAGCCGACGCCGTTTTCAATCTCCGCACGCGTGGATGTCAGTGGCGGATCGAATTCGGGCGTAATGATACCTTGGCTCATGCGTTCTCTCTCCCAGATTTCGCTGTATCGGGAGGAGACTATGGAAATCGCCCGAGGCGGGCAACATAAATCAGCCTGGCTTATTTAATTGGCCCGGCACAAGCTCGTATTCTTCAGCCTCGTGTTCGGTATGGCCAAGGTTCTGCAGCAAAGTCAGTATCGTGCCGCGGAATGCCTCCAGCTCTTTGGGATCGAGCGAGGCCATCACCGAATTGTCCAGCTCGACCGCGCGTTCGGTGGCCTTGGCAAGCACACGCTTGCCTTCCCTGGTAAGATCAACCTCCAGCACGCGCTTGTTCTCCGGTGCCGCAGACCGGTTTACGAGATCGCGATTTTCGAGGATCGCAATCTGCTTGATCATCGTCTGCGGCTTTACGCCAAACATGCGCGAAAGCTCGGCAGAAGAGCGCTTACCGTGGTCGCTCAACGTCGTCATAATACGGAATTGGGCAGACGTTATCCCGAGCGGACGCAGCGCATCCTCCAGCCGGACATAGGTCTTATACTGGAGCTGTTTCAACAGATATAGAGTGCGGGGAGGCAGCTTGCCCCCTTTGCCCTTGCTTGCTTGTATTTTCTTTTCGCTCACAGCTTCTGTTAAGCGGAGAGAACAGGTGCTGTCCAGTCAGGCAATCAGGTCTTGAACCGGCTATAGAGCTTGCGTGCATTGTCTTCGAATATCTTCTGGCAATCTTCCGCCGTGATGCCCGGTATCTCCTCGATGGTGGGCTTGATATCGTCGAAGTCCCTGCCGGTCACCGGATTGGGCGCAGATCCCGCCCCCGGCTTTTCCGTGCCGAACAGAATCTTGTCCGATCCCACGAGGTTCAGAAGCAGTTCGAGCGAATTGCGCTCATGTAGCACCGTATCGAAATAGAGATGCGACAGCGCTTCATCGAAGGTCTCGGTATTGCCCTGCGGCGACGACCAGTTGGGCAGGCCGCGTTCGGCCCGCCAGCGCCCGACCTGATAAGGCACCGAACCGCCGCCATGGGCAACAATGATCTTCAGGTTCGGGAAGTGCTCGAACACACGCGATTTGCACAGCGAGAGGATCGCCAGGCTTTCCTCGGTGATGAAATGCTCGCTGTAGGTTTCGCGGCCGTGCTGGCAACCCGCCGAATGGATCAATGCCGGCGCGTCCAGCTCCACGAGTTTCTCATAGAGCGGGAACCAATATTCATTGTCGAGCGTGGGTGTGGAATTGTCGCCTTCGCCCGGATCTGTATCGAGCAGCGTACCGACAAAGCCCAGTTCCGTGATGCAGCGTTCCAGCTCTTCGAGCGAGTTCTCGATCGGCTCGCCTACGGGCTGAGGCAGGCCGCACACGCCGCGAAAGCGCGTGGGATGCGCTTCGACAACCTTGGCGATGTAGCTGTTGACCCCAACGTTCCAATAGTGCGCCAGTTTGCCCGGCTGCTGGCTGTGCGCTTGCGAGAAGGGGCGCGGCGATATGAACTGGATATCGGTGCCGACCTTATCCATCGTCTTGATATTGCCCATCGTAACCGGATGATCGCGGATCCAGTCGACATCCCAATTGCGGTAACGCGGCCCCAAGGCACCGGCGGCTGAAAAGATCTGGTCTTTCCAGGCATAAAGCTCCGGCGCGGCGCAGACATGGGCGTGAATGTCGATGATCATCGTCGATGGTTCCTTTCGGATTATCCGTTGGCGGGATGCCAGGCAGCGAAACCGAGCCCAACGCCGGTTCCCGCAGGCGTGCGGTAGACTGGAATGTATTCGTACCATGCCGGCTTCATGCCGGAGACTATTCCTCCAACCATGATCCAGTTGCGGATCTCGGAAGAACCGGAAAGGACGGCGCATTCCGGGATATCCGCCAGCGCCTGCCGATTGTCGGCGAAGAGCCCGTCGATCACCTGCATGTCCAGCTTGGCGTCGGTTACGAAGTGGCTGAGCCCGCCGCTGGCGATGACGCAGACTTTCAGATCTTCGGGATAGTCGGCGATCGCGCCTGCAATCTTGCGCCCGATGTCATAGCAGCGTGCGGGGCGCGGTGTGCTGGGCGGGAAATAGGTATTCAGCAGCAGCGGCACCAACGGGATCTCGCGCCCGCGGAACAGCCGATCTACCACAAATCCATAAGCGTGGCCGAAGCCGCGCTTTTCCGGTTCGGGAACATGCCGGGCCGAGCCCACATCGACATCGCGCGAGATCAGCCCGCGGATGAGCCATTCACCCAGTTCAGGGTGGCCCGGAAAGACGTGTGCGGCGTCCATTTTGTAGCCGACCGTCACGGGAATGCGCCAATTGGGCTCCGCATCGAGATTCTGCCAGGGATGCATGACCACGTCAGCACCGTGATAGATGGCGAAGGCAGGCGTGTTGTCCTTATCGAACAGCTCGTCCTGATCGTCACCCACGACCAGCACGACATCGGGCTGGGCCGCTTCGATCTCGTCCGCCAACCGGTTCAAGGCTGTCTGCGCATCGGCATGCTGCCGCGCGAAATTCTCTCGCGTGGCTTCCTTTACATAAGGCTCGCCGCGCTCAGCAATCAACGCGTCGTAACTGACATTGCGTCCGTCCGAAAGGATCAGCCGCTTGCTGGTGAAATCCTCTTGCGCGCGCTCCGCCCAGCGCGCCGGATCCAGGACCAGCAGAGGCGTGTGGGACAGACCCAGACCGAGAACGACGCGCGCCATGACCGGTTCAGGGCTGCAACACGCGCCAGTCTTCGCCGGGCTCCAGCACTTCCTCGATCGCTCTCAGTTCGGACATGTCGATACCGGGATCGATCCCATGCGCTTCACCTTTTTCCGCAGCCTTCGCAGCCTTCAGCAGCATGCGGCGCCCGCGCACGATGGAAAGGTCGCTGGAACTGAGAAATTCCTGCGTGCGATCGGCAATCGCGCCTTGCGACGTACCCACTGCGATGTCCTCATGGCGAATATTGGGCAGACCGCTCCAACTGCCGTTCTTCATGGCTTCGCGATCTTGATGGAACAGATTGTCCATATTCCCCATTACAGGAACGTAGTCGTCAGGATCGAAGCCATCGAACCAGGTCAGCTTCTTGGGGCCGACGAGGTTGTAGCGAATATCCCAATGGGCCGAATTGTAATCGTCAATCGGGACATAGATCGTCAGCAACTGGTCATTATCGCGCGGCCCAACGGGGATGTAGCTGAAGAAGGGCATGACGAATTCTCGCAGGCGCAGATATTTCCGGCCCTCGGGAAGATTGCGCAGAGCTGCCTCGCGATAGCCATAGGGCTCCATCTTGAATTCGAAATGCGGCGCCTTGTCTTCTGCCGACAGGGCCAGCGTGTCGGTCTTGTGGATGTAAGTATCATCCTCGATCGCATTGGTGTGCAGCACTCCGACATGCGCGGTGTCGAGCGCGGTCTCGAGCCCGTTGAGCCAGCTGCATTGCGCATGGCCGACGCGAATCTCGATCTGCTCATCGGGAATCTCGAGCCAATTCCAGTTGTAGAACGGACCCGCCTCGCCTTCGCCCAGCCAGACCCACACGATGCTGCCCGCTTCGCGTACCGGCTTGTGCCGCTTGGGGATAGTGGCGGCGAATTCCTTCTCTCGCTCGGCGGGCTCGGTCGGCACAGAGATCACTTCGCCTGACACGTCGAATTTCCAGCCATGATAGATGCATGTCAGGGCGTTGCCTTCATTGCGCGCCAGAGCAAGCGAGCAAAGCCGATGCGGGCATTTCTCGTCCCGTACGCCAACACGTCCGTCTTCTGCACGGAAAGCGACCAGATCTTCGCCCAGCAGGCGCATCCGCCGCGGTGCGCCGCCGGCCTCAAGGAATTCCTTTCGGCACAGAGGCAGCCAGATGGAGCGCATGATCGTCCCCATCGCCGTACCCTTGCCCACGCGGCTCAGCAGTTCGTTATCTTCGTGGCTGAGCATTCGCCCTCTCCATCCTTATTTATCAGCCTGGCTGTTATCGTTCTGCTATCACACGCTCTGCGCGAAGCCAAGCGGCCAGTGATCAGGCCTGGCCGCGCACCATCCGGACGGGATTGATAGGCCCGTTCGGACCGATGCCTGCCCAGCCTTCGACGAGGTCGAGCTCGATCACGACTGCGGATCCGAGCATCGCAAAATCGTGGTCGCGCTCCACTTTCGGCATTGCATTGTAAATCAGTGCACGGGTCGCTTCATCTTCTGCGATATGCGCGCGCCCGCGGATCTGATAGGTCGCGCGCGTCTCCTCGTCGCGATAGAGCAAGGCCACATTGGCGTTTGCCGAGACGGCTGCCGCCAGACCCGTGTCTGCGCTGCGCGCCCACAGGCCAAGCTGGTCCTCCCCGAGGCTGAGGATCGAACCCCGCAGCGATAGATGCGGCCGGCCTTCGGCATCGACATAGGAGAGCGACATGGGCCGCTTGGTTGCGAGTGCATTGTCGATTCGTTCACGCATGGCTGCGTCCATTGCCATGGGCGTGGCGGGCCGAGGCGGCATCGCCAAATTCTGCTGGGAAACGCGCGTGACACCCTCTTCGGAGAATGCGAACATCAGCGCTATTCCGCGATCATTCGTTCCGCCGCGCGGCTTGCCGATCAATATGCATCCAGGCCTTTCGAGCCGGCTCCATTCAAGATGTGCAGTTTCGTTGGCGCCAAGCCGCTCCGCCACGGCATCGCGCCCCTGCAGATGGCCGCCCAGCACTTCAAATTCGGCCTCTTCCGCAAGGATCGGCTTCCACCCATCGGCACCTGCGCCCGATCTCAATAGATCCAGCAATGAATCTGCGAGCTGCGAATCAGTGCCCTCACCAGAGGCTGCGCCATCTTCCTGAGCACCGAGCTGGACGTAAACGTCACCGTCTTCGACCTTCACCGCATAGGCTTCGACGTCTTCCGGCGCGATTCCATCCAAAGCCTTGCCGGTCCGGATTTCGAATCGGGCGTGGTGCAGCGGACACTCGACCGTATCGTCCTCCACCCAGCCGGTCGTCAGATGGGCAAAGGCATGCGTGCAGATATCGTTCAGCGCGTAGCACCCGTCTTCGAGACGGTAGAGGCCAATGGCTATGCCATCCACTTCCACTTGCTTGCCTTCGTCCGCCGGAATTTCATCCTCGCGGCATACCTTCACCCATCCACTGCTCATTCGGGCGCCTCTTTCCTTCTCTCCCTCTCTTGGCAGCGAATGCACAGCCTGGCTTATATAAGTCAACCTGATTCGTTTGAGTTGGAAATGGAGAGAAAATCCGGTGACCCGCTGGCAATTTCAATATTACCGTATATGATATGATATAGACGAACGCGCTTTCGGCGCCTTTCGGTCATGCCGATCGCGTCCGGCAGAGAGAAGAACTTTATTCGCCTTTGGAGAGGTAGCCGCATCATGCAATTCGGGCTTTTCTACGAGCACCAATCCCCCGCCCCCTTTTCGGCGGAGAGGGACCACCAGATCTTCAACAACGCACTCGACGAGCTCGAGCTCGCCGACAAGCTCGGCTATGATTACGCCTGGTTGGTGGAACACCACTTCCTGGAAGAATATTCGCACAGTTCCGCGCCGGAAGTCTTCCTGGGCGCGCTGAGCCAGCGTACGAAACGCATGCGCCTGGGGCACGGCATCTGCGTGATGCCGCCCAAGATCAATCACCCTGCCCGCGTGGCGGAGCGCATCGCGACGCTCGACCTCCTTTCAGGCGGACGGATCGATTTCGGGACCGGAGAAAGCGGTACGGCCGTCGAGCTGGAAGGCTTCGGCGTGGATGTCGACACCAAGAAGGATGCCTGGCGCGAAGCGACGGAGCAATGCGCCAACATGATGGCGATGTCGCCCTATCCGGGATATCAGGGCGAGTACTTCTCCATGCCGCCGCGCAATGTCGTACCCAAACCGCTGCAGAAGCCGCACCCGCCCCTTTGGGTTGCCTGTTCGCGAAGGGACACGATCCTTCATGCCGCGCGCAACGGCATGGGTGCTTTGGTCTTCGGCTTCACTGCGCCCGAACAGGCCGGCAAGTGGGTCAAGGAATATTACGACATCATTCGATCGGAAGAATGCGTGCCTATCGGGCATACGGTGAACGCCAATTTCGCAATCGTAACCGCGCTGTCTGTGCATGAAGACGAGGAAGAGGCGATCCGCCGGGGAACGCAGGGCTTTAAATTCTTCGGCTATTCGCTTGGCTATTATTCATCCTTCGGCAGCACGCAGCCCGGCTTCTCGCAAGTCTGGGAGAAATTCCTGAAGGCCGAAGATTCGATCGAAGACAATCACGGAAATGGCGGCATCGGCACGCCGGAACAGGTCTATCAGCACTGCAAGGGCTATGCGGATGTAGGCGTAGACCAGATCATCTTCGTGCAGCAGACCGGGCCGGCCAATCACGACCATATCGTCGAATCTCTGGAGCTGTTCGCCAACACGGCAATGCCGCGGCTGACGGCGGGCGAAGAAGAACGGCAGGCGAAGAAGCAGGCCGAGCTTGAGCCTTACATTGAGGCAGCACTGGCCCGCAAAAAGAAGATGGAGCCCTTGCCGAAGGAAGCAATCGAACCGGTCGTATCATTCGGGCAGCGCAAGAAGGATGCAGGAACCTACGCCAATTTCCGCTCCGACCGCGGTGGCGGCGTGGCCGTTGTGCCCGACGATCCGCTGGCACCCGTTGCCCAGGAACCGGGCAGCAAGAGCTAGCCGCCCTGCTCCGCCGCATCGCGCTCTTCGGCGATCTCCAGCAATTTCCGCCCCGCCGTCACGGCAGAGGGCCAGCCAGCATAGAAGGCCAGATGCGTCACCGCCTCACCCAGTTCTTCGATGCTCAAGCCGTTCTCCAGGGCCGTTTCCATATGGCCCTTCGTCTGATCGCGCCCCTGCGCGATCAGCACGGCCAAGGTCAGCAGACTGCGTTCACGCTTCGAAAGCAGGGGGCGTTCCCACACATCGTCATAAAGCAGTTCCTGCGTGATCTGGTTGAGCAGAGGAGCAACCGCTGCGAGTTGCTTGCCACGTCCGCCCGAAGGCCTCTTCATCGCATTTCTCCCATTTCAGAGCGGCGATCGGCCCCGAATGGCCAAAGCGCCGCAACAATCTTCGATACCTGCCAGTCAGCATTTACAAATGCCATTCAAAATGGCACTCGAAACATAATAAGCCACACTTATAATATGCCGTCTTTGGCATGCGTATCAGTTGCCTGTCCTGCCAGTCGGGAACCACAGGCGGGCCGCAGGCGGCGTTCTTGAATGGAGAGGAATCCCATGAGTTTGCAGACCGACGATCCATCTTTCCAGGCCGGCCGGGAAATGCGCCGCAAGCTGATGGGAGAAGCTGGCGTTACCCGGCTCGATGCCGCGGACGACTTTCACATCCCGCTGGAAAACTTCGTCACCAAGACTGTGTTCGGCGAAACCTGGACCCGAGACGAACTTCCACTGCGCGAACGCCTGCTGGTAACGCTCGGCATCGTCGCCGCGATGGGCAAGGAACTGCCGACACGTCGCCTGACGCGCCTTTGCTTCAGCAATGGGCTCTCCAAGGACGATATTCGCGAAGTGCTGCTGCAGGTGACGATGTATTCCGGCGTCGCGAACGGCGTTGGCGCCTGGGAATGGGCCGCCGAGACGCTCAAGGAAATGGATGCCTATTGAGCCTTCCGGGCCATTAGAAGGACGTTGCAGTGTCTGAAACCAACGCATTGACGCGGCTGCTGCGTCCCCGATCGATCGCTATTGCAGGCGCTTCGCCCGATCCCAAGACCATGGGGGGCGCCGTACTGGCCAATCTGGACCGCTTCGGGTTTGAAGGCCCCATTCACCTGATCTCGCCGACCCGCGACGAAATTGACGGCCGCAAGTGCATCAAGACCGCCGACGATTTGCCAGACGACGTCGATGCCGTAGTGCTTAACGTTCCCCGCGCTGCAATCCGGCCGATGGTGGAAAGTTGCGCCAGGAAAAATGTCGGCGGTATCGTGGTCTTCGCCTCGGGCTTTGCGGAGGCCGGTGAGGAAGGCCGCGCCGAACAGGAGAGCATTGCCGCGATTTGCCGCGAATCCGGCATGGCGATGCTCGGGCCCAATTGCCTGGGCTATATCAATTTTGCGGACGGCATCGCTCTGACGTTCGAGCCAGCCCACCCTGCTCCATTGCAAGACAGGCGCAGCGTGGCCGTTATCGCGCAGAGCGGGGCGACTGCATCCAATATCCGCTCGGCCATGCAAGGCCGCGGGATCTCCGTCTCGCTATCCGCTGCGACGGGCAACGAAGCAGTTATGGACGCAAGCGACCTGGTCGAGTTTGTCATCGCCGAAGGATCGGCGGACGCCATCGGCATATATGCGGAACAGATACGCAATCCGCACCGCTTCCTTGCCGTTGCCGGGATTGCGCGCAGCAAGGGTGTGCCGATCGTCTTGCTGCATCCGGGGCGCAGCAAGCGGGGAATGGAAGCTGCCGCATCGCATACCGGAGCGATGGCAAGCGACTACGCTGTAATGCGCTGTGCGGTCGAGAACGAAGCCGTCGTGGCCGTCGATACGATGGACGAACTATTCGACGCCCTTGCGCTCCTGCACCGCTATCCCGCGCCGCCTGCTGGCGAGCTGGGCATTGTGACCAATAGCGGCGCGATCCGCGGCATGTGTTTCGACTTTGCCGAAGACATCGCCCTGCCGATCGCTCAGCTGAGCGCGGAGACGCTGGACAAGCTGTCCGGCTATCTTCCAGACGGAATGGAAATCGACAACCCCCTGGATGTCGGCACGACCGGCTTCGTGAATGGCGGAATCTTCGGGCAGACAGCCGATGCAATGCTGGCAGATCCCGCAGTCGGAGGCGTGTTGTTGCCAATGGCCGGCGGTGCGCCCCCGCAACAGCGATCCAAGGCGGAAGCCGTGATGCCGGTTGCGATAGGCTCTAGCAAGCCGGTCGCAATGGCATTGACCGGTGACGAAGCTCCGCTCGATCCTGATTTCCTCGCAGAGATGCGCAAGAGCGAGACACCGCTGTTCCGCTCTACCGAGCGTGCCATGCGCGCCTTCGCGGCTGCAGGACGCTACGCGAAGGCCCTCCAGGCGACAAATGATCGGACGGCGGTCGCCACCGGCCTTTCCGGCTGGAGCGAGCCGGGCATCAAACCCGAATATGCGGGAAAGGAATTCCTGCGCAGCATCGGCATCCGCGTACCGGATGGCGGCATGGCGGCCAATTTGGAGGAAGCCATGGCGATCGCCAGCCGGATCGGTTTTCCGCTGGTGCTGAAAGCCCAGTCCGCCGCTCTGTCCCACAAGAGCGATGCCGGCGGAGTGATCCTGAACCTGCGCGGGGACGCGGAGCTTCGCGTCAGCTGGCAGCAGCTCATGGACAATCTCAAGGGCGTCCACCTCAACGGCGTGCTCGTGGAGCAGATGTCCCCGCCCGGCCTGGAAATGATCGTCGGAGCCCGGCACCACCCCGAATGGGGCGCATCGGTGCTTGTCGGCCTGGGCGGCGTCTGGACCGAGGCGCTGGACGCCACCACGTTGATGCCGGCCGACATTTCGCGTGATCGTGCGATCGAACGGATCATGGCCCTGCGCGGTGCGAAACTGCTCGGCCCGTTTCGGGGGCAGCCAACGCGCGATGTCGCCGCCCTTGCCGATATTGTCGTGAAGCTGGGCGGCGCGATGCGGGCCGGCATCGGCATCACCGAGATCGATATCAACCCGCTCATGGTCATGGCCGAAGGCGAAGGAGCCATCGCGCTCGACGCCCTCATCGTCACCTCATGAGCGCAGCCATCACCCCATTGCAGACAACGAAGAGAGCAGCAGCATGAGCGACAAACCGATCCCCGGCGGAAACGATGTGAAGGTGGAATTCGAAGACGGCATTGCCTGGGTCCACATCGACCGGCCTGAAAAGCGCAATGCCATGAGCATTGGCCTGGCCCGCGAAATGAACGACGTGCTCGACAAGCTGGAAACGGACGATCGTTGCGGCGTGATCGTGCTGACCGGCAGCGGAGAGGCTTTTTCCGCCGGCATGGACCTGAAGGACTTCTTCCGCGCGATGGAAGGCCTTTCCGATGTCGAACGCCACCGCATCTACCGCGAAAACCGGGCCTGGCAGTGGCGCACCCTGATGTATTACGCCAAGCCGACCATCGCGATGGTGAATGGCTGGTGTTTCGGCGGAGCCTTCACGCCGCTGATCTGCTGCGACCTCGCCATTACCGATGAAGACGCAGTGTTCGGCCTTTCGGAGATCAATTGGGGCGTGATACCCGGCGGTGTCGTCTCCAAGGCGATCTCCACCCTGATGGGAGACCGAGAGGCACTGTATTACGTCATGACCGGCAAGAAGTTCGACGGACGCCGGGCCAAGGAGCTGGGGCTGGTAAACGATGCCGTACCCGCTGCGAAACTCAAGGACGAAACCCGCGAACTGGCCAGAGAGCTGTTGGGCAAGAACCCGACTGTGCTGCGCCAGGCGCGTATGGCATATAAATATGCGCGCGAGATGAATTGGGAGCAGGCCTCAGAATATCTGACTGCCAAGTCCGACCAGACCGACCTCGTCGATCCGGAAAAAGGCAAGCAGCAAGGCCTGAGCCAATTCCTCGACCAGAAAACGTTCAAGCCCGGACACGGGAACTACGAGCGGGCAAAAAAGGGAAGCTGAAGGTGAAGAGACCAAGCAAGCAGGGAGACGAACTGGCCGAGGTTGCACCCGGCCTGGTCGATGTGACCAACCGCGTGCTTTACGGCGAAGTCTGGGAACGATCGGACAAGCTTGCCCTGCGGGACCGCTGCATGGTCACGGTCGCCGCACTGGTCGCCGGAAACCAGCATCCTCGGCTGGAAGCGCATATCAATCACGCACTCAATAGCGGTGTGACTGAAGAAGAAATCGGCGAGATGATGCTGCAGCTCGCCTTCTATTGTTCATGGCCCAATGCGATCGCCGCGACGCGAATTTTTTACGACGTGGTCCAGAAACGCAAGGCAGGCAAAGAGCCGGACTAAGCGGCAAGCAGTCCGCCACTGCGTTCTACTGCAGCCACGTGATGCTCCGTATCACCCAGCAAGGTTTCCAGAACCGTCAGGCGCTGAAAATATGCCCCGGCCGCGCATTCGCTCGCCAGGCCTATCCCGCCATGAAGCTGGATTGCCTGCTGCCCTACGAATCGCGATGAGCGGTTTACCAGCGCTCTCGCCGCGGAAACCGCCACGCTGCGCCGGGCGGCCGGTGCATCCATCATCGAGGCAGCATAGATCGTGATCGATCGCGCCCTCTCTATCGCAATCAGCATATCCGCCGCCCGGTGCTGCAATGCCTGAAAGCTGCCGATCACTGCACCGAACTGTTCGCGGATGTTGCAATATTCAACCGTGAGATCGAGCAGTCGCTCCATTGCGCCGATCGATTCCGCGCAGCTTGCAAGCACCGCCCCGTCCAGCGCTTCGGCGAGCAGCGCCTCATTGCCTGCCGGATCCCCGATCGCGGCATCCACCGGCACAATCACGCTTGCGAAATTCACATTCGCTGCTGTTCGGCCATCGGGTGCCGGGCGAATATCAAGAGTGACGCCCGAAATTCCCGGCGGCAGGAGAAATAGGACCAGGCCCTCCGCCGTTGCCGCAGGCACGATCAGTGCACATGTATCGTCAAGATCGGGCACCGAGACCTTTGCGCCAGTGATGGACCAGCCTTCAGCACAGCGTTCCGCGCGCGTTGCAGGCGTCGCCCAACGGTAGCGCTGGCCAGGTTCATAGAGGCAGAGGCAGTGACGCTGTGCCCCATCCAGAAGATCGCCAAGTTCCATCCGTCCCGCTAACGCCAAAACGCGCCCGGCGAGCAGCACGGATTGCAGATATGGCGTCTGAGACAGGTTCCGCCCAATGGCCTCCATCATCAGCATGACTTCTTCATGCCCGCCGCCCAGGCCACCCTGATCTTCCGCAAAGGGCAAGGCAATCAGCCCCTGCCCCAGGCAATCGCGCCATTCGGCCCCGGGATCACGCCGATCGTTCGCGGCATGATCGCCCAGCATGCGCCCCACCATTTCGGCGAGCAGGACCTGATCTTCACTGAGGTCGAAATTCACCGCTTCCGCCCCAGTCTGAGGACCGACCCGGCCAGGATATTGCGCTGAATTTCGTTCGATCCGCCGAATATCGAATATTTGCGCGAGCTGAAATAGGCGGAAAGGATGCCGGACCTTTCATCGATCCCATAGAATTCCTCTGGACCGATACCGGCAGGAAAGCCCGCGGTCAGCGCCTCCGGGCCCATCGTATCGAGCAGCAGGTCCGCCGCTTCCTGAAGCAACTCCCCGCCTTCTGTCTTGAGGATCGAGGTCTTGGGATCGGCACCTTGGACCGGGGCGGAGGCGACCACACGCATCTGTGTGATCTCCAGCGCCTTAAGGCGGATTTCGGCCCATGTCTGGCGCCTTAGAAAATCCGCGTCACCAAGCAATGTCTCACTGCGTTCCCCGGCGGCTTCGCCTGCCAGCGCGCGCGACCGTTCCAGTCGCCGGCGCGAGAAGCCGACATTGCCCATGGAGGTCCGTTCCTGGCCCAGCAGATAACGCGCATAGTCCCAGCCCTTCCCCTCTTCACCCACGAGATTTTCGGCAGGCACGATCGCGTCGTCGAATTGAACCTCGTTGAGATGGTGGAAGCCATCGATCGATTGGATGGGACTTACCTCTACCCCCGGCGTCTCCAAATCGATCAGCAGGAACGAAATACCCTGCTGCTTGCGTTCTTCCCGGCTGGTGCGGACGAGGCAGAATATCCAGTCTGCCTCATGCGCATAAGTCGTCCAGATCTTGCGGCCATTGACCCGGTAATGGTCACCTTCCCGAATGGCGGACATCTTGAGCGAGGCAAGGTCCGATCCCGCATTGGGTTCGGAAAATCCCTGACAGAACCAGATGTCGAGATTCGCGATACCTGGCAGGAAGCGCTGCTTTTGGTCCTCGGTTCCGAAGGCAGCGATAATCGGCCCGATCAGCGTAACATTGAAAGGCAGCGGCTTGGGCACGCTGTTGCGATCAATCTCCTGCGCCAGGATGGCACGTTTGACTGGCGACCAAACGCGGCCACCCCATTCAATCGGCCAATGCGGGACGGCATAGCCGGCACTATTGAGTATTTGCTGCGCCTCAATCATCCAATCGCGTGGCAGCGGACGTTCTTCATAGACTGCCTGCCGGATTCGCTCCGGTATATTGTCCAACAGAAAGGCGCGCACCTCCTCACGGAATGCTCGCTCGCCCTCATTGAATTGCAACTCCATCGCGCCCGGCTCAATTGCTCGCCGGTAGAGGCTCTACACCGCGGATCAGGTCCGAAGCGCGTTCGGCCACCATGATTACGGCGGCGTTGATATTCGCACCCGGGATCCCCGGGAAAACGGACGCATCGACGACGCGTAGTCCGTCGATCCCTTTGACGCGCAGTTCGCTGTCTACAACGGCCGCTGAGTCTTCGCCCATCCGGCACGTGCCGCAGGGATGCTGGAAGATCGTGACTCGCTCACGAATGAAGGCGTCGAGTTCATCATCGCTCTGAACGTCCACGCCGGGAACCATTTCCTCGCTGACCATGTCCTTGAGAGGCGGAGCGTCGAAGATCCGCCGCACAGCGGCAATGCCTCCACGAAGCTCCGCAAAGTCATTCTGCGTCGAAAGCAGATTGAGGTCGATTGCCGGGCGATCGAACGGGTCGGCCGAGCGCAGGGAGAGCTTGCCGCGGCTTTCCGGGCGCAACTGCATGACCATCACCGAAAGCGCATGCGCCATACCGGGGCCCTTCAGCGGGTACCACAGCTTGGCATCCAGCCGCACAGGCAGGAACACCAGCTGGATATCGGGGCGCTCTTTCTCCGGCCTTGTGCGCACAGCCATCATGCCGGTCGTGATCTGGCTGGCGAAGGCGCCCTTGCCTGCCAGCATCCAATTGATCACCGAACGCGCCGCCCGGTCGAAGCGAAGTTCGGAGAGGAAGCTGCGCGGCTCATTCAGGCCGAAGCCCATATAGAGTACCGGATGTTCCATCAGGTTGCTGCCGACACCGGGGGCATCCACCAGCGGATCAATCCCGTATTCCGCCAATTCCTCTGCCGGACCGATCCCGGAGAGCATCAGCAATTGCGGCGAGTTGTAGGCGCCGCCCGACAGAATCACTTCCTTGCGTGCGCGCACCTGCACAGTATTGCCGCCCTGAGAATATTCCACACCGACGGCCCGGCCTTCTTCGATGAGGACGCGCGTGACATGCGCCTGCGATTCAAGGTGCAGATTGCGGCGCGGCATGGCCGGCCGGAGATAGGCTGCCGAAGTGCTGGAGCGCCTGCCCCGCCTATCGACTGTAGCTTCCGCGCAGGAATAGCCCTCTTGCTCGGCTCCGCTGAGGTCGTCCGTTTCCGAAAAGCCCGCAGCGCGCACCGCCTGCCGGATCGGCGCGCCAAGCAGCCGCTCATCGGGAACCTTCGTGACTTCCAGCGGCCCGCTTCCGCCATGATAATCGTCTTCGCCGCGCCAGCTCCTCTCCATCCGCCGGAAATAAGGCAGCACATCGGCGTGGCTCCAGCCGCGCGCGCCCGTCTGGGCCCAATGATCGTAATCGCGCGCATGGCCGCGCATATAGATCATGCCGTTGATGGAAGAACATCCACCCAGAAGCTTGCCGCGCGGCAAAGGCAGGCTTCGCCCGCCCAGCTTTTCGTCAGGCTCGCTGGTATAACCCCAGTCATACTGCGGATTGCCCGCCGCCATCATGAAGCCAAGCGGCATCTTGAGCAGCCAGTTGCTGTCCGAACCGCCCGCTTCCAGGATCAAGACCTCGTCCTTGCCGCCCTCGCTCAGCCGGTTGGCGAGCACGCAGCCGGCCGATCCTGCGCCGACGATGATGTAATCGAATGTCTGCATTTCCCGCCGGCGATCCTCTCTGGCGGCGTTCTGCCATTACGAATATCATTCGACAAGGCCTAACGCCGTTCGCTATGAACGAAAGGAAGGCTGAGCACAGCCAGCCGAAAATATCCAGTCGAATGAGGAGCCAGAGGATGAATGCCACCAAGACCGCGCCCGACGCCGTGCCCGCCCTGGAAGAAGCGCGCCGCTTCGCCGCGGGCCCGCATCGCCTGTTCATCGGTGGTGCCTGGGCCGATCCGCGGGAAGGCGAAACCTTCGCTACGCAGGATCCGGCAACGGGGGAGAAGCTGGCCAACATCGCAAGCGCTTCGGCAGCGGATGCGGACCTTGCGGTAAAGGCCGCACGCAAGGCCATGGAGAGTGCGGAGTGGGCAGATATGAAACCTAATGCGCGTGCCTTGCTGCTTTATCGCCTGGCCGATGCGCTGGAGCGGAATGCGGATGAGCTTGCCGCACTCGAAACGCTGGATAACGGCATGCCGGTGCGCGATGCGCGCTATTTCCACATTCCCTACGCGATCGATCAGCTGCGCTATTTCGCCGGCTGGGCAACCAAGCTCAATGGCGAAAGCATTGCCCTGTCCGGCCCGGGCACATGGCATGCCTATACGCTGAAGGAACCCGTCGGCGTCGTCGCCCAGATCGTGCCCTGGAATGCGCCGATCGCGATGGCCTGCGCCAAGATCGCTCCGGCGCTGGCGGCAGGCTGCGCGGTGATCCTGAAACCGGCGGAAGAAACGCCGCTGACCGCGCTCAGGCTGGCTCATCTGATCGAGGAAGTCGGCTTTCCCGCAGGCGCCTTCAACCTGCTGACCGGTTTCGGCGAAACCGCCGGGGCCGCGCTGACCGAACATCCTGGCGTGGACAAGGTGACCTTTACCGGATCGACCGAAGTCGGGCGCCTGATCATCAAGGCCGCTGCGGGCAACTTCAAACGCGTCACGCTGGAGCTTGGCGGGAAGACGCCGGTCATCGTCATGCCCGACGCGGATGTGCCGCAGGCCATCGAAGGGGCCGCCCGATCGATCTTCGGCAATGCCGGACAGGTCTGCAATGCAGGCTCCCGCCTGTTCGTGCATTCGCGCCATTTTGACGAGGTTGTGGAAGGTGTCTCGCGCATCGCCGATTCCATGAAAGTGGGCGCAGGCTTCGATCCCGAAACGCAGATGGGCCCCGTGATCAGCGAAAGCCAGCGCGAGCGCATTATGGGCTATGTGAATGGCGGCCTGGGCGAAGGCGCAAAGATGCGGGCGGGTGCGCGCGATATCGCCGGGCCCGGCTCCTTTGTGGCGCCGACCGTGCTGACCGATACCCAGGCCGAAATGGCGGTGCGCCGCGAGGAAATATTCGGCCCCGTCCTGTGCGCCATGTCGTTCGGCGATGACGATCTGGAGGTTCTCGCCGCGCAGGCCAATGCCAGCGACTACGGCCTGGGCGCGGTGGTTTGGACCAACAATCTCTCCGCCGCGCACCGGCTCGCACGTAAGCTGAAAGCCGGCACTGTCAGAGTGAATGGCGGCGGTCTCGATCCCGCACTACCCTTCGGCGGCTTCAAGCAATCCGGTTGGGGCCGCGAAAATGGGCGTGAAGGCATCGAGGCCTATACGGAGACCAAATCGGTCGCCATGGCGATCTAAGGGGCAGAATCCTCAGCTCTTGACCAGGCCCTTGCGCTTGCGTTCGGTCCACTGGTTCAGGATGTCATGCGCTTCGGCGGCCGACTTTTCCAGGAAGCCTTCCGGTTCGGTGCGGCTGGTGATCTCCAGCCGCAATCCGTTCGGATCGAAGAAATAGACGGATTTGAGGAAGCCGTGGTCGACGACGCCGATGCACTCCACGCCGTTTTCCTCCAGCCGCTTCTGCATCGCCGCAACATTTTCCACCGATTCCGTTTCTATCGCGAAGTGCTGCACCCAGTCCGGCGTATTGGGCGATGGGGCGGGAAACTCGTCCTTTCCAAGGTCGAAAAAGGCGATGTAGGAACCGTCCATCAATTCGAAAAAGAAATGCACATAGGGCGCTTCCTCGCCCGTACTCGGCACCTTTTCCGACATCATGCAATTGACCAGCGGCAAGCCCAGAATATCTTCATAGAAATGGCGTGTTTCTTCCGCATCGCGCGCTGGAAAAGCAAAATGATACATGCCCTTAAGAGGTCTTGCTTCAGCCATTTCTTGCTCCTCTTTGCAGCCAGAAAACGGCTGCAGAATCAGTTTATCCTCGTCATTTCATGGGCGCGAGCGAGCAGCGATGCAAGTATCAGCCTGTCTGAGATAGGCTTTCGTTTCGGCTCATCGTCTCAACAAAATGCCTCAGCGCGGCCGAATGATCGCGGCGGCGCCAGACAAGTAGCACCTTGAACTTCAGGTCCAGGTCGCGGATCGGCACCAGCACAATATTCTGAGCCGCCGGTAGTGGGCCAGTTACGGTGACGAAGCCGATCCCCATGCCCACCGCGACGAGACTGAGCAGGATCGAATTGGTCGTGCATTCCTGCACAACCCGCGGCACCGTTCCGCTTTCCAGGCAAGCGGCCATCAGGCGTGCAAAATAGCCCGGGGCGGCGCGCCGCTCCGGCCACAAGGCGGGTTCGTCGGCCAGTTCCGCCATGGCCACGCTCTTGCGGCCCGCAAGCGGATGATTGCGATGGACCGCCAGCATGGTCTCGCCCATGCCCAGCGCCGCCCGATCGAGTACCTCGGCATCCCGCTCCTCCAGATGCGCGTCATAGACGATCCCCGCATCAAGCGAGCCTTCCTTGAGCGCCGAGATTTGCGCTGCCGATCCCATCGAACGCAAATCGAGCGCCACGCCCGGCTCGCTCTCACGGAAATGCAGAAGCCCGTAGGAAATGAATTCGTGCTGGGAGATAATCTCGCTCAGCCCCACGCGTATGGTGCCGAGATGTCCGCTGCCGAGCTTTTTCGCACGGTCGGCTGCGCGATCTACCTGCGCGAGAATCTCTTCCACATCCTCCAGGAAGACGCCGCCCGCGTCCGACAGCCGCACGCCGCGTGGCAAGCGCTCGAACAGTTCGACGCCGAGCTCTGTCTCGAGATCCCGGATCTGGCGGGTCAAGGCCGGCTGCGCGATGCGCAAGGAGGCGGATGCCCGCCCGAAATGTTCTTCGCGCGCGACGGCGCGGAAATAACGCAAATGCCGCAGCTCCATATTCAACCGATACCATTTGGTTATCAGTTACTCAATATCAAAGCATTGGACCTATCGGTTTGCCGGCCACAATCTGCGCATGAAGTCGAAAACGACCGAATTGGGAGAATGTAAGTGGATACCGTTAGCCTTGCCGGGCTGGAGTTCGGCACGCTTTCAGCAATCGACATCCGCGGCACACAAGTCGAGCTTTTTACGGCAGGCTCCGGTGCGCCGCTGCTCTTTCTCCATGGGCTCGACGGACTGGAGGGCGCGGCCGAGGTCATACGGCAGTTGTCCGAACAATTCACCGTCTATGCGCCGTCCCATCCCGGTTTCGGCGGCTCACAGCAAAGCGAAGGCATGAACCGGGTCGACGATCTGGGATATTTCTATCTCGATCTGATGGACGAGCTCGAATTGCAGCAGCCCGCCATGGTCGGAGCGAACTTTGGCGGATGGCTTGCGGCAGAGATTCTGACCAAGGAGCCTGCTCGCGCTTCCTCGCTGACGCTTATCTCTCCACTCGGGCTGAAGACCGCGGATCGCCGCGAGCAATATGTCGCCGACATCTTCATGGTGGCCAAGCAGGAACTGGCCAAGCGCATGCAGGTTGGAGAGCCCGGTCCGCTGCAGAATGTAATGACTTTGCCCGAGGAACAATTGCGCCGGGCGATGCGCAATGACGAGGCGATGAGCCTCTATGGCTGGACCCCATATATGTGCAATCCCAAGCTGGCGGGGCGTCTGCACCGGATCACCTGCCCAACACAGATCCTTTGGGGCGCGGAAGACGCAATCGCGACGCCTGCCTATCACGAGGCATGGGCAGCGGCCATGCCGCAAGCTGACACCGCGACAATAGAAGGCGCAGGCTTTCGTCTGCATGCCGACCAACCCGCCGCTATCGCGGCACGTATTGCGTCTCTCGCAGGCGCCTGATCAGAACTGCACGGAGGCAAGCCATGGACATCTGGCAATTCAGCGAACAGGCTTATTACCCGGCCTTCGAGGTTCCCGGGAATATGCGCGTCACGCTGCCGCAAAGCGAATGCGATCCCGTAGAGGCCGGCAAGCTGCTGAACCGCTATCTCGACGAATATATGCTGGCCGACGAACTCGGCCTCAACATCATGATCAACGAGCATCATGCGGCCGCAACCTGCATGTCGACCAGTTGCATGACCACGCTGGCGATCCTTGCCCGGCAGACCAAGAAAGCGCGGCTGCTGGCGCTGGGAATTCCGCTCGCCAACAGGTCCAATCCACTGAGGGTGGCCGAAGAGATTGCAATGGCGGACTGTCTTTCCGGCGGGCGGACCGAGATCGGATTCGTCAAGGGCGCGAGCTACGAGCTTTTCATGTCCAATCGCCAGCCGACCGGTTTTATGGACCGGTTTTGGGAGGCTTATGACCTCATTATGGCGGCCCTCACCAATGAAGGCGAAAACTTCTCCTGGGAAGGCGAGCATTTCCATTATCGGACCGCCAGCCTCTGGCCCCGCCCCATCCAGCAGCCCGCACCGCCGATCTGGATGACGGCATCGAGTGCCGGCAGCGCCGCGACCTATGGCAAGATGGGAACGGTTTGCGCCACGTTTCTAAGCGGATCGGTCGCACGCTCGGTCTTTTCAGGCTACCGGCAGGCTTATGCGGCTCAATTCGGCCACCAGGCAGGCCGTGACCGCCTTGGCTATCTCTGCCTCGTGTCCTGCGCCAAGGACCGCTCGGAAGCCTTCAGGCGCGCAGAGCAGATGAAGAGCTATTTTACGACCGCGGCCCGCCTGGAGCCCACATTCCGCAATCCACTGGGCTTCAATCCAGTCGAAGCGAATGTGAAGATGCTGATGTCCGGCGGCGGCGGCGGGTTCCGCCCGCTGATGCGCAACGGCAAGCCGGTGCCTGCCGACGGCTCGATCGAAGAATATATGGATGCCGGGCTCTATTTCGTCGGCACGCCGGACGACGTTTACGAACAAATCGCACGCTTCCACGATGAAGTGGGCGGCTTCGGGCATTTGCTGATGATGGCCCAGGCAGGCGAGCTGGACCATGCCGCCACGGCCGACAATCTCACACTGGTTGCACAGGAAGTCGCCCCTCGGCTGAAAGAGCTGCAGGAAGTCGAACTGGATGCGCGCTACGAAGGAGTGGGATGATCCCGGCAGCGCCGATCCATTCATCGGGGAAACACGGCCGCGCGCAATCAGCCGTCCTGCAGCGGTTCGAAATCCTCATCGAAACCTGCAGTGCGTATGAAACCCGCAAGCAGCGGGTAATAGCCTGCGATCGCCACGACCTCGGTCGCACCCGTCCGCCCAAGCTCTTCGATTGCCACGGCAAGCGTTCCCGAGCTGGCCTTGCCGCCCGCAAAGGCTTCGAGGCACAGCGAAATGACGGCAGCTTGCCGTGGGGCGGGCGCTTCGCTCGCTGCTCCGGAACGCGCAGCCGCAATTGCGGCGTGCGGGAGGCCTGCCGCCATGCCGATCGGCAGATGATGGTTCCACTCATAGCCGCAGTTCGCCCTGGCCGCCGCCGTAAGGATGGCGAGTTCACGCAGATCGTCCGGCAACGTCGATCTGTACCGTATGGCCGCCCCGACAGACTGAATCGCCTCCGCGAGCCCTGGAGCATCGAGCATGGCAAGGAACGGGCTCGGCACGTTTCCCCGCGGCCCGGATTTGATCAGTTCGACCACGCGGCGCTGTTCGGCATCGGCCCCCGCGAGGTCTGCGCCCAGGCCGATGGGCGGTGCGGAAGTCTCGTTCATCATCGCTTTTCCCTGCCTCTCGAGAACCAAAAGTCCACCAATACAGCAAACTTGCGCATTTGCAGTATCAGTCATGCTGATATTACGATAGGTGGATAGAAGAAGATGATTGATTGCGATCGAGGATTTGTGCTCCGTTCACTCGGCTACATTGCCATATCCACCGCGAGAACCGACGAATGGTCGGATTTCGCGACCGGCCTGCTGGGCATGCAAGTTGCGGAACGGGGCCGCAGCGGCATCTCGCTGCGAACGGACGAGCGCGCGGCGCGCCTGTTTGTGGAAGCTGGCGAGATGGAAACCGTGGCGGCAATGGGCTGGGAAGTCGACGATGCCGACGCCCTCGCCCTGCTGGCTGCCAGACTCTCCGATGCCGGATATGATGTGACGCTGGGAACGGCGGGACAGGCTGCAAGCCGGCAGGTGACCAAACTCATCCAGACGCACGATCCGGCCGGCAACACTTTGGAATTCTTCCATGGCCCGGCAGACGCGCCCGCGCCTTTCGCACCTGGAAGAGCGATCAGCGGCTTTCGCACCGGCTCGCTGGGTTTGGGCCATATCGTTCTGACCACGCGCTCCATCGACGCGCTGATCCCATTCTATCGGGACTTGCTCGGCTTTCGCCTCAGCGATTTCGCGCTGCGTCCGTTCAAGGCCTATTTCTTTCATCTCAACGAACGGCATCACAGCTTCGCAATGGTCGAAACCGGCAAGGAAGGGTTTCACCATCTCATGGTGGAACTCAATTCGCTCGACGATGTGGGGCAAGCCTATGACCTGGCCATGCTTGAGGACGAACGGGTCGCCGTATCTCTCGGGCGGCATACCAATGATTTCATGACATCCTTCTATGTGCGTTCGCCTTCAGGCCTGATGGTGGAGTATGGCTGGGGCGGGAGGTCCATCAATCCCGAAAACTGGGAGCCGTTCGAATGCGATTACGGACCGAGCCTGTGGGGCCACGAGCGATCCTGGCTCGACGAGGCGAAACGGGCTGAAGCCCGCTCGCTCCGCCTCGGCGCGGCCGCTGCCGGCCACAGAGCGCCTGATTTCGTGCGTCCGGGCGGCACAAGTTAGATCAACAAGCCGTCCGATTGGGAGACTCTAAATGAAATTCGCAAGCTTCATGCATGACAGCCAAATGGGCTGGGGCGTCGTAGAAGGCGACCACTTGCGGGAAATGAGCGCCGTTTTTCCGGGAATGCCCACCATCCGGGCGATGCTCGAGCAGAACGGCTTGTCCAAGGTGCTGGATGCCATCCCGACAGCCCCGCTGCTGCCGATGATCGCGGTCAAATTGTTGCCAGTGATACCCAATCCTTCGAAGATCCTGTGCGTCGGCCTCAACTACCTTGAACACAGGGAGGAAACGAAGAACCCGGAAGTCGGCTATCCCACGCTGTTCGTGCGTTTCGCCAACGCGCTAAGCGGACAGGGGATGCCGATCGAACACCCTGCAGAGACGACCAAGCTCGATTACGAGGCCGAACTTGCAGTCATCATCGGCCGGGGCGGAAGAGGCATCAGCAAGGCCAACGCCATGAAGCATGTTGCCGGATTTGCCTGCGCCAACGATGTCAGCGTTCGCGACTGGCAGCGCCATACATCGCAGATGACGGCAGGCAAGAATTGGCCCACCACCGGACCGCTCGGGCCGTGGATGGTCACTCGCGACGAGATAGAGAATCTCGCACCGTTGAGCATCAAGTGCCGGCTGAACGGCAAGACCATGCAGGACGCGAAGCTGGGCGACATGATTTTCGACGTGCCGCACCTGATCGAGTATATCTCCACCTTCACCGAACTCGTTCCGGGAGACTTGATCTTCACGGGCACTCCGGGCGGCGTGGGATCCCGGCGCGAACCGCCGGTCTACCTCAAACCGGGCGACAGGGTGGAAGTGGAGATCGAGAAGATCGGCGTGCTTGCCAATCCGGTGGTCTAGACCCGCACGAAAGACCAATCCGGCCTAGGCTTTAGGCGGGCCCGCCACCGATGCCGATGCACCGAGCCGCTGGGACAGTTCGCTCGCCGCATCGAGCATGAACTTCGAGAACGCCTGCTTGCGTTCGCTATCCATAAAGTCTGTCGGACCGAGCAAGGTGATCGCAGCCGCAAAGGCATGGCTATGATCGAATACCGGGACTGAGATTCCGGAAAAATTGCGATGCAGGCGGCCGACCGTCTGCGCATAGCCGAGCTTGCGAACGTCTCTAACGCCTTGCTCCACAGCGCGCTTCGAAATGCTGCCCGCCTCTTTGCGTCCCGCCGCGAAGATCTGCTGCGCCTCAAGTGCGCGATCGGTTTCATCCTTCGGCAGATGGGCGAGAAACACCAATCCCGTGGCCGTGGTGGTGAGAGGCAGAATGTAACCTAGACGAACCGTAAAGGCCCCCTGGAGCCCTCCATCGGCCTTCGAGACGATACACGGCCCCTGATCGCCCCAGAGCGAGAGATACACGGCACAGTCCGTCTGGTCCCGCAAGCCGGCCAGCAGATCGGTGGCAAGGGTAACAATGTCAAGCTGACGGATCGCTGCCAGCCCGAGCTGGATCGCAAAGCTGCCCAAGCCGTAATGGCCCGTCGAGACATCCTGATAGGCCATGTTCTCGCGCACGAAGCTGACCAGGTAGAGATGAACCTTGCTCGGCGGCATTTCCGCGCGAGCTGCGATCTCTCGCAGCGGCAAGGGGCCTTCCGCCATGCGCAACACGCGCAGCACCCGAAATCCCACTTCGATCGACTGGACACGACGTTGCGACTGTTCTGCCGCTCCCTTCGCCATATGCTTCACCCTCAACAATCTGCAGCGTGTTCCTGACGCCATCGCCCCAATCTGTCCATCGGCGAATTGCAGAGATATTTTGAACGGTATTTGATATTGACGAATAGTGTTCGTCAAACCTATCTCTCAATCCATATTTGAAAGGGCCTGCGGCTTGAAAAACAATATCGGGATAGGAATTGTAGGGGGCGGGATTGGAGGCCTGACCGCCGCGCTTGCGCTCTTGCGGCGCGGCTTCGACGTCACCGTCTACGAACAGA
Source organism: Alphaproteobacteria bacterium (assembly GCA_030426245.1). Classification (GTDB taxonomy): domain Bacteria; phylum Pseudomonadota; class Alphaproteobacteria; order Sphingomonadales; family Sphingomonadaceae; genus Andeanibacterium. The sequence continues at coordinate 14,198 of JAUHYZ010000001.1, read as the reverse complement.
CGCCCAAGCTTCAGGAAGTAGGCGCAGGCCTGCAGATCAGCCCCAATGGAGTGCGCGTTCTCGCCTCGCTCGGCATCGAGGAGGAACTGATGGGGATTGCCTTCATCCCCGAAGGCAAGGAAATCCGGCTGTGGAGCACTGGCGACACATGGAAGCTGTTCGATTTGGGTCAGGAATCGGTTGAGCGTTACGGCTTTCCTTACATCACCGTTCACCGCAACGATTTGCATCAAATATTGAAACACGCAGTCGAAGCGCTGAAGCCCGATGCGATCAGGCTCGCCCATCGATCCACGGATATCGAGCAGAGCGGCAGCAAGGCCACCATCCATTTCGATGGGAAGCGTTCGGCAACCCATGACGTCGTGATCGGCGCAGACGGCGTTCATTCGAAGATACGCGAGCAATTGTTCGGCTCGGGCCCGGTCAAGTTCACCGGATTGGTCGCATGGCGCGGCGTTATCCCAATGGAACTGCTGCCAGAACGCCTTCGTAGACCGGTAGGAACCAACTGGGTGGGGCCGGGCGGCCATGTCATCCATTATCCCATCCGTCGCGGTGAATTGATGAACTTCACCAGCGTGGTCGAACGGCGCGATTGGCAAGTCGAAAGCTGGTCCGAACCCGGCACCAATGCCGAATATCACGCGGACTATCCCGACTGGAACGAGGATGTTCACGCCTATATCGAGGCGATCCCGCAGCCCTTCAAATGGGCCCTGATCGCCCGTCCTCCGATGCAGCGATGGGTGGAAGGACGCGTCGCCCTGCTCGGCGATGCATGCCACCCTTCCCTGCCCTTCCTGGCACAAGGGGCCGTCATGGCGCTGGAAGACGGATGCATTCTGGGCCGGGCGTTCGAGGAATTCGAAACGGTGGAGGAAGCCCTGGATCGGTATCAGAAAATTCGCGTGCCGCGCACGACCAAGGCGGTCAATGGTGCGGCAGCCAATGCCGAGCGCTTTCACAATCCGATTCTGGCGAACAAGGCCGGTGCGCAAAAATATGTCGACGAGCAATGGGAACCGCAAAAGGTGGTCGACCGCTACGAGTGGCTGTTCCGCTACGATGCAACCAGCATTCCGCTAGCCGGAAGCGCGGTCGAACCCGCCTGAGGACACAACGAAGATGGCAACCGATCCCGAAAAGGCCGCTTGGACGCGCACGCCGCTGATCGTCTCGTTCCCCGACAACCCCAATTTCACGGAGACTTACGGGTTCGCCGGCAATTCGGGCAAAGTGAACCTTGAAGGGCAATTGCTGCACGATCCGAAATCGAAGTCCGGCACGGTCTACATCTTCATGCACCCGACATCGGTGCTGCATCTCCTGCCCATGCCCACGGCACTGGCGGATGCAGGGCTGCACGTCTTGTGCGCAGCCAGCCGGTATCCGCGCAACGATACAGCGCTCATCATGGAAAAGGTCGCGATCGATCTCGGCAAATGGATTGCCCATGCGCGCGAAGAGCTTGGCTATGAACGGGTTGTGCTGGTCGGCTGGTCGGGCGGCGGTTCGCTCTCGCTGTTCTACCAGGCCCAGGCGGAGAACCCCAACATCACGCAGACGCCGGCGGGCGATCCCGTCGACCTGACTTCTGCCGGGCTGCAAATGGCGGACGGCGTCATCTTCATTGCCGCGCATCTTTCGCGCGCGGAAACGCTCACCGAATGGATGGATCCTTCGCTGCTGAACGAACTCGATCCGGATGAGCGCGACAGCGAATTCGACATCTACTCGCCCGACTGCCCGCATCAGCCGCCCTATGACGCAGATTTCGTCGAGCGCTTTCGCGGGGCGCAGCAGGCGCGCAACCGCCGCATCACGCAATGGGCACTGGATCAGCTGGACCGGTTGAGACGCAAGGGCGGCCCCGAACAGGAGCGCGCCTTTATCGTCCACCGCACCATGTGCGATGTCCGCTGGCTGGATCCATCGATCGATCCATCGGATCGGCGGCCGGGCTGGACCTATATGGGCGATCCGCGTGCGGTAAATGTCGGGCCGGTCGGCCTCGCGCGTTATACCACGCTCCGCTCCTGGCTCAGCCAATGGAGCTACGATCTCTCCAATGCCAAGGGCCCGATGAATGCCGAACGGATAGAAAAAACGCCGGTTCTGCAGATAGAAAACACAGCTGACGAAGCCGTACCCGCCACGCATAATCCGATCATCCGTGCCGCGCTTGCCACACAGGACAAGGAATTCGTGAGTTTGAAGGGCGCCACGCATTATTATGTCGGCCAGCCCGAACTACTGAGCCAATGCATCGCCGCGGTCATCGACTGGAGCAAGCGCAAGGGATTGCTGGCCGGCTGAGAAATTTTCGGCCGCACATTGACGGAACGGGCCGTTGCACCGCCCCGCGAATGGGCTATTCCTGAAGGCCAGGCAACCATTCGGCGGGCATGCACAACTTCGACACGCTCCCCATCGCAATTGGCGGATTCATCGCTGCGGCCGCGCTCGTTTGGTGGGCGGGGACGCGCCTACCGGGATATGTCGTAGCGCTGAGCGAGAAAACCGGACTGGGCCAGGGTTTCGCCGGGATGCTGGTGCTGGGAGGCATCACCTCGCTGCCGGAACTGGCCACCGCAACAAGCGCCGCCGCGCTGGGCGCTCCATTGCTCGCACTGAACAACATTCTCGGCAGCGCCAGCTTCAACATCCTGCTGCTTGCACTGGCGGACATGGTGCTCGGCAAGCGTCCGCTGACCTCTGTCGTTGCTCGTCCGGCAACGCTGATCCAGGGCGTACTCGGCATGATGCTGCTGGCAACGGTCATCGCCGCCATTACTGCCGGACAAGCCGACTGGACCGGCTTCGTGGGGCCGTGGTCGACTGTCATCTTCGCGCTCTGCCTGATCGCCATTCGCATTGCCGACCGGGCCGAAAGGCGGCCCATGTGGATGGTCGTGAACCCACCGGATCTCGATCTGGCGGTAGAAGTAGAGCGATCGGCGATCGAATGGAGACATCTCGCGCTCGGGCTCGGCGGGCTGGCTCTGCTGATCCTGGTCGGCGGTGTGATCCTGGCAGTTACCGGCGACACGATTGCGCGGCAGACAGGACTGGGTGCCGGGCTTGTCGGGCTTCTATTCGCTGCTGCGGCAACTTCGCTTCCCGAACTGAGCGCCATTGTCGGCGCCATGCGCAATCAACGATACGAACTTGCCGTTGGCGAAGTCTTCGGATCGAATCTGTTCAATCTCGGCATCATCTTTGTGATCGACATCGCGGCGCGCGGCGAGCCCGTCCTCAGCCAGGCCGGTTCTTTCGAAGCGCTGGCCGCGCTCCTTGCTCTGGGCATGTCAGGTATCTTCGTCCTCGGACTGATCGAGCGGCGCGACCGAACCTTCCTCAGAATGGGTGAGGATTCGATTGCTGCAATTTGCCTATATCTGTTCGGAGCGGCCTTCCTGTTGCATTTGGCGACGCCCTGAACAGGGAGGTGACGCACCCGCTTGGCGTCAACCAGAGAGCACCACGCGCGCATCCAGGCCGACCACGCCGTCTTCATCTGCAAGCAGCGGATTTACGTCGATCTCGGCGATCTCCGGAAGGGCCTGAGAAATCATCGACAATGCTTCCAGGACTTTCGCAACCCCTTCCCTATCGACCGGCGGCACGTCGCGATAGCCGTTCATCAAGCGGGAGATGCGCGTTCGCGCCATTACTGCGAGGGCCTTCTCCCGCGAGACGGGCGGAAGCGCGATTGCCTTGTCATTGATCACCTCAATCGCCGTCCCGCCCGCACCGAAAGCGATGACGGGGCCGAATGTCGCGTCGTGGATCATGCCGGCGAACAGTTCCATGGCGGATTTTCGCTCCACCATTTGTTGCAGGGCGAAGCCTTCGATCCGCGCTTTCGGCAAGGCGAGCTTCACCCGCTCTGCCATCTGCTGGGCAGCGTTGCGCGCATCCTCGGCAGTGGAGAGGCCGACTGCCACCCCGCCGACATCCGACTTGTGTGCAATGTCGGGGGAGACGATCTTGACGACGTAAGGCGCGCCGATATCGGCGCAGCGGCGCTCCACTTCCTCGGCCGATGCCGCTAGCACGGTGTGCACGACAGGCACGCCGAAGCATTCCAGCAATTGCTTGCCTTCCACTTCGCTTAAAAGCTTTCGTCCATCATCCCGCGCCCCGGCAATGATCTGCCTGGCGCGTGCCAAGTCCGCGTCAGCCCGCGTTGCGGCGGGCGCCGCCAATGCAGCCGCCTGGGCGGAACTTCGCTTGAGCAGAAAGTTGAAGGCCTCGACCGCCTGGCTGGGAGTCGCCACAGCGGCGATGCCTGCCTTGCGCAAATAGGGTTCTGCCGTTTCCAGATTGGCCGGCCCAAGCCAGCAGCCGATCACCGGTTTGCGGCAGTTTGTCTTTCTCGCCTCCGTCACGGCATCGGCAACGATTTTGGCCGCTTCGCCCGGTGCCAGCACCGCTGTCGGGCAATTCATCACCAGGACCGCATCGCATGCCTCGTCTTCAAGCAATGCGGCCACGCTTGCCCGGTATCGCTCGGCATCGGCATCGCCGATAATATCGACGGGATTGGCCCGCGACCATCCTCGCGGAAGGCAATTGTCCAGGCGCTCGATCGTATCGGCGTCCAGCGCCGCCAGCTGCGCCTCCGTTCCATCCAATGCATCGACGGCCAGTATCCCGGCACCACCGCCATTGGTCAGAATTGCCAGCCGGGGGCCACATGCCGGAAGCGAGAAATATACAGCCTCTGCAGCATCGAAGAATTCGTCGAGACTGCCCACCTGGACAACGCCAACATCGGCGAAGGCCGCTTCATAAACCTCGCTCGATCCCGCCAGCGCGCCGGTATGCGACAAGGCCGCACGGCCGGCTGCGAGGCTGCGGCCGGCCTTGAGCGCAATGACAGGCTTCGCGCAGCTTGCCCTGCGTGCGGCCTGCAGAAACCGCTCCGGCGCCTTCAGCCCCTCGACATAGAGCAGGATAGCCTCTGTGCGCTCGTCATCGGCCAGCAGCTCTATCAGCTCTCCAAGACCGGTCTGAGCCATATCGCCGACCGAGACGATTGCGGAAAAGCCGATCTCCTGCGCCTCGGCCCATTCGACTATCCCCGTCACGATGGCGCCGCTCTGCGACAGGAGGGCCATTCCCCCCGGCTTCGGAGTGGTGGTGGCGAAGGACGCATTGACGCCCATATGCGGCAGGAACAAGCCCAGGCAATTCGGGCCCAGCATGCGCACACCCGCATCGCGCGCAGCCGCCAGTAACTCCGCGCCAAGCTCAGTGTCCGGGCCCAGATTTGCCGAAATGACGATCGCCGTATCGATCCCCTTCGCGCCGATCTCGCGAACGGCCTGCGGCACGAGCCGGGCGGGCAAGGCAATCACGGCCAGCCCGGGACCGGACGGCAGATCATCGATACTGGCGTGCCACGTGCCCCGTTCGGCCTCCACGTGGTGCGGGTTGATCGCATGAAATTCGAACCTGTCGGCACCGGCTTCGAGATTCTGCAGTAGAGCATGGCCGACCGAACCCTGCTGGCTGGAGGCCCCCAGGAGAACGACTCTGCTCGGCCTGAGGATCTGTTCGGACAGGCCCGGAAGGTGGGCATCGGATGGCGAATGCGTTTCAGGCAATGGAGATGGTCCTCGCTTTCTGGTGGCATCTGGGCGCACAGCAGGGCGTGACACAAGGTCTAGATCGGTGAAGCATTGCGCCGGTCACGCGAATGGTCCGAATTGCCGTTTCTTTCTGCAAAGAACTTGGCGATTTCCGTCACGATCAGAACGAGCACACCCGCGATCAGGCAGTAAAGAACCTGCTCCATCCCGACCGGGCTCAGGCCTAGCAATTGCTGCGTCACCGGCCAGTGCATAGCCCCCAGATGCAGTGACAGTGCCGCGGCGATGCCCAGGAACATCCATCCGTTTTCGTGCTGGTGCCAGCGCCAGAACGGGCTCCGCAAATTCCGTATCGCCAGCAGAAACGCATTCTGGAACAACACGACCATCAGCAACACGCCATTGCGGGCATCCGCCAATGGCGCGCCCTCGGCCAGGAGCTGGCCGAGAAGCCAGACGGCCATTCCCGTCATCACCAATGCGCCGGGCACCATGAGGATGAGCGCTTCGCGGTCGATAAGGGAGGCAAGACGGCGGCGCGGCGGATGCTTCAACTCGTCGCCTTCTCCCCGGCCGAAGCCCAGCGTCACATCCTGCACGCCATTGGTCACCAGGTTGAGCCACAGAAGCTGCACGGGTGTGAGCGGCATCGGCAACCCGGCGAGCAGCGCGCCAAGGAACATGGCGATCTCTGCAATGCCGGTGGCCAGCATGAACAGCACGATCTTGCGGATATTGGCAAAGGTGACGCGTCCTTCCTCTACGCCCGAGACGATGGTTGCAAAATTGTCGTCCGCCAGAATGAGATCCGAAGCGCCGCGAGCGACGTCGGTGCCCTGCACCCCCATCGACACGCCGATATCCGCGGCGCGCAGAGCCGGCCCGTCATTCACGCCATCGCCCGTGACGGCGACGATGTGCCCCTGTTTGGCAAGCTTGCGGACTATCGAAAGCTTCTGCGCCGGTTCGATGCGCGCAAACACGCTCGCCTGGCCGACTTTCCGCTCCATCAAGTCGGGATCATCCGCCCATTCCTTCAGCTGTGCGCCGGTCACCACGCTGTCCCCGGTGGCCGGCAATCCGATCTGGCGCGCAATGGCAAGGGCCGTTGCCGGGTGATCGCCGGTTATCATGCGCACGGCAATGCCGGCTTCGCGGCAATGCGCCACCGCTTCGACAACGCCGCTGCGCAAGGGGTCCGTCAGGCCGACAAAGCCAATGGGTTGAAGCCCCTTAAGCCGGTCCCTGATATGCTCCGCCCGTTCGTCAGCCATGCCTTCGGCCAGAAACAGAACGCGGTATCCATCGGCCGCCAGCTTTTCGGCGATCGCCTGCAAATCGTCCGTATCGCCGCCGCACATGGGTATGACGGCCTCTGGCGCACCCTTCACCACGATACGCGTATGCTCGCCGACTTCGGCCTCGACGGCGGCAAAGCGCAATTCCGGCTCATAGGGAATGACTGCCAGCCGCTGAGCTTCGACAAGAGAAGATATATCGTGGCCGTTTTCGCGTGCGAAGCTGAGCAGCGCCACGTCCACCGCGTCACCGACCGGGCTGCCAGTCTCCGTCAGACGCGCTTCGTTGCAGAGTGCCGCAGCGAGACCCAGCTCGCTCAAGGCAGCCTTGTGCCCCTCCCCGGCTTGCCAGGCCTTACGATCGACAGAGGTTCCGTCCGCAAGCACCACGCGCTCAGCCGTGAGGCGATTTACAGTAAGCGTGCCGGTCTTGTCGGTCGCGATCAGCGTACAGGCGCCAAGCCCTTCGACGGCCGGCAATTCCCGCACGATAACGTTGCGCTGTGCCATCCGGTGCGATGCGGCGGCCAGCGCGACTGTAACGGCCACCGGCAAGCCCTCCGGGATTGCCGCGACCGCCAGTGCGATTGCCAGCAGCAGGATCTCGCGCCAGCCATCGCCCTGCAACAGCAAGATGGCCGACAGCAGAACGATCAGCAGGATGGCGCCGATGGCAATCTGCCGGGCAAGCTTGTCCAGGCGCCTGACCAACGGAGTGTCGACCGCAAGATGCGCGGCTTCCTCCAGCGTGCGCCCGATTTGGCCCAGCTGCGTCCGCTCGCCGGTTTCAACTACGGCGCCCAATCCGCGACCAGCCATAATGGTCGTGCCTGCAAAGGCCAGATTGCGCCGATCGCCGACCGGCGTCGCCTGGTCGAGAAGCGTTTCGGCCTTCTTTGATACCGGGAGGGATTCGCCGGTGAGCGGCGCTTCATCGACCTGCAATCCCAAGGTCTCGATCAAACGAAGATCCGCTGTAATGCGCATCCCGCTCTCCAGTTCGACAATGTCCCCGGGCACGATCTCAGCCGAAAGGACATCGCGCGCGATGCCCGATCGGCGTATGCGGGCAGTCTGCGGAACGAGGGAACGCAATGCACGAGCGCTCGCGTCCGCTTTCATTTCCTGGAATGTCGTTATCGCTGCATTGGCCAGCAGCACTCCGAAGATGAAGATCGCGTCCCAGCGGTCACCGATCACCAGGGACAGCATTCCGGCGATCAGCAGCAGATAGATCAGCGGACTGGTGAACTGTCCGGCAAATGTCCGTACCAACCCGATCGTGCGGGGTTCGGGCAACGCGTTGGGCCCTACCTCCGCCAGACGGCGAGAGGCCTCCGCTTCTTCCAGCCCACCGCGAAAGGTCTCAAGCCGGCCAAGCGTCTCCTCTGCTGAGACGGCATGCCATTCGCGTTCTCCAGATGTCCCGTGCACAACCCAAACAATCATCACAAGCAGCAGCAGCGATTACCCCAAACCAGTCATATCACGTGACGCTGCAAATGCATTAGGGCGAACGCATATTCCTCAGCGCTCTCCTAAGCCCGAAGCGAACCAATGACCTCCGGCAATACCGCGAGGTAGCCGCATTTGGCCGGCGACGACACTTTACCCCGCCAGCAGTCAGTCTCTATCATCATCAAAAAGGCGCGAATAAGGCCCGCAGGGAGCCGCTCTACGGCCTTGAATTTAGCGATTCTGAAAGAATGAACCTGTCTTGTTGAGCAAGCAGCGAGACTGACGAAGCGAAAGCGGAGTTTGTGAACGAAATGAGGTGCAGTGCCGCACACTTTCTGTTGATGTTGCTGCTCCTGCTTGCCTGGCATCCGGCCCCGGCCGCAGCCTCGCGCGGCATTGCCGCTCCGCTTGAGATAGTCATCGGCGATGTCACGCACGACATTGAAAGCCATGAAGTCGTCGTGGAGTTGCTCTTCCTCAACGAAGGCCGGGAAGCTGAGACCATCCAGCTTCCCGATTTGGTGCAGGCAGATATCGCAAGCGCTCGATCGCAATCGCAGGCCTGGCTCAGGCGCGGCCGAGATATGTCTTCGGAAATCTCCGTCCCTCCGGGCGGTTTTGGCCGCGTTGAATACGTAATGCACAATCCGCCGGAGACGGACCTCTCTAACGCTTTGCTGACCATTCCGGCCTGGACACAGCAGCAGGTTGCGATTTCCCAGCGCGATGGCGTCTTGGCGCAGCACGCTTTGCCCCAGGAAGCTCCGCAACTGCCCGCAGAGACCGACGACAGACCGACCTGGACCATGGCGCCGCCTGCCGACAGGAATGCGGGCAACGATCTTCTGGACAATCTCACGGCGTATGAACCGATTTACGGGATCTTCGGCCCGGGAACGAATACGGCGGCAAAAATACAGATCAGCTTTCAATATCGCCTGTTCGGATCGAGCAGTGCGAAAGGGCAAAAGGCATCCTGGCGCGACGGAATCCATTTCGCCTACACGCAAAGGATGTTCTGGGATGTTGACGCAGAATCCTCTCCCTTTCACAACATCGACTTTCTGCCAGAGCTCACATACGTCTCCCCCTCCGCGACATTGGGCAACCGGATATCGCTCGGCGGACAAGTCGGCCTGCGGCATGAATCCAACGGTCGTGCCGGGTCTGCATCGCGCAGCCTCAACGCGATCTACGTCGCGCCGATGGCGTCGATGCCCTTGGGTGACGAATACCGGATGGTGATCGCACCAAGGCTATCATTCCTGGTCGGCGACAAGTCCGAGAACCCCGATATTATGGACTATCGCGGAACGACATCTCTCTTTGTAGAGATCGGCAAGGACGATGGATTGCGGCTATCGACCGCGACGCGCTTCAATTTTTCGACAGGCAATGGCGCACTTCTCGCGGACCTTTCCTATCCACTGCAGAATATTTGGCCGAGCGCGCCCGCCCTTTACCTCTTCACTCAGGGGTTCACGGGCTACGGAGAAAACCTGCTCGATTACGATCAGCGCGCAACACGCCTGCGGGTTGGCTTTGCACTCGTGCGCTAGGGGCAGCCAAAGCCGGTCGCTGCCGCGCTAGATTTCCCGCTGGGACAGAAAGACGCCGCTTTCCTTCCGCTCGATGCCGAAGCGGCGCAGCTCGGTTGCCTTGTAGACAGGCCGCAACACCGTATCGACCGCCACGAAACTTGCCTCTGCCCCGTCGCGTTGCAACGTCAGCCTTACATAACCCTGATGCATATTGTCGGTCCAATGGACCTCTTCATTGTGATCGATGAATGCCTGGTCAAGCTTGGGCGAAGCGGCCATTCCAAATCCGCTCGCGACGAAATCGCCCGGCGATGAGATGCCCGCCGTGCCGAGCTCAACACCTGCAGCGCGCCCTTCGGCATCGGCCAGCTGGCTGGCCCAGAAACTGTGGCTGTCGCCCGAAAGGAACACAACGTCCCCAGCCCCCGCCTCGCGGCTGAGCGCGTAGAAGCGCTCTCGCGCCCATTCATAGCCATCCCAGGTGTCGGGATAGAATGGAAGGTTGTGCTGACCTTTCCAGGCCAGCGCCTGCGCCTCCAAACTGGATTTGGGATCGGCGGAAGGATCCGGGATCAGGCCGAGACCCACGACATCGGTCACACGCGTGCGGGCAATCGTCATCGGGCTGCCGATCAGCCGCCAGGGCTGGCCGGCATCCACTGAATTGCTCATTGCTGCCCTCAAATCGGATTCAAGCTCTTCGGAGAGCATCGGCCGTCCGGGTTCCGCCACGGCCTCGTCGATCAACTGGTGGACGTCGCTACCTTCCTGCGATGCCTTGAGATAGTCCATGTAATCGATCTGCTTCGCCCGGGCCGTGTGACGCGTTTCGAGCGTGAAAAGGGTCGCAAGGTCCCCGAAACTGTAGCTGCGCCAGAATTGCATCCGGCTGCGGCCCTTTTGCGCCAGCCATTCAGGCTCCCGCACCGGCATCCATTCGTAATAGGCCTGGATCGAAGCCGCGCGGCGGGCAGGCCATTCACCCTCGGTCTCGCTCTGGTGGTTTTGCGCTCCGCCCGTCCACGGATTGTTGGCGCTTTCATGATCGTCCCAGCAGGCGAGCAGGCTGTGCGCGGCGTGCATGGCCTGGCTGCCGGCGTCCGTCTTGTACTGTGCGTGCCGCATCCGGTAATCGGCAAGCGAGACGATCTCATGCGCAGGCTGATGTTCGCGGCCGATCAGGCGGGATATCTCCCCGCCCCATCCGTCCTGTCCATATTCATAGATATAGTCGCCCGTGTGCAGGACGAAATCGATTCCGCCATCCTTGGCGATCGCATCATAGGCATTGAAAAAGCCGAAAGCGAAGTTGGAGCAGGAGGCAAGCGCAATGCCCAGCCGTTCCAGATGGCCTTCGGGTAATGTCCGAGCGCGCCCGGTTGCGGACACGGCATCGCCCATGTGGAACCGGTAGAAGACGGTGGAACCGGGGCTGAGCCCGTCCACCAGCACCTTTACCGTATGGTCCCGCTCGGGCCCCGTCCGGGAAGAGCCCTTGCCGATAATGGCCGCGAAATCGTGCTCTGCCGCGACTTCCCATGCCACGTCCACGGCACCTTCCGCCGTCACACGGGTCCAGATCACTACACTGGAGCTGTCCGGATCGCCGCTGGCCACGCCATGGCGGAACACGGGATTGCCCGGTGCTGCCTTCGCCCATGCGCGTAGCGGCATGGTGGCCAGGAAGGTCGTACCGGCCAGCGCAGCCAGCGTCGTCCGGCGAGAAATGGGGGCCAGCTTGCCGGGATTTGTCAGTGCCATTGTCCAGGATTCCGTATTTTTGGGCTAAGCTTTCGTGCCGTTGCCTGTCATCAGAGCGGGCAGACGAGGCGAGCCGCGCGCTGCGACCCGCCCCGATTGCCAAACATGCCGCTCAGAAATCGGCCGTAAGCGTGAAGACCACAGTCCGCGGCGCACCGATCCAGGCCCCGCCGCCCGAGATGCCGCCGAGAAAACTCTCGTCGAACACGTTGTTGACCACCAGGCTGAGATCGAGCGCCTGCAGGCTTTCGCTGATCGCCTCGCCCCGCACCCCGATATAAGCGTCCGCGGAGAAATAGGCGTCCGCCACCCAGCTGTTGCCGATATCCACGAAACGGTCGCCGGTATATTTGCCGGAGAGGCCCGCGCGGAAAGTGCCGTCGGTCCAGTCGCCCGAAAGGACGAACATATCCTCGGGAATGCCCGCCACGGTGTTGCCGGGTACGATGCCGACGGCCGTATCCACCGCGGCATCGCCAGTGCCCTTATATTCAGAGCTTACATGCGTGTAGGAGCCATAGAGAGTAAGGCCCTGCACAGGCTGCACGCTCAGCAACAGCTCGAAGCCGTCGGCATCGATACCGCCAGCGTTGAAATAGCTGCCATTGGTGCCGATCAGATAGTTCGGCCCGGCAGTCGTTTCATTGGACAGGAAGATGATCCGGTTATCGAACTTGCTGGTGAAATAGGTCGCAGAAGCCATCACGAAGCCCGCATTGTAGCGCGCGCCCACTTCGATGTTTTCTGCCGTTTCGGGTTCGATATTGCCGAGATCGGCGTCCGGCCGTTCGAGGATCTCGTCACCCAGAGCCTTGAAGTTCTCCGCATAGCCGGCGAACAGCTGCATGCCGCTCATCGGCTCCACTTGAACACCGCCAGAGAACAGCACCTTGGAGGTGGAATCGAGCTTCACATCGCTCGTTTCTCCGTAAACGTCATTACGCTCCAGATTGTTGATGAACTGCTTGATCCCGAAATTCGCGGTCACGAAACCGAAGGTCACCTGGTCTTCGACGAACCATTTGAATGTGCTCTGCGGATATTCGCGATTATACTGGATCCAGTAGGGTGTTGTGTCGAACTCATAGCCAACGCGGGTATCGATGATCTTCTGCCAGGAACGCGTTTCCTTGCGCTTGCCGCCTTCATACCAGACGCCGCCGCGCAGCTGGTTCACCACACTGCCCAGATCGGCTTCCCAGCTGAAATCGCCGGTGAAGCCGTAGCGATCCTTCTTGTAGTTGGTATGGCGATAGGACTGCACACCGATTGCGCCGGGCGCGTAGCAGGCGGGATCGTATTCCGGCCCTGCCCCGCCATAAGGGAAGGTGATCGACGATACGCATCCATCCATCGGCGCCAGTGCCACTCCGTTCGCGTCGACGAAGAATATCTGCCCGAGCGCAGATCCGCCTTCGGCAGTGAAACTGCTGACGAGCTCACTTTCGGGATTGCCCGCACCATCGGCAGCCACGTCCACGATATAGGGCGGCACCCAATCGCCGCGTCCCCAATTGTGGTGGTAATAGGCCCCAGCGCGCAGATTGATCCCCGGGGAAACCTCACTCTCCGCCTTGAGGTAGGCGAAAGTGTTCTTGCGCAGGGTCGACCAGCCCTTGCGGTAAACCTGATCGATATAGGGGATGCCGGTCCATTCGGCTGTCAGCTGGTCCCAGGTGGGATCGGCCGCGAAATCCGCCGGGCTGAACAGGCGCTGATAGTTGTCTTCATGCGTATCGTCATAGCTGAAATAGCCAGAGAAGCGCACGGCACCATCGGTCACGAATTTTGCCGCGAAATGGTCCCGCCAGTTTTCGGCGGAACTGTTGATCCAGTCCGTCGCTTCCTGATGCGATGCGGATATCCAGGCGCGCACGCCGCCAAGATCGCCGGTGTCATAGCGGCTATAGGCCCGCAGCGCGTCGTTCTCGCCGATCGAGGCGGAGAAACGAACCCGGCGATCCATCTCGGGGTCGCTGGTCACGAAGTTCAGGGTGCCGCCGAGTGCTTCATTGGAGAGGGAACCGATATCGGCGGTGCCCTGCGACACTTCGACCGTTTCGATGTTCATGGAATCGATATAGCGGTTGGCCTTGGCGCCGCCGCCATAGTTGGACCCGCCATTGGGCAGGCCGTCGATCGTGATGCCGACCTGCTGCTCGTCGAGATTGGTCTGGAAGCCGCGCACGGCCACGGTGGTGGACCAATCGTCAAAGCCGAACGTGTCGCCTTCCTGCACGCTCACGCCGGGAAGGTTGTCGACCATCGAAAGCGGCGATGTCAGCGGCGTCTGCAATGCAATCATGGCATCGGTCGCCGCCGAGTTGTTGTAGCTTGTCGCCTGTCCGGTCACGATGATCTCGGCCGCGGAATAAGCGCCGGAGGCTGCCTCTGCCGTTTCCTGAGCCACGGCCGGAGAAGATGCCGCCAGTGCGGAAATACCGGCGCCTGCCAGAACGTGAAACCTGATTGAACCGAATCGCATATTGAGCCCTCATGCTGCGTTTGTGCGGCGCAGCATTGGCGAAGCTATTTGAAAG